>DIXU01000004.1 GCA_002436105.1 Candidatus Aminicenantes bacterium UBA6072 | reverse complement strand
CAAGCGCTAGGTGGCGTCGCTAGATGCCTCAGAAGACCTCGGCATAGCGACGCGTACGTAGCGCTGCCGGGGATCCTGTGCTACAATGACCTCTTCATGAAACACCAAGCTGAATCCACCTCTCCGGCGCAACAAACGGCCATTCTCACCAAGTCCGACATCAACCTGCTGCCGCTGAAAAAGTGGGAGGGGCCGGTCGAGATCGTCGACAGCGACGAGCGCCTGCGCGCCGTCATCCCCGGCCTGCGCCGCGAGCGGCTGCTGGGCTTCGACATCGAGGTCAGGCCCACTTTCCGCAGCGGCGATCATTTCACCCCGGCATTGGCGCAGCTGGCCGCGCGGGACGCCGTCTTCCTGGTGCAGCTGAAAAAGATCGGGGACCTGGCCCCGCTCGGAGAGCTCTTCGCCGACAACAGGGTGATCAAGGCGGGGGTGGCGATCGCCGGCGACATCACCCATCTGCACGAGCTCATGCCTTTCGCCGCCGCCGGCTTCGTCGAGCTCGGCAAGCTGGCGGGCCGGAAGGGGATCAAGGCCAGCGGCGTGCGCACCCTGGCCGCCCATGTCCTGGGCGTCCGCATCTCCAAGGGGGCGCAGTGCTCCAACTGGGAACGCCCGCAGCTGGCGCCGGCCCAGGTCGCTTACGCGGCGACCGATGCCTGGATCTGCCGGGAGATTTTTCTTGCGCTGGAGAAAATGCCCGATATCAAAGGGAAATTAAAACAGGATTCCAGTGTCAGTGTCAGTGACAGTGTCAGCAAGGCAATGCAAGACAAGTGTTAGTGTTAGTGATAGTGTTAGCAGGAGGCCTTACAGTAATCAGTGGTAGTGAAAGTGGTAGTGGTAGCCGCTGCAATCAAAGATCTTTCAAAACCCGAAAATTACCTGGATTCCAAGATTCTTCACTTTTGCCTTTTTCTTCACTTTATCTCTTTACCTCTCTACCTCTTTACCTCTTCACTTTTGCCTTTTGCCTTTTACCTTTGGAGTTCACCCATGATTGAAATTGACGTTCCCGGAACCGGTGAGAAGCTCACATTGGAGCACCTGGTCCTCGATTTCAACGGCACGCTGGCCGTCGACGGCCGCATCAAGCCCGGTGTCGCCGACCTGCTGCGGGAGCTGGCCGCCCGCGTCCAGATCCATATCCTCACCGCCGGCACGTTCGGCGGCGTGGAAACCCAGGTCGAGGGGATCCCCTGCGTCCTGAAGGTCCTGTCCGGGCAGGGACAGACAGCGCAAAAAGCGGAATATGTCGCGGCCCTGGGAGCAGGGCGCACGGCCTGCATCGGCAACGGCCGCAACGACCGGGACATGCTGCGCCAGGCCCGGCTGGGCATCGCGGTCATCCAGGAGGAGGGGGCGGCGATCGACAGCCTGACCGCTGCCGACGTGGTTTGCCTGGATATCGCAGACGCGCTGCGGCTGCTCCTGCACCCCCTGCGCCTGACCGCCACGTTGAGGGTTTGACCCGCTTGCTCCCTGAAATGGACATTTCCAGGAGGAGAATCAGGCCCAAAACCACGGGGCAACCGCCAAAACCGCCCCACGACGGCTCCCTGGAGGCATTCATTCGCCTGGAGGCCTCCGGGAGGGGGATCCAGCTTTCGCGCCTGGGACCGGCCGTCCTGGCCCATCTTGATTATCGACTGGAAGCGGAGATAAAGAACGGCGCGTTGCGCGCATTCTGGAAACACCACCAACTGCCCGCCAGGCCCGAGCAACTGGTCGCCTCGCCCCGTCCCCGCCATTACCGCACCACCAGCAAGCGGCGCTGCCTGCCGGGGAGCGGGGGGTTCGGCAAGCGAAAAAACGCCACAGAAGCGATTTTCGCCACGACCGGCGAATCATCCCTGCTGGAACCTGGCGAGCATGCCGCGATCTACGCCGCCGTGGAGGGACTGCTGGCCCGGGTCGAATTCTCGCCCCTGGCCCGCGCCCTGAATTTCGTCGTCATCCGCGGCACCTATGACGAATTCATGGTCATCTTCAACCTGCAGGCACTGGATCGCGGCCTGCACCGCCTGCTGCTGAGGGCCGCCTCGGGCCTGCAGGCCCTGGAGGCCAACATCGTCTCCGCTTTCCTTTTTCTGGACCCCTCCCGTTCGCCTTATTACCTGGAAAGCGAGCGCCCGCGGGGGTCATTCCCCATCAAGAGGATCTTCGGTCCCGAGCGTTTCCGCCTGCGCCTGGGCGAGTCCGTCTTCTCCGTGCCGCCGACCTCCTTCTCCCAGGTCAACGAGTCGATCCTGCCGCTGCTGCTGGATCATGTCCGCTCCCTGACGGCGGGGGAGAACGGCGGCCGCCTCCTCGACCTGTACTGCGGCTACGGGCTGTTCTCCCTGAGCCTGCGCGACCGCTACCGCGAGATCTTCGCCGTCGACGCCGCGGAGGGATCCATCCGCGCCGCCGGCGACATGCTGCCGCGCTTCCCGGGCGGGGCCCGGGTCCATTTCCGCTCCGCCGCCATCCTGCGCAACAGCTTGGAGCGCCTCCTGCCGCCGCCGCTGCCTCCCGGGGACGAGGACGTCATCCTCGACCCGCCGCGCAGCGGGGCCGGCGAGGCCGTCATCGCCTCGATCGCCCGCCGCCGCCCGGGGCGCGCGCTGCACCTGTTCTGCGCCGCCGACGAGATGCCGGCCGCTATCGGAAACTGGCGCCGGCACGGCTACTTCGTGCGCCGCGTCGTTCCCCTGGACATGTTCGCCGGCACTACCCAGCTCGAGATCCTGGTGCTGCTGACAAGGGCTTGAGCCAAGGGCATGCTGGAACCGGCGCCAGGCATAAGGCATAGGTTACTGTCATGAATTGAAATTGGTTCAAGGTGGAAGGCTTAAGGTTTAAGGAAGAGAATAGATCCACCTTGCGCCTTACGCCCTGCACCTTGCACCGATTGCTTTCATTTCCTGCTGATGCTGATTCGGATCTCATGTAAGGGCGGTTCGCGAACCGCCCCTACACAAAATAGAACGGCCATGGGGATTGCCCCGATATAATGCCTGATTCAATCCTTTTCTTAACAACCACGATCACTACCACTACCACTTTGGCCTGTAAGGCCTCCTGCTGACACTGACACTGTCACTGACACTGTAATCGGCTTTGTAATGGCCGCTGTTTGTGCTATGATGCAGCCAATCCACGTTCGAGGAAATGCAATGGCCAAGGTGATCGACTGGTTGAAGCAGAACCGCAAGCTCATGTTTTCGCTGGAGATCACTCCGCCCGACCGCGGCAAGAACATGGACGACATCCTGTCGGGCATCGACCCGCTGATGCGCTTCGAGCCCCAGTTCATCAACGTCACCTACCACCAGCCGCACATGGTCTACGACGAGAAGGACGGCGTCATCACCCGCCGGCCCCGGCGCAAGAAGCCGGGCACCGTCGGCATCTGCAGCGCCATCAAGAACCGCTTCCGCGTCGAGCCGGTGCCGCACCTGATCTGCGGCAGCTTCAGCCGCTACGAGACCGAGGACACCCTGATCGACCTCCATTTCCTGGGCATCAAGAACATCCTGGCCCTGCGCGGCGATCCGCCCCCTGGGCAGGCGCGCTTCATCCCGGAAAAGGACGGCCACCTGTACGCCTGCCAGCTGGTCGAGCAGATCGCCCAGCTGAACCGCGGCAAGTACCTCGACGAGCTGGAAGACCCGTTCCCGACCGGTTTCTGCATCGGCGTCGCCGGTTATCCCGAGAAGCACTTCGAATCGCCCAACCTGGACAAGGATCTGCTGTACCTCAAGAGCAAGGTCGACGCCGGCGCCGAATACATCATCACCCAGATGTTCTACGATTTCCGCCTGTTCAAGGAGTTCGTGGAGAAGGCCCGCGCCATCGGCATCCAGGTGCCCATCATCCCCGGCCTCAAGCCGCTGGTCAGCCGCAAACAGATCCAGTCCATCCCCAGCGCCTTCCACGTCAACATCCCCGGCGAGCTGGTCGGACTCATCGAGGAGGCCCGCACCCGGGAGCAGGCCTTCGCCGGCGGCGTGCGCTTCATGGCGCGGCTGGTCGAGAAGCTGCTGGAATACGGCGTGCCGGGCATCCACGTGTTCACCATGGGACAGGGACGCGCCCCCCAGGCCCTGCTGGAAGCGGTTTTCGCCGCCAAGGGCTGACAGCGGAGGACGCGGTTGGCCGCCCCCCGCAAGCCTGACCTCGAGCGCCGCCGGCGCGAGAAAGTCCTCATTCTCGACGGCGCCATGGGCACCGCCATCATGGCCGCGGCCGTCGCCGACGATTACCAGGGTCATGAGGGCTGCCACGATTTTCTCTCCGTTTCAAGGCCCGACCTCATCGCCGGCATCCATCGCGGCTACCTGGAGGCGGGCTGCGACATCATCGAGACCAACACCTTCGAAGCCCAGGAGCTGGAGCTGGCCAAGCACGGCCTGGCCGGGCGCGCCCTGGAGATCAACCGCCAGGCGGCCGGGCTGGCCGCGAGGGCGGCCGCAGATTTCAGCAGCCGGGAGCAGCCGCGGTTCGTCGCCGGCTCCATCGGACCGGGCTCGCGCCTGCCCAGCCTGCAGCAGGTCGAATTCCAGGCCCTGGAGGATTCCTATTACCCCCAGGCGCTGGGCCTTTTCGAGGGCGGCGTCGACCTGTTCCAGGTGGAGACCTGCCAGGACATGCTCCAGGCCAAGGCCGCCCTGCGGGCATTGAGCCGGGTCTTCCGGGAGAAGGGGAGCAGCCGCCCGGTCACCCTGCTGGTCACCCTCGAGAAGGGGCGCATGCTGCTGGGCACCGACATCGCCACGGCGCTGGCCACTTTCCTGCCCTTCCCCCTCTTCGCCTTCGGCGTCAACTGCGGCACCGGCCCCGAAGGGATGGCCGAGGCGGTCAGGACCCTGTCCGCCTCATCCCCGTTCCCGCTGGCCGTCATGCCCAACGCCGGGCTGCCGCGTTACAGGGACGGCAAGTATGTCTATGACCTGGAACCTGCCCTCTTTGCCCGCCAGCTGCGGGATTTCGTCACCGGGAGCGGCGCCGCCATCGTCGGGGGCTGCTGCGGCTCCACCCGGCACCATATCCGGGCCCTGGCCAGGGCGCTGGAAGGGGTGGCGCCGGTCCTGCGCCGCAAACCCGTTGCCGCGGGCCGGGCCACCTCGCTGTTCGCGGCCCAGGACCTGAAGGTGAAGCCCAGGCCGCTGATCATCGGCGAGCAGACCAACGCCACCGGCAGCCGCAAGTTCAAAAGCGCCCTGCTGGCCGACGATCTCGACGCCATGCTGGCCGTCGCCCAGGAGCAGGCAAACGAAGGGGCGCATTTGCTCGATCTCAACGTGGCTTTCGCCGGGCGCGACGAGGCCGGAGACATGGATCGGGCCGTCGCCGGGCTGAATGCCCGCAGCCGCCTGCCGCTGATGCTGGACAGCGCCAGCATCCCGGCGCTGGCGGCCGGATTGCGGCGCTGCGCCGGCAGGGCGGTGATCAACTCCATCAACCTGGAGGACGGGGGCGCCCGTGCCGCGGAGATCCTTGCCCTGGCACGCGACTTCGGCGCCGCCGTGGTCTGCCTGGCCATCGACGAGCAGGGGATGGCGCGGACCCGCCAAAGGAAGGCGGCCGTGCTGAAACGGCTCCACGACCTGGCCCTGGAGCACGGCCTGCATTCCCGCGACCTGTTCCTCGACCCGCTGACCTTCACCCTGGGATCGGGCGATCCCGGCCTGTTCAACGCCGGGGCGGAGACCCTGGCCGCCCTGAAACTGCTGAAGGCGGCGCTGCCCCGGGCCCACACCCTGCTCGGGGTCAGCAATATTTCCTACGGCCTGCTGCCGGCGGCCCGGCGCATCATCAATGCCGTTTTCCTCTATCATGCCGTGCGCAACGGCCTGGACGCCGCCATCTTCCACGCCGGCCGGGTACTTCCCCTGAACCGCATCGATGCCGGCGAGATGCGCCTGGCCGAGGACCTCATTTTCAACCGCCGACGCGGCCGCGATCCCCTGCGGGCCGTCATGGAGCATTTCCAGGGCAAAAAAAGCGGGGACGAGGGCACAAAGACGGCGCCGCGGACGCCGGCGCAGCGGCTGCGCGCGGCGGTGCTCAACGGCAACGCCGCCGGTCTCGGCGACGACCTGGCCCTGCTGGCCGCTGAGACGCCCCCCCTGGACATCGTCAACGGCCACCTGCTGCCGGCCATGGCCGAGGTGGGGAAGCTGTTCGAGAAGGGCTACATGCAGCTGCCATTCGTGCTGCAGGCGGCCGAGGTGGTCAAGGCGGCGCTGGACATCCTCGAGCCGCGCCTGCCCAAGGCCGGGCGGCGCCTGCGCGGCACCATGGTCCTGGCCACGGTCAAGGGCGATGTCCACGATATCGGCAAGAACCTGGTCGACATCATCCTGCGCAGCAACGGCTACCGGGTGATCAACCTGGGCACCAACCAGGGCGGCGAGGAGATCGCCGCCGCCGTGGCCGGCCACCATGCCGACCACGTCGGGCTGAGCGCCCTGCTGGTCCGCTCCACGCTGGAAATGACCGGCATCCTGCGCCATTTGCGCGGGCAGGGGATCCGCGTCCCCGTGATCTGCGGCGGGGCCGCCTTGACTCCCGCCTTCGTGGAAACGGCGTTGCGCGCGGAGTACCAGGGAAAGGTCGCCTATGCCGCCGACGCCTTCGCGGCCATGAAGATCATGTCCGGGGCTGAAACCGCGCCGCCGCCAACCGGCGCCGCAGCACCCGGGGCGAAAGTCCCCGTCGCTATTGCCCCCGCGAAGACGCCGGCACCGCCGTTCCTGGGAGCCCGGGTCGCGCACTGGCGTCTGGAGGATCTTCTGCCCCTTGTCGACCGCCGTGTCCTGGCCAGGGCGCGCTGGCGCATGAGCCCCGGGGAAAAGGCCGGGCTGTTCTTCAGCGAGACGCTGGAACTGCTCAAAGACAGGGGGATCGAGCGCTTTTCAGCCGTTTACGGGTATTTTCCCTGCCGGCGCCGGGGAAAGAACGGCCTGCTGGTCTCCCACGGCGCAAAAGAGGAGACTTTCGACCTGCCCCGCCGCAAGGGCGTATCGCTGGCCGATTATTTCGCTGCTGAGGGGGAGACGCTGCCGCTGTTCATCGCCACTTGCGGCGCCGGCCTGGACGAACTGGAAAAGGAGCTTTTCGCCTCCGACCGCTACACTCGCTACCTGATCCTGCACGGCTTCGGGGCCGAGCTGGCCGAGGCGCTGGCCGGGGCGGTGCACCAGCGCATCCGCCGCGAGCTGGGGCTGGCGGAAAAACAGGGCCGCAGGTTCAGCCCCGGCTTCCCGGCCTGGCCCGCCCTGGCCGACCAGAAAAAGCTCGTGCGGCTCCTGGAGGCCGGCCGCATCGGCGTCTCGCTGACCTCGGGCGACCAGCTTCTGCCCGAGCTGAGCGTCAGCGGCCTCGTCGTCTGCCACCCCCAGGCGGCCTATTTCTGACGGAGGGAATTCACTTGGAGAACGAAACCGGGATCACTGAGGCTCAGAAGCCTTATGCCGATGTGGCGGGGGCGATCTCTCCCCTCGAGGCGCGGGTGGAGTCCTGGCGCCAGCGGGGGAGCCTGTTTTTGGGACCGCTGCTGGGGCTGGCCGTCCGCCTCATCCCCATGCCCGGTCTCAGCCCCCGGGCCCATACGCTGGCCGCCATCATCGCCTGGGTCGTCGTCTGGTGGATCGGCGAGCCGGTCCCCATCCCGGTCAGCGCCCTGCTGGGAGCCGTACTGTGCATCCTGGCCGGAGTGGCCGATGCCAGGACCGTCCTGGCTCCCTTCGCCGAGCCGACCATATTCCTGTTCCTGGGCAGCTTCGTCATGGCCCGCGCCATGAGCGTCCACGGCCTGGACCGCCGGTTCGCCTACGCCATCATGTCCAGGCGCTGGATCGGCGACCGGGCCTGGCGCATCCTTTTCGCCTTCGGCGCCATTTCGGCCTTCCTTTCGATGTGGATCAGCAACACGGCCACCACCGCCATGATGCTGCCCATCGGCATCGGCATCATCTCGGCCATGGCCGGTCTGATGGAGAGCCGGAGCGGCGGCAAGGTCGACCCCCAGCGCTTTCGCTTCGCCACCGGGATGATGCTGATGGCCGCCTACGCGTCCTCCACCGGCGGCATCGGCACGCCGGTGGGAACGCCGCCCAACCTGATCGGCCTGGCCATGATCGAGAAGTTCGCCGGGGTGAAGATCCCCTTCTTCCAGTGGATGCTGTTCGCCGTGCCCATGCTGCTGGCCATGTACCTGCTGCTGTTCGGGATGCTCTATGCCCTGCACAAGCCGGAAATGCCCGTGATCGCGGGCAGCCGCGAGTACGTCCGCCGCGAGCTGGCCAGGCTCGGCCCCTGGAGCCGCGGCCAGAAGAACGCGCTGGCCGCGTTCCTGGTCACGGTCGCCCTCTGGGTGACCCCGGGCTTCCTGGCCGTGTTCTGGGGCAGCGTTTCGCCCGCGGCCAAGTGGTACGGCGGGCGCGTGCCCGAGGCGGCAGCGGCCCTGGTCGGGGCGGTCCTGCTCTTCCTCCTGCCCGTGGACTGGAAAAAAAGGGAATTCACCATCTCCTGGAAACAGGCGGTGAGCATCGACTGGGGCACGCTGCTGCTCTTTGGCGGCGGCCTGAGCCTCGGGAACCTGATGTTCCAGACCGGCCTGGCCGACCGCATCGGCCAGGGTCTGCTGGCCGTTTCCGGGGCCGAATCGCTGTGGGGCGTGACCTTCGCCGCCGTGTTCATCGCCATCCTGGCCAGCGAGACGACCTCCAACACGGCCGCGGCCAACATGGTGGTGCCGGTGATCATCTCCCTGGCCGTCGCGGCGGGCATCAACCCGGTGCCGCCGGCCCTGGGCGCCGTGCTGGGCTGCAGCTGGGGATTCATGCTCCCCGTCTCCACCCCGCCCAATGCCATTGTCTATGGCTCGGGGCTGGTGCCCATCGTCAAGATGATCCGCGCCGGCTTCCTTTTCGACCTGGCCGGCGGGCTGCTGATCTGGCTGGGCCTGCGGCTGCTGCTGCCCCTGGTCGGGCTCGTCTGAGGACGTCCCCGCGCAGGGGTGATTTGACTTTTGCGCCAATGCTGCCTATAATTTCACCAATGAATAGACCAGCGGTGGGTTTTTTTTAATGGAAGAGTTCATCACCCCGGACGGGCTGGGCGACCATTTCCCTTTCCTGCTCCAGAAGAACCTTGAGGCGATCGAGAAGGCCTTCGGCCTGGAGATCGCCCTGCGCGGCGACAAGGTCATGTACTCGGGCAACGGCGCCCAGGGGCGCAAGTTCAGGAAGTACCTGCAGCACCTGGTGCAGCTGCACGAGGAGAACGGCAAGCTGCAGGACCACGACATCCAGTTCAGCCTGAACCTGGTCGCCGAGGGAAAGCTCGAGCAGCTCCAGGAAGACATTTTCAAGAAGCACCTCATCAAGGTGGACGGCAAGGAGGTTTTTCCCAAGACCTTCAACCAGCGCGCCTACGTCGAGGCCATCCACGGCCGCGACATGGTCTTCGGCATCGGCCCGGCCGGCACCGGCAAGACCTTCCTGGCCATCGCCATGGCCCTGAACTTCCTGATCGGCAAGCGGGTGGAGCGCATCGTGCTCACGCGCCCGGTGGTCGAGGCCGGCGAAAAGCTGGGCTTCCTGCCCGGCGACATCCAGCAGAAGATCAACCCCTACCTGCGGCCGCTCTACGACGCCCTGTACTACCTGATCGGCTTCGAGCGCACCTCGGAGCTGATCGAGAAGGGGATCATCGAGATCGCGCCGCTGGCCTACATGCGCGGCCGCACCATCAACGACGCCTTCATCATCCTCGACGAGGGGCAGAATACGGTCGATTCGCAGATGAAGATGTTCCTGACCCGCTTCGGGCTGAACTCGCGCGTGGTGGTCACCGCCGACATCACCCAGATCGACCTGGAGCAGCCCAGGAAATCGGGGATTTTCAAGGCCATCAAGATCCTGAAGGACGTGCCGGGGATCGGCATCACCTACCTGACCAAGAAGGACATCGTTCGCCACCCGCTGATCCAGCGCATCATCGAGGCCTACGAAAAGGCGGAAAAATGAACTTCGACCTGGAACGCAAGGCGAAAAAGCAGCGGCCCGACGCGCCGGAGAAGGCGCGCTCGCCCTGGGGCAAGGTGCTGATCGGGGGCTTCTTCGTCGTCGCCATCTCCTATCTCAGCTACGTGCCCCCGGCGCGCGCCATCCGCGACACGGGGCTGAAGGTCGGCGATATCGCCGCCAGCGACATCGTCATCCGCAAGGACATGACGGTCGAGGACAAGGAGATGACCGAGCAGAACCGCCGCCAGGCCCTGGAGGCGCTGATCCCGGTCTACGAGTTCAACGCCCAGAAGATCGAAAGCAGCCAGATGCTGCTGAACGAGTGGTTCCGCTTCATCAAGGAGGCGCGCCAGGAATACCTGCTGAAAAGGTCGCCGCTCGAGGGGCTGCGCGCGGGCATCCGCGAGAATTTCGGGCTGGAGCTGCAGCCGCAGGCTCTGCAGACGCTGATGCTGTCCAACACCTTCGCCAAGGTCGACCTGGACCGCCTGCTGCTGGAGGCGAAGAAATGGAGCGAGAAGGGGATCATCCTGTCGCGCATCGGCGTTCCCCGCGGCGCCGGCGACGAGATCACCGTCTACAACGAGAAAAGGGGGTACGCCCAGGCCCGCCTGAGTGATTTTCACGACCTGAACGAGATCGAAGCCAACCTGACAACGCTGCTGCGGGAGTTCCGCCTGAGCGAGAAGGAACGGGAGACGGTCCAGCCGATCCTGCTCGACTTCATCAGCACCAACGTCACCTATTCCAAGGTCCTGACCCGCCTGCAGGAGGAGAAGACGCTGGCCCTGGTCAACCCGGTCTACATCCACCTCAAGAAGGGCAAGATCGTGCTGCGCAGCGGCGACGAGGTCAACAAGGACCACATGCGCCTGATCCAGCTGATCGCCGCCGAGGAAAAGACCAGCTCGCGCCGCATCCCCGGCGTTTTCTTCATCATGGCGGCGCTGGCCATCCTCTTCTTCTTTTTCTGGAGAATGAACAACCTGTCCGGGACCGGCGGCATCAACCGCCGGCGGCTGAACTTCGTTTCCGGGGTCACCTTCATCGTCTGCGCCCTGATGTACCGCCTGGCGCTGTTCCTTTACCCGCTGGTCCTCAAGAACATGGCCTTCACCATCCAGCTGGACGGCTCCGCGCTGGCCTACGGCATCCCCTTCGCCGTCGGGGCGCTGATCATCGCCTTCCTGTTCGACCTGCAGAGCGCCGTCGTATTCTCCTTCATCAATTCGGTCATCGGCGCCTTCGCCTGCGACTGGGACTTCAAGATCATGCTCTTCGTGCTGGCGGGAAACCTGGCCGCCGCCTTCGGCATCGAGTTCTACCAGCGCCTGAAGCGCTCCTCGATCCTCAAGGCCTCGTTCTTCTGGGTGCTGCCGGTCAACCTGCTGACCACGCTGCTCTTCGCCCTGGCCACGGACGACCCCGGCTGGATGACCGTGACCTTCTACATGCTGCTGGGCATCCTCTCGGCGCTGTTGGCGGCCTTCGTCGCCAATTTCATGATCCCGCTCTGGGAGGTGATCTTCAAGCTGGTCACCGACCTGAAGCTGGTCGAGATCACCAACCTCAACCTGCCCTGCTTCCGCGAGATGCTGGAGAAGGCGCCCGGCACCTACCATCACTCGCAGATGGTGGCCACGCTGGCCGAAGCCGCCGCCCAGGAGCTGGAGCTGTCGCCGCTGATGGTGCGGGCCATGGCCCTGTACCACGACATCGGCAAGGTCGACAACCCGCAGTTCTTCACCGAGAACCAGTCGGTGTACGAGGACCCGCACGGGCAGCTGACGCCGCTGGAGAGCGCCAAGGTCATCATCTCGCACATCCCGCTCGGCCTGGAGAGGGCCGAGCAGCTGAAGCTGCCGCTCAAGGTCAGCCAGGCCATCTCGCAGCACCATGGCACCAAGCTGGTGAAGTTCTTCCACGCCCGGGCCAAGGAACTCAGCGCCGGCAACCTGGACGAATTCGACGAGAACATGTTCCGCTACCCGGGGAAGAAGCCCCAGCAGGTGGAGGAGGCCATCATCATGCTGGCCGACCAGGTGGAGGCGGCCGCCAAGAGCCTCTCGGCCCCCGGCGACAAGGACATCCGCAACGTGGTGGAGAAGATCATCGCCTCCGACATCGCCGAGAACCAGTTCGACGAGTGCGACGGCCTGACCTTCAAGGCGCTGAACACCATCGCCGGCAGCTTCTACGAGAAGCTGGCCTCGATCTACCACCAGCGCATCTCCTACCCGGGGTTCGATTTCAGCAAGGACAAGGCGCCATGATCACTTTCCAGCGCCAGGGCTTCGTCCTGCCGGTGAAAAATCTCCCGGCCCTGCTGCGCCGGGTCGCCGCCCGCATCCAGCTGGCGGGGCGGGCGACCGTGCGCCTGGCGGGCGAGCGGGAGATGCGCGAGTTGAACCGCGCTTTTCGCGGCAAGGACCGCGCCACCGACGTGCTGAGCTTCCCCCTGGGGGAGAAGCTCCCCGGCGGCCGCTATGCCGGCGACGTCCTGATCTGCTTCCCCGTGGCCGAGGAGCAGGCGCGGCGGAACGGGCAGTCGCTGGGCCGCGAGCTGCTGCTGCTGGCCATCCACGGCCTGCTGCACCTGCAGGGCCGGGACCACGAGACGGATAATGGCGAAATGCTGGAGCTCCAGCGCCGGCTCTTCGCCGAGTTCGCCGCGGAGCTGCCGTGAGCCTCGCCGGCCTCGTCGCCCTCTTCCTGGCCGCCGTCCTGTTCCACCTGCTCGAGAGCAGCTTCGAGAGCTTCTCGCGCATCTCGCTGGCCAGGTTCCTGGCCGGCATGGAGGGCAGAAAACCGCCGCGCTTCCCCTTCGTGGAGAAGTTCGACCTGGTCATCCACTCGCTGGAGACCGTCGTCTTCGTGCTGCAGATCGTCCTGATGCTCTGCACCTTCCGCCGCCTGCGGGAACTGATCCCCTCGCCGGCGCTGCGCATCCTGCTCATCGGCCTGTTTTACCTGGTGTTCTTCAACGTGATCTTCTACATCGTCGCCTACCGCAACCGCGAGGCGGTGCTGCGCCGCCTGATCTTCCTCTTCCCCGTCGCCTGGTTCCTCTTCTATCCCCTGAACTACGTCTTTTCCCTGTTTCTCAAGGAGAACCCGGCCGAACCCGGAAACGGCGGCGACGAGGAGATCACCGACGAGCAGGTGGAGGTGTTCCTGGAGGAAGGGGCCAAGGAGGGGGTCATCGAGAAGGAGGACCAGGAGATGATCGAGAGCGTCCTCGAGTTCGGCGACACCCTGGTCAAGGAGATCATGACGCCGCGCGTGCACATGACCCACGTGCACGTCGACGCCGGCCTGGAGGAGATCGTCGCCACCATCCGCGAGAAGAAGAAGTCGCGCTTCCCGGTCGTCGCCGACAAGCTGGACAACGTCGAGGGCATCATCCTGGCCAAGGACGTCCTCGACTACTGGGGGCGCGACGACTTCGATATCCGCAAGATCCTGCGCCCGCCCTTCTTCATCCCCGAGACCATGCGCATCCTGGAGCTGCTCAAGGAGATGCAGCGCACCAACCAGAAGTTCGCCATCGTCAGCGACGAGTTCGGCGGCGTCTCCGGGGTGATCAGCATGGAGGACATCATCGAGGAGATCGTCGGCGACATCAAGGACGAGTACGACGAGGACCTGGAGCCCATCGCCCGCGACCGCGACGGTTGGACGGTGCGCGGCGACACCTCCATCTACGAGCTGAACGAGGCCCTGAACGTCGAGATCGACGACAGCGCCGACTACCAGACCGTCGCCGGCCTGATCAGCTGCCTGCTGGGCCGCATCCCGGCGCCGGGCGACCGGGTCACGGCCGAGGGCCACGTCTTCGAGGTGCGGGAGATGGAGCGCAACCGCATCAAGACGGTGCGCGTCCGCCATGAAAAAAAATAGCGCCCGGCGCTCGGGCTACGTGGCGCTGGTCGGGCGCACCAACGTCGGCAAGTCGACGTTCCTCAACGCCCTCATGGAGGCCAAGATCGCCATCGTCTCGGCCAAGCCGCAGACCACGCGGCGCAAGATCGTGGGCATCAAGACCACCGAGCGCGGCCAGGCCGTGTTCTTCGACTCGCCCGGGCTGCACAAGCCGCACTTCAAGCTCAACGAGCTGATGATGAAGGACGTGCGCGACGCCCTGCACGACGCCGACCTCGTCCTGTATTTCGTCGACATCGGGGCGCCGCAGCACGACGAGTTCATCTTCTCGCTGTTGCAGGAGTCTAAAAAACCAGTCTTTTTGGCCATCAACAAGATCGACAAGCTGAACCGCGGCCGCGTGCTGGAGAAGATCCAGGAGTACAGGGACGCCTTCCCCTGGAAGGAGATCGTCCCGATTTCCGCCAGGCGCGGCGACAACCTGGAACTGATCGAGGAGCTCATTTTCCGCTACCTGCCGGAAGGGGAGGACCTCTACCCGGCGGAAGAAACGACGCTGCAGAGCCAGGCGTTCTACGTCGGCGAGCTGGTGCGCGAGAAGGTGCTGGACCGCGTCGAGGACGAGCTGCCCTTCACCACCACCCTGAAGGTGGAGGAGATCAAGGACCGCGGCGACACGGTCTACGTGCGCGCCGACGTCTACGTGGAGAACGTGGCGCAGAAGAAGATCATCATCGGCAAGCAGGGCGGCCTGATCAAGCTGATCGGCACCGACGGCCGCGAGGCGCTGGAAGAATATTTCGCCAAGAAGGTCTTCCTCGACCTGTTCGTCAAGGTCGTCCCCGGCTGGCGCAACTCGCCGCAGGTCATCCGCGACATCTTCGACTGAAGCGCCTGGCCCTGCCGCCCGATTGGGCCGGCACATCGCCGTTCAGGCGATCGCGATCCCCGGGCCGGGGTAGGGAAATCCCCGGTTGCTATTTATCGGTAAATATAATAGAATAGCCCCTAAACGATGTTCAAGACCAATACGCTGCGCGCCAAGTTTTTGGTGTCTTTCGTTTTGCTCAGCCTGGCCTACATCGCCCTTTCCGCTTTTTTCATCCTCCAGATCGTCGGCGCCGCCAACAGCCGCATGGCCCGGGCCGGCTTCGTGCGCTGGGCGCGGGATTTCGAGACCCTGGCCGAGCCGAATTTCATCTATTTCAACTACATGAACCTCAAGGGCCAGGCCGAGGATATCCTCAAGGACAATGAGCGGGATTTCATCATCCTGTACGACGCCGAGGATCGGGAGATTTTCTTCAAGGGCCCGGAGAGGGTGCGCGGGGAACTGGAGCCGCTCTCCGTCGGCAGCGACGGGCAGGTGCGCGACATATCCTTTGGCTCGCGGCCCTATATCCTGACCCGCCTGCCGGTCAGGGTCGCCAATACCGACACGGTGTGGGGTTCCATCCTGTTCGGCCATTCCAACGAGGACAACCGGGCCATGCTCGGCCGGCTGCGCCTGACCGTCATCGTCATTTCCGTCGCGCTGCTCCTGGTCTTCATGGCCGTGATCGCGCTGATCAACCGCAGGCTGACCGAACCCATCGGCCTGCTGAAGAACGGCCTGGACAAGATCAGCCGCGGCGACTTTTCCCACCGCATCGAGATCCATTCCAACGACGAATTCTCCTACCTGGGCAACCAGTTCAACGAGATGGCCGAAAAGATCCAGGGCATGCTGACCGAGATCGAGGCCACGCACCGCAACCTGGAAAAGCAGGTCGCCTCGCGCACCCGCGAGCTGAACGAGTCCAACCAGAAGCTGCAGGTGGCCATGCAGGAGCTGCGCGACACGCAGCGGCACATCATCCAGTCCGAGAAGCAGAAGTCGCTGACCGCCATCGTCTCCGGCTTCGCCCACGAGATCAACAACCCGCTGACCGGCATCCTGGGCTACGTGGACCTGATCGGCATCCGCGAAGACGCGAGCCCCTACATCCGCGAGAAGCTGAACAGCATCCAGAAGCAGGCCGTGCGCATCAAGAACATCATCGACCAGCTGAACCAGATGAATCCCGACATGGACCAGGTCAAGATGGATCTCAGCATCTCCAACCTGCTGGAAAAGCTGGTCAAGGTCATCGGCTCGCGGCCGGAGAACAGCGAGCACGCCATCATCCGCAACCACTTCAACCAGGACGTGATCATCCAGGGCAACCATTTCGCCCTGTGGCAGGTATTTGAGGGCATCGTGGAGAACGCCCTCGAGGCCCTGCGCGAGAACCACGTGCGCAACGGCCGCGTGGCCATTGACCTGAAGCGCTCTCTGGACGGCCGCCAGGCCATCGTGGAGATCAGCGACAACGGCGGCGGCTTCAAGAACCTGGACAAGGCCTTCGACCCGTTCTATACCACCAAGAGCCGCACCCAGAAGAAGGGCATCGGGCTGACCATCGCCTACAACATCATCCAGGAGCACCAGGGCAACATCGTCATCCGCAACAACGAGGAAGGCGGGGCCACGGTCACGGTCTACCTGAAGGCCGCGGACAAGAATTTCAATCAGCAAACCCAAGCGGAGGAATCATAATGCTCAGATCCATGAGGAACAACCTGAAATCACTTTCCTGGACCCTGTGGCTGGTGATACTGGCTTTCATCGGCTTCATTTTCGTGCAATGGGGATCGGGACGCTTCGACTCGGAGGGCCTGGACCGCGACGTGGCCGCCGTCGGCCGCTCCACCATCGGCGGCGAGGAATTCCAGAAGAACCTGGCCCGCACCCTGGAGATGTACCGCAACCAGTTCAAGGACAACTTCAGCCGCCAGATGATCGACCAGATGCGCATCGCCGAGCAGGTGCTGCAGGGGATGATCAGCGGCCGCATCGTGCAGGGCGAGGCCAGGAAGCTCCGCCTCGAGGTCTCCGACGCCGAGCTGCAGGACGCGATCCGCGCCCAGCCGTCCTTCCAGCGCGACGGCCGCTTCATCGGCTCGGAGGAATACGAGCGCCTGCTGGCCTACAACCACGTCACCGTGGTCGATTTCGAGGAGAGCCTGCGCCAGGACATCCTGGCCGACAAGCTCAAGGAACTGGTGACCGCCGGCCTGGTCCTCGACACCGACCTGCTGCGCGAGGATTTCCGCAGGGAGAACGACAAGGCCGAGCTGGACTACGTCGTTTTCCGCCCGGATGACGTCAAGGAACAGCCTGCGGCCTCCGAGGAGGAGCTGCGCGAATTCCACGCCAAGAACCCGCAGCTGTTCCAGGGCGATGAGAAGCGCTCGGGCGAGGTGCTGGCCCTGAAATTCGCGGATCTCAAGAAGGAGATCACCCTCAAGGAGGAAGACCTGTTCGCCTACTACAAGGAGAACAAGGCCATGTTCAGGATCCCCGGCAAGACCAAGGTCAGCCGCATCCGCGTGGCCTACGACGAGGCGACCCGCGAGGATGTCCTGAAGCGCATGGATGAGATCGCCGCCTCGCTGACCGCGGAAAACTTCGCCGACCGGGCCCGCGAGCTGTCCCAGGACGAAAAAGCCAAGGAAGGCGGCGACTGGGGCTACTGGGGCTGGCAGAGCTTCAGCGCCCAGGAAAAATCGCTGATCGACAACCTCAAGCAGGGGGGCATCTCCTCGCCCGTGGACGCCGGCGGCGCCTTTTCGCTGCTCTACGTCCCCGAAAAGGTCGAGGAGCAGCAGCAGAGCTTCGACGTCGTCAAGCCCCGCATCCGCGGCGTGCTGGAGAACGAGAGACTGAGGAAGCTGGCCGGCGAGAGAATGGCCCAGGCCCATCAGAGGGTCAAGAAGGCCGAAAGCCTCGCTGCCGGCGCCGGCAAGCTGGGAACCAAGGTGGTCGACAGCGGGCCGCTCACCCGCGGCCAGGCCATCAAGGACCTGGATGAGATGGGCTATATCTCGCAAAAGCTCTTCGCCATGAGCGAGAGCGAGATCTCCGAGCCGCTGGAATTTCCCGAGGGCATCGCCGTGGTCCGGCTGACCCGGGTGGCCAAGGCCCAGACCGAGCCCTTCGACGCGGTGCGCCAGAAAGTCGCTGCCGAGGTGGCCAACGCCAAGAAGCTGCGGATGCTGGAGGAGCGGGCGCGCCGGGTGTCCGACGAGCTGAACCGCCTGGCCGACGCCGGGAAGATCGAGGCCTACCTGAAGCAGGAGGCGCTGAAGATCGAGACCGCCGCCTACCAGCGCGGCGACCGCCTGGCCGACCTGCCCGTAACGCCGGGACTGGACGAGGCCGTGTTCGCCCTGGAGGAGAATGCCTATTCCGCGCCCCTGGCGCTGAAGACCGCCGTGGCCGTCGTCAAGCTGAAGACCAAGAAAGTCGTCAGCGACGACGATTTCGCCAGGGAGCGCCAGGCCTATTACGCCAAACGGCTGGAGGAGGCCAAGAATACCCGCTTCGGTTCCTTCCTGCTGAGCAAGCAGGAAGAGTACAAGATCCGCTTCAATGCCGAGATGTTCGAAAGGGTCAAGGATTCCGTCATTTCGCGATTCCGCTAAAGGAGCAGCCCCATGAGCCAAACGCCAGAAGTCAAGGGAATGCCCGAAGGGGCGTTCGAAGTACTGCCTGCCGGCAAGGAATACGCCCCCTATATCGCCGCCGACGCCGTGCTGCCCGAGGTGACCTTCCGCTCGGTGGTCCTGGGCCTGATCATGGCCGTGGTGTTCTCGGCCGCCGCCGCCTTCCTGGGCCTGAAGATCGGCCAGGTGTTCGAGGCCGCCATCCCCATCGCCATCATCGCCGTCGGCGTCGCGCCGCTGTTCAGGAGGAAGAGCACCATCCTGGAGAACGTCATCGTCCAGTCGATCGGCGCCGCCTCGGGCCTGGTCGTGGCCGGCGCCATTTTCACCCTGCCGGCGCTGTTCATCCTGGGGCTCGACAAGGCGATCGGCTTCGACCTGTTCAAGATCTTCATGGTCTCCTTCCTGGGCGGGGCGCTGGGCATCCTTTTCCTCATCCCGTTCCGCAAGTACTTCGTCAAGGAGATGCACGGCCATTTCCCGTTCCCCGAGGCGACCGCCACCACCCAGGTGCTGGTCGCCGGCGAGAAGGGCGGCGCCCAGGCCAGGATCCTGGTCAAGAGCATGATCATCGGCGGCGTCTTCGACTTCCTGGTGCACTCGGTCGGCGCGTTCAACGAGGTGTTTACCAGCCGCCTGTTCGGCCTCGGCAAGGCGCTGGCCGACAAGTCCAGGATCGTCTTCAAGATGGACGTCCTGTCGGCGGTCATGGGGCTGGGCTACATCATCGGCCTGAAGTACACGTCGATCATCGCCGCCGGCAGCCTGCTGTCCTGGTTCCTGCTGGTGCCGGTGATCTACTACTTCGGCCAGTACATTCCCGCCGAGATCGTGGGCAACGGCAGCAAGCTGATCTCGGCCATGAGCGCCGAGGAGATCTTCAGCACCTACGTGCGTTTCATCGGCATCGGCGCCATCGCCATGGCCGGCATCATCGGCATCCTCAAATCCTCCAAGATCATCGTCCAGGCCTTCGGCATGGGCTTCAAGCAGATGTTCCGCAAGGCCGCCGTTGGCGACGAAAAGGCGCCCCGGACCCAGGCCGACCTGAGCATGAAGTACGTCATCCTCGGACTGGCCCTGACGATCGTGGTCATCTGGGTGTTTTTCAGCTTCTCGGTGCTCCAGCCCGTGCCGCAGCCGCTGAAGCTGGGCCTGATCGCCACGCTCACCGTCTTCATCATCAGCTTCCTGTTCACCTCGGTGGCGGCGCGGGCCATCGCCATCGTCGGCACCAACCCGGTCTCGGGCATGACCATGATGACCCTCATCCTGAGCAGCCTGGTGCTGGTCGCCGCCGGCCTGACCGGCCAGTACGGCATGTATGCCGCCCTGCTCATCGGCGGCGTGGTCTGCACGGCCTTGTCCATGTCCGGGGGCTTCATCACCGACCTGAAGATCGGCTACTGGCTGGGCTCGACCCCGGTCAAGCAGCAGAAATTCAAGATGCTCGGCGTCCTGGTTTCCGCGCTGACCGTGGGGCTGGTCATCTTCCTGCTGAACCAGACCTACGGCTTTTCCGGTTCCGACGCCCTGGCGGCGCCGCAGGCCAATGCCATGGCCGCCCTGATCCAGCCGCTGATGAACCCCGGCGCGCAGGTGCCCTGGCTGCTCTACGGTGTCGGCATCCTGACCGCCCTGATCATGGAGTTCATCGGCGTGCCGCCGCTGGCCTTCGCCCTGGGCATGTACATCCCGCTGGAGCTGAACACGCCGCTGGTCATCGGCGGCCTGATCGCCCACCTGGTCATGCGTTCCAGCAAGGACAAGGATTGGGCCAACAAGCGCTATGAAAAGGGCATCCTCATCGCCTCGGGCTTCATCGCCGGCGGCGCCATCATCGGCGTGGTCAGCGCCATCCTCAAGTACTTCGACTTCGAGCGCTTCATCCACCTGGGCTGGGCCGAGAAGGCCCAGGGCGAGCCCATCGCCCTGGTCATGTTCATCGTCCTCGCGCTTTACCTCTACTTCGATTCGCGCAGCGCGAAAAAGGAGGATTGATGGAGAAGGAAAAGATCGCCCAGGCCATAGAGATCCTGGGCGAGCTGGACATCGATCTCTGGATGATCATCGACCGCGAATCGGGGATCATCACGGATCCGATGATGGACTACGTCGTCGGCAACCACGCCACCTGGCTCTCGTTCTTCCTGTTCGGCAGGACGGGGGAGAAGCACGCCATTGTCGGCAACCTCGACGTGGAGACCTTTCGCCGCGCCGCACTCTTCGACACCGTTTCCGCCTACAAGGGCAGCCCCAGGGACGACCTGCTGCGCCTGCTGCAACGCCTCGACCCGCGGAAGATCGCCATCGACTATTCCCCCGACTGCGCCGCCGCCGACGGCCTGACCCACGGCAACTACCTGAAACTGCTGGAACTGCTGCAGGGGACCGATTACCCCGCCAGGCTGGTCCCGGCCGAGGAGGTGATCGCCAAGCTGCGCGGCCGCAAATCCGCCGAGGAACTGCGCCGCCTGCGCGAAGCCTGCCGGGTCACCCTCGACATCTACGCCAGGGTGGGCAAGGCGGTGCAACCGGGCATGAGCGAGAAGGATCTCGCGGCCTGGATCACGGCGCGCCGGGAGAAGCTGGGTCTGCCGTCGGCCTGGGATGTCGACAGTTGCCCGGCCGTCTTCAGCGGGCCCCAGGAGATCGGCGCCCACTCGGCGCCCACCGGAAACGTGCTGCGGCCCGGCCACATCTTCAACATCGATTTCGGCGTCCGGGTCGAAAAATACTGCTCCGACCTGCAGCGCACCTGGTACATCCTGCGCCCGGGCGAAAAGAAGGCGCCGCCCGATGTCCAGCGCGGCTTTGACGTGCTCCTGGAGTCGATCCAACTGGCTTTCGCGGCCTTGAAGCCCGGCGTTCGCGGCATCGACATCGACGCCATCGCCCGCGGCCACATCGTTTCCCGGGGCTACGACGAGTATCCCCACGCCCTGGGGCACCAGGTGGGGCGCGTGGCCCACGACGGCGGCGCCCTGCTGGCGCCGGCCTGGGAGCGATACGGCAACCTGCCCTTCATTCCCCTGGAAAAGGACCAGGTGTTCACCATCGAGCCGCGCATCTACATCAAGGACTTCGGGGTGGCCACGGTGGAGGAGATGGTCGTCATCAACGCCGCCGGAGCCGAGTACCTGTCCCAGCCCCAGGTGGAGCTGTACCTGGTCAGGCCCAGGGGATGAAGCCCATGGCCGGCGGCGGACCCCATCCCATGAGGAAGCCCGAATGGCTGAAGGCGCGGCTTCCGGGCGGTGACGCCTTTTTCGCGCTGAAAAGCAGGCTGCGCCGGCGCGAACTGCATACCATCTGCGAGAGCGCCCGCTGTCCCAACATCCACGAGTGCTGGAACGGCAAGCAGGCCACCTTCCTGATCATGGGTTCCGTCTGCAGCCGCGACTGCCGCTTCTGCGCCGTCGCCGCCGGCTCGCCCGAGCCGCTTGACGCGGACGAGGGGCGCAAGCTCTCCGAGATGGCCGCATGGATGGATCTGCGCTATGCCGTCATCACATCGGTGACCCGCGACGACCTTCCCGACAAGGGCAGCGGCCATTTCGCGGCGGTGATCCGCGCCTTGAAGCGCGAGCGGCCGCAGCTGGGGATCGAGGCCCTGGTGCCCGATTTTTCCGGTGATCCGGAGCTGCTGGACGCCGTTCTCGATGCCGGCGTGGACGTCCTGGCCCACAACATCGAAACGGTGCCCGCCCTGTATGCCAAAGTCAACCGCCGCCCGGGCGCCTTTTCCGATTCGCTGCGCGTCCTGCAGCGCGGCAAGGAGCGCGGCTGGATCACCAAGAGCGGCCTGATGGTCGGGCTGGGCGAGGCCCAAGCCGAGATCCTTGACCTGCTCGCCGTCCTGCGCGAGCGGGACGTCGACCTGCTGACCATCGGCCAGTACCTGCAGCCCGACCGGCGCAGCCTGCCGGTCGAGCGCTATTATACCCCCGCGGAGTTCGCCGGGCTGAAGCAGGCGGCCCTGGGACTGGGTTTTCTGGGAGTGGAATCCGGACCGTTCGTCCGCAGTTCCTATCACGCCGAGCAGATGTTCCAGGCGGTGAACCGTGCGCTACCTCGTATTCAGTGACATTCACAGCAACCTCGAGGCGTTCGAGAAGTTCCTCGGCCAGAAAAAGGCGAAGAGCGTCGACAAGATCCTTTTCCTGGGCGACCTGGTCGGCTATGGTCCAGATCCCGACGGCGTGATCGGCCTGTTCCGCCAGCTGCCGCACCTGAAGGCGGTGCGCGGCAACCACGACAAGGTCATCGCCGACCTGGAGTCGTCGGCCCTGTTCAATCCGGCCGCCGCCTTCTCCGCCGAATGGAGCAAGCTGAACATCGCGCCGGCCAACTTCCAGTACCTGAAGAAGCTTCCCAAGGGGCCGCTGGTCGTCGACCGCTTCATCACCATCTGCCACGGCTCCACCTTCGACGAGGACTACTACGTCTTCTCGCAGTTCGAGGCCACCGAGTCGTTCCGCTTCATGGGCACGTCGATCGGCTTCTTCGGCCACACCCATTTCCCCGTCATCTACTACCTGCGCAACGAGAAGCTCGATGTCGTCCCCTTAAGCGAAAACGCGCGCATCAAGCTCGACCGCAACACGCGCTACCTGATCAACCCCGGCTCCATCGGCCAGCCGCGCGACAAGAATCCGGCGCCCAGCTATATTGTCTTCGATTCGGTCAAAATGGAGATCAGTTTCAACCGCTTCACCTATGAGGTGGGCAAGACGCAGAGAAAGATCCGCGATGCCGGATTGCCCGAACTGCTGGCCAGCCGCCTGGAGGCGGGTGTATAAACCCAACATGGAGGTCGCATGAAAAAAGAGGAGATAAGGAATTTCGTCGAGAAGGTGGTCAACGAGAAAGTGGAATTGCTGCTCAACCGCATCGATGCCTTCCAGAGCAACGTGTTCCGGGACATAGAGAAGCTCAAGGAACTGGATGAGCTGACCCAATTCACGCTGCCCAAGGAGTTCGGCGCCGGGGACGAGGACGCCGACGGGGCCGCCGACGTCCTCACCCTGAACGAATACGTGAAGAAGATCTCCACGGCGTCGACCCAGCTGCTGCTGATCGGCGGCATCATCGAGGGCATCAACCGCTTCTGCGACCGCGCCGCCCTGTTCCTGCTGCGCGACGACAAGCTGGTCGGCTGGCGCGGCAAGGGCTTCACCGGCGAGAGCGGCCAGATCAGCGACGAGGAGCTGAAGCGCATCTTTTTCTCGCTCTCGGCCGATACGGTCCTCAAGAGCGTCATCGAGACCAAGAAAAGCTACGCCGGCGATCCCCTGCACAAGCCCGACGATTTCCTGATCTACAACCGGCTCGGCGGCGGCAAGCCCAAGAGGATCCTCGTCCTGCCGTTCTTCGTCAAGGGCAAGCCGCAGGCGGTGATCTATGCCGATTCGCTCAGCGGCAGCCCGATCAAGTCCAAGCCGATCGAGATCCTGGCCACGGTGGGGGAGCTCAGCCTGGACCTGCTGCCCATCCGCCAGAAGCTGCTGGCCAAGATCAAGACCCAGGAGTTCGTCGAGGACAGCGAAGTGGAGCACAAGATCTACGAGCCCGCCGACGAGATGGAGAAAACATCGGCGCCCTTGCGCGAGAACGACCCCGAGCGCTACGCCCGGGTGATCATCAACGACATCATCCTCTACAACAAGAAGGTGGTGGAGGACGGCATCAAGAACCGCAACCTGTACGATGTCCTGAAGGAGACGCTGCTGCAGGCCAAGGAGCTTTTCCTGCGCCGCTCCAGCGATCTGCGCTATTTCGAGGAACAGATGGTCAACGTCCTGGCCAAGGGCGACCGGGCGGCCTTGAAAGGCTACAAGTTTGAAGTTCTCAAGTAAGGGCGGCAGCTTCCCCTACACCCTGTTATTCTGCCAGCTCATCGCGTTCTCTTTCGTTGCCGCTTTCGCCGCCGCCTGGCTGTTCCGGCAACCCGTCCTTTCCGGTGAGCCGCCGCAGCTCGACCGGCGGCAGCTGTTCCGCAATTACCGCATCCTGAACTGTTTTCTGGACGCCGTCCCCGAGGCGCCGGCAGCCCAGGAGACGCCCCTGCTGGCGGCCATCGGAAACCTGCGGCGCGCCCAGGAACTGTCGGATGCCCGGCGCCATGCCGAGAGCCTGTCCGCCCTGGATCAAGTGCCCGCGACCTCCCCGTTCCTGGCGCAGAGACGGGAATTCATCCGTCTGAAGGGACTCCACGCTCTCGGGCGCTTCGCCGAATTCGTCGATCTTTCCGAAGAGCGGACGCCGGCGGACCCGGAGGTTCGCGTCCTGAGGCTGGACAGCCTGCTGAAAACGCGCCGCCGCCGGGACGCCAGCAGAGAATTCAAGGCGCTGTTCGCCCGGCAGCGGCTTGAGGTCTTCTCGCGCCATCTCTCCCGTTCCGACCTGTCGGTCCTGCTGCAGGAGCTGAGCGAGGACGATTGGCGCGCCAAGTTCGCTTATCTGCTGCAGGACGGCGATAGCGGCGAGTTCCGCCGCGAGCTGCGCCACAGCGCGTACCGCGACCTGAACCGGTTGTTCCAGGCCGAGTTCGCCTACCGCGGCCGCGCCTATGGCCAGGCCCGCCAGCTCCTGCGCTCACCGCTCGCCGGGACCTGCTGCGAAGCCGCCGAGCGCCTGCGCATCAAGCTGGACGTGCGCGAGAATCCCGATCTCGACGTGGACGAGCGCCTGAAGCGCGACGGCGCGGAGGCAGCCGTCACTCCCGGCCTGCTGTTCGACCTGGCGCAGCTGCTGCTGGGCCGCCGCGATTTCGAGCGGGCGCTGCCGCTGTACGAACGCTACATCGCCGCCGCAGGAGAGCAGGGGGACGAGTACTGGAAGACCGCCTGGCTGCTGGCCTGGATCCACTACCGCCGGGATGAAAAAGACCGGGCGCTGGCCTATTTCCGCCTGGGGGCCGGATCCACGATCCCGGCCTACCGCATCGCGTCGAGCTACTGGCAGGCCAGGCTGGAAGAGAACGCCCCGCCCGCGCTGGACGCCTATCCCTTCTCCTACTACGCGGTCAAGACGCTGGGGGACAGGGAAGGATTCAAGGACCTTCATCTCCAGTTCCTGGCCGGCCTCGACGATCCGCCCGGGCCGCGCTTCCTGGAGATCGTCGATGACTTGAAGGCGCTGGTCGGGCGCGGCCTGTGGGTCGAAGCAACCGAAGCCGTCCACTGGGCCAAGGACGACCCGGGGCTCGGCGCCGGGGACCGCAACCTGCTCAAGATGATCGAGTCGCTGCTTTTCTACCGCCAGAGCCAGTATTTCACCGCCTACACCAAGTTCCGCGGCAATTTCCCTTTCCTGGAAGGAGTGCGGCTGCCCGATTTCCTCAGCGGCATCTTTTTCCCCCGGCCTTACGAGGAACTGGTCATCGCCTACAGCCGGCGGCAGCAGGTGGATCCCGCCCTGGTGCTGGCCCTGATCCGCGAGGAGTCGTTCTTCCGCAGCGATGTCCGTTCCCCGGCCAATGCCCACGGATTGATGCAATTGCTGCACGGCACGGCGCGCCAGGTGGCCAACGGCAGCCGCCTCAAGGTCAATGATCTGTACGACCCGGAGCTCAACATCCGCCTGGGGCTGCAATACCTGAAAATGCTGCTGCAGCGCTACGACGGCCGCCTGTACCTGGCCCTGGCCGCCTATAACGCCGGGCCGCACCGCGTCGACCAATGGCTGGGCGAATTCCCCCTGGCCGACGAGGAGGAATTCATCGAGATGATCCCCTTTTCGGAGACGCGCAACTATGTCAAGAACATTCTGCGCAATTATTTTTTCTATCAATACTACCGGGCGGGCGGCGCGGCATGAAGCGCGCTGCGCGCGGGGAGCACGTTCCGGAACCAGCGAGGTGACCCCATGCCTGTTTTCATCGCCCTCATCCTGCTGCTGATCACGACGGTGGGATTGCCGCTCGCGGCCGCCCAACCGGCTGCGAGAACCCATTTTTACGAGATCCGCCATGTGATGAGCTGCCAGGTCCACTTTCCGGCGGACTACGATCCGGCCCGGGCGTATCCATTGCTCATCGCCCTTCACGGCAGCGGCGGCGGCCCGATGGACTTCGATCCCCTGTGGAAGAAGCATACCGCAGCCCAATGCATCTTCGCCGCCCCCGAGGGCCCCTATCCGTTCCCCGTCCAGCAGGGAGCCAGCATGGGGCGCTCGTGGTACCTGCTGGTGAAGGACCGCCGCATCTGGGAACTGGCCGACCCGCTTACCGTGCAGGCCATGATGGCGACGGTGGCCGAGCTCAAGGCCAGTTACAAGGTCGGCCCGGTCTACATCCTGGGCTTCTCGCAGGGGGCTTCCCTGGCCTACCAGGCCGCGCTGGGGCATCCCGAAGTTTTCTCCGGTGTGCTGGCGGTCGCCGGCGTTTTCCCCGAGGAATCGATACGCCCGGCGGAACTGGAGCGGGCCCGCGATTCCCTGCGCGTCTTCATCGCCCACGGCAGCCGCGACCCGAAGGTCCCTCCCCGGCAGAGCGAGGCGGCGCGCGCCCTGCTGGAAAAAGCCGGTTTCCAGGTGAGCTTTCAGGCCTTCAAGGGCGGGCACACCGTGCCTCCCGGCCTGTTCCGCCAGGCTCTCGACTGGATCGGGGCGGCATCATCACCCGACGGCCCGCTGGGACAGGAATCGATCGATTGACCTGCCACCGGCGCTTTGCTAAAATCTTTTTTTGCCTGAAGCGGTCGGGAAATCCGGCGTTTGGCAAGGACATGGACCCCATATGAATGAAAGGAAACAGGACGCGAACATGAAGAAGAAAGTCAAGGTCGGGCTGATCTTCGGCGGCCGGTCGGCCGAGCACGCCGTGTCGCTGATGTCGGCGAAGTCCGTATGGGAGAACCTGGACCGTGAGCGCTACGAGACGTTCCTGATCTACATCAACCGGGCAGGGGAGTGGTGCCTGACCGGGAACACGAGCTTCCAGGAAGATGAATTAAGGCGGGAGAGCTTCCGATCCTTCATGCCCTGGAGCGGTGAGTGGGTCCAGGCCGTCGACGCCGACATTTATTTCCCGGTGCTGCACGGCCCCAACGGCGAGGACGGGCGCATCCAGGGACTGTTCGAGATGGCCGGCAAGCCCTTCGTCGGCGCAAGCAGCTTCGCCTCCCAGCTGGCCATGGACAAGGTCGCCGCCAAGATGCTCTTCGCCCAGGCCGGGCTGAAGCAGGCCCCCTTCCTCCATTTCAGCGACAACATCCATGAGCAGGTCGCCGAGCTGGTGGAAAAGAAGCTCGGCTACCCGGTTTTCGTCAAGCCCTGCTCGCTGGGCTCCTCGGTGGGCATCGCCAAGGCCGGCAGCCGGCAGGAGCTGCTGGCGGCGGCCGACCTCGCCTTCGGCTACGACCGCCGCATCGTCGTCGAAAAGGCCATCGCCATGCGCGAGATCGAGGTGTCGGTCATGGGCAACGACGAGATCCTGGTCTCCGCTCCCGGCGAGCTCCTGCCCTCCCATGAATTCTACGACTACGCGGACAAGTACCTGGAGGGCAAGACACGGTTCCGCATCCCGGTGCGACTGGGCGACGAGATCGAGGCCGGGGTCAGGAGGACGGCGCACAAGGCGTACCGGGCCCTGTTCCTCAACGGCTTCGCCCGCGTCGACCTCTTCCTGGAGAACGGCAGCCAGGAGATCCTGGTCAACGAGATCAACACCATCCCGGGATTCACCGCCATCAGCATGTTCCCCAAGCTGTGGCAGGCGCAGGGCATCGCGTTCGGACCGCTGCTTGACCGCCTGATCGGCTACGGCTTCGACCACTTTCACAAGCGCCGGGAAAACGTCGATGAAGGTCTTGGCCGTTGACTTCGGCAGCCGGCGCGTCGGCCTGGCCGTCGGCGACACGGTGACGCGCATCGCCTCGCCCCTGGCGCTGGTCGAGTCGTCAAGGCAGCAGGAGGTCCTGGCGGAGATCCTGCGGCGCGTGGCCGAGTACGGGGTCGAGCGCATCGTGGTCGGCTACCCCCTGAACATGGACGGCAGCAAGGGCCGCGCCTGCGCTGCGGTCGACCGCTTTGCCGGCTTCCTGCGCAAGCGCGTCGCCGTCCCGGTCAGCCTGGTCGACGAAAAGCTGAGCAGCTTCGCCGCCGAGGAGAAGGGCAAGGAGATCGATCGCGATTTCCGCAGGCGAAGGGTTTTTCTCGACAGCCTGGCCGCCCAGGTCATCCTGCAGAATTATTTCGAGCAGACATGAAGAAAAGGAAAAAACAGTCCTGGAAACGATTTTTTCTGCTGCTGCTGCTCCTGGCCCTGGCCGTGCTGGCCTGGTTCGGCTACGGCGTCTACCGCACGGTCTTTCAGCCTTTCCAGAACTACGGCCAGAACGTCGTGGTGATGATCGAGAGCGGCATGCCCGTCTCGGCGATCGCGAAAAAGCTGCAGCGGCACGGCGTCATCGCCAGCGCCGAGGCGTTCCGCCGCTACTACCGGCTGTTTCATGCCGACCGCAAGCTCAAGGCCGGCGAATACCTGTTCGACGGCCCCCTCTCCATGCGCCAGGTCATCGAGAAGCTGGCGCAAGGCAAGTCCCTGCTGCACAAGGTGACGGTCAAGGAGGGGCTGTGGATCGGCGAGACCGCCCAAGTCTTCGAGGAATCCGGCCTTTTCCCGGTTGCCGAATTCGTCCGTGCCGCGGGCGACGCCGCTCTGATCCGCGACATCGATCCCGAGGCCGGCGACCTGGAGGGCTATCTTTTTCCCGATACCTACCTGGTGCGCAAGGACATCCGCCCCGGGGAAATGGCCCGGCTGATGGTCGACCGCTTCCGGCGTAATTTCGGCAACACCTTCGTCTGGCGGGCGCGGGACATCGGCTTCAGCGTACGCCAGGTGGTGATCCTGGCCTCGCTGGTGGAGAAGGAGACGGCCAGCCGCGGGGAGCGCTTCCTGGTTTCTTCCGTGTTCCATAACCGCCTGCGGCGCGGCATGCTCCTCGACTGCGACTCGACCATCATTTATGCCCTGAAGAAGGCCGGCACCTGGGACGGCGACCTGCGCTGGCGCGACCTGAAGGGGGATTCGCCCTTCAATACCCGCCGCCATCGCGGCCTGCCGCCGGGGCCGATCGCCAGCCCCGGCTATGCCGCGCTGGAGGCGGCGCTTTACCCGGAGAACACCGACTACCTGTTTTTCGTGGCCAAGGACAAGAGCAGCCACCATTTTTCCAGCAGCCTGGCCGAGCACAACCGGGCGGTGCGCAAATACATTCTCCAGGCCGAGGGATCCGGCCGTGACTGACCCCGTCGCCCGGACGTTTGCCGGCAAGCGCCTGTTCGTCCACGAGGAACAGTATCTGCAATTCGGCTATACGTCAATAGATTTCAGCTCCAGGGACCTGAAGCGGCTCTTCCCGTCCCGGCCGCTGCTGTTCCTGAAGCAGGTCCATTCCTGGCGCATCCTCAGCGCCGAGGAATGGCGCCCCGGCAGCGAGGCCGACGGGCTGCTCCTGGAGCGCCCGGGCGCGGTGGCCGTCATCCAGACCGCCGACTGCCTGCCGCTGTTCTTCTGGGACAGCCGCCGCCGCCGCGGAGGCGTCCTCCACGTGGGTTGGCGCGGCCTGCTGCAGGGCATCGAGGAGCGGCTCGCCGCGCGGCTGGGAAAGGAACTGGGCGAGTTCTCCTTCTTCCTAGGGCCGGCCATCGAGGGCGGCTGTTACGAGGTAGGGGAGGAGCTGGCGGACCTTTTCGCCGGGAAGCCCTATGCCGATCGCATATTCAGCCCGATCCGTCCGGGGAAATACCACCTGGACATCAAATCCGGACTCAAGCTGTCCCTGGCTTCGGCAGGGGTCGCCGCCGAGCGGATCCGGGATTGCGGGTTGTGCACCCATTGCTCTCCGGGGTTGTTCCCGTCCTTCCGCCGCGACGGCGGCACCGGCCGCCGAATTTTCAATTTCCTGCTGCTGCCGGGCGACGGCCGCGCCGGCGCCTAAACTTCACTCCCGCCTCATCCGTAGAACGGATGATGAATACCGGCATCAATCTGGGCGAATCGGTCGCCATCTCGCTGCGCTCGCTGCACGCCAACAAGCTACGATCTTTCCTGACCCTGCTGGGCATCATCATCGGCGTGACCACGGTCATCACCGTCGTGACCATCATCCAGGGGCTCAACCGCTACGTCAAGTTCCAGCTGTTCGCCTTCGGCACCAACTCCTTCACGGTGCAGCGCGCCCCGGAAATGATCACCAACCTGAAGGACGCCCAGGAGATGCTCAAGCGCAGGCGCATCGAGTACGAGGATTACCTTTACCTGAAGGCCAACGCCCGGATCAGCCTCATGGTCGAGGCCGAGTACGGGAACCGCGCCACGGTCAAGTACGGCGCCAAGTCGCTGTCCGAAATGCGCATCCGCGGCGAGACCGCCGGCAACCACCTGACCGGGCGCACCATGGAGATCGAGGCCGGGCGCTTTCTCAGCGCCGACGACGAGACCAATGCCCGCCAGGTATGCGTGATCGGTCACGACATCCGCAAGGAGCTGTTCCCTTTCGAGAACCCGCTGGGCAAGTGGCTGACGGCCGGCAGCCGCAGGTACCGCGTCATCGGCGTGGTCAAGGGCATGGGAAAGATCCTGGGCCAGAGCCTGGACGGCTTCCTGTCCATCCCCATCACCACCTTCCAGAAGTACTACGGCTCGAGCCGCCGCAGCCTGACCATCAACATCCTGGCCCGCGATCCCGGGAGCCTCGACGCCGCCAAGGAGGAAGTGCGCACCATCATGCGCTCCCGGCGCCAGCTGTCCTTCCGCCAGGGGGACGACTTCGCCATCGAGGATTCGCAGACCTTCATCGATTTTTACAACCAGCTGACCGGGACGCTGTACGCGGCCATGATCGCCGTGGCCGCCATCTCCATGCTGATCGGCGGCATCGTCATCATGAACATCATGCTGGTGGCCGTCACCGAGAGGATCGGCGAGATCGGCCTGCGCAAGGCCGTGGGGGCGCGGCGCCGCGACATCCTGATGCAGTTCCTCATCGAATCATCCACCATATCGGCGGTGGGCGGCATTGTCGGCATCGCGCTGGGCTTCATCTTCGCCAAGGTCATCTCGGCCCTGACCTCGCTCCCGGCCGCCCTGGAGCCCTGGTCGGTGGCGCTGGCCCTGGCCCTGTCCAGCTCGGTGGGGCTTTTCTTCGGCATCTTCCCGGCCAACCGCGCCGCCAAGCTCGACCCGGTCGTGGCGCTGCGCTCGGAGTAAGCCCATGGGCTGCGGCGGAATGCGGCAGGGGAGCCGGCCATGAAGGGCGGACTGGTCAGGGAGATCTTCCTGATGGCCCTGGACTCGATCCGCATGAACAAGCTGCGCTCCTCGCTGACCATCCTGGGCATCGTCATCGGCGTGGTGACCATCGTCGGCATGGCGGCGGTCATCGACGGCCTCAACGCCAGCTTCGCCCGGCAGCTGGAGTCGATGGGCTCCAACCTGCTGTTCGTCTACCGCTTCGAGCCCGGCATCCACGTCGGGCGTCTGCCCGAGGAACTGCGCCGCCGCAAGCCGATCGCGTTTGCCGACGCCGAGGCCCTGGAGCGCTCCTGCCCGTCGGTGGCCGCCGTGACCTCCGAAGTCCAGTTTTTCCGCTTTCTGCCGCCCACGCGCCTGAAATACATGGCCAACGAGATCGAGAACCCCCAGGTATTCGGCGCCAGCCACCGCTACCTGCAGATCTACGAAGAGCACACGGTGGAAACGGGACGTTTCTTCACCGAAACGGAGAGCCTGAACAAGCGGGAGGTCTGCGTGATCGGGGCCGATATCGTCGACGCCCTTTTCCCCAACCAGGGAGCGCTGAACAAGACCGTCGCGTTTGAAGGCAAAAAACTGATGGTTATCGGCACTTTGGCTAGAATCGGCAAATTCATGGGCCAGAGCCGCGACAGCCGCGTGATCATTCCCACCGCGACCTTCCGCAAGTTCTTCCCGGGCGTGGACGACGTGACCCTAATCGTCAAGCTCCATTCCGGCGCCAGCCTGGAGCAGGCCGAGGACGAGATCATCAACGTCATGCGCCTGCGCCGCAAGGTGAAGGTCAATGAAAAGAACAATTTCGCCGTTTTCACCCAGGACACCATCGCCGGCCTCTACACGCAGCTGACCGGGGCGGCCTTCCTGGTCATGATCATCATTTCCTCTATCGGGCTGGTCGTCGGCGGCATCGGCGTCATGAACATCATGCTGGTCTCGGTCAAGGAGCGCACGCGCGAGATCGGCCTGCGCAAGGCGCTGGGAGCCCGGCGCATCGAGATCCGCAACCAGTTCCTCTACGAGGCGATCGTCCTCACCATGACCGGGGGGATCGTGGGGGTCGTTTTCGGCATCCTGCTGAGCCTACTCATCAAGTCCCTCAGCGGGCTGCCGATCTCGGTCAATCCGTTCTCGATCGTCGCCGCCCTGGCCGTATCGACTTCGGTGGGGATGTTTTTCGGCATCTACCCGGCCACCCAGGCGGCGAAGATGGACCCGGTCAATGCGCTGCACTATGAGTAGCGATCGTGCTCCCAAGGGGCTTTAATCGCGAAATTTCGAAATGGACGATATCCGTGATGCGTAACGCGTGACGCGTGACGAGAAAGAAAAAGGTCAATTCCTGGAAATAGTGATAATTGGCGGAAGATCCTGACGGTGTTAATTTCTGAAGCACTAATACGAACGAAATATCAGGAGAATGAGATTCGAACAAGATAGGGCCTGACCTTGAAGATCAAAGGAGCTTTTACCCGGCTTCGCAAGTGAAGACCATTATTTAAGAAAAAAGCCTGGTTTTGTCGCGATCGTAATGTCGGATAAGGTAGATTATGTAAACCAATATCGATTTTTTTATAAATCAGTCAAATTTTTCAACCTGTTTTCCCTGATATCCAGGATCAATTTCTCGAGCACCGCGATCACCTTCTCCCGGTCGACCTTCTCCTGCTTGAAAAGGAAATTGATCTTCACCTTCTTGTCCTCGGACATGAAGTTGAATTTGAACGTCTTGGGTCCTTCGGTTTTCCTCTGTTCCTTGACCACCTCGCGCGACACCGGCTTCTTGCCATACTGGCTGAGGATCTCATTCATCTTTTCCAGGTCGCAGGTTTTTGCCAGCTCCAGCAGGAACGACTTGGAGTCGATGCCGAGCTGCAGGCATTTTTCCCTGATCTCCGCGGGAAGTTCCGTTACCTTGATCAACTCCGTGACCGTCACCCTGGACTTGCCGATCTTCTTGGCGATCTCCTCGTGGGTGTAGCCGTAGATCTCGGCCAGCGAACGGATCGAATAGGCCTGCTCGAATACGTTCAGGTCCTTGCGCTGGATGTTCTCGACGATGGACATCTCCAGGGCCTCGTTGTCGGGAATGTCGTGCTCGATGCACGGGATCTCGGTCATCCCCGCTTCCTTGGCGGCGCGGAAACGCCTTTCTCCGGCAATGATCTCGAAATTGCCGTCCTTGGGCTTGACGATCACCGGTTCGATGATGCCGTTCTCCTTTATGGAGTTGGTCAGCTCCTTGAGATCGCCCATGTCGCGTCGTGGCTGCATCTGGTTCGGCAGGATCTTTTCTACCGGTATATTGCGGATAACCGGCGTTTTTGTCCTGAGAGAGATCTCGTCGACCAGATGATGATCGTGCTTCATCTTGATGAATTCCGGCAAGCCTACTTTTTTAGCCATTTTTAATGATTTCCTTGGCCAGCTCCTGGTACTCGATCGCCCCCCGGGAATTGGGGGCAAAGGTGAAGATCGATTCCTTGTAAGCCGGGCTTTCCTCGAGGCGGACGTTCTTGGATACGATGGTCTTGAAAACGCGGTCGGCGAACATCTTGCGGATGTGGCTCTCGCTGTCCTTGGCGATGACGATGCGCCGGTCGTAAAGGGTGATCAGTACGCCGAGCAGGCTGAGCTCGGGATTGCTGCGGGCGCGAACTTTCTCAAAGGTGTCCAGCAGGTCGTCAGTCCCCTCCAGCGCGAAATACGAAGCCTGTATCGGGATGATCAGGTGGGTCGCCGCCACGAAGGAGTTGATGGTGATCAGCCCCAGCGTGGGAGGGGTGTCGATGATGATGTAATCGAACTTGTACTTGAACGTGTCCAGCTTGTCTTTCAGGCGGAAATGGCCGTCGATCTCCCCTATCAGCTTCGATTCCAGCTTGGCCAGGGCGATCGATGCGGGAAGGAGCGAAAGGTTGATGATGCTGGTCGGCTGCACCACCTCCTCGAAGGGCAGGTCGGCGTTCTCCAGCAGATCGAAAACCGAGTGCTTCTGCTCGCTGCGGTCCATGAAGGTCACGGTCGAATTGGCCTGGGGGTCCATGTCGATGAGCAGGGTCTTGTAGCCCATCAGGGCGAAAGCCGCGGCCAGGTTGATCGATGTGGTGGTTTTTCCTACTCCCCCTTTCTGATTGGCGATGGTGATGATCACGTTTTCTCCTTGGTTTCGAGGTTCAATATAAATGATGGCCCCCATATTGTCAATAGCTATTTAAGCGAAAAGTGAATCGTGAAAAGTGAAAGCGCATGGAAGGTCTGATGTCGGCGTGCCGACATTACAGTGTCAGTGTCAGTGACAGTGTCAGCAAAACCCAATAAAAAGACACTTCACTGATAAATTAAGTGATATTGGCCTTATCGGGAGGCTGAAACCTTGAAAAAAACAGGGATGCCCTCGAAATTGAGCTCCTGGTTCAAGCGCTTTTTCAGGAACATCTCGTCCGAGGCATTGAGCTTCAGGTTCGTTTTGCAGTGGAACTTGACGAAAAATGGCCGCATGGATTCGATGGATATGTATTTGGGGCTGAAGATGCGATGGTCGGAAGTCGTCAGTTTTTTTTCGCGCAGCAGCTTTTTGACCAGGTCGTTGAAGCGGGAGATCTGGATCTTCGTGTCGAGCTTGGAGTTGATCTCCTGGGCCCGGTCCAGCATCTGGAAAACGTTCTTGCCGCTCAAGGCGGAAACGGGGATGAAGGGGGCGAAATAGAGATCGTGAAAGCGGTCGCGCGCCCGGGCGAAGAACTTGTTGTCCGCGACCCCCGGAGCCAGGAGATCGGCCTTGTTGCCGGCGATGATCACCGGCTTGGCGGCCTTGGCCACCTTCTGGGCGATCAGCAGGTCGTTCTGGTCCACCCGCTTCGATATGTCGATGACGAAGATGATGACGTCCGAGCGGCGCAGTTCATTCTCGGCGCGGATCACGGCGGCGCTTTCGGTGGTTTCCTTGACCTTTTGCATTTTGCGGATGCCGGCGTTATCCACCAGGATGAAGGACTGGTTGTTGCGCCGGACCTGCAGATCGACCGAATCGCGGGTCGTCCCTGGCAAGGGACTGACAATGACCAACTCGTCATTCAGGATGCGGTTGATCAGCGAGGACTTGCCCACGTTCGGCTTGCCAATAATGGAGATCCTTGCCGCGGCTTCCTGCTCGAGCTCGTCATGGGAAGAGATTCCGCGTCCCTCACCAACAGTCGTCTCAAGGGTCTTGGCGATCTCCTCGATCAGGACCTCCACCCCCAGGTTGTGCTCGGCGGAAATGGGGATGAGGTCCGCTTTCAGCTCGTAGTAGGAGACCGGCGGCAGGAAGCCGTCCAGCCTGTCGGCCTTGTTGAGCACAACGATGATCTCTTTGTGCAATTTCCTGATCTGCAGGAAGAGGTCCTTCTCGTACCCCAGCATCTCCCGCTTGCCGTCGAAGAGAAAAATGATCAGGTCCGAATCGGCAACCGCCTTGAATATCATCTTGTTGATCTCGGCGGAGATGATCTCCTTGTCGGGGAAAAAACCGCCGCTGTCCTGCAGGTCGATCCAGTGATTGCCCAGCCTGACCTTCTGGCGGAAAATATCGCGCGTCATCCCCGGCTGATTGTGGATCAGGGCCCGGCGCTTGCCCAGCAGGCGGTTGAACAGCGTCGATTTGCCGGTGTTCGGCACCCCGACAATGGTGACCAAAGGCAGGTTTTTCATGGCAGGGTGACAGTGACAATGTCAGGGTCAGCAAAAGAAGCAAATAAAAATTCACAAGAAACAATCAGATGCAATGGCAAAGATCCGCATGTTTTATCCATGAAACTATCCATTATTATCGATCCTCTTCACGTCTTGCTTTCAATGTCACTGGCACTGACACTTGGGTTTTTGTAACGGATCATGGCGATGCTGAAGCATTCTATGGCCTCTCCCCTGCCCACGGCATCGAGTTTTTCCTTGCTCTTGCCCTTGACGTTCACGTCTTCCCTGGGAATGCCCAGAATGGCGGCTAATTTTTCGGCGATCTCCGCCTTGATGGGGGCGATCTTCGGGGCTTCGGCCACGACGACGCAGTCCAAATTCATGATCTCGAAATTGCGGGCCGCCAGCATGGCTTTTACCCGGCGCAGCAGCTCGGCCCCGGCGATGCCCTTGTAAGCCGGATCACTGTCCGGGAACAGCTCGCCGATATCGGGACCGCCCATTGCTCCCAGCAGGGCATCGATGAGCGAGTGGATCAGCACGTCGCCGTCGGAGTGGGCTTCGGCCTGCAGATTCCCCGAGGTCCTGACCCCGCCCAGCATCAGCCCGGCGCCGGGAACCAGGCGGTGGATGTCGTAGCCGACGCCCGAGCGGATCTTGATCATCAGGCCTTCCTGCCGAAAATGATCTTGCCCGATGTCGACTGCAACACCGAGGTCACCTCGATCTCCACATCGCGGCCGATGTCCCCCTTGGCATCGTCGACGACCACCATGGTGCCGTCCTCCAGGTAGGCCAAGCCCTGCTTCTTTTCCTTGCCCTCCCTGGAAATGCGCACCTGCAGCTTTTCCCCGGGATAGACGATCGGCTTGAGGGCGAAGGCCAGCTCGTTGACGTTCAGCACCTTGACGTCCTGCAGCTTGGCGATCTTGCTCAGGTTCACATCGTTGGTGATGACCTTGAACTTGTGTTCACGGGCCAGCAGCACGAGCTTCTGGTCGACTTCCTTGACCCCGGGCACGTTCTTGTTCAGTATGGTTACCGATATTTCCTTGTTCTGCTGCAGCTGCTCGATAACGTCGAGCCCGCGCTTGCCGCGCACTTTCTTGCCGGCATCCTGCGAGTCGGCGATGAACTGCAGCTCGGCCAGGACGAACTGGGTGATGATCAGCTCGCCCTCGACGAAGCCCGAGTTGGCGATGGCCACGATGCGCCCGTCGATAATGGCCGACGTGTCGAGCAGATACGACTGGGTGAAGGCGCTGCTGCCGCGGAAAAACTCGCGGATGTTCAGCGGCGAGAACATGTTGGGCTTGCTGAGGCCGATGAACAGGCCGGTCGCCGGTATGCCGAACAGGAACAGGGCCTTGAAGAAGACGTAGGCCGAGAACGACATGGCGATCAGGTTGAACAGCTGGAACGTGATCCAGCCGATGAGGATGCCGCCGAGCAGGCCGAGGGAGGCGCTCCAGATGTGCTTCAATTCCGCTTTCCTGATCTTGAAGACCAGCAGGACCAGGGACAGCGCGAAGGCGGCTCCGAAAGCGGAGCCGATGGCCCGTGAGGTGCCCTGGAAGGGCGGATAGGTATAGCCGATGAGGGCGAAGATGGCGATGAAGATGAATTTGTAAATATAAATGATCATGGCTGCTCCTTGGTCAACCTGGATGTCGCTGCAGACTGATTGTACTCCATTTCGCCGCTTATTTCAATTGCCTCGTGGCCGCGAGGTCGGGGTTATTTCTTCAAGTGCTCCTGCAGGTCGCGAATGCTGTCAATGGGAATGGCCGATATATCAGGATTATTAGGAAACATACCCTTTTCGCATTGCGAGGCCGGAAGGAATATTGTCGAAAAACCCTGTCTTATAGCCTCTTTTAACCTTGTTTCCAGGAAGCTGACCGGCCGGAGCTCGCCGGTGAGACCCACTTCCCCGAGGATGACCGAGTTGGGCGGCGGGGCGACGCTCTTGCAGCTGGATACCAGGGCCTGGCAAACGGCCAGGTCGGCGGCCGGCTCGCGGAGGACCATGCCGCCGGTGACATTGAGAAAGACATCGGATTTGTAGAAGGGCAGGCGCAGCTTTTTTTCGATGATCGAGATCAGCATCGAGAGTCGATAGCTGTCGAAACCGATGGCGATGCGCCTGGGGTTGCCGGCGAAGGGGCTCTCGCTGACCAGCGCCTGGACCTCGGTCAACAGCGGGCGCGTGCCGCTCAGGGCGGGAAAGATGGCCGTGCCGGGAGCCCGCGACAGGCGGTTCTGGATCAGGACCTGGGTGGGATCGTTGACCGAGGCGAGTCCCTTTTCCGACATCTGGAAGATGCCGATCTCGTTCAACGGACCGAAACGGTTCTTCTCGGCGCGCAGCAGCCTCAGGTCGGCCTGGGTCTCGCCCTGGAAATACAGGACGGCGTCGACCATGTGCTCGAGGGTCTTGGGGCCCGCCAGCTGGCCTTCCTTGGTGATATGGCCGATGAGAAAGACGGTGATGCCGCTTTTCTTGGCCAGATCGATGACCTCGGCCGCCACGTTGCGCAGCGAGGCGATCGAGCCGCTTGCCGGGGAGGTCTTCCTGGACGTGAGCGTCTGGATGGAGTCGATGATCAGGAACCCGGGGCGCGTCTCCCGGGCATGGCGCTTCAGCTCCTCCAGGCTGCCGCTGGTGAAGAGGAAGATGCCCGCCGAGCGGATGCCCAGGCGGTCGGCGCGCAGCCTGATCTGCTGGGCCGATTCCTCGCCCGAATAGTAAAGGACGGTTTTGCCCTGCTGGGCCAGGGCGGCCGAGACCTCCAGCAGCAGGGTCGACTTCCCCACTCCGGGCTCGCCGCCGATCAGGACCGCCGAATGAGGGACGACTCCCCCGCCCAATACGCGGTCGAATTCGCCCATGCCGGTAAGCAGGCGCGGGGCGGCGGCCGGGTCGATCTCGCTCAGGCGCTGCAGGCTGCCCGTGTCGGGCGCTCCCGCCTCCGGATCCGCGTCGTCTCCCGCTTCGCACTCGACCATGGTGTTCCAGGCCTGGCATTGCGGGCAGCGGCCGAAGTATTTCGCCCCCTGGTAGCCGCATTCGCCGCACTCGAAAAGCACAGCCGTTTTCGTTTGTTTAGTTGCCAAAGCTGATCCCTACCATGAACTCACGGTTCTCGGGCCGCAGCAGGTCGTAGTACCCTGCCTGCAGCTGGATGTTCCTGGAAAGAGAAAAGCGCAGCATGGTTTTCACCAGCGGGCTCTTCTCGCGATGCAGGCGATAGGCAAACAGGTCCAGGTCCAGCCGGTTTTTCAGCAGGCTGAAGCCCAGGGCGGCCCCGAGATCCGATTCGATCAATCCGGCGCTTATGGAAAAAGCCGCGATCCTTTTCCCGCCCAGGGCGGTGAAGCGCGGATCGCCGCTGACGGGATCCTCGTTCACGCCGGTCATGACCAGAAAATGCGGAGTGGAGATGCCCAGGCCCAGTGCCGAGCGGGCCTTCCTCAGCCTGGAGAAATAATCGAAATGCACGGCATAATTGAAGCGGAGGGTATCGAGGGATTTTTTCTTTTTTTCCAGGTCCTGCAGCATGGATTGGACGGAACTGACCGATTCGTCGATCTTCTTGTACAACTCCTCGTCTTGAAGCAGCTTGCCGGCCGTGCCCCGGCCCTGGCGCAGGTCGGAAGTGACGGCCAGCAGGTCGGAGCTGATTCCCTCGATCCGGGCGGACGCCGTGCGCAGGTCGTTCAGAATGCCGCCGTCGGCGCCGGCGAACTCCCTGTTCGCGGCAGCGATCAGCTGGTCAGCCTGTTCGCTGGAGCGCTGCAGGCGGGCGGAGATCCGCGCCAGGTCAGCGAAGGCCCGGGCGGCAGGCCCTCCCTCTTGCGTCATGACCTGCAACGAATCGCTGATCTTCCTGAGATTGATCAACGCGACCCGCAGCGATTCCTTGGAGTGCTGGTCGGATACGATGTCATCGATGGAGGCGGTGATGCGCATGACACGGTCGTAAATATCGTCGAATTTCGACTTCAGCTCGTCCAGGTTGAAGGGCTCCAGGGTCAGGATCTCGCCGCCCGGCTGGATCACCGCCGGCTGCGGCTGATTGAATTCCTCCTTGTAGACGATCTCGATGTACTTCTCCCCGACGAACCCGACCGTGGAGATGATGGCCCGGGCATCCGCCAGAAGCTGATAGCGCTTGTCGATCATCATGCGCACGACGGCATGGCGCCCCTCCAGCCCGATCTCCTCCACCAGGCCGATCTTCACACCCGCCAGGCGCACCGGTGCCGTGGAATGCATGCCGGCGACGGTGGCGAAGCGGGCCAGGACCGGATAACGCTTCCCCTGGGACAGGAATTCGGTGCAGGATTCGGTCTTGATGATGAAATATGCGAAAACGGCCAATGCCGCCAGCACAAATGCCCCGAGCTTGATTTCCTTTTTCATATGCTCACCCCGTAGGGATGGGGCCCGTGGCCCGACCCTCGATGAATTGGCGGACGATGCCGTTGGTCGTGGCGCGAATCTCCGCCGCTGAACCGGTCTCGATGATGCGGCCGGCGTACAGGACCGCGATCTTGTCGGATATCTTGTAGGCGCTGGCCATGTTGTGGGTGATGACGACCGAAGTGATCCCGGGGTCGGCGCTGACTTTGATGATGAGGTCGTTGATGACGTCGGCCATGATCGGGTCCAGGCCGGTCGTGGGCTCGTCGAACATGAGGATCGCCGGTCTTTTGGCGATGGCCCGGGCGATGGCCACCCGCTTTTTCATGCCGCCGCTGAGCTCGGCGGGCATCAGCTGCGAGATGCCGGAGAGACCGACCTGGCTCAGGCTGTGATCGATCAGCTCCTGGATCGCCGCGGCGGTCATTCCCGCCCGGCCCGGCACCCCGAAGGCCACGTTCTCGCCGACGGTCATGGAGTCGAAGAGGGCGCCGCCCTGGAAGACCATGCCGAACCTGGCAATGACGCCGTAGAGCTCCCTTTCCCTCAGGGCGGACATGTTGACCCCGTCCACCAGCACGGATCCGGCATCCGGCTTCATCAGGCCGATGATATGCTTGAACAGGACGCTCTTGCCGCTGCCGCTGCCGCCGATGACGGTGGTGGTCTGTCCGGCCAGGATGTCCAGATCCACGCCGCGCAGGACCGGATTGGCGGCGAACGACTTGTGCAACCCCCGTATCTTGATCATCGCAGGCTGAAAGGCAGGACCTTGCTCCAGAAGAAATCGGAGACGAGGATGATGACCGACGCCACCACCACGGCGGTGGTCGTGGCGCGGCCGACGCCGCGGGCCCCGCCCTCGGTCTTCAGGCCGAAGTGGCTGCCGACCACCGCGACGGTCAAACCGAAGAAGACCGACTTGATGACGCCGGACACGATATCCCATAATTCAAGGGACTGGAACAACTGCGATTCGAACAGGTTGGGATTCTGGTGGACGACCAGCACCGCCACGAGCTTGCCGCCCAGGATGCCGACGAAATCGCCGAAAAGCGTCAACAGCGGGGCCATGATCAGCAGGGCAACCACCCGCGGCGTCACCAGGTACTTGACCGGGTCGATGCCGAAGGTGAACAACGCGTCCACCTGCTCGGTGACCACCATGGTGCCGATCTCGGCGCTGTAGGAGGCGCTGACCCGTCCGGCCAGCATCAGGCCGGCCAGCACCGGGATCAATTCCTTGGTCAGGCTGACGCCGACCAGCGAACCGGTGAAGATCTCGGCCCCGAGTCGCTGCAGGGCGTAAAAGCTCTGCAGGGTCAACACGCCGCCGGTGAAGACCGACATGAGGAATATGACCGGCATCGACTTGATGCCGTCGAGGTAGAGGTGGCTGGAGATCAGTTTCAGGTTCAGCGGCCGTTGGAAGATCCGCAGGAACGCCCGGCCCGCCAGCAGGAAGATCTCGCCGCTGGCGCGGACAAAATTCAGGGAAATGCGGCCGAGGGAATCACCGGGCACTATTCTCTCTCGCGGAATTCCATGTTGGCGAACTTGGTGTACTTGTCGAGGAAGGCCAGGGTGATCCTGCCGGTGGGGCCGTTGCGCTGCTTGGCGACGATCAGGTCGGCCTCGCCCTTGCGTTCCGAGTCCTTGTCGAACTGGTCGTCGCGGTGGATAAAGATGACCACGTCGGCGTCCTGCTCGATGGAGCCGCTCTCCTTGAGGTCGGACAGCTGGTACTTGGGCCCTTTTTCCTTTTTGCCGCCGCGGGTTTCCGGCGAGCGGTTCAGCTGGGCCATGGCCACCACCGGGATCTGCAGCTCCTTGGCCAGCTCCTTGAGGGAGGCGGTGATGATGGCCACCTCCTGGGCGCGCGTGTCGCTGCGGCGCAGGTGCTCGCCCGTCACCTTCATCAGCTGAAGGTAATCGACGAAGACGATGTCCAGGTTCTTTTCCGCCTTCAGCTTGCGGGCCCGGGCCTTCATCTCCACGATGGACAGCGAGGCCGAGTCGTCGACGTACAGCCTGGCTTTCTGCAGCTCGGAGGCGGCCAGCTCCAGGTCGCCCCACTCCTTTTTGGTCAGGTTGGGCTTTCCGGTGCGGATGGCGGCCATGCTGACCCGGGCATGGACGGCCATCATGCGCATCAGCACCTGCAGCCGCGACATTTCAATGGAATAGAAGGCAACCGATTTCTCTTCCTTGACGGCCATGTGCACGGCGATGTTCAGCGCCAGGGCCGTCTTGCCCATGGAAGGCCGGGCGGCGAACACGATCAGATCGCCGTTCTGGAAGCCTGACGTGATGCCGTCCAGGTCGTAGTAGCCCGTCTTCAGGCCCTGGCTGTCCCCTTTCTTCTGGATCTTCTCGATCAGGTCCATGGCGTCGGGGACCATCTCGGCGGTGGACTTGAAGCCGACCTTCTCGCGGTCCTCGGCGATCTTGATGATCTCCTCCTGCATCTCGTTGAGCAGGCTGATGGTGTCGGCGGAGGGTTCGGTCCCCTTCTGCATGATGCCCCGCGAGGCGAGGATGATCCTGCGCAGCGTCGAGCGGTCCTTGACGATCCGGATGTATTCCTTGATGTCCAGGCTCTCGGGGATGTCGTCGACCAGCGACGTGATGAAGGCATGGCCGCCGACGAACTGCAGCTTCTTTCTTTTCTCCAGCAGGCTGGAGACGGTGATGATGTCCACGGCCGTGCCGGCGTCGGACAGATGCAGCACGGCCTGGGCGATCAGGACATGGCTGTCGCGGAAGAAATCCTCGCTGGCGATCTCGGAAAAGACCTGGTTGACGTAGCGGTTGTTGACCAGCATCGCCCCCAGCAGCGCCTTCTCGGCGATCTCGTCATGGGGCAGGACCTGGTGGTTTTCCGGCGCCATGGGCCGCTCAGGCTTGCGCTTCCTCTTCGTCTTCCTTGAGGACGCTGATCCGGATGGCGGCCTCGACGCCCTGGAACAGCTTGATCTGGGCGGTGAAGTCGCCCAGGCGCTTGATGGGCTCCGCGAGATGGATCTTTTTCTTTTCCACCGCGAAGCCCTTGCCGGCCAGTTCCTTCTCGATCTCGGCCGTCGTCACCGAACCGAACAGCACGTCGTTCTCGCCGGCCTTCTTGCGGATGGTGATGGCCACTCCCTCGAGCTTCTGCTTCTGCTCGCTGGCGGCCAGCTTCTCCAGTTCCAGCTTCTTCTGATGCTTTTTCTTGCGCCCCTCCATCAGGGCGAGATTGTGGGCGCTGTGCTCCACGGCCAGCTGGCGCGGCAGCAGAAAGTTGCGGGCAAAGCCTTTCTTCACCTCGATGACGTCGCCCAGGTTGCCGATCTTGTCCACGTCGGATGTCAGTATGACTTTCATGACAGCCTCTTCTTGTCCTCGCTGAAGCGGATCAGCGCCATCTGCCGGGCGCGCTTGATGGCCTTGGACAGCTGCTTCTGGTGGTAGGCGCAGGTACCGCTGACCCGGGCCGGGAAGATGCGCCCGGTCTCGGAGATGAAGTTCTCCAGGTACTTGTAGTTCTTGTAGTCGATCAGCGTGATCTTGTCCTTGCAGAAGGCGCAGAACTTCTTGCGCGCCGAATAATATTTCTTGGCGGGCTTGCCGTCGCCGGCGTTACTTCTCGGTTGCATCGCTATCCTCCTCGCTTTCGCTGAATGCTTCGCTTTCCTTCTCTTCGCTGCGGCTGTCCATGCTCTTCTTGCGGATGCGGTCGATCTTCGCCCAGCGCTTGGTGAGCTTGTTCGACTTCTTCAGCTTGTCGTCGAGGCGCAGGGTGATGAAGCGCAGCACTTTTTCCATCTGCTTCATGCGCCGCTCCAGGGTGGCGACGACCGAGCCGTCGACCTCGGCCAGCACGAACACGTAGTAACCCTCGAGGTGCTTCTGGATGGGGAAGGCCATCTTTTTCCGCCCCCACTCGTCGAGGTTCTCGATCACGCCCTCGGCCTTGGTGATGGTCGAGGTGATCGACTCGGTGATCTTCTTGACTTCCTCTTCGCTCACCTCGGGGGTGACGATGAAGCCGATCTCGTACCTGCTAGTCATGTGTCCTCCTTGTGGATGTTTTAGCCTCTTCTTCGTGAAGAAGCAAGGAGTGTTTTCTCCTGTTGAATTTATTCATGGTACTATGAATATCGCTCTGTAGAACGGACTCCGCCGCGTCGGCCGCCTGCGCCACCCCGTCCTGGAGCGCGGCGAACGGCTTGCCGCGCAGCGGCGTGAGCACGTAGCGCACGAGATCGGCCGAGCGGTTGCCGGCGGGCTGGATGCCGATGCGCAGGCGGGGGAATTCCTGGCTGCCGACGTGCTGGATGATGGAGCGCATGCCCTTGTGGCTGCCGGCGCTGCCCCGCTCGCGCAGGCGCACACTGCCCAGGGGCAGGTCGATGTCATCGTAGATGACCAGCAGGCGCGACAGGTCGAGGTCGAACATGCGGCGCAGCTTGGCCACGGCCTGGCCCGATTCGTTCATGTAGGTCATGGGCGTGGCCAGGACGACGTCGCTGCCGTTGATACGGGCCTTGCGGAAGCGCAGGACGTTCCCCAGGCCGGCCAGCTCGACGCCATGGCGGCGGCACAGCTCGTCGACGCACAGGAAACCCGCGTTGTGCGGGGTCTTCTCGTACTTGCGGTCGGGGTTGCCCAGTCCGATGAATGCAAAAATGTATCCCTCCTACTTGGCCTTCCCGGCGCCCTTGTCGGCTTCCTTCGCCGCGCCCTTGGCGGCATCCTTCGCTGCGCCCTTGGCGGCGGCCTCGCCTTCCTTGGCCGGGCCCTTGGCGGCCTCGGCGGCCGGGGCGGCACCCTCGGCCGCGACCTCGGCCTCGGCGGCCTCAGGCGCGGCAGCGACCTCTTCCTTGGCCTTGGCGGCCACGGCGCAGATCACGGTATTGGCCGGAGAGATGAACTGGTAGGCTTCGTTCCTGGCCAGGTTCTCCACCTTGATCGACTGGTTGAGGTGCAGGCCGGAGATGTCGATGCGGATCTCCTTGGGAATGCTGGTGGGCAGGCTGCGCACCAGCACTTCGCGGTGGATGAACTCCAGCAGTCCGTCTTCGGTCTTGACGCCCACGGGCTCGCCCTCGAGCAGCACGGGCACTTCGACGTCGACCGGCTTGTTCAGGTCGATGCGGATGAAGTCGACATGGATGATGTGGTCGGAGAGGTAATCGTACTGGATCTCCTTGATCATGGCGTCGAACTTGGCCTTTTCGCCCTGGGTGATGCGCAGGATCGAGTTGTCCTTGTTCTCCGACTTCAGGATGCCCTTGATATCGGCGAGGCTCACGGCAATGGGCACGCTCTCGGCGGTGATGCCGTAGATGACGGCCGGGATCTTGCCCGCGGCGCGCAGTCCCTTGCTGGCCCTCTTGCTTATTTCCTTTCTCGGCTCGGCGTGGATCGTAATGATGTTCTCCATGTTCACCTCATTTTATTAAAAATAGTTTGGATACCGATGTTTCGCGATGGATGCTGGCGATGGCCTGGGCGAAGAGCCGGGACACGGACAGCACCTCGATCTTGCGGCAATCCGCGGCCGGGCAGCGCTGCGGGATGGTATCGGTCACGAAGATCCTGTCCAGCGGCGCGGCGTTGATGCGTTCCAGGGCCTTGCCGGAGAAAATGCCGTGGGTGCAGGCGGCGAAGACCTTCCTGGCGCCGTGTTTCTTCAGGGCGTTGATGGTGGCGGCCAGGGTGCCGGCGGTGTCGATGATGTCGTCGACGATGATGGCGTTCTTGCCCCGCACGTCGCCGATGATGTGCATCAGCTCGGCCACATTGGGCGCGGTGCGCTTCTTGTCGGCGATGGCCAGGTCGGCGTTCAGCTTGCGGGCGAACAGGCGCGCCCGCTCCACGCCGCCGGCGTCGGGCGAGACGATGACCAGGTCCTTCAGGTTCATCTTCTTGAAGTGGGAGATAAAGACCGGCAGGGCCATGAGGTTGTCCACCGGGATGTTGAAGAAGCCCTGGATCTGGGCGGCGTGCAGGTCGATGGTCAGGACGCGGGAAAAGCCCGCCGTTTCCAGCAGGTCGGCCAGCAGCCGCGCCGAAATGGCCACGCGCGGGCGGTCCTTGCGGTCCTGGCGCGCGTAGGCGTAGTAGGTGATCACGGCGGTGATGCGCCGCGCCGAGGCGCGCTTGAAGGCGTCGGCCATCAGCAGCAGCTGCATGATGTGGAAGTTGCTGTCGGCACACAGCGACTGCACGATGAAGACGTCGGCGCCGCGCACGTTCTCGTGGCTCTGGAAGCGGATCTCGCCGTCGGAAAAGACGTCCAGCACCGACTGCCCCAGCCTGCCGTGCAGGTGACCGGCGATCTCCCGGGCTAGTTTCTCGTTGGACGTGCCGGAAAAGATCAGGAATTTGTTGTCGTGGATCATGTGGTTTTCCTGGGGCGGGAGGATTCGAACCTCCGAATCTCGGCTCCAAAGGCCGATGCCTTACCGCTTGGCCACACCCCAATACTCTCCTGGTAATATTTTTTGCCGATGAAGCGCGTCAGTATCGTCCCGGGCAGGCGCCGGGCCAGGGCGGACAAACGCCCGCCATGGCCGATGGCGAACACCGCCGAGCCGCTGCCTGTCATCTGAACGAACCCGCCTCCCGCATTGGCCATTTTTTCCTTGATTTCCCTGATCTCCGGAAATAATTCAAAGGTAACTCGTTCCAGATCATTCGTTAAAATGGAGAAGTCGCCCTTTCTCAGGAAGAGTTGTATTTTACCGGCAAAACCGGCTTTTGTCAAGGGGAAACGGGAGAAAACCAGGGCCGTGGAGACGGAGCGGGCCGGAATGTGCAGGGCAACGACGCGCGGTCGCAGCGCGGGCAGCGGGGTCAGCTTCTCGCCGGTCCCCTCCCCCAGCGCCGTGCCCCCGCGCAGGAAGAACGGCACATCGGCGCCCAGCGACGCCGCCATCTCCTGCAGCTGGGCGGCGGGGATGGCCAGATTGAAATAACGGTCGAGAAACAGCAGCATGACGGCGGCGTTGCCGCTGCCGCCGCCCAGGCCCGCCCCCGGGGGGATGTTCTTGCGCAAGCGGACATCGAAGCCGCGGCGCAGCCGGTAATTCTCGCCCACCAGCCGGAAGGCGCGGGCGATGGTGTTGCTGCCGTCGCGGGGGACGCGGGGATCGCCGCCGGCCAGGCGGATGCGCGGCCGGGCGGTTTCCAGCAATTCCAGCTCGTCGCTGAGGTCGATGGTCTGATAGATCGTCCGCAGCGTGTGGTAGCCGTCGCTACGCCGGCCGGTGACCTCAAGCCCCAGGTTGATCTTGGCGAACGAGCGCAGCCGGATCATCGTGCCAGCACGTCTTCCAGGTCGCCGGCGCGGTAGCGCGGCGCATAGTCGACCAGGACGACCCTTCCGGGGCGCAACTCGCTTTTGAGAACGCGCAGCAGCAGCTCGGCGTCGCCGCGCCGCAGGCGAACCACCGCCGGCGCGCCATCGACGCCGCGCTCGAGAGAGACGGCGATCCCTTTTTCCAGGAATTCACCCGCGGGCGCATCGCCATCGATGAGCAAGGTCTGCAACGCCGAAAGGGTCAGGTCGATGCCCCACAGGCGCTCCAGCAATCCGTTGAATTCTCCTCGCCAGCAGGCTTTTTTGCCGAAATTGACCAGCACGGCATCCTCGCCGGCCACGGCCAGCTCCAGTCCCGCCTGGTTGAGGGCGTTGAAAAAAATGAATTTGGAGCCGTTTTCGTCGAAACGCCAGAGAACCCTGCCGCTCTGGCGGGTTTCGTTGTCAAGGAAACTGAACTTCATGGTCAGGGAGCGGAAATGAGGCCCGGCAACGGGAACCAGTTCCGGACGGCGCGGTCCGCAACTGAAAGAGGCGGCGGCCAGCAGCAGAAGCAGTATCTTTTTCAGCATCGATTCATATTTTAGCACACAAAAACACCGACGATAAGTATTCGTGCCAACGCAGGCCAGCAATGAGATTCTGCATCTCTTTCGCGGCATGCATCTCGTGCCTCGATCGTTCGCCGTGTTCTTCAACGTCGAACGGCGAACCATGTAGTTCTGAGTGTTCTTCAACATCGAACGTCGAATCCCCCAGGGGGACACGAAGCGTAGCGTCGAACCCCATCCATGTCAGTGCCACCGTATTGACCATCCAAATGCCCTGTGCTACCCTAGCCAAGGATGCGAACTGCGCCGGGGTGGCGGAACTGGCAGACGCACGGGACTTAAAATCCCGGGAGGGCGACCTCGTGGGGGTTCGATCCCCCCCTCCGGCATCAGGGCGTTAATGGCTACGTGACGCGTAACGCGTGACGCGTGACGAGGGAAGAAAAGATCCCGAACTTCGTGACGCGTGACGAGAGAAGAAAATTCCTGAACTTGGTGATGCAGAGAAGAAAAACAATCCTTTGAAATTGAATAAGGCCTGTATCCGGCTTCTGAGTTCGTATCATTGCGGGTTCGCGTTACGCGTCACGCGTTACGCGTCACGAAGATCAAAAAAAAAGGGGCGGAAAACTTCCGCCCCTTTTTTTTAAGGAACTACTTGGTCTTGATCCTGGCGAAATAGGTATAGAGAACCGGGATGAAAAACTGTGTCAGAAAAACAGTGGCCGACAGGCCGCCGATCACGGCGACGGCCATCGGCGCGCTCATTTCGCCGCCCTGCTTGGTGGTCAGCGCCATGGGCACCATGCCGCCTATGGTGGTCAGCGAGGTGATCAGGACCGGCCGCAGGCGGGTGGCCGCCCCCCTGACCACGGCCTCGAGGCGCTCCATGCCGCCGGCGATGAGCTGGTTGATGTAGTCGACCATGACGATGCCGTTGTTGACGGCGATGCCGGTCAGGATGATGAAACCCATGATCGCCCCCATGTTGATGGTGGTGCCGGTGATGAAGAGCAGCACGACCACGCCGATGAATCCCAGGGGGATGGTGAACATGTTGATGAAGGGAAATTTCAGGTTCTCGTAGAGCGAAGCCATGACGGCAAACACCAGCACCAGGGCGATCAGCAGGGCGAAGCCAAGGGTGGTGAATGTCTCGGTCATGTTCTCGTACTGGCCGGCCATCTCGATGAAGTACCCTTCCGGCAGGCGCTTGTTGATGCCCTCGGTCTTTTTCTTGATGTCGCGGACGATCGAGCCCAGGTCGCGGCCGACGAAGTTGGCGCCGATCGTCACCTTGCGCACCATGTTCTCGCGGTCGATGCGCACCGGGCCGAAAAGGTTCTTGAAGTCGGCCACCTCGGAGAGGTAGACCTTGGCGCCGGTGGGAGTCTGGATGGGGAGCTTCCTCAGGTCCTCGATGGAGGCGCGGTCACTCTCCTTCAGCTGCACGCGGATATCGCGGTCCTCCCCTTCCAGGAACATGCGCGAGACGACGGTGCCGATGGTATACGTGCGGACCTGGCTGGAGATGGCATAGGGGGTGAGCCCCAGCTTGGAGGCCTCCTCCTTCCTGATGTGCAGCTGCAGCTCGGGCTTGCTCTTTTCCAGCGAGACCTTGATGTCGCGCAGGCCCTCCACGTCGCTGATGATGTCGCGGATGCTCTCGGCGATGCTCTCCAGCCTGCCCATGTCGCGGCCGAAGCACTGGATCTCGATGGGATTGTTCGAGGAGCCCATCATCGAGGCCCCGGCGATGTCGATGGCCGTGATCTGGCTGTTCTCCAGCGTCGGGAATGAGCGCCGCCAGCGCTCCAAAATCTCCTTGTCCGACTCCTTGCGCTCCCCGCTGGGCTTGAGGTAGGCGTAGATGATCGCCTCGTAGGAGCCGGCGGCGCCGGTGCCGGCGGCCGTGTCGCTGGCGCTCATCTCGCTGGTGCCCACCTGCACGAAGGTGGTGATGACGTTGGGGTCCTTCAGCGACTCCTTTTCGAGATACTTGACGATGCGGTCGGTCTCCTCGATGTTGGTCCCCACCGGCATGGAGAGCTTCAGGTAGAGCATGGCCGTGTCGGTCTGGGGCATGAACTCGGTGCCCAGGAAGGTGGCGCCCACCATTGAGAGGGCGAAGGTGACGATGAAGCCGATCACGATCTTCTTGCGGTGGGCCAGTGCCTTGCGCAGCAGGCCCTCGTAACGGTCGCGGACCCGTGTGAACCTGTCCTCGCCGAGGGCGACCACCCCTTCAGCCATTTCCTGGCCCTTGCGCCGGTGAATGCGGAACATCCAGGCCGCGAGCATGGGGACGATGGTCAGGGCCACGAACAGCGAGGCCAGCAGGGCGATGATCACCGAGACGGCAAGACTTTGCGCCATGCGCCCGGCGATGCCGGTGGCGAACACCATGGGGAAGAAAACGGCGATGGTGGTCAGGGTGGAGGCGCTGATGGCCATCCCCACCTCGGAGGTGCCCTTGCGCGCCGCCTCGGTGGGGCTTAGCCCCAGCTGCAGGTGACGGTAGATGTTCTCGATGACCACCACGGCATTGTCGACCAGCATGCCCACCCCCAGGGCCAATCCGCCCAGGGTGATCAGGTTCAGGGTGTAGCCCATGACGTAGAAGGCGATGAACGCCACCACGATCGACAGCGGGATGGTGATGCCGATGGCCACGGTGGGCTTGAGGTTGCGTAAAAAGATGAAGATGATCAGCATGGCCAGGATGCCGCCCAGTATGATGTTCTTCGTGGATTTGCTGGACATCATCTCGATGATGCGCGACATGTCGAGCCAGACGTGGAACTTGACACCCTCCTTGAGGGTCGGCTCCACCTCGGCCAGGGTCTTCTTCACGGCGCGGGCGACCAGCACCGAATTGGCCCCCGAGCTCTTGGTGACCATCATCATGATTCCCTGCTGGCCGTTCAGTCGCAGCTTGAGACGGGTCTCCTTGGGGGCCTCGCTGACCGAGCCGATGTCCTTGAGGAAGATCGGAGCTCCAGTGCGGCTGCTGCCGACCAGGACATCGTTGATCTCGGCGATGGTCTTGAACTCGCCCAGGCTGCGCAACAGGAACTCCTGGTGGTTTTCCGTCATGTAGCCGGCGGGCAGGTTGATGTTCGAGGCCTGGATGGCCCCTTCCACCTGGGCGATGTTCAGGCCGCGCGATTCCAGCTTGCCCTTGTCGACACGGACCAGAATCTCGTTCATCTCCGGCGAGAAAACGGCGGTCGAGGCCACGCCCTCGATGCGTTCCAGGCGGGTGGCCACCTCGTTGTCGATGTAGTCGCGCAGCTTGCTCAGGTTCATGTCCCCGCCGGTGATGCCGTAGGCGATGATCGGCATCTGCGAGAAGTTGAACTTCATGACGAAGGGCTCATCGGCGCCGTCGGGAAGGAATTGCGAGTACATGCCGATGGTATCGCGCACGTCCTGGGCGGCAAAATCGAGGTTCACCCCCCACTCGAACTCGATCATCACCACCGACTGCCCCTCGAGCGAAACGGAGGTCAGTTTCTTGATGTTGGAGACGGTGGAGACCCACTGCTCCACCGGGCGGGTGACGTTCTGCTCGATGTCCTCGGAGGAGACGCCGCTGTAGGTGGTGATGACGGTGATGTAGGGGTAGTCCATGTCGGGCAGCATGTCCAGCCCCAGCTTGGTGAAGGAGATCATGCCCAGGATGACGATGACCAAAACGACCATGGACATCGTCACCCTTTTTTTCAACGAGAAATCGACGATCTTCATTGTTTTTCTCCGATCAGGACAATGGCCGTCCCCTCCTTCAGGTCATAGTTTCCCTCGACCAGCACCTGGTCGGCCGGGCCGACGCCGGAAAGCACCTCGAAGCGGGTGCCGTTCCTTTCGCCCACGGTGACGGCGCGCTTGCGGGCCACGCCGCTCTCATTGACCATCACTTCCTTTTCGCCGGCCAGCAGGGCGGAGAGGGGCAATATCAGGACATTGTCATGGCGCAGGTACTCGATGGCGATGTCGGCGTAGACGCCGGCCTTGACCTTCATATCCGGGTTGTCAATCGCGACCTCGACCTTGAAGGTCTTGGACAGCGGGTCTGCGGCCAGATTCTTCGAATACACCTCGCCGGCGAACGATTCGCCGGGACGCGAGGAGATGGTGACCCGGCACTTCTGGCCGACCTGGATCTTCTCGATCTCCTCGGCCGGGACATCGACCGCCACTTTGACCTTGGAGAGGTCCATCAGGGTCAGGATGCTCTGGCCCATGCCCATCATGGGGTTGATCATGTCGCCCTCCTCCATGTTCCTGGCGGCAATGATGCCGGCAAAGGGGGCTTTCATGTAGGCGTTCTTCGCCGTGTAGTCCACCAGGTCCAGGTTCGCCCTGGCGCTTTTCAGCTGGGTGTCGGCGGCGTCTAGAGCCAGCTTGGCATTCTCGTATTGCATGGAGGAGACGGCCTTGTTCTCCAGCATCTTCTTCATCCGTTCCTCGTTGAGGCGGGCGTTCTGGAAGGCGGTCTCGGCAACGGCCACCGCGGCGCGGGCCTGCTTCTGCTGCAGTTCCAGCGAGGTCATGTCCAGGGTGGCCAGCAGCTCGCCCTGGGCGACCTTGTCGCCCTGCTTCTTCAGGATGCGGCCGACGCGGCCCGAGGCATCGGGGGCGATGTTGGCCGTCTTCCAGGCGCTGACCGTCCCCTTGTAGTTGAAATACTTGGCCAGGGTCTCCTTTTGCGGAGCCTGAACACGGACCTGCAGGGGCAACTGCTGCAGGGCGGCGGTTTCCTGCTTCCTGCCGCAGAAGGACAGGGTCATGACGATAACCAGCAAAAGAGCGATCGATATCTTTTTCATGCGACTCCTCCGTTCAAGTCGATGCCGGTCAGCTTTTCCAGCTCGGCAATGGCGATGTGATAGTTGTACAGGGCCTGCAGGTAATTGACCTTGGCCCGGGTCAGCTCATTGTAGGATGAATTCAGCTCCAGGATGGTGATCATCCCCTCCTTGTAGCTCAGATCGGCGATGCGCACGCCTTCCCTGGCGCTCTCCACGTTCTTCAGCCCCATCTGGATGTTCTCGTATTCCTGGCGGACGGTGCGGAAGCCGCTCTCCACCTGCAGCCGCGTGGCGTCACCCAGCTGCCGGACGCTGAGGTCCATGATCTTTTTCAGCACGTTCATCTCCCCGACCTGGGCGCTGCGCTTCAGGCCGGTGAAGATGGGCCAGCTCATGCCCAGGGAGACGGAGTAATAGTCATCCCAGTTGCTTTTGCGCAGCTTGAAGTAATCGGACTGATAGCTGAAAGCGGCGACCAGGGAGAAGTTCGGCACGTACTGCGCCCAGGTGATCTTCAGCAGGTTGTCGATCTTCTTCTGCTCCATGCGCAGCTGGAGCAGCTCCGAGCGGTTGCGCAGCGAACTCTGCAGCAGTTCGGCCAGCTCCAGCTGCACCTGGCGGTAACCCAGCTCGCCCTGCAGGCGGATCTCCTGCGTTGCCGGGAGCCCCAGCATCAGCTTCAGCCCCAGCAGCGAGGTTTCCAGCAGGTTCTCTACGCGCAGTACGTCGGGCTTGACGGCGCTGAGCGCCAGTTCGGCCCGCAGCAGGTCGTACTGCGAGGCCATGCCCAGGTCAAAACTGTTCTTGACGTTGGCGTAATTGCCTTCGGCCAGGGCCTGGGCCTCGCGATGGGCCTGGAGGAGCTGCTGCAGGATCTGCACGTTGTAGAAGGATTTGCGGACGTTCAAGACGGTGTCGGCACGGGAGTCTTTCTCCCTTTCCCTGGCCAGCCGCAGGTCCAGCTCGGCGTTCTTGTAATTGTAGAATATCTTGCCGCCGGTGAACACGGGCTGCACGACCTGGAAGGAGAAGGAATAGTCCAGCTGGAAGCGCAGCGAGGCCTTGGTCGGCTCGCCCCTGGGAACGAACGACGGGATCTCGATGGTCATCAGCTTCTGGTCGAGGATCTTGGATCCCGACAGGGTCGCCTCGGGCAGGAAGCCGAAATTCTGCATCAGGCGGTAGCGATACTGGCGGATCTCCTGCTGGCTGGCCTTGTAAGCCGGATTGTTGCCCAGCGCCAGCTGGACGGCCTGGTCCACGGTCAGGTCCATGGGAGGCTCCGCCGCGAATCCCATGCCGGTCAGCAGCAGCAAGACGAATAAGACTCTTTTCATGAATGCCTCCTAAGTCAAAATGCCATTACGCAACAACTTCATGATCAGTTTTTTCTGTTTCTCATGGTTGGGGAAATCGCCCTTGATCGAGTCCCAGAAAGCTCCCTCCAACAGGGTGCTGAGGGCCATGCCGATCATCTCCAAGGAGAATTCCTCGAGAATCTCGGGGCGCACGATGTCCTTCATGAATTGTCCCAGGATTTCGGAGATTTCCTGCCGCCTGCGCAATTCGATGTCGATGCGTTCCGTTATGTCGTCATGCTTATGGACGACCATATGGTGGTCGCGGACCATCATTCTCAGGAAATCGCGCTTCTCCTGAACGAAATCGAGCGAAAGATCTATGATTTCCTCGATGATATCGTGCTTATCCTTGTCCTGGATCATCAGGGATTTGGACTTTTCCAGAATATCGCTCTGAAAACGAGAAAACAGCTCGAAAAACAGGGATGATTTGCTTTCGAAGTAATTATACAAGGTAGGCTTGGATATTTCACAGGATTCGGCAATCCTGTCCATGGATGTGTTCTTATAGCCGTATTGGGTAAACAGGGCTTCGCTGCGATCCATGATGAAATCGCGCATCACGTCATCCTTGCTCTTGGCCAATGTTCTTCCTCCTGGGCATAATACGCACCATTTTGAAAAAAGTTTACCGGGAGCTTAATATTTTAACCCGGAGTTAATTATTTGTCAATAGTCTGCAAATTCGTAAAATTCACAGATCGCTTATCTGGAGGACGCCAATGGGGAATGCACTCCTGATCCCGAACCTAAGCTCCAGCAAATCCCCGGTTTACATTGACGAATTCTCCAAGCAAATGAACGGGCACTTCACCCATCCGCTTCAAGGATACCCGAAAGTTCCCCATATCTGAAGCAGGTCATTAGATGGTCATTCACCATGCCCGTCGCCTGCATGTGGGCGTAAACGATGGTCGAGCCGACGAATGCGAAGCCTCGCCTGCGCAAATCGGCGCTGAGTGCGTCGGATATGGCCGTGCGGGACGGAATCTGCCGGTCGGTCCTCCAGCGGTTCTGCACCGGCTTTCCGTTCACAAAAGGCCAAATGTAGCGCTCGAAACTTGAAAATTCCTCGCGGATGCGGATAAAGGCCCTGGCATTGGCGATCGAGGCCGCTATCTTGGCACGGTTGCGGATGATGCCCGGATCCGCCAGCAATGCCGCGACTTTCTTCTCGTCAAAGCGGGCGACCCTGGCGAAATCGAAGTCGTCGTACGCCCGGCGGTAATTTTCCCGCTTTTTCAGGACCAGGAGCCAGTTCAGCCCTGCCTGGGCGCCTTCCAGGGTAAGGAATTCGAACCATTTGCGGTCATCGTGCACCGGCACCCCCCATTCACGGTCATGGTATTCGATGTAAAGGGGGTCGGAAAGGCACCACGGGCATCTTTTCACTTGTTCACTCATGTCTTTCATATTTCTACTTTTATCCATTTTTCTCCTGCGAAACAATACCCGGGCGCTGAAAAATATATTCGAAGAAGTAGAAGAGTTAAAGAGTTCAAGAGTTGACGGGTTGGGGCATATTCCGATCCAGGGCTGTCGACCCGTCAACCCTTCCACCCTTCTACACGTTGACATGGAAGTGGCTTCCTTGACTTTGCCATGACCCTGGCGTAAATTATCTTCATGGTCGGGCAAGTCAGCAACCTGGAGCAGATCCGGTCGATCCTGTCGGAGAAGAAGTTGCGCATCTCCAGGCAGAAGATCGCCGACAGCCTCTCCCTGTTCGACCGCTCCCAGGAGATCTTCCCCCAGCCGCAGCAGCAGGCGCTGCTGGTGCAGCTGCTGCACACGTATGAGAAAAGCAAGAAAAAAGTGGTCGTGCAGCTGGAGGAGCTCGGGGAAAAGAAGCTGCCGCTGATCGTGGTCATGGGCGTGCTGGCCGAGGACTGGAGCGGCATGGGCAACTCGATCCTGGGCATCATCCACCAGAAGCACGGCAACGTGCTGTTCATGAAGGGCTTCACCCTCCAGCTCAACGACCGTTCGCTGGGCGTGGTCATCCTCTCCTTCCGGATCGAGACTCCCGAGGATTACGGCCGCTTTTTGAAGGACAAGGGCGCTTTTCTCGAGACGCTCAAGGACGCTTCCCAGGGGACCATGGGCAAGACCATGCTGCTGGAGGACGAGACCATCAAGTTCGAGCTGTACAACCAGGTCGTGCGTGCCATCCGCCGCCTGTACCGCGGTCCCGACATCGACCAGATCATCGGCGAGAACGGCGAAACCCTCAAGTTCTTCTCTTCCCGTTCCCGGGAGTACCTGCAGGAGCGGAAGATCTCCGACCTGGCCGCGCTGATCATCGACAACTACAAGTTCCAGAAGCAGGTGCGCGAGGGCCGCGCCGATAAGAAGATCAAGATCAAGAACTTCGAGACCTTGGACGAGAGGCTGACCGGGATCACCTTCGTCTGCTGGGAGGAGAACTTCTCCGTCGAGGGCTTCCTCAAGACCCTGGATTTCATCGTCCCCGGGCACATCATCAAGCACCACAAGAGCTTCGTGTCGGCCGAGAAGCTCCTGGTCTACCGCATTGAGATCGTCGACCGCCAGGAGCAGCCGCTGAATCCCGAGGCCATCCGCTCCATCGAGGTCTCGCTGGAGAAGATGATCAGCACGGCCGTGGACGAGAAGTTCTCGCAGATCAAGTCGGTCGGCGGCTACGAGCATTACGCCCGGGCCATCATTCCCTTCCTGATGGCGGAGTTGAAGACGACCGGCATCAACCAGGTCTTCATGAACGTGGAGAAGAAGACCGAGTTCATGATGCAGCTGAAGCTGATCATCGTCGCCCCGCAGAGCCGCCGCAAGAACCTGAACCAGCTGGTCCGCCTGCTGGAGGGCAGCCGCGGCATCGAGATCCTGTCGGTCACCCCGCCCCGGCTCTACCAGAAGCTGATCGAAGTCAGCATCCTGAACCTCAAGGTCACGCTGGCCGAGTTCGTTTCCATCGCCGCCATTTTCCAGTCCATCAAGAACATCCTGAAGAAAAGATACGGCCAGGTGCGGGACTTTGACGAGGGACTGCGCGACAGCGACATGCGCTCGCTGATGGAGCTGACCGCCGAGGTCCGCTCGCTGCACCCCCTGCTGATCAAGGAGATCTACTACAACCTCGATGAGATCTACCGCCTGGAAACCCCGACCCAGGTCCTGGCCGAGATCATGAAGCTGGTCTGCTCCACGATCAAGTCCGCACGCAAGGAGGGCATGGACCGCGTGATCGTCAAGTACAAGAGCGTCCGCCTGCCCTACCGCAACGAGATGGGCAAGACCATCTTCGTCATTTCCTACTGCCGCGACAGGAAGGTACTGAGCCGCTTCATCGAGAACCTGCCCGACATCGACGTTTATTTCACGCGCATCGAGTGGGAGCAGCGCTTCTGCCTGATCCTGATCCTGAAAAAGGGCAACCAGGCCCTCGGCGCCGAGGAGATCGCCCGCATCCGCTCCACGGTGCTGGAAAGGTTCTTCAAGAGGGCGCTGATCAGCGACGCCGCCGGCCAGGCTCAAGACGAGGAGTGCTGAGCGCGGCCGCTCCGCCCCGCGGCGACGGGGCACGCATGTTCGACCTCAAGTCCCCTTACCCGGTCACCCGCGCCCAGCGGGAGGCCGTGGACGCGATCGTCGACGGCTTCCGCCGTGGCCGCCGCAAGCAGGTGCTGCTGGGGGTGACCGGGTCGGGCAAGACGTATGCCATGGCGCGGATCATCGCCGCACTGGGCGTCCCCACCCTGGTTTTGAGCCACAACAAGACCCTGGCCGCCCAGCTGTTCCAGGAATTCCGCGGTTTCTTCCCCGGCGACCGCGTCGGCTACTTCATCAGCTATTACGACTACTACCAGCCCGAGGCCTTCGTGCCGCAGCGCAACCTGTATATCGCCAAGGAGGTCTCGATCAATCCCGAGCTGGAGCGCCTGCGCCTGGATGCCACGCGCAACCTGCTGGAGGCGCGCGGAACGATCGTGGTGGCCTCGGTCTCGGCCATCTACAGCATCGGCGCCCCCGGCGATTTCCTCGAGCAGCGTCTTGTGCTGGATGCCGGGGCCCCGCTGCAGCGCCAGGAGCTGCTGCAGCGCTTCGTCGACCTGGGCTACCGCCGCAGCCACGGGCTGCTGGCAGCCGGCGAATTCCGCGTGCGCGGCCCGGTGGTCGAGATCTTTCCCACCAGCGAGGAGAACCCGCTGCGCTTCGTCATCGACGACGGGCAGCTGGCGCGCATCGAGTTCTTCGATGCCCTTACCGCCGCGCCGCTTTCGCAAGGGAGCCAGGCCAGCGTCTATCCGGTCAACTACTTCTTCTACCGCCGCGAGCGCATCCTGAAGGCGGCGGCCGGCATCCGGGCGGAACTGCAGCAGCGCCTGGAGTGGTTCCGCGGCCAGGGCAAGGAAGAACTGGCCGAGCGCCTGCGCCAGCGCACCCTCTACGATCTGGAAATGCTGGAGCAGTTCGGCCATTGCCCGGGGATCGAGAACTATTCCCTCTACCTGACCGGGCGCAGCCCCGGCGAGGCCCCCTACACCCTGCTCGATTTTTTCCCCAAGGGCTACCTGGCCATCATCGACGAATCGCACGTGACCGTGCCGCAGCTCAACGGCATGTACGCCGGCGACCGCTCGCGCAAGGAGAAGCTGGTCGATTTCGGCTTCCGCCTGCCGTCGGCCCTTGACAACCGGCCGCTGAACTTTCCCGAAGTCGCCCAGCGCCTGCAGAACGTCCTTTACGTGTCGGCCACGCCGGCCCCGTTCGAGGTCGCCGATTCTCAGGGCTCGGTGACCTCGCTGCTGGTGCGGCCCACCGGCCTGGTCGATCCCGAGATCGTCGTCAGGACCGTTCCCGACCCGGTCCGCGACATGCTGCAGGAGATCCGCGCCGTCCTGGCCCCGGAAACGGCGGCGAAGGGACCCAAGGGACGGAAATCCCTGCCTGGCAAACGGGAGACTTCAGGATCCCCTCAACGGGGCTCCACGGGACGCGTACTGGTCACCACCCTGACCAAAAAAATGGCCGAAAAGCTCGCCGATTACCTCACCCTGCAGGGCATTCGCTGCGCCTACATGCATGCCGAGGTCAAGGCCCTGGACCGGGTGAAGATCATCCAGAAGCTGCGCCAGGGCGAGTTCGACGTCCTGATCGGCATCAACCTGCTGCGCGAGGGCCTCGATCTCCCCGAGGTGTCGCGGGTCATCATCCTGGACGCCGACAAGGAGGGATTCCTGCGCTCGGAGACGGCGCTGATCCAGACCTTCGGCCGCGCCGCCCGCCACATCGACGGCAAGGTCATCCTCTATGTCGACGGCATGGTCGATTCGGTGCGCCGGGCCATCGCCGAGTCGGAGCGCCGGCGCCGCTACCAGATCGCCTACAACCAGGCGCACGGTATCCGTCCCGCCTCGGTGCGCAGCACGGTCAAGAACTTCCAGGACGACGACTACTGGCTGCGCAAGAGCGAGGAGGAGATCCCGGTTGAATTCAAGACGCGTGCGGCCCTGGAAAAGGAGATCGCCAGGCTGACGGCGGCCATGAAGAAGAAGGCCGATGCCCTGGATTTCAAGAGCGCCGCCGTGCTGCGCGACCGCGTCAAGGCGCTCAAGAATATCCTGATCGAGTTGTTCTAGCCTGAAGCCTTTCCCTGCGGACGGAACCGGCAACCAACGTACGGAAAGAAGCAGTTCTGAACAGGATGGGCACCCGATATCCATTTTTTATGGCAGAAATGGTATCCTTGATTGAAAAATGCCGGCATTCGTCTTGCTTGTTTTGCTTCGGGAACAGCGATGATCGAGGAGCGCACATGAAGCATGGGCTGGGAATATGGCTGCTGTCGGTTTGCAGTGTCTTGATCTGGGCCCAGGCTGCCGATCAGGGCAAAAAGGGCCGCAATACCGATGTGAACGAATATGTGAACGTGGTCAACGTCGAAATGATCGCCCGGGTGCAGAGGAATGGCCAGCCGGTCGGCGGTTTGCAAAAAAGCGACTTCGTCCTGGCCGAGAATGGCAAGAAAATCGAGATCAACGGGTTCCGCGAAGTGCGCCGCCGCATCAGCCAGCCGCCGGCGAAAGAGGATGAAGCGGCTCCCGCTGCGCGGAGCTTGCCGGGAAGGCTGTTTGTCTTCTGTTTCTGGCTGAAGGACCGCCATGCGGAATATAAGGAAGCACTCGATCATTTTTTCCGCGAAATCTTCCGGCCGGGCGATCACGTCATCCTGGCCCACGGCAAAGAAACTTCGTTGATCAAATCGCCGGAAGAGATCGCCCCGGTGCGGGCTGAATTCGAGGCCGAACTGATAAAAAGCATCGAGCAGGGCAACATTGCCCGTACCCAGTTGTACGACCAGATCGATGCCGCGATCAGCAGCTATGTCGACCGCAGCGAGAACATGGACGAGGAGGCGGCACGGCTGATGCTGCAGGCGCAAATCAAAGACTCCTGGTCGGAATTCCACATACAATTCCTGAAGCTCGACCCGGGCGACATGATCCTCCTGGCCGAATCGCTGAAATCCATTCGCATGGAAAAATGGCTGCTGATCTTTCTTCAGGACGAGGTCTTCCCCGAGTTCGACGAGAACGGACAGATTCCCGCCTTCCGAAACCGGCTCGAGGAGATGAAAAAAAAGGCCAGGGTCGAGGTCGACGCCTTCAACGACAAGGTGCGTGCGGCCTTCATCGCCGCCGATGCCACGGTCAGCCTGATCCGCCTCGGCTCCGGTTCCCTGGAGGAGCAGGGCCGCTCGGTCTATTACCGCCAGCAGGTTGTTTATTCCAACCGCGACGAATGCTTCCGCAAGATCAGCAGCGTCACCGGCGGCGCCATGATCAGCGACAACAATCTGGCCCGGGCGCTGAACCGGGTGGCCGACAAGGAGGACATCTGCTACGTCATTTCCTTTGCTCCGGAGAACACTCGCAAGAAAATGAAGATTGAACTGACTTGCCTGGACAAGGACCTCGATGTGGTCTCCACCCGGAACATCGACCCCCAGGATGCCCGTGATTTGGAGATCGCCAATGCCAGCATCAACGACTCCAGGCTCACATTCAACCTGAGCGGCTACGCCCTCATCCTCGAAGCAGGGCGCCTGCAGGGCCGGGTGCGGGTGCGCGTGGTCGCCCGCGGCGCCGGATCGCTCGAAGTGGAAAACACGCGCGAATTCACCCTGACCGATCCGGGCGTGCTGATCCCGGTGGAATTGCGCCTGCCGCGGGGGCGGAAATACGCGTTTTCCATATCGGTGCTGGATCATATCAGCGGACTCAAAGTGGTAAAAAAAATAACCCTGCGCAATAATATTCCTGAACCCAAGCCCGCCATGCCCGCGAAAGGTTGGTGAGGCCGCCGCCGTGCTGCGCGACCGCGTCAAGGAGCTGAAGAACCTGCTGGTCGAGATGTTCTAGGTACCAGACCGAATGACTTTCCCCGCTGCCGCATCCGGCGGTTCGCTTCAGAAACGATAAACGATCTGGAAACTCAAGCCCATGGCCCGGAAGGCGCCGCTGGCCTGCCTCAGGTTGTGATACAGGGCGGCGTGCACCTTGAGCATCAGGTCGCGATAGATGCCCAGTGTCCCTTCGATGTCAAGGTTGGAGCCGAACCTCATGCGGTCGTCGGTGTCATCACCCACCGCGCCCAGGCCGGCGACGATGCTGATCCCGTCGTTGTCGCTGATCTTCCAGTACCCATAGGCCAGAGCCATGTAGCTGCGGAACAGCTCCGGATCCCAGTAGCCGTTATGCAGGTCGCGCTCGTATCCGAACCACCAGCCCCGAAGTCCGATATCCAGGTTGAAGGCGGCCAGGCGCAGCAGTTTCCAGCGCGGCGCCAGGCTGGCCTCCCAGCGGCGGTTGCCGTCCCCGTAATGCTCGCTGGCGGCTTCGGCCTCCACCACGCCGCGCCATCCCGGTTCCCAGGCGACGCCCAGCCGGGCGCAGTCTCGGCGGATGCCCAGCGACAGAGAAAGCGGTGAAACGTTCAGCACATCGCGTTTCAGGCTCAGGATGAAGCGCCAGCGGTCGGCGGGGCGCACCCGGGCGAAAACGCTTCCCAGCAGTTGGTCATCAAGCCCGGAAATCCTCTGCCAGGAAGCGGTGACCCCCAGGGTGACGGCCGGAGCCAGGATGAAGGTGCCCCCGATCCAGGGGCGCTGCCATGTGACGCGGTTGCGGCCGTCGCCGGCGACGAAAGGCGAACCTGTTGCCGCCTCCACAGCGCCGAATTCGAAGCCGGCGCGCAGGCGCAGCTCGCGGTTCAGATTGAACCCGGCCTCCAGGCTGCTGGCCGAGGAATGCAGGTCGTCGGAATCGGCATAATAGCCGTAGGGGGCCAAGCGGACATCGGGGCGCAACGGGGTGATCACGAAGCGTTCGAGCTCGCGGTTCTCGCGCGCCCCCGGGCGCAGTTCCTCCAGGCGCGGGATCATAGCCAGGGCGGCCCGGGGACGGTTGTCATTCTTCAGGGCGATAACCTCGCTGAACAGGGCCTGATAGTTGTCCGGTCCCGCTTGCAGCGCCTGCCGGTTATGGGCCCGGGCTTCACGAGGCAGGTCGGCGCGTGCCAGCAAATCGACCAGGACCCTGTCAAAGGACTCGTCGGCCCCGAACATATCCCGGTAGCGTTCCAGGAGCGAGCGGGCGGCGGCAAAGTTCCCTCTCCAGGACTGGGCATTGACGCATTCGAGCCAAATGCTTTTTTCGCTGGCATGGCCGGCCAGGTAGCGGCGGTAATGACGTATTGCGTCATCCAGGTTTCCGCTCCAGGCTTCAGCTCGGGCCAAGTTCAGCAATGCGTCGTCATCGGCAGGCGCGATCAAGTGCAATCGCCGGTAGCTGTCGGCGGCCAGCCGCGGCCGTCCGGTCCAATTGGCCAATTGCGCCCTGGCCCGCAGATACTCGGGATTACGCGGCTCCCGCGCCACCGCCTTGTCGACGGCCCGGAAGGCGGCCTCGGCCTGGTTGGCCAGCGAGTGAGCCTGGGCCAGTTTGAAATAGAGCTCGCTGCCGCCGCCCGTCGCGGCCGCCTTTTCCAGGGTGGCGATGGCTGCGTCCAGGTTACCGAGGCGGGAATGGATGTCGGCCATGCGCAGCCAGAGATCGGAGCGGGATGGGTCACTCTCCAGCTCAGTGTCATAAATGGCGAGTGCCTTTTCCCACTCTCCCGCTTCTTCGGCCCGGATAGCAGCATCCGGGACAATGGCGACGGCCGGGGGGGCGGAGCGCACCGCGGTCAATGGCGGAGCGACGCGGAGACAGTTGACCGTCGGCAGTAGCACACAGAAGACACAGCAGATCGCGAGATTCCTTCGATTCATTTTCGCCATTTCCTCTCTTTCAGGATCCAAACATGAAAGACAAATATCGCGATCGTCACCAGGTCGTAGATCAAGCTCAGGTAGCGGATCGGTGTGACCAGCAGGCCTTTGAAGAAATATTGCAAACCGCGATAATTCGACTTATAGAACAACCCTTCCTTGGGTGAGCGGGCGACGAAGCCCAGAATTGTCAGGGAGACGGCGGTTTCAGCCGCCAGAGTAATGGCCAGCGTCTCCCACCAGCCCAAAAGCATCATCAGCAGCATGGCGAAAGGGAAAAAAACCTTTTCCGCAGCCGACAACAGGATCACCCAGCCAATCGGACGGCCGAATTCCCGGGTGAAATCGAGCCCGAACGGCTGACGGTAGGGCTCGCCGATGAGTCGTTTCTCTTCCAGGGCCTCGCGGCGCTGCCGCCGACGAAGTTGGGCGCGTTTCCAGGCCTTGAAAGGGCTCTTGATCAGATCGTTGAAATAAAAGCAGCTTTGCAGGAAGGATGAAGACCACATGTAAACCTGGCGCGGCAGGTGCGGCAATTCGGGCTCTTGCGAGCGGGCGAAGACATCGCCCAGCTGGATATTGCGGTAGCCGGTACTGTTGAGTGCGAACCCTATGAAAATATCCTCGGAGTTGGTCAGGTCGTCGCCCAGGATCGGCTCGAAGTGGTCGAAAAGCTCTTTGACGTATTTCCGCCGATAGGCCACGGCACAGCCAACCGGGTTGGTGATGGTGCCGAAAAGGACCAGCTGACCATGGTAGACGAACTTCTGCAGGAACATGTACAGAACGTCCCGATAGAGGCTGGTCACCGCTTTCATGAAACGGCGCCAATGGCCACAGGGGCTGCAAGCGGCGGCGGAAGGTCTTGCGGCCAGGAAATGAGCCATGGCCGGCAGGCGCATGATTTCTTCGCGATCCCGAGGTCGAGTGGGCAGGATGGTGCCGCAAGCGCAGGCGATGCCCACCGCCTTGTAAAGTTCCTCGACGGTGCGCTCGATGTAATTAGTGGACTCGAGAATGGTGTCGGCATCGAGAATGAATTCGACGTCGGCGCTGGACTCGCGGGATTGGCGCTTGAGGGTGGGCGTCTTGCCGATCGATCTCTGGCGCTGGATGATCTCGATCGCCATGCCATTGGCCGTCGCGAAATCGCGGGCATAGGACACCGTGCGGTCGCTGCTGCCGTCGTCGATCAGCACGATACGCCCCGGCTTCAGAGTCTGGCGGGAAAGGGCGGCCAGCGTCAAGCCGATATTCTCTTCTTCGTTGAAAGCCGGGATAACGACGTCGATCTTGGCCAGGCGCCAGTCTTCCGCAGGCGTGGGCACTGTTTTGTCCGGGCCGTGCAGCAGGCCGATCATGCTCAGAATGGTGTTCGGGCTCAGGACGAAATAGGGTGTCGTGGCCATGTTCACTCCAATTGCTTCGCGTCGCCGCCTATCGCGGCTCCCACGGCAGGGGCAGCGGATTCCAGCCGCTTGGCTGCGATAAGATCGTCCAGGGTCTGTTCGAGAGACCATTGCGGGGCATGGCCGGAGAGCTCCAGCATGCGTTTCATGTCAGGCCGCCGGTGAAAGATCTCCTCGAAAACCTCGCTGTAGGCCTCCCGGTACGGTACGTGGATAACCGTTGCCGAGCTCCCGCTGCGCTCGATCACAAGGCGGGCGAGGTCGTTCATGGAGATCTCGCGGTTGTTGCCGACGTTCACGATCTGTCCGTAACTTGCCGGGTTGGCTGCCAGCTGGTCAAGGATGACCACCGTGTCGCGCACATCGCAAAAACAACGGGTTTGCGTGCCGTCGCCGTATACGGTGATGGGGCCGCCGGCAAGGGCCTGTCCGACAAAACGGGGTACGACCATGCCATACTTTCCTGTCTGTCTCGGCCCGATGGTATTAAAAAATCGGACGACCACCAGGGGCAGCCCGAAGCGGCGCTGATAGGAAAGGCCATAGGCTTCGTCCGCCAGCTTGCTGGTTGAATAGTTCCAGCGCAGGCTGATGTCCGAACTCATGATCAGCTCGTCGCTCTCGCGGAAATCGCGGGGCATGACGCATGTCGGCGCGCCGGACGGATCCCCTTCCGGACGCAAATCGCAACGGATCCCGTGCCCGTAGACCTCCGACGTGGAAGCAAGGACGACCTGCGGTTTCCATCCTCCCTGCTGGACGAGTTTCAGCAACCGCTCGCTGCCCCCGATGTTCGCCTCCAGAACCCGGATGGGATCCTCCAGGACGCGAAATACGCCGACGATGGCGGCCATATGATAAATGCGGTCTGCCCAGGCCACGGCCTTGTCCAAGCCGTCCCAATGGATGATGTCAGCCTGGGCAAAACGAAAATTCTTTTGCATCTCGAAGGGGGCGATGTTGGCGCGCGAACCGGTGCTCAGGTCATCCACGGCAAAGACGGTATCGCCTTTCCGCAGGTGGTGCGCCGCCAGGTTGGAACCGATGAAACCGGCTCCGCCAGTGATCAGGACATGCATGCATTCCTCCTTGTCATGTTGAACCGCGAGCCAGGGCAAGCCATTTCTCTAAAGTACACATTATATTGGCGATACGCATCGGAACCCGGTTCTTTGGTTCGCGACCTTTCAAGAGGAACGGGTTCCCTCAATTCTCCCCGGGAGTGCTGAGCCGGATTATAACCGGAAATTCAACTGGAGCCTGTCTGGCCATGAATTCATATTATCACAAACCTGGAAGCAAGAGAACTCCGCCCATAATCCGTAATGCGACGGCCTTTCCAGGGACGATGCATCCGGCACATATTCGGGAGCCGGGAAAACCGCTGCACAAGGTATTCGGCCTGTTTCCCGGGTCGAAAGCTTCATTTGTTTTCCCCGTGAGTCTTTTCCAGGATCCAGGAGGAAATCGTATCCAGGAATCCGGGAACGAAGGCCTTCTCGAGGGAAGCGTACTCGGAGGGGCTGCCGGTCACGGCTTTCTGGAAAAGGTGGTTGGCTTCGGGAAAGACCTTGAACGTCACGTCGCGGTTGCCCCCTTTCCGGAAGGCCTTCTCCATCGCCGGCATGTTCTGCTTCGGCGAGACCTGGGTGTCCCTTTCGCCGAAGAGGGCCAGCACCGGGCATTTCACCATCTCGAGCGCCGGCGCCGGATCGAAGTCCAGGAAATGGCGGAACCAGGGGGAACGGAGAGCGGCGATTTGCGCGGCGGTGGCGCTCCGGACGTAGGCCTCGGGGTCGGCGACGGCCTGCCGCTGCTCGGGAGTCATTTTGGCCAGGCTGTCGCGCACCTGGCCGGCGATCATCTTCTCGATCTCCTTTTCGCCGTCCGGCCTTTCCAGAAGCACATAGGCCCGCTTCTGGCTGGCGACGGCGGCGGCGATCTCCGCTTCCTCGGCCCCGTCGGCACGGGCGATCAGGGCGATCTGCTCGAGCAGGACCTCCCGGCCGTTGACCGCCGTTCCGGCCATGAGCACCATGAAGTCGCAGGGGCGGATCTGGTCGGCCAGCGGGGCGATGATCGCCCCCTCGCTGTGCCCGAACAGGCCGATCCGGTCCCTGGCGATCTCGTCCCGGGTCAGTAGATACCGGGCCTGGGCCGCCGCGTCCAGGGCGAAATCCCGCGACGTGGCGTCCATGGCCGCTTGCGGGGAGCCCAGCCCCCGGTCGTCGCAGCGCAGAACGGCGATCCCCTTGCGCGTCAGGTGATCGGCGATGACGCCGAAGACCTTGAAGCCGAATACCTCCTCGTCACGGTTCTGGGTGCCGCTGCCGGTGATCATGACGACCGCGGGGAAGGGCCCCTTGCCTTCGGGAAGGGTCAGGGTCCCCGCCAGGCTGATCTCGCCGTTCTTCAGCTTTACCTCCTCGACCCTGTACGGCAAGGGGACGGCCGGTTGCGGAACGGCCGCCGGCTTCAGCGCCTTTTCCCCGGCCTTGAGGAGCTTGAACGATCCCTTGATCCCGGCTTGAAAGAAGTCTCCGGCCAGGTTGCCCTGTTTCAGGATGCCGTCAAAAACGGCGACGCCGGGGCCGGCCGCGAGTTCGAAGTGGACGCGCTCGCCTTCCCGCTTCAGGCTGCTCAGGGGCAGGTCGGCCGCCAGCTGCATGGGGATGTCGATCGTTCCCTTCAGGACGCCGCCGCTTTCGTCAAAGCGGACGATGATGCCCAGTTCCTGGCCCATGATCGAGATCGCCCCCTCCCAGGGCCCCTGCAGCCTCTCCGGGGCGCTATCGCCTCCGGGGAGAGCAAGGAAGATCGAAAGGAAAGCGAGAAATGCCGCGCATCGTCTCATGGGGACCTCCTCTGGCGCACCCGCTCCCGGGCACGGAAGCCATTATAGTGCTTTTTGCGGAGACCGCAAGCGGGAGCGGATATTTTTTGCCAAAGGGCTTGCGTTTTCAATTTCAACTCCTTATACTATTCGGGCTTTTTCAGGCAGGTGGCCCATGTTCGCAACCAACCCCGTGAAACGGTTCGCTGTCGTGCTGTCGTTCCTGGCCCTGGTCGCTCTGGCGTCGCTGCTGGCGCAATTGACCGTGACCAATCGCAACTATGAGCGCAGCCTGTCCCACGTCCGGTACCTGCAGGAGCGCCTGGGCGAGTCCCACGAGCGGCTGCTGCAACTGAACGAGGAGAAGCTGGCGCAGCAGGCGAAGGCCGACCACCTCGAGCTGCTGGAATTCAAGAGCGCCACGTTCCAGAAGAAATTCCCCGAGTTCTCGCGCATCGTCGACGTTGCCTTCCGCAAGGCCCGGCGCTACGGATTCCATCCCAACCTGGTCCTTTCGGTCATCCAGGTGGAGAGTGCCTTCAATCCCCTGGCCGTATCCGCTGCCGGCGCCTACGGCCTGATGCAGGTCCGCTACTCGGTATGGAAGGACGAGCTGGCGATCGACAAGGCGCGCATCTTCGACGTCGACTACAATATCGACCTGGGGTTGCGCATCCTGAAGCAGTATCACGACATCGCCGGCGGCGACCTGCGCCGCGCCCTGTTCCTGTACAACAACGGCTACCTGTACAACAATACCGGCTACATCGCCAGGGTCAGCTCCTCCATCTACAACCAGGAGCCCGTGAAAGCCGCCGCCAGCGGCGTCAGCCATTAGAAAGAAGACGTCAGACGACAGACGTCAGCCGTCAGACGCTTTCCTGAACGCTTCCTTCCGTTCGCGGCGGTAAGTCTCCAGCAGGCGCTTGAAGAAATCGAGGTAGGCCTCGGTCTTGAAATCGGGGTAGGTCCAGGGCAGGAACTGGAAGCCGCCGTCCTTCAGCACGTACTCCATGTGGGCATAGATGCCGTCGGCCAGCGGCACGCGATGGTAATGGTTCTTGGCCGTGGCGATGATGACGTTGGCCTCGGAGAGGTAGCCCGGATCCAGGTTCACCGTCCGGCGGCCCGCGGCGGCGAGCGTCTCCTCCAGGCGCATGGACGCGATCTTGATCGCCGCCAGGCGCCCGGGCGGCAGCCATTCACGGAAGGAGACGAAGCGGCGCAGAAGGGGTCCCCCCATCTCGCCCCGGTAGTAGTCGGTGGCGGCGAAGGGGATGGCCGGCGAGCGGTCGTCGATCGCGGAAATGGTCTCCTGCAGAGGGGCAAGCGCCGCCTCCGCTGCCGCTTCCCGAGCGTAGATCAGGCCGCAGAAGATCTTCACCGGCTTGAATTCGCTGCGCGTCGACATGGCCGAGGCCTCTCCCCTTTTCGCGCCTCCCCTAGTCCTGCCAGTCCAGGACGTGGATGCGGCCATGGATGAAGACGGCGGCCCTTTTCTTGTCGGGCGCCACCTGGTGCAGCGCGCCGGCCAGGGAGACCTGGCGGCTGGTGAATTTGCCCGTCTCGTCCAGCTTCAGCAGCTCGCCGTTGTAGGTCGTGAAATAGACCGCGTTGGGATCGGAACAGTCGCTGATATCATCCAGGTCGCGCCGGGAATTGACCTTGCTGCGAGCGAACGGGACCAAGCGGATGATCTCCAGGGTGGTCTCGCTGAAATAGAGCGACTTGCTCCTCTCGGCGATCAGGTAGATGGTATTGCCGTCGGGGGCGACCGCGGCCTTCAGCGTGTTGCCGGCGATCTTTTTGTACAGCAGGGAGCGGTAGTTGAAATGGTACAGGCTCCTGTGCTTGTCCCGGGTCAGGACCAGGATCTCGTTCTTTTCGGGATGGAAGGCGACGACGTCGAGGTCGGCGTAATACTTTTCGCCGAGGAACATGGATTCGTCGAAGCGGGCCAGCTTGTTGCGGCCCGCATCGTAAGCCCATGCCTGGAAGGCGTTCTTCAGGTCGGAAAAGCTGATCAGGAAATGGTCGTCGGCGGCGCCGAACTGGATCTTCATTTCCTCGGATGTGGTGATGTCAAGACCGGCCCCTTTTTCCAGGAGCTTGGCGACCTCCGGATTGTTGCGGCAGGCGTCAGCGACGGCGAAGTAACGCCGCACGACCGGCAGGGGAACATTGCGCAACGCCTCGCGATTCCTGACCTGTGTCCAGCGTTCGCCGGCATAAGCGTAGCTGAATACCGCGATGGGATGATCGGGATAGATCGACTGCCTGCGGCCCAGGCTTCCCACCGTCGAGAACGGCGACAGGAAGGCCAGGTCGCCCAGGCTGCCGTCGGTGACGTAGGCAACGGTGCCGTCGGCGTTGAAAGCGACCTGCACCCTGGACATGTTCAGCGCGTAACCGACCACCGGCTTCAGCCGATAGCCGTTTCTGTCAGCGATCAGCGTATAGAGATACACATTCTCATTCCCGGGCGCGGTACTGGAAAAAATGAACCTGTCCTGGCGCGGGGCGGAAAAGATCTCCTGGATGGCGCCTTCATAGGCGAACGACTGGATCGGCTTCAGGGTGGCGGCATCCAGGATGGTCAGTTTTTCCTTTTCGCCGCTGCGCAGCGCGCCGGCGACCGCAACGCGGCCATTGCCCAGCCATTGGATCCTTCTGGCGGCGAAGATGGGGAATGCTGGCCGTTCCGGGAAACGGTACTGCGAAGGGAACTCCTTCTGCAGCTCCTGGGCCGGCAGGCCGCTGAGCAGGGCGCGCTGGATCCAGTTCTGGATGTTGGCCTTTTTGTCCTTCAGATGGAAGAGCCCCAGCAGTTTGTTGATGACGGGGTGCCAGGGGTCCTGGGAAAACACTTCGTACAGGTATTTTTCCGCGTCGCGGTCCTTCAGCCTGACCAGGACCTCGGCGTGCGTGAGGCTGTATTCGGGGTTGTAATAGTCGAATTTCAACTTGCCCAGCAGCGACTTGGCCTGGCGCAGGTCTCCCGCTGCCAGCAGCAGCTGCCCGCGCAGCAGCTGCGCTTCCTTGGAATCGGGGCGCGCGCTCCGGGACTGCTCGCTGAAGCGGGACGCCGCCTCCAGGTCGCCCAGCGCCAGGCCGGCCCGGGCGGCCAGGAAGGCGTAATGATAATTCTTCGGCATCGATTCGGCCAGGGGCCGGATCAGGTCGGAGGCCTGCTGCGCCTGGCCGGTCTTGAGCAGAAGCTCCCCCAGCAGGATCTTGAATTCCGGGATGTTGGCGTAGCGCAGGCTCTTGTTGAAATACTCCTCGGCGGCGGGAAAATCGTTGCGCAGGAAGTGCTCTTGCCCCAGGCAGGCATAAGCGGGAGCGAAGCCCGGGTCCATGCGCAGAATCTTGTTCAGGTTGTCGCTGGCCAGTGAGTTCTTGACGTCGGCCGTGGCCAGGCTGATGCCGACCAGTGATTCCAGGGAGCGGTGGTTGCTCTCCAGGTAGTCACGGAACTTCTTGGTGGCTTCCCACTTCTCGCCCCGGAACAGCAGGGTAAACCCGAGCTTGACGGTCGGCTGGTGCCGGCTGCTGAAATGAGCATCCAGGCTCTTCTGGGCCAGTTCCAGGTCGCCCAGCAGGTAATAGGCGATGGCGCGATTGAAATCATCGCCGGTGCGGGCGGGATAGGCCGCCAGGGCCATCCATGCCGCAAGGATAAAGATCGCAGCTTTCTTCATTCTGAACCTCTATGGCAATTATAACGAACTGCAAGCGAAATACAAGTGGTCGTGTTAGCGGGGAACCTTCCAGGCATTAGTGGTAGTGATAGTGATAGTGGTAATTGAAGAACGGAGCAATTCCAGTTCTTTCTCATCACGCATCACTTATCACTCATCACGATTTACAACCTGGAACTTGGAACGTGGAACTTGGAACAGGAGATCTCAATGCTCTACTGGCTCCTGCCTTAGGCCAGTCACAGCCCCCAGTTCAATTTCTCGTTCAGCAGCTGGTAATAATTCGTCCCCGGAGCGACCAGCATGGGCAGCATCTTGGGATAGACGCGGACGCGGATCTCTTCCTCGTAGTCGAACGGCAGGGCCGTTTGGCCGTCGATGGTCACGATGGTGTCCATGTGCGGGGTCTGCAGCCGCACGGCGATCTCGGCGCCGTCGGGCACGACCAGGGGCCGGAAGGTGAGGGAATGCGGGCAAATGGGAGTGATGACGATGCCGTTCACGTCGGGGCTGACGATCGGGCCGCCGGCGGATACGGAATAGGCCGTGGAGCCGGTGGGCGTGGACAGGATGACGCCGTCCCCCTTCATCTCGGCCATGATGTCGCCGTCGATGGTCAGCAGCAGCTTGACGATGCGGGCGATGGCCCCCTTGTTGACCACCACGTCATTCAGGGCCGTGTAGCTTGCGCCGCGGAAGTCGACCTGGAGCAGCTTGCGCCAGGAAACGGCGGCGCGGCCTTCCAGGATGTGCGCCAACCCCTCGGCCAGCGACTCCTTTTTCATGGCCGTCAGGAAGCCCAGGGTGCCCAGGTTGAAGCCGGCCACCGGCACCTGCGCCTCCACGGCCTGGCGGGCGATGGAAAGGAACGTGCCGTCGCCGCCCAGGACGACGATCAGGTCGGCGTCCCGTGCCACGTCCTCGCGCTCGCGGTATTCGTTCATCCCCAGCAGCCCGGCCGCCGTCTTTTCCAGGGCATGGTTCACCCCCTGCTCGTCCAGCACGGCGATGGCCTGGCGCAGGTAATGCGCCACGTCCTGGTGCGGCTTGGCCACGATCACGGCATGCTTAAATTTCTTCGGCATCGGCGATCATTTTATCATCAATGGAATTAATTTTCCCGTGCCGCAGCAGAAAAAAATATTCCTGGTTGCCCCGGCGCCCCCTGACGCCGGCGGCGCACCAGCCGCTGACGCCGAAATCCATCTCCTCGACGCGATGTTTCAGGCGCAGCAGGATGTCCCGGCGCGCCTGGCGGTCGCGGACCACTCCCCCGCGGCCCACGCGGCCGCGCTGGGCCTCGAACTGCGGCTTGACCAGGACCAGCGCCGGGGCGCCGGGGAAACCGGCGAGCACGGGCAGGACGGCGGTGATGGAGATGAAGGAGAGGTCCATGACGACCAGGTCGGGTACGAAGGGGACGTCTTCCCTTTTCAGGAAACGGGCGTTCGTCTCCAGCAGGCGCAGGCGCGGATCCGCGCGCAGGCGCGGGTCGACCTGGTCGATGGTGACGTCCACGCCGAAGACTTCGGCGGCGCCGTGCTGCAGGAAAAAGTCGCTGAACCCCCCGGTGGAGATGCCGATATCGAGGACCTTCAGTCCCGCCACGTCCAGGGCCATCTCCTCGACGGCCCTGGCGATCTTCAGCGCCCCGCGCGAGACGTACGGGTTCCTGGCCTTGATCGCGACCGCTTCACTGGTCCCGACCCGGTGGTCCGCCTTGTCGGTCATGCGGCCATTGACCAGCACTTCGCCGGCCATGACCAGCGCCTGGGCCCGCTGCAGGTCCGGGGCCAGCCCGCGCTCCACCAGCGCCCGGTCCAGGCGGTTTTTTCTTTCCTTCTTCATGCTGCTTGCCGGCAATGATATCCCAATGTCCGTGTCTTGACAAGCCGCGCCGCCTTGACTCCCGGCCGCCTGCGGGCTACCATGAACCATCGAGTCAAGGAGGCCGAATGCATCGCTGCATCATCTCTTTCATGGTCATGCTGCTGTCCCTGCCGGTCATGGCCGGCGCCGGGATCACCCGCGTCGACCTGCTGGCGTCCCTGGGGCTGAAGGTCAATGCCGCCGGGCCGTTGCTGGTGCGCATGGACGCGGAGCGAAACCGGCTGGTGGTCGCCAATACCCTCAGCTCCTCGGTCACGCTCATCGATGGCCCCGGACGGACGGTGCGCAATATCCCGGTGGGCACGCGCGTGCCGCAGCACCTCAAGTCGGAGGCCCTGGCCATTGATCCGCGCAGCGGCAACATCTATGTCATCGGCCGGCGCACCCTGGAGGTGGTGTTCCCCGCTACCGGGCGCTCGCGCTCCTTTCCGACGCGGGCGCAGTTCGAGATGGTGGCCGTGGACGAGGCCAACGGCAATGCGTTTCTGGTCGGCCGCGAGAGCGGCGACCTGGCGTGGCTCGACTTGAAAAAAGGCAGGATCCGCTTCATCCCCTGGAGCGAAAGGAAGGAAGCGGCGCGGAACCTGAACCAGACGCCGCCGCCGCCCCCGCGCAAGATCGTCTGCGACAGCGCCGCGCGCCGCGTCGCCGCCATCGACGGATACTCCGCCACGCTGCACCTTTTCAGCGCCGACGACATCCGGCCCCTCGGCAAGCGTCCGCTGGCCCTCGAGCCCGCAGGCCGCTGGCATTACGCTGGCTATTCCCCCCGGCAGCAAGCCATCCTGCTGGTGGTGGAGACGGCGGCGCGCAAGGTCATCCAGGCAGCCAAGATCAGGATCGACGGCACGGGCGATGTCGTCGTCCCCTTGCCGGGCTTCAGCGAAGGGGTGGGCATTGGCTACGCCGAGGAGCGGGATGAGATCTTCATCCCCTACGACAACCACGCCAGCCTGCACGTGGTCGACTTCAAGCGCCATGGGAAAGTCAGCGAGATCCTGCTCCCGGCCTACGGCAACGACGCCACCGCCCTGGACGCGGCGCATGACATCCTGTACGTGGGCAGCTGGGCCTACGGCGAGATCGACCAGGTGGACCTGAAGACGCGCCGCCTGCGCCGGCGCTTTCTGCAGCCCGCCGTCCTGCCCCACATGTTCAACATGGCCTTCCATCCCGGCGACGGCAGGCTGTACATCCCCCTGGGCGCCACGGCGGTCAACGGCGCCTTCGGCGCCGCCATCACCGTTTTTGACCCGGCTACGGGGGGGTTGGACAAGATCCGCACCGGCTGGGCGCCGCAGGAACTGCTGCGGCAGCCCGGCAGCGATGCGTTCCTCGCCTTCAACAACGAGGACCAGATGGCCCGGATCGCCCCCGACGGCAGCTTGACGACCACGACCCTGCCGGTGCCGTACCCGCACCAGGCGCTCGCGACCCCGGCCGGCAACGTGCTTCTATCCTACGGCCCGCACCAGTCCTACTGGCCGGTCGTCTACATCTGGGCGGCCCGCAACGGCATCCTGGGCATCGGCGGCAGTGACCTCACCTTCTACGACCGCCGCATCCCCCGCCTGGCACAGGCCATGGCCCTCTCCCCCGCCGGCGCCCTGTTCGCCCTGCAGAACAACTGGGGGGACGAGAAGCAATTCTACGTCACGCTCCCGGATGAGGTGCGCGCTCCCAACCAGGGGGACATGCGGGTGGAACTCGAGGACACGGTCAGCCGCGAGACCACGCAGCGGCTGCTGGCGCATGATCCCGGCCGCGACTGGCTGCTGATCGGCCGCGTGGGCGAGACGGACGGCGACAACGGGGTGCTGCAGGTCGTCGATGCCGGGACCGGCAGGACCGTCCGCCGCCTGGAGGTCGGGATCACCCCCACGGCCCTGGCGGTCGGCCCGGAATCGATCTACGTAACCAACTTCGACAGCGACTCAACGAGCGTGATCGCCAAGGGCGATCTTTCCCGCAGCGATGTCCGCTGCGGCCGCCAGCCGTTGAAGATCGCCCTGTCCGGCTCGGACGCATTCGTCCTCAATCACGGGGACAATTCCCTGACCCGGCTGGGCGCCCGGCCGCGCACGTTCTCCATTCCCTTCCCAGGCCGCCCCGACCAGCTGGCCGGGTGCCGGGATCGGCTCTGGATCACCAGCCACACCGCCGGCGAGCTGCTCATCATCCTTTTCGACCCGGCGACGGAACGCTTCACGCTGCGCCACCGCGAGCCGTATCCTTTCGGGGAAACCGGCTTCGCCGGGCATAACAGCTCTTTCTTCATGCGCGGCCAGTTCGGCGACTGCGTCTACGATCTCTGCCGGATCCAGACGGGCGCGGAGGACAGCGTTTGGGTCAGCGATTTCCTGGCGGGAAAGATATTTATTTTCAGCGCAGGGAAATAGGACCGGTGGATTCCCGCATGCGCCCGCGGGATGCCGCGGCCGCCGGCCGGCGGCTCAACAGCCAGGCGAAGGCGAGGACGGCGATGGTGGCCAGCCAATGCAGGGTGAAGAACAGCCCGGAACCGCCTTGATAGGCGCGCAGCCATTCCACCAGCCCCCAAACGACGAAGATCAGGCCCCAGAACCAGAGCTTGAAGAAGATGACCCAGCAGGAGACCTTGAGCCAGCGAAAGGCGAGGCGGTCGGCGAGAAAAAGGCAGACGCCGAAGGTGGAAAGGACGATGCCGATATTGTCGGGACCGGAAAGGCCGGCCGGGGCGAGGGCGACGTACCAGCCGCCGATGACGGCCCAAAGCCCCAGGGCGGCCAGGGCCACGGGTATCGCCTGCAGGTTGAAGCGTAAGCGCATGGTTTTTCCGGGCCGGGAAATGATCCCGTCCCGCTCTCCCGGCCCAAGGATATGCCAGGCCGGGCAACGGCGCAATCGGGGAAATCCTGACGGCTATTTTTTCTCGATGTTCAGGTGGAAGAACGTGCGGCCGAAGTATTCGTCATAGAACGAGACCAGGTCCTCGTAGGTATAGCCCAGGCCGATCAGCCGCTTGCGGATGAATTTCTGGTGGATATTCCGGCCGCGCATGATGTTGCGCGAGGAGAGACGGTAGTGGATCTCGGCCTTTCCGGGCTGGAACAGCTTCAGGACCGGCCACATGACGTGCACCAGCGACTCGCGTTCGAAGACCCACATGCTGGGATGGATGTAGGCGCAGAATTCGACGAAGTTTTTTGTCTGGCCGATGGGGTTGGGGGTGACGTGCAGGGCGATGTAGCCGGTGCCCCCGGTCAGGAAAACGCTGGTGTAGCCGGGGGGATCGAAATCATGCTCGAAAACGAAGGGCGTGTCGGTGGAGAGCAGCACGTCTTCGAAGCAGTCTTCCAGCAGGTAGAGGGCCTCGTCCTCGCGGATACGCGGGTTGCAGAGGGAATTGACGAACTTCTGGTCGCAATCGTAGAAGGCGCAGGCCAGGTACTCCTCCTGCTGCGAATTGACCATCAGCTTCAGCTTGCGGTCGCTGCGGGCCAGCTTGATGGAGTGCTGGGAATACCTCTCGATGACTTCCTCGCGCAGGCGCTTCACGATGCGGGTCACATCCTTGCGGTGCAGGTGGGCGATGAACAGCTTGCCTTCCTGGATCTCGATGGGAGCCTGGATGTCGATGATGTAGCGCGACCAGCAGTCGACCGGGGTCTTGAAGCATTGCTTGCGCAGCGATTCCCGGTCGGATATCTTCTGTTCCTTGAGCAGCGGCGTGGGGGCGAAGTAGATGAAGGAAACGAACTCGGGATAGTCGCAGAGGTCGAGAAAGGTGCCCAGGACCTTGGGGCTCAGCGAGTCGCCGCAGGTGTTGACCTCCATGCTGGCCATTTCGAACGATTTCTTTCCTGAGACCTGCCGCTCCCAGAAATAACTGGCGTGCGACTCCTCGATGGCCAGCGACATCTCGACCTGGCTGATATGGATGTCGCGCTCCGGGCTGTAGCGGTCCATGACCTGGACGCGCGGCTGCATGCTGGGCTTGCCGATCAGGTTGGCCCCCGAGGACTTGATCACCGTCCAGATGTCGTCGTCGCTGAGCGCCTGCAGGGTGATGCCCTCGCTGTTGTAGGCGTGAATGATGGTGGCGGTGGGAGCGGGCTCGAATGCTTCAGGGACGGTGAACGCCATGCGGGCCTCCTGGGGACGGGGAAAAGACGTACGCGGCGCCGGCGGCGACGGCCTGCACGCGGGGAAGCGCTGGAAAAAGGGTCTGGCGGTTATCTCCCCTGTCGGCCGCCGTTTTCTTATTCAATGGCCCTTGTTCACCTCGCCTGCAATTTTCAAATCAGCCCGCATTATAGAGCGGACGGAGGTGCTTGTCAATCGGCGAACGCCTTGGGCCATTCCTTCCTGACCGTATCCAGCAGCGGGCCCATGAACAGGCACAGGCGGATGTCGCGCAGCTGCGACAGCGGGTGGGCGGCAAAGAACTCCTTCACCGCCCGCAGGTAGGCGCGGGCGCAGGTGGCGTGGGGCACCAGGAAGATCCCGGAGCTGACGGCCGGGAATGAAAGGGATGCCCAGCGCCGCTCCTCGGCAAGTCCGAACGCCTCGTTCAGCGCCTGCACCAGCTTGCGCTCCTCGTCGCCCTCGCCCATTTTCGGCCCCACGGCGTGGATGACGCCGCGGAAGGGCAGGTTGCCCGCCTTGCTGACCGCGGCGTGTCCGGAAGGGATGCGGCCGCGCTGGCAGATGATCTCGCGGCAGTCGGCCAGCAGCTCGCTGCCGGCGGCCTCGGCGATGGCCGCCGCCACTCCCCCGCCGTGGGCCAGCATGCCGTTGGCGGCATTGACGATGCACTGCACCGGTTCATACAGGATGTCATTGACCACCACGGCGAACGTCTGGCCGCCGCGGAAATCCTTCTTGATGATGATCGTTCCCGCCATCGGTTTCCCCCGCGGTTCATTCTAGCAAACGGTAAAAAGCAAATGCAACCGGCCTGCGAATTTCCTGACCCTGACCCTTTTGTTTTTCCATTGCCCGGGCTCGCCCGCCCAGGTCGACGTTCTGGAGGCCGACTGCGCGTTTCGCGGCGATGCAGCGCGCGTGCGCGCCTTGGTGGCGTCTTCCCTGGGCGAGCCGGCCTTCTGCCAGCCCGTCTTCGTCAGGAAGCAGGCCCGGCGGCCAGGGCGGAGACGAAATCCTCCATCTCGGCGCACCGTCTTTCCATGTCCTCCAGCAGCCGGAAATGCACCCGCGCCCGTTGCAGGTTGTGCCCCGGCCGGTCGACCTTGAAATAGCGGTCGCCGTCGAGATGGTCGTTCAGGAAGCGCAACCCGACCATGTAGGTCATGAGCCTGGCGGCGAAGGCGAGATGGGCGACCTCCCCGGCGCTGAGCAGCCCGCGCAACTCACCCAGGTACCCGCGGGCGAACTCCTGAAAGACGGCCATGTCCAGGCGGACGCGGCTCAGGTCGGGCTCGTCCTCGCGGGCGCAGTTGGCGGCCGAGCGGATGGCGTCGCCGAAATCGTAATGGACATATCCGGGCATGACCGTGTCCAGGTCAATGACGCACAGGCCGCCGCGGGGCCCGAAGAGGATGTTGTTGAACTTGGTATCGTTGTGGGTGACGCGTAACGGGATGCGTCCGGCGCGGCCCAGGTCGCGGATGCGCCCCATGGCGTCGGCGCGGGCGCGGACGAAGTCGATCTCGGCGGCGATTTCCTTCCGGCGTCCGGCCCGGTCGCCGAGCAGCAGGTCTCCGAAGCGGCCCCAATGGACCTCGACGTCGTGGAAGCCGCGGATGGTCTCGTGCAGCGGCGGCTCCGGCAGGTCGGACATCTGGATGATGAAGCCAGCGAAGATCCGTCCCGCCTCGCCGGCCAGATTCCGGCTCCGCAGGCGGGTCCCCGGTTCGCGGTGGGCGATGAAGCGGTAGCAGCGCCAGAAGCCGCCGTTCCCGTCCCGCGCGTACGGCCGGCCGTCCCGGGCCGGGATGACGGCGAGCACCGGCAGGCCGCGCCGGGTCCGGGCGCGGATATGGCCGGCCACGCGAACGATGTTCTCCATCAGGCGGGGGACGTCGGGAAAGACGCGGGTGTTGACGCGCTGCAGAATGTAGCCGGGATGGGCGGCGGCGCGCATGCGCACGCGGTAAGTCTCGTGGATGTGCCCCGAGCCGTAGGGCGCCAGCGACTTGACCGATCCGGTTATTGCAAAATGAGCGGCAGCGGCGATCGCCGATACATTTTCCTGCTCATCCATATTTGTATGATCCTGACATGGTGCCTGCCATTATAGACCACTTGCCTGATTTAACAAATCTACAGAAAAGGCAGCCTCTCCTGGGAAATAAAAACGTTCGAATTTAGAGCGGTTCCACCTTGGCGAACTTCATCAGCAGGAGCCACTCCTAGGTTTTCTGGAGCAGCAATTGATCGGCTTCATGAAGAAGTGTTTACAGATTTTTACTGTCCACTGTTGCGGCGAAATCGGATTTTACAATGCATTCAGGAGTTTGCTGGCCTTTTGTAAAAGATTTTTAAGGAAAGAGATTGAAAGACCGGTAAACCTTGAATTTATCATATTTTTAACCCGTCTCAGCCTCTTGGGACTCGATGATAAAGTCGATGGGTTCCGGAAAAATATATTGTTGCACAATTAGCATATTCAGAAATAGACTTCGTAATTTGGCCAGTACCATAGGGGTCAAGGCTGTGATGTGAGTGACAAGTGCATTATATTAAAAAAACCGCGTAAATACATTATTTTACAGCAGTTCGTGCTCTTCTTTCATATAGGCGAAGAGGGAACTGACAAAGACCCGAAAAACTTGGTTTATTGCGGCATGGCTTAACCTCTCACATATACATCCATTTTAGCCGTACTGTTTCTATCTCTGATCATTAACACGATGGATTATCATCCATCCCCAAATGTAGGTTGCAGGGCTCAAGAAAGATGACCTCCCCCCCAATGGTCCCGCAGACGATGGCCGATCCGGATGGAGAGATGGCTAGGCTGAATAGTTGATCCGCCGTGTAAAAAAGGGCCGTGCATTCTTTAGTGGCCAAATCCCAGATCCTTAGGGTTTTGTCACCCACAGAGCCCGCATATCTCCCATTGGGGGTTACGACCACATCGCTAATGCATGAGGGATGCCCGACGAATTGGCCGAGGCATTGCCCACTCTCAAGATCCCAAATGAGCAGGGTTCCATACCCGGCCGACAAAAGATATCGGCTATCGGGAGTTACACTGACCCCCCAGATTTCAATCTTTCCGCTCAAAATCCGCACACATCCTCCGGTGTCGAGGTCCCACACCCGCACGGACATATCCCAGCTTCCTGATACTATGTGTCGTCCATCCGCCATCATCCTGACACACCAAACCTTGGCACTGTGCCCCTCTAGAGTCTTGAGACACCGCCCGCTCTCCAAATCCCAAACCTTGATATGGCCATTGTCATCACCCGTTATGATCCACTGCCCATCTGGAGTCATGCAGACGCTCCAGATCTGATCACACCTGATATCGCCACATTCATGAGCATAGAGGCATTCGCCGTTTGCAAGATTCCAAACCAGAAGCGGCGATTTAATTGGAACGCTGGGGGCTTTCCATCCTCCTGTAACCACGGTATGCCCCCCCGGTGTAACGCAGACACTCTCGAAGCGTGTCTGACATTCGATGATCAGAACCCGTTGGCAACTTTCAATCTCCCACACACGAAGAGACTGATCCCAACTCCCCGAAACGGCATATCTTCCATCTGGGGTGATATCCAGATCACGCACATAGTGGCTGTGGGCCAGGGGGGTAGATTTGGTTTGTCCATTTTCCAGGTTCCAGACCCTGAGGGTGCCATCTTTACTTCCCGAGATTAACTCCCTCCCATCCGCCGAAAAAGCCACACAAGTCACAGGGCGATAATGGTCATTCAGAGTTCTCAGGCACTGGCCATTTTCGAGATTCCACACTTGGATCGACTTCCAGCTTCCGATCACCGCCCGTCGTCCGTCGGCTGTCAGCCCCACACAGGATACATTCCCATGTTTCCCTTCGAGAGTGTGCAGACATTGCCCACTGTCCAGATCCCACAAACGAGCCGCCATACCTCCACCCGTCAGAGCCAATCTTCCGTCGGGCGTCACACTGACACCCGACTCACCTCCATGTGGGTTCTTCAATATCCGCACACATTGCCCGCTCGCCAGATCCCAAACGTGAAAAGTCCCCAAGTCATCTCCAGAGACCGCCCGTCTTCCATCCGGAGTCATGGCAACGCAGATAACCCCGGCATCATGGCCTTCCAGAACATTCAGGCATCGGCCCGACGTTATGTCCCATAAACAAACCGTCTGATCAAATCCTCCGGATACCGCCAAACTTCCATCCGGAGTCATGGCCAGGCATCGAATTGATTCCCGATGAACTTCCGAAAGCTCAATATTTTGACTAGTCTTGACATTCCAAACTCGAAGAGTTCGATTTCCACTGGCAGAAAGAGCGCGATGTCCATCCAGAGTCATGGCCACCAGCATCCCTTGTCCCAGAATCTTTTGGCATCGGCCGGTCTGTAGATTCCATAGGCACAAGAGTCCATCTTGGCCCCCCGATAAGGCCTTTCGCCCATCCCCAGTAATAGACACATTGATGACTGCCCGCTCATGCCTTTCCAGGGAGCGTATAAGTGCAGGCAAGGAATTAGTAGTTGCATCGGCAGACCAATGGCGTAGAAGGAGTGGGGTATGGATTTTCCCCATCTCTTTGGTGGCCTGGGTATGGACCGGACCTGTGGGATACCGATTGAATGCATGCTGGAGCACAAACCCCACCCGGGAACCAAAATCAAGAAAAGCATAGTATTCAGTATTCAGAAACTCTGAGAAGGCCTTTAACCTATCCAACCGTTTGGGGTGATCACTCCTACGCTGGCATTCGGAATCTATTTCCTCCTGGCTCCACATGCGACAAAGGGTGGGTGGAATAGGCAACATTGGCTCGGGCTCGGAAATGGTCTCTCCACGAGACATTCGCTCCCGTCTCTGGCTCCACGTCCGAGCATGGGCGAGGACTGCCTTAGTCCAGTTATCGATCCGTTCCTGATGTTCCCGGCGGTCACGCAAAACCGATTCCATTTCCGGTAGAGTGTTCAGAGCCAAACGGTAATCCTCCTGCAACTCAAAAACCAGACCAAGTCTAACTTTGGCCTCAACAAACCACAGATCGCACAGCGTCACTTCAACCCGAGCCCAATCTCCGGACATAGTCAGGTGAAAGGGTTGCTCTGAGACTTTCCGCATATTGGGATGATCACAGTAATCGGCCTGGGGCTCTTCGGAAGCCCCGCCTGATCCTCCCTTCACTTCGGGATCTTGTTTTTGCCAAAGCGGAAGACCGTGGAAGTGATCAGCCAGGATGCCATGCCAAGCCTGAGACGTCAGGGTCAGCATGTCAGTCGTCTGATGGGGGCACTCCCCTTTGTAAAAGCCGCTTTTATGGTCCTCCCCACCTTCCTTCACATATCGCCCTAGGATGGCCAGCCTGAAACTCTCATAGAAAATATCGAACCGTCCTTCCTTTCTCGCCAGATAAGGACGGAGTTGACGAAGATAGAAATGGACGGTCTCTCGGACTGAATCAAGGAGTTCTCTCTTCTCTCCTTCGAGAGAAGCCTCTAGCATCTGCGTTAGTTCATTCGCCGAAAGTCCAGAGCGGGCATGCGCCAATAGCCCAAAGATTACAGGTACAGCCATTTTTGTAGCAATGGCAGTATGAGCCGTATCGGTCTCGAGCCGCTTCAGTACCCCGATAAAGGCAGAAATGGGATCTTGGCCGAAATCGGAGTAAATCTTCTCTTTAATGTTGTGGAAAGAGCCAAAGATCCTGAGTTCACCTAAAACAATTTTTAAAAAGAGTGGATTTTTAGAGGCCTCAATCTCCAGTAAAGCCTTCACATAGATGGGCTCCAGTTGTTTGAGGTATTGTTCAAGGTATTTACCGATGAGTCTTTCCCGGTCCTTAATACTATCAAAGGGTCTGATTTCTGCTAATTCTGCTCGCCCTTTCAGACTCTCAAAAAAGGAAGCGGCATTTGGGTTATCGGGATCCCGTTTGAAACTGACGATCATCTTGATGCCCTCTGGCAATTCATCAGGCAGCCAGTTCAACTCACCGAGCCCCGTATCCAACTGATTGAGGGCGTCCAGTACAATGATGGTCTTGCCTTGACTCCCGATATTTTGCAATATATCGGGGAGGGAATCCCGGAGTTTGTGCGGATCGACCGGTATGGCAGTCGCTTGGATCTCCCGACCTTCGGCATCTTTGACTTTCTCATCCCAAAGTTTTTCTGTCTGCTGCTGGATCTCCTGAAGCAACGAACGCCAAAGTGGGTAGAAGGAAGTGGATTGGTCACTCTGACCGATGAAGCGAAAGTGAAGACTCTCTCGCTGCTTGGGGTTGACAATTCCTCGAAAGCGGTCTACCCACCGGGCCAAAAGCATCGATTTCCCCATCCCTGCTTCGGCGGTTAATACGAAGAGTTTGCGAGATTCATCCGCCGCATAGGCATCCAACAGAGTGAAGTCACCGCTACGCTCGATGAACCCCTCACTGTTTGACCACAAAAATTGTTCTTGCTGGTCGAGCTCTCTCTGTAGGGTACCATCCTGCCCTCCCCTACTTTCAACTGCTAGAATGTACTTATGGAACCGTTCGCCGATAGCACGTTTAAGATCCGCAAAGATCACCTCTCCGAGCTCTTGAGAATCCGTCTTGAAGTCACTCAGCCTCCCTTGGGTAAAGGCGGCATTGAATAGATTGGCCTCCTCTTGCATACTCGAAGGGATTTCCCTCTCATGGCTCTGCAATGCAATTCCGGCCAGACTCCACTGCCTCCGCCAACTTTCCATTGCCTTGTCACCCTGAGAGGGGCAGACCAAGGGTAACCTCAACTCGGGGCTTGTGGCCTCCGGGTTCCATCGTGCGGAATAGTGGCGGACCAACTTACCCGTAGCTGGAATCAACCTTTCCCGCCATCGCTTCAGCTCCGTGTCCGCAATCTGCCGTTCAGTTTGGTTTTCGATCCATTCATTGGTGAAGGTCTTTCGCAACAAACCGGGAAAGCTGGGCAAAGAATCCAGATACGTGTTGTCGCGAAGATAGAACAAGGCATGCTGGACGGGATCAAACCCCGACTTTTTATTATGAATGAAGCCCAACCGCTTTGCCCGGTGAAACGGATCGATCAGGGCATGTAGAATCTCCATCTCGGTGACGGAAGCGTTTCCGGCATATTGACTGATTTTGGAAAATTCCTGGTATGTCTCTGAAGAGATATCCTCCTTCCTGGGTACCCAGCCCCGACGCTGCCCCAGTAGACAGATGAAAAAAGGACGACACTTGTCGATGTTCTTCAGACAGGTCTTAACAACATTACGATTGGTGGAGTCATCTTCGGAAACACCCCATCTTAAATCGATATCAACCATACGAATCTTGCGTTCTTCGCACCATTCCAATAGTCGGGGAAAGACATTTTTGACTAGGTAATCCCGTTCCGCGTGCATGTCGTTGAAAGTCGAAGAGATGAAAATATACGCCTTTGGCCATTCAACTTGCTCAAATTTGACCATCTCCTCTCCTTTCAAGATCGATCTTTGGAGATATCAATAAGAATAATCTGATTATATTGCCTCCACCTTGGCGAACTTCATCAGCATCAGCCACTCCTGGGTATCCTGCAGCATCAGCTGTTCGGTTTCCTGCAGGAGGGCGGTCAGCTCCTTGGCCTGGGTAATGTTCGCCAGGCGACTGTCCATGTCGGACAACACGGCCTGCATGTACTGGCTGCGTTTGGCCAGGCGGGAATATTCGCGGTGGCCGCGGATGCCGCCCAGGGTGGCGCCGATGGCCGGCAGCACAACAGCGAGAAAAACAAGAGGTTTCCCGAGCCAGGCCAAAATCTCCGGATGACCAAGAAACAGTTCGATCAGATGCCACGCCGCAATAAAAAAAGCGGTCATAAAGACCAGCCAGCCGGCTCTCTCCAGGCGATGACCGGCCTTTTGCGATCTTTGGGCCTTGGAGACATGGAAATGAATTTGATCCTGCAGCCAGTGGCGGCGCACGTAGGCGATGCCGAGATCACAGCCGGCTTGGTCACAGCATTCAATCGGCCCCATGCGTCTCATGATTTCATCGAAAGCCTGGATGGTCCACGCCCCGGCTTCCAATTGCGGCCTCAGGGCGTGAATGTGCACCAGGCAGGAAGCCTGGACGCCGCCGGCCGTCAGAAAGATCGCCGAGCGGATGCGTTCGGCCAGAAAGCGGGCCTCGATCCAGTTCTGATGGGTTCTGCGCCTGTCCGATGACACGATGACCAACAGGATAATCCCCAGCAGGATGAATTCGACGACAAAGGCCGGCGATGCCCACTTGGGCATGAGAATGGCCAGGGCCACCGCCGCCACCGCCAGCGGCGAAAGGGAATAGACCAGCAGCCCGGCCCGCAGGTAGTTTTTCTGGCTGCGCTTGGCGATCGAAGAAGCCCGCACATACCAGGGCAGCAGCCCGGAACGGATGCGTTCTCTTATCGCCCCGTCCAGCCGTTCACCATCGGGATTGGCGAACAGGTCCCGGTGCATATTGTCGACATACGCATCCCGGACATTGGCGGCGATGGCAAATGAATTGAAAACCCCCAGCCGGATATAGGCCTGACCGTTCAGCCCCGATCCCTTTTCAAGTGTTATGTCATAAGGATCAAGCGAAGAAACGACGATCAGCGGCAGCTTTTTTCCCCGGGCATAGGCGACGATCTCGGCCGTGCCTCCCCTGCCCCGGGCCGGCATGCCGTCCCACACGGCGATGAGCAGGTCACAATGGTCGACGACATATCGGCCGGCCGCCTCGTATGCTTTTCTGCGCACCTCGTCCAGGGTGTTGTCGGAGGCAGTTTCTTTCAGCACGATCGTTCTGCCGGCCCGGCTGAGCAGATCATGGAATTCGGCCCGGGACTCGGACGTGGCAAAATCGCGCTCATAGTCGCCCGCGGCCATGGGCAAAACCGCTTCAATTTCGGAATCGGCGATCTTGAGGATCTCGGCGGCGGCCAGACGATCGGCACCTTCCGCCAGGGGGCTCAGCAGGGTGAAAGCGAGGCGCGTGCCGGATTTTTTTCTCCCTGCCGGCGGATCGAACAATTCCCATATCCGCTCATGCAGGAAATCCCTGATCTGCCGCGAAACCGTTTCGGGATCATTGATGGTCCGGTGGCCGGTAATGCCGATGCGCAACCGGAATGGGATGTCGGCGATTGGCAATCCTGCTCCCTATTCTTGCTTCAGCTTTTCGATGGCATAGCCGGCACGGGCCAGGATCTGCGGGATGCCCTTGACCAGGTCGCGATCGATCTGCCTGATCCTGTCGGTCAGTCTATTCCAATCCACCAGGTATTCATTGCGATAGGGATCGGCGGCCGTGGGCTTTCCCTTTTTGAATCCGGCGGCGAGCTTCGCCGCCATCCATAATTCGTGCTCCAGCTGCGCGAGTTTTTCCAGATCTTTCCCGGGGAACTTCAGTGCCGGCTGGTTGCTGCGGGCCGGGATCATGATATAGCCGGCAGCCGCCAGTTTCTGCGGGATGGTGTTCACATTGGTCCGATTGGCTTCCTTGGCCCACTCCGGGAGCTTGTCATAGGCCATCAGCAAGGGATGGGTCTTTTTTTTCTCGCTTTTTTCCCTGCCGAAACGATAGCCGTCGCGCTTTTTCCCCAGGCAGAAGATGTCATGGGCAGCGGCCGCCAGTTTTTCCAATATTTCCGGGGTAAGGACGATCTGCTGCACCAGGGCCAGGAATTCGAGGCCGTTGACATGCAGGTCGAGCTGGGCCTCGGAAGGAAGGCAGGAGCGCTCATAACCGCTCTTGCCGGCCAGCTGGCTCATGGCCATGATCGCTTCCATGGACCGCACGCCATGCTTGTACTGGCTGATCTTCAGGAAAGCGTTGAGCACGCCGGGGTCGATATTCATGGTTTCCCTGCCGTCGCTCTTGCCGATGATGTGCCTGGCATTGCGCGAAATGCTCGAGCGTAACAAAATGGCGCGGCGCAGCATATAATGCGGGTCTCCGCCGGCCATGGAGGCAACGGGGTTCGGACCCATGATATTGACGAATCCCTTGAGGCGGGAGACGAAATCGGGCCCCTTCACCTTGCGGAAATCCTCGGGCGTCAGGTGGCTGCCGAACGCCTCCAGCTTCTCGCTGGTGCCGCCGGCAAAGACGAATATGGCCATGCCCAGGGGATGGGATATTTGTCCCTTCAGAAAAGCCCCGTCCTGCATGGGCATCAGGAAATGGCGCAGCCAGCCCAGGCTTTGCCCCTCCAGGGCGGAGTCGAACTCGTCGAAAAATACCAGCGGGATCTTTCCCGAGAGCCCCAGGTCGCGCACCTGGTGCAATGCGTTGTGCAGGTCATCGACCGAGGTGAACTGCGAGACGTTGAACTCCTTCTTCTCAATCAGCTTCGGAAAAAGCGAAAGGGCGACCTCGTTGATGCCGAAGGACTTTCCCGAGCCCGGGGAGCCGAAGACCGCGATCGAGATGGGCTTGCTCTGCCGGCTCTTGCTGCAGTATTCGGCCACCAGCGAGCGCAGGCCGCGGAAGCTCTCGATCTCCCGGCGGTCGGCGGTCAGCAGGCCGCGGAATTTACCCAATGGCACGTCGCGCAGCACGGTTTCGGGCCCTTCCAGCACGATGCGCCGGGCGGTTTCTTCCAGGGTTTGCGCATAGCGGTCATGCAATATGGTCCAGAATCCGTCCGCCGTTTCCGCCACAGGCATCGGCTTCACGTTTTTCAAATGCATGACCGGGTCCTGCACGTCGATGACCGAGCAGGGTAACGTATCTTCTGCCAAAGCCGACACAACCGTTGCCAAGGGGAAAGCCAGCTGCGGTTCGGCTTTTTTCTGAGTGCGGTCCCCATAGCCCTCCTGGTGCAGGCGGCGCTGGGCCTGGATCCCGGATTGAATTCCATTCTGGATATCGGGATTTTTGGGAGAGATGAGCAACTGGCGCACGATGGCGGCGGCCAGGCATGAGTTGTAGCCGATCATGCCGCCGGGAAAACCGCCGTTCCAGGTGCCTTCAATGCCCTGGGGATCGAAAAAAAGCGATCCCCGGCGCTTGTGCAGCAGGAAAGCTCCCGACGTGTCGAACGAGCATACCACCCGGGCGCAATCGGAAAGGGCGTTGACCCGGGGGTTGTGCACCAGCTCCCAGGCCAGGTCCTGGGCCGTGCGCTCCCAGGAGAGCTCGCGGCTGATCTGCACCTCGGTACGTCGCAGGTCGTTGGCGGTCATGACCACGATCAGGCGGTCGGCCCACTCGCGGTGCAGGTGCTCCCACAGCGCTCCCTGGGCCACGGGCCGCGACATTTTCAACACGACCCAGGTTGTATTGTTTCTTTTCTTGAGCAATTGCGACCAAAGTTCGGGATGGTCCCGGAACCCGAGGTCGGCGTCGTCGAGAACGATCAGGTCGGGCTCAACGGCAGCCCTGGACTGCGCGCCAATGAATTCGGCCCAGCCGTTAGCGCTGCGGTCGAGGCCGATGAACTCGGATACTCTCCAGGCCCGCGGCTCGGCGCCCTCTTTATCCTTGAAGTTGAAAAGCGCCCACTGGGCATAGGAATGGTGGAAGCGCTCATCGGCGGGGCAGGCGAATTTGGGCATATCCGATATTTTCCTGACCGTGAATTCCCCAAGGCCCTTGCCTTTCAGGTCCACAGCCAGGTTTTCGATCAGGTCGCCCAGCAGGGCCGCGCCGCCGCGCTGCCAGCAGGCCCGGGTGAGGTCGTTGGGATTCCAGCTGTTGCCGCTGATGTCGTCGCGGCGGATGCGGGCGATGTTCCAGTCGATGGTGAAATCGCCGGTGACGACGATGGTCTTGCTCCCCTTTCCCACTTTATCCATTGATCCTCCTGAAGTTTGCCATTATATAGAACAATTACCTGAATAAGCAAATCGCCGAAATTGCTGATCCAAGATATGCTTTCAGATCAATCCCGAAGGAAGGCGGTCAATGCGTGCGTCAAGAAATAGACAAGCGCAAATCCGGGGAAAATCAAAAAACCGATCGCCAGCGACAACAGTGTATTTAGGAAAGCCCTGCTCCAATGTTCATCAGGGGCTATCTTCCACTGGCAATACACTCCCGGAATCAGCAGGATCACTCCAAAAACGAATAACGTCAACGGGATTTGCCAATCAAATGAGCCGCCGCTGAAAATCTTCGCGCCAAACAAGAAACATGACAGGAAAAGAACTATATGCGCCGCGGAAAGCCATCGCGATTGCTTGATCAGGCCAGTCCATAGCGGCCAGATGATGCTCCGGGTTCTGATCGAATAGATAAGAAAAACCAGGATGATCCCCGCCATGAAAAGGAAGAAATCCCGATTCAAGGGGGGCAATTTTCGGGGTTGGGCGTGGATGGGAGCGGTCAGCAGGACGAAGACAAGAAAAAAAAGAACTGTGCGGACAGAATAAAATGATTTGCCCATCAGCCGATTCTATGGAAATGCAGTCGGGCAGTCAAGGTAAAATCAGATCGCATGGGAAAACTGATCAAGCACATTCCCTCTCTTTGTGAAACCTGATCGAGCACACTTTTGCTCAATCGATAACCAATATTGAATGATAGTCTTCATGCGCTTCCCCGTGATGCGGAAAATCCGATGCTGAATTTTCATGAAAATGTTTGACCCGGATGGTGACCGGACAGGCATCGGGCTGAATGCGCAGGCTGTATTTGGATTCCCGGGAGTTTTTTGAGTAAGTCAACTCATGCTTGATATCCACGCCGGAAGCGATCCCCTGCCAGTTTTCAGATATTTTTTCGACAAGGAAAACCATCCCTTCCTTGTTGATAACGGCCAGCGGCACCTCCCCGCTCTCTTCCCGGTCGTGGGTGCCGAAATAGGCGTTCACGCTGAAATGTAACTCGATCGGATTGCCTTGTGCATGAATTTCCTTTTTTACGGGATACAATCTTTCATCGTTCATTTTTTATCTCCAGACACTCATCATATCATAGCGAATCCCTGACTTGGATTGATTGCAACAATTCGGATTTCATAATATGATTTCTCCATCATGAATAATAATAACCAATCACTGCAACCCTCATGTTCGCGGTGCGGCCGAGCTCCGAACATTGTCGCGACCAAGCCCGGACAAACCGTATTCGACCTTCTCCTCGGCGTCTGTCCGACATGCGACCAGGCATTCTGCACGGAGTGTGCCCTGGATGAAGGAAGCGGCTATATATGTCCTGTTCACAAAAAGGAACTGGATATTCTGTAAAACAATACTCGGCACAAGGCAGTTCTTGACTCGGAAGCACGCAATTTTTGAGCAAATAAATAATTTCAATTCCAACAAAATAATGGTAAAATCTTGGAAATATCCGGAGGCACTCCCCCATGGACATGAAGACATTGATGCGGAATCAGCTGCAGGAAGCGCTCAAGCACAAGTGGTTCAAGGGTGTCGAGATCGGCCGCGATCCAGGGGAAGAGGCGGTGGGCGAATGGATAGACAAATATGCCGTTATCTACAGAAAAGAGTATGACGATTGTTTCGACCTGCTGGTCAAAACCACCTTGGATAAATCCATAACGCGACTGCAGGAAACGTACCCGGGATGCGACAATGAGATACTGGCCCGGATTACAAAGATCATTCTTGAGGAATTTACTGGCATATGGTTCCTGGAAATGAGCAAAAAAGACCGCAACAACCATGTCGATGAAGTCTGATCGATTCCATTCCGATCCCATCGGAAGGTGAGGCAACATGTTCAAAAGAGGAGAACTGGCCATCATGGCCTGCGAGTCGGGGAAACCGTTCGCGGAAAAAGTGCTGCTCCAGATCAACGATATCGTCCAAAGGGAAGGGGCCGATGAAGCGGTGCATTTCATCGATTCCAGGGAAACCCACTTCGAGAACAGCGAGATCAAGACCGAAGTGCTGGACAGCATCCGCGGCACCGACATCTTTATCATCCAGGACGTCGAGAACTCCGTCAACGGCTATTCGGTCGACCAGAACCTCAGGGCATTGAAAACGGCCATCGACGCGGCCTGGCGCTCCGGAGCCGGAAACATCAGCGTCGTCATCCCCACCTTTCCGTACGCGCGCCAGGACAAGGCCAAATCCCGCGAAGGCATCACGGCGGCCCGGGTCGCCGAGGAGATCGAAAACTGCAAGGCGACCCAGGTCCTAACGCTCGACGTCCACAATTCCGCCATCGCCGGTTTTTTCAGGATGGCGCGATTCGAGGACCTTCACGCGTCCAAGAACATCATCGACTATGTCGTCGAGCACATCGATACGAAAAACCTGGTCGTCCTTTCTCCCGACGCCGGGGGCGCCCCGCGCGCCGAACACTATGCTTCGAAGCTCAAAACCGAATTGGGGTTCATTTATAAAAAAAGGGATTACACGAAACCCAACTGCGTTTCGGAATCGATCCTGCTGGGCGACGTCCATGGCAGGGATGTCCTGCTCATCGACGACATGGTGGATACAGGTGGAACGGTCGTTTCCACGATCGAGCTCCTGAAGATAGAAGAGAAAGCAAATAAGGTATATTTCGCCTGCTCGCTTCCCCTGTTCAACGGCAAAGCGGTACAGAAACTGGACGAGTTGTACCGAAAAGGCTATCTGAACGGTTTGATCGCGACCGATGCCGTATATCATGGCAACGATTTTTCCAAGCGCTTTCCCTGGTTCCTTGAAGTATCCGTCGCCAAGTATTTTGCCCGGGTGATCTTCAACATCAACCACAACCGCTCCATCTCCGAGCTTTTGACGTAATAGCGGCAAGGCCGGCGTTATTCTTACGCCTTGGCCTCGAGTATATTCATTAAAAGCTTTTTCCCTGCAAAGTCAATCAGAACCTCGGCTCGCGCCGGCCGTACATTCGGATCTTCCCAAAGGGCCCGGCTGATGTTGTCCCCGGCACCGCTGAGCTCAATGTTGCAATAGTACTCGACACCTTCAAGCAAAACCTTGTCTTGCATGCGCCCGCTGGCCAGGTAATTTTCAATTGCAGACAAAAGGTTCGACGCATTGAAAACGCAATAAAAATCGTAGCCCTCGTCCCATCCGCACCCGGACAAGGTCAGCGTGCGCTTCGCCTCTGTTTCGATGGTTGAACTTTCGGGATCGAATTTGAAATCCGGCGAGCAGCTTTGTATGAAATCGGCCGCCGCCCCCTCTTTCACTCTATTGACCCAATCATGTTTCTTGAGCTTGTTTTTTGACGGCAATTCTACCCTGAGCGACTCTAACCATTGAGCGCTTCCGCCCCGTTGCAGCGCGGCATAGGGAACATACAGATTCTTCTCTTGGCGCAGGAGTTTGAGGGCCACGGCTGTCTCGTCGGCCGACATCTCGACATGGACTAAAATCGGCTCCTGTTTATGAGTGATCGTTTCGTGGGGGTCAGCACAATCCACTCCCCAGGCCATGTCTATTTCGCCGATCGTGGCCGTCACTTCCATTGATGCCGCTTTGCCTGCTTCCAGTCCCGCGAGCAGCGTGTAGAAGGATACGGATGGAATTTCGCATACTTCGCTGTGATTCCAGTGATCCGAGTCACCATAAAAACTTCCATAACGCAGATCACAGGAAACGAAGATCGTCACCGCGTCCGGCGACGGCTCGCTCGCGTCCTGAAAATATGGAGTTTCCGGCCTTTCATATGGAGTGCCTTTTTCAAGGGTAACGGGCGGCAGGTTGAGCAGCTGCAGGGCTTTCTTGCTGACGTCTGAAACCAGGATCTGCTCGGCCAGTCGGGTCATGATCTTCCCTAACGCACGGGTCGGACGAAGGCGCGATGAATATGACTGTAAGGGGCCTTGCAGGCCAGGGCGAAGCGGATTACCCAGAAGTATTCGGGCGCGAAGCCATCGCTTGTCCAGATCCATTCCTGGCGCCTGGAGAAAACAGGATCGATGTAGAGATCGCCATTCATTCTAGTAAATTCCAACAGCGCCAGCCCTTCATCCACCGAGGGCAGTCGCCAGTCGGAGCCTCCGGCATATCCCCGCTTGTTCAGATCCCTCAGCCAATAAAGGGCCTCTTCATTCAGCAAAATATCGAGCGATCCCGACTGGTGCCAAACCAATCCCGAATCCTTGTCAATCACGACTTTGTCACCATTAACGATCCGGAGTTCATCGTTATGGCGAGGTCCATGATCGGAGGCTCCCATTGGATGGATTCCTATCTTTTCCGGGCCTGTAAGCGGAGACCTGGGACCATGCGAATGCAAAGGGGCCTGGTTATCCGGATTTTGCTCTGGATCGGAATCCATAAATCGACTTCCCTGACAGATTATCCAGTTTAGTAAGATAATTTTCAAGGGGTTCCCTTGATGCGACTATTTTTGCCAATCTCCCCATGATAAAATGGGCATTTCTTGTACCTGAAGTTTGATCTGTAACAAAGTGGTTTGCCGATGGAATCACCACTCTCCTTATGATCAAGTTTAATTCCAAAACTTGTCGTCCCAACGATAGTCGGGAGCTATTTTATTTAAATGTGAACTGATTTGATATTGATTCCATTGAATCGACTCCAGAATTTCAATATAGTTTTTTACAATTGCCTGGAAGTTTGGATGCAATTGACCATTAATTTTTGCATTTTTTTCAAATATTTCTATAACTCTACACATAAATGGTTGAGCTTCTTTCGGTCGTCCATCGGTTTTAAGTAACATCGCAAGGTTGTTAAGAGTGATGGCCGTCGCGAGGTGATTTTTATCTAAATTCTCCTCAGCAACTTTCAGTGCCTCGTGGAATTGCTGTTGGGACTCATGTAATCGTTTTCCAGCCTGAAACAAGCCAGCTAGATTATTGAGACTGATAACCAGGTTCGCCGGATTCTTTGGTGTTGAGTTTATAAAAATTGAAATAACCCTGCGCATAAGATTTTCAGCTTCAGACAGGTGATTCGTGGCTTGAAGAAACTGGGCGAGTTCATTGAGTTTTTCCGCTACTTGGACATGATCCTTCCCGAATTGTTCCTCGGCAAAATGCAATTCATTGCGCAAAAAAGATTCATTTTCTTTTACTTGAGCTGCAGCCTCAATCAACTCCATTAGGCTATTACGATCTTTTACCACTTCTGGATGATAAGGACCTAGGTTTGACTCGCTTATTTGCAATGCTTTTTGAAACATCGGTATAGCTTCGTCAATTCGATTCAATAATTGGTAAGTCAGAGCGAGATTGTAGAGGTATAGGGATACATTAGGATGGCTATTCCCAAAAGTAGTTTCCGCAATATACAATGCTCTTTTCAAAAGTGGTTCCGCCTCGCTAGATCGATTACTTGAATTAAGCAACTGGGCAAGGTTATTTAGGGCCGTCGCCACATCTGGGTGCTCCGGCCCGAAGCTCTTCTCAAGTATGGAGAGAGCTCTGCGAAATAGAGATTCAGCTTCTTCCCAACGTTGCGTATACAGTAGCAAAAACCCGAGACTTAAGGCTTTTTGGGCAACGCTTGAATCCTCTTTCCCAAGGCTTGATTCGGAAATAAAAAGAGCTCGTCGTAAAAGTGGTTCGGCTTCATCAAGTCTTCCATTGTTTTGTAATAGGACCCCGAGATTCTTTGCTGCGGTTCCTACATCGGGATGATTCATTCCCAAATTGGTTTCCGCGATTTGCAATGCTTGTTGCATATACGATATAGCTTCATCCGGGCGTTGAGCCATAGCCAGCATTATTGAGAGACTATTTAAATCGCGGCCAACTTTTTGGTGCTGTTTCCCAAAGAAAGACTCATCTATTTGCAACGCTTGTCGCATATATTTTTGGGCTTCATCCACTCTATTCGTCGAGCTGAGCAATCTAGCGAAATCATTGAGCAAATCTGTTAATTCAGTTGGATCCCCTTTTGGACACATCTTGAGTGCCTCTCGCATTAACGGTTCGGCTTCATTAACTAAACCTGCCTTGAAAAGAATATGACTAATGCGGGCAGCAGCTCGGAAATTCGAATCTTTATCTCCCCCAGATCTCAAAGACCATTTTTTAAATGCATCTTGATAGGATTTCCCCATCTCTTGTACTTCTCCCAGCCATACCCAGTTCGACGTGATTTCATCTTCATCTCGCGCGAACATAAAAATAAATCGGTTTATTTCGAGCAAGCAACTACGGAGGCGGGTTCGAGCATTCATCTGCTTTAAAAGCCATGGCAACTCGTCACAATTTCGCTCGTTTTCAGGTTGGGCTTCAAAATGGCTCGCCAGCCTTTGGCGAAATGAGTTTTTACTGTCCTCATCAGGCACGAAAGCGACCTCAACAGCAATTCGAATGAAATCGTGAATGTAATTCAGGTATCCCCCTCTGTCGATAAGGCTTTCCTCTAGTGCCGCTCGCAGGGGGGACCAAAATGCCAACGGCAATTGTGGCAAATCGGCAGGACGCAGGATACGCAGTATCTCAGCTTCAGTAAGCCCGCGTCGAGAAGCCCAAATAAGCCCAAGCACTTCTTTCACCAGCCCTGGACAGTCCCGTTCATAGTCACTTTGGTAACGTGTCAGAACTTTTTGCATTAATAATGGAATATCCGTTGCAGCCAGATAATCGTTGATTCGTTCGTCAAGCCTGTCATGGGTGCCTGTAACTCGCAATTCATCAAGAAATATTTTCAAATAAAGAGGATTGGCCGTAGCTGGATTGTCGGCAATGCGAATAAGTCGAGCAGAATCGATTTTTTTGCCAAAACGTAATAAGTAATCGCCAATCATCTTACGGCGATCATCAGGTGAAAGAGGTTTAATTGTTTGCGTATCCCAATGCCTCAAATCCAGAGCTCTAAGGGTGTCACCAGAAAGGGTAGATACTATAAGCTTTAAGGGGCCTTTAAAAGAATGGGATGGTAACCAACCAAGATTTTTAGCATTGTCTACATCTTCAAGTTGATTGAGAGCATCTAGCACGACAATGAAATGGAAGCCCTCACGCTCCGCCTTGCTTCGAGCTTTTGCCAACCAGGCAGGAAACGCTAAGAGAATTTCATCGTGTGAATGTGGTATTTCATCGGAAACCCCAGATATTTTATTTATTTCGGCCATCAATCGGGTCATCAGTTTCCAATGTCCGATACTATCCGGCGTACTTCCGATGTAATGCTGGAAAATAATATCATTCGGATGTGATTTCGACCATTCCTGAATCCAGTTGGCCAACAAAGCAGATTTGCCACTTCCTGAATCTCCCAGCAATACAATTGGCGTATCGTTTCCCTTAATATAGTTGTTGAGTTTATCAAAATATTCGTGGCACCCAATATATGTACGGCAACGAATTTCTGCAAATGCTTTGTGATTTAGGGCCTCATGTGCAAGCGGATCTGGAATGGCTTCTGTTGGGAATAAGTCGGCGATTGCCATTTTTAGTTGATTGAGGACAAGAGCAGCTAACTCGCTCGGATCGGAGTAGTTTTCGTACAGAGGGATATTTTTCGTTTTACATACAGCGCGGATGGCGTCCTTTAATTCGGATTGCCTTAATGAAGCATTAGTATTCTCAGCAAGGAAATCCACCCCGTGAGCCTTAGCATAAGCTGGATCGCGGAAATAAAAAAAAGCACGGCCTGCCATTTCGGGATTGTTGAGAACTCCATAAAGGATTTCAAATTCAGTAAAACTTTTTCCGTAATTTTTAATTAACCATGGGTGTTCTTCCTTAAGGTCGGCAGTGAAAGCAGCGTCCGCTGGTGCTCCTCCGTAACGTTCGCCAAGTAATCCGATAAAAAAAGGGCGGCATGCACGAATTTCACCTAAGCATAATTTCAGTGTTTCATTTCGTTCGCTCTGACTTTCCGAAATCCCCCAGCGTAAATCAACTTCAACCAGTTCTACTTGCCGTTCTTTGCAAAAACGTCGTAACTCCGGCCAGGTATGGGTCATCAGTTTATCTCGTTCTTCGAGCATGTCACGAAAAGTGGAAGAAACGAAGACTCGGATTAGTCGATTATCTGAAGAATCAAAACCAGGCGATTCAGGCCGTCTATCCATAGCTCCTCCTCCATTTGAGACATATTTCAACGATTTATATGGAGATGTCTGATTTCAAAACGATCTCCATCTCATCCGATTCCACTCAACAGAGAACTCGATGTGTTTGCAAACATGAGCGATCAACGGAATCCGATACGATTGTCGATCCGGGCAAGCACGTCGTCGGCGCTGAACTCCTGCACGTCCTCCAGGGTAAGGGTTCCCGCTTGTTTTGACTTGCGCGACTTGGCGGGCAGCGCCGCCAGGCGCAGGTCGTGGTTGCGGACGGCCTTTTCGCAGACGCGGCGGACGATGCGGGCGTTGCCCAGGTTGGGATCGCCGATGGCGCACAGGGCGGCGAAATAGCCGCGCAGATGGTCCTTTACCCCCGCGGCGAGGGAAACGCCCTCCTTGTCGAACAGGAACAGGGCGATCTCGTTCAGCTCGGCGGCGGTGTAGTCGTCAAAATGCAGGACGCGGTCGAAGCGGGATTTCAGCCCCGGGTTGGACTCCATGAACCGGTTCATGTTCTGCACGTAGCCGGCGACGATGACCACGAACAGGCCGCGGTCGTCGTCCATGCGCTTCAGCAGCGTCTCGATGGCCTCCATGCCGAAATCATCGGCTCCCCGCCGCGACAGCGCGTAGGCTTCGTCGATGAACAGCACGCCGCCCATGGCGGTGTCGATCAGGCGGTTGGTTTTTTCCGTGGTCTGACCGACGTAGCCGGCGACCAGCTGACGGCGCTCGCACTCGACCAGGTGGCCGCGCTCCAGGATGCCCAGCGCCTTGTAGACGTCGGCCATCAGGCGGGCCACGGTGGTCTTGCCGGTGCCGGGATTGCCCATGAACACCGAGTGCAGGGAGAAGACGCGGCGGATATCCTTGCCGATCTCCCGGTAATAGCGAGCCAGCTTGACCAGCTCCTCGATCTCGTGCTTGATCGCTTCCAGGCCGACCATGGCCTGCAGCTGCTGGAGGGCGTCCTTGAGCAGCGCCTCGTCGACGGGAATGTCGGGGACCTTGCCGCGCTTCTTCAGGCGGATGTTCTCCACATCCGGGGCTTCGATCCGCGACAACGCTTCCCGGCCGAGGTCCCGGCGATCGGGCAACTGCATCAGGCGCAGGGCCATGTTGATCTTGGACTCGTCGACCAGCGAGATGGCGAAGCGGGCGTTGCCGAAGGTGCGGTCGCGGTTGCGGTAGGCCTCCACCAGTTTCCTGTACAACTGCTCGGCCGCCGGCGGGGAAAACTCGATGCCCCGCTTTTTGGCCGCCAGCTCCGCGATCTGCCGGAGCTCCTGGGGGGTATAGTCGGGAAACTCGAAATGCATGCCGAAACGCGACTTGAGCCCCGGGTTGCAGTTCATGAAGATTTCCATTTCCTGGGGATATCCGGCCAGGATGACGGCCAGCTCCCCTTCGTTCTCCGAGATCTGCTTGAGGAGGATCTCGATCACCTCCCTGCCGTAATCGCGGGCATCGTCGTCCCTGCGCTGCAGGGAGTAGGCCTCGTCGATGAACAGCACGCCGCCCAGGGCCTTCTGGATCAGGGCCTTGGTCCTGGGAGCGGTTTGGCCGATGTACTCGCCGACCAGGTCGGAGCGGTCGGCTTGGATCAGGTGCCCGCCTGGCAGCAGCCCGATGCGCTTGAAGATACCGCCCAGCTGCTTGGCGACGATGGTTTTCCCGGTCCCGGGATTGCCGGTGAAGATCGCGTTCAGGTTGATCCTGTCCGCCTCCTGGAGCCCCTTCTCCTTCCTCAGCTTGACGAATTGCACGTATTGAATGAAATCGGTTACCCGGGATTTGATCGCGTCCAGGCTGATCAGGGCATTCAGTCCGTCCAGGACATCCTCGGGGCAAGGGGCTTTTTCCTCCGCTGGCCTGAGCGGCTTCGGGTCCTTGGTGAAGATGAACGTAAGCCTTTTGTTGGCATTGACGCCTTCCTCATCCTTTTCGCCGTCCGCGGGGGCGGTGATCGAAAATTTCATATTGGCCAGCAACAGGTCCATAAAATGCACCTCGATGCGATAGTCCCCTTCCTTCCAGCTGCCGGCTTCATCAGCGCCCCAGCCCAGGATGACACTGAACTGCGCTTCGTTTCGGCCGACGAGAAACAGCTTGCGGATCCGGCTTTTCAACCGCATGGTGGGGCCGAACAGGCTGACGAAGATCTCGCAGGGCCAATCATGCGGCTCATTCACCAGCCGGTTCTCCGCCTTCAACTCCAGCCAGATGAAGCGCGCCTGGTCACAGGGGAATTGATTCGCATAGTTCCGGGAATCAGGTTCCAGTATCAGGGAAGGGCCTTCAAATAAGCGGAGGGAATTGATCGTGAAATAGGGGTTGTGTCCGGGCAGGACCGCCCCTTGATCCGTGATATAGAACGTCCTGTGAAAGACCAATTCATCGTCCACCCAGGCTTCCCAGCGGTATTCGCCCTCTCCCCAGAAGGCGCTCTCCTGTTCAGCCCCCCATTTCACGCGGATGATTTTCAGCGCTTCTCCAAGGAGGACTTCCTGGCTGGCATCCAGGTCGCAGACCACTTTGTTTTGCCTGTCAATGACCCGCAGATGGCATTTGATGCGCCAGTTCTTCTCGTCAACCAGCTTGTTATAGAACGAGAATTCGGCCCAGATGAACGACACCTCGCACACGTCAAAGACATTGCGGTAATTTCTTTCGTCCCCGGCCAGCGATTCGTCCGAGGCGTAGATCTTCAGGTCCCTGCCTTTGTAGTTCGCCATTTCCTAGCTTTTCTCCCTGCCTGTGTCAGCGCGCCGCATCCGTTTTTCTTATCATTTTCGGACAAGGATAGCAATAAAACAGGGAAAACTCAAGAACATGCTTCCCGTCTTCTTTATGCCACTTCAGCGTATGCGGCAGGCCTGTCTCAGGAACCTGGGCCCGTTTATTCGATCGGATATTGACAATAGCTCGAATTTATGGTAGTTTTTTCCTTCAATGGCCCCTTAGCTCAATTGGCAGAGCAATTGACTCTTAATCAATAGGTTGATGGTTCGATTCCATCAGGGGTCATTTGAAATTCAATACCGAGATCTCGGTGCAAGATTCCACGTTCCATGTTCCAGGTTGGAAACTGATGCTAAGGTTCTACGGCCAGCGATCGAACCTGGGTGAAAAATGAAATGGAATAGCAAAAAGTAAGAACTGCGGCTTTTCCTCGTCACTCGTCACTCGTCACTTGTTACTCGTCACTATATTCTGTTGATTTTCTTGCTGACACTGACACTGTCACTGACACTCTGGCCTGTAATATCGTGATGAGTGATAAGTGATGCGTGATGAGAAAGAAGCGGAAATGCTCCGGTCTTCGACAACCACTACCACTATCACTACCACTTTGGCCTGTAAGGCCTCCTGCTGACAGTGTCACTGACACTGACACTCTGCCTGTAATATCGTGATGCGTGATGAGTGATGCGTGATGAGAAAGAACCGGAAATGCTCCGGTCTTCGACAACCACTACCACTATCACTACCACTTAGGCCTGTAAGGCTTCCTGCTGACACTATCACTGACACTGACACTCTGGCCTGTAATATCGTGATGAGTGATAAGTGATGCGTGATGAGAAAGAACGGGAAGTGATCTTCTCTCCTGCTAACACAAACACTCGACTTTGTATTACCTCCCGCTACCACTACCACTATCACTACTACTTAGGCCTGTAAGGCCTCCTGCTGACACTGTCACTGAGAACTCGTTTTTCCTTATTGTATATTATGCCCCGCTGAGCTAGAATCGCGAAAAATGGAAACGCTCAAAAAGCATGATATCGAGATCGTTCCGGTCCGCGGCGCCCGGCAACGGCGCGAGTTCGTCATGCTCCCCTACCGCCTCTACCGCGGCGATCGCAACTGGGTGCCGCCGCTGGTCGCCGACGAGAAGAAGTTCATCCTGCCCCGGCACAACCCGTTCCTGAAGGACAACCGCGTCGAGCTTTTCCTGTGCCGGCGCGGCGGCAAATCCGTCGGGCGCGTCGCCGCCGTTCTCAACCGCGACCACCAGCGCCACCACGGCGACCGCTGCGGCTTTTTCGGCCAGTTCGAGTGCGTCAATGATCCCGTGGCGGCGGCAAGGCTCCTTCAGGCTGCGGCGGCGTGGCTCAGGGAAAACGGCTGCGACACGCTGCGCGGGCCGACCAGCTATTCGCTGAACGGCGTCGCCGGCCTGCTGATCGACGGCTTCGACCGGCCCCCGGCGGTTCTGATGGCCTACAATCCGCCCTATTACCGGGCGCTGCTGGAGGGACTGGGCTTTCGCCAGGTCATGCGCTTTTTCGCCTATGAGGTGTCCCGCGATACCATCCGCTTTTCGCGCGTTGTCGGGCGCCTGCAGGAGCGGCTGAGCGATCAGGGCTTCACCTTCCGCCCCTTCGACCTGGCCCACGCCGAGCGCGACATGGCCATCGTCATCGACCTCTTCAACCGGGCCTGGGCGGATAACTGGGGCTTCGTGCCCACGACGCTGGCCGAGGGGCTGGACGACCTGAAAAAAATGCGCCCGGTTCTCAAGAGTGACCTCATCCTCTTTGCCGAGAAGGAGGGGCGGCCGGTCGGCTTCTCCCTTTCGCTGCCCGACATCAACCAGGCGCTGCGCCCGCTCAACGGCCGCCTGTTCCCGTTCAACTGGCTGCGCCTGTGGCGCAACCTGAAGCGCATCGACGCCATCCGCGTCACCCTGATGGGAGTTCTCAAGGAATTCCGCCACCTGGGCATCGACCTGGCATTCTACAAGATGACCGCGGAAAACGCCTATAAACATGGCATTTTCAAGGCTGAGATGTCCTGGATCCTGGAGAGCAATGAGCCCATGAACCGCGTCCTGCGCCACATCAATGCCGAGGTCACCAAGTCCTACGCCATCTACGAGAAGCCGATCGCCTGAGCGCGTCGCCGGCATTCCTTGTTTTCGGCCGGCCAACCGTGCTATGATGAGGACCGGATCCCGGGAAACCAACATGAACGAAGAGCTCAAGGAAGAGATCGCGCGCCTGAAGGAAGCCTATGGCGCCCGCAAGGACGAGGCCCGCTCGCTGGAGGAACTGGCCGGCGGCCCGGTCCGCCACCATTATCCCGTCGACCTGTGGTCGCTCTCCGACAGCGAGCTCGACAACGAGATGGGCAAGCGCCTGGGTTTCCTCAACGACGACATCGACTGCCGGCCGACGACGGCCGTCACCTCGCACCGCCGTGTCATCGGCCCCGTGATCGTCTTCTTGAAAAAGCTGCTGCTCAAGGCCCTGCGCCCCTACACCAATTCGCTGTTCGTGCGCCAGAACCGCTTCAACGAGCAGCTGGTGGCCTTCCACCTGGCCTCCTTTATCCGCCTGCGCCGCATGGAGGAGCGGCTGCGTCAGCTGGAGCGCGAGCGCAGCGGGATCGCCGACCCCGGCGCCGACCAGCATGACTAAGGCCGGCACTTCCAGCCTGTCCCCGCTTTCCGCCGCAGCCGTCGCGCACGACGCCGCGGCGCTGGCGCGGCGTTCCGGGCCCCAGGCCGCCTACAGCCTGCTGCTGCGCGCCGAAGTGGCTGCCGGCTGGCGCAAGCCGAGCCTGGCTCTCTACGACCACACTCTGCATCTGATCGGCGGCGGCCAGAAATACGGCTGCACCATGGCCCAGGCGCTGCAGGACGACTTCGACGTCACGCTGATCACCCACCGCCCGGTCGCGGCCTCCGACCTGACGGCATGGTACGACCTGGACCTGTCGCGCTGCCGCATCCGGGTCATGCCGCTGGGCTTCTTTGCCGGGGACGAGGCGATTAATCCCGATCGCGTCTCGGCCCGCGGCGAGAACCCCTTCTTCGCCGTCAGCCGCGAGAGCGGCAACTACGACTTCTTCGTCAACAACAGCATGCTGGAGATGGTCTTTCCGCTGGCCAATGTTTCCGTCTTCGTCTGCCATTTCCCCGAGCGGCCGAAAGGACCCTATTTTTACGCCGACCGCTATCCGCACCTGATCTACAACAGCCGCTACACCGCCGGCTGGATCGCGAAAAAGTGGGGCATCGCCGGCAACCGCCACATCTACCCGCCGGTGGACATGGAGCCGTCCGGAGCGGCGGAGCCCAAGGAGAACGTCATCCTGTCGGTGGCCCGTTTCGAGAGCGGCGGCAGCAAGCAGCAGGCCGAGATGGTCATCGCCTTTGCCCGCCTGCTCGCCCGCGAGCCCCGGGCGACCCGCGGCTGGAAGCTGGTGCTGTGCGGCGGCAGCGCCTCCCCCAACCCCTACCTCGAGCGCATCCGCGCCGAGCTCGCCGCCCGTCCCGGCCTGCCGGTGGAACTGCGGGTGAACATCGCCCTGGACGAGCTGAAGCGCCAGTACGCCCGGGCGGCGATCTTCTGGCACCTGTGCGGCCTGGGCCAGAGCAACCCGGCCCATGTCGAGCACTTCGGCATGTCGACGGTCGAGGCCATGCAGAACGGCTGCCTGCCCATCGTATTCGACGGCGGCGGCCAGCGCGAGATCGTGGAGGACGGCGTTTCCGGCTTCCGCTTCGCCGGAGCCGGCCAGCTGCTGGAGCGCACGCTCCAGGTGCTGCGCGACCCGGAGCTGCGCCAACGGCTCGGCGCTCAGGCGCGGCGGCGGGGAAAGGAATTCCGCCGTGTTGTTTTCGAGGAAGACGTGCGCCGTTTCTTCCGCGAATTGGCCGCCCGATACGCCGCGCCGCCCGGAACCGGCGCGCCGGAGTGAGGCACGCATGGAACCGGTCGTATCGATCGTCATCCTGACCTGCAATTCGCTGGGCGTGGTCGAGCGCCTGGTCGCGGCCCTGCGCGCCCAGGATTCCGCCCCGCCCCACGAGATCCTCTTCATGGACAACGCCTCCAGCGACGGCACCCGGGAATACCTGGGGTCGCTCAGCGACCTGCCGGCGCGGATCATCGACGTGGAAAAGGGCAAGTTCAGCCACAGCCTCACGCGCATGGAGGCGGCGCGGGCGGCCCGCGGCAGGGCGGTGGTCTTTTTCACCGACGACATCGTCCCCATCGGCCGCGACTTCCTGGCCCGGCTCACCGCCCCGGTGCTGCAGGGCCGCGCCGCTGCCGCCTACGGCGTCTGGCAGATCCATCCCGAGTGGCACGACCCGGTCGACGCCTACCTGCACAACGGCTGGTACCGGGGATTTGACGACATCGTCGAGCCCATCCCCGCCTACTGCTGGGAAAAGTTCCCGCCCGAGCTGCGCCGGCGCCTGTGCAATTTCGACAACTGCGCCTCCTGCATCGACCGCGCGACCCTGCTGCGCCTGGAATTCCCCCCCGTCCCCTACGGCGAGGACATGCTGTTCGCCCGCAGGCTGATCCTGAGCGGTGGGCGCGTGGCCCAGGTCAAGGAGGCCCTTTTCCATCACTGGCACAAGGTCACGCCGAGCTACATGTTCCGGCGCATGTGCTACGACTCCTACCTCAGCGCCAGGGAATTCGACATCCATTACGTAAGCCGGCTGCGCGGGGTGATCAAGGCCATCGTCCTGCGCAGCCTGCAGCGGACCTATCTCGCTTTTTTCAAGGTGCGCATGCCGCTGGGGAAAAAAATCTACTGGAGCGCGTACAATATCCGCACCCTGAGCGCCGATTTCTTCGGCAAGTTCGCCGGCGTCCTGACCGCCGAAACGGCGAAGCGGGGCTTCTCGCCGCTGAAGAGGAAGCTGTACGCCGCCCAGAGACGCATCGTCAGGGAGATCGAGGAAAAGAGCATCCTGCGCTACTGAGCCAGGCCCCGGTTCGTGATTCGTGATTCGTGAATCGTGATTCGTAATTCGTAAATCGTGATTCGTAAATGCCTGAAACTTTTCCTATTGCCTGCAGCCAATAGCCACCAGCCTGGTCCCGATGATCCGTCGATCGCTTCAGCGGATGCCGTGCTTCTCTCCGAGGTACTCGGCCAGCGCCTCCGGCCATGGCCGCATGACGTTCAATCCCTGCCGCTTCAGGCTGGCATTCTCCAGCACCGAGTACTTGGGACGCGGCACTTTCATGGGAAATTCGCCGGGCGCCGCCCGGTTCAGCTGGATGGCGCTGCCGCTCAGGCGGAAGATCTCGCGGGCGAACTCGTACCAGGAGCAATGCCCCTCGGCGGTGGCGTGGTACAGGCCGTCGTCGGCCCCGTGCTGCAGCATGTGCAGCAGCTGGCGCGCCACTTCCCGGGTCGAGGTCGGGGTCAGGACCTCGTCGTCGACGACGCGCGCTTCCCGGCGCTCGCGCGAGAGCTTGAGCATCAGGTCGACGAAGTTCAGCCCCCCCGCCTTCTCCAGGCAGGGATGGCTGCCAAAAAGCCCGGACACGCGCAGCACCCAGTGCCGGGGCGCCAGTGTGCGCACGAAGAGCTCGCCGGCCAGCTTGCTGTTGCCGTAGACATTGAGCGGCAGCGGGCAGTCGCTCTCCAGGTAGGGCGCCGCCTGGGCGCCGTCAAAGACATAGTCGGTGCTGATGTGGACCAGGCGCGCTCCGGCTGCGGACGCGGCCAGGGCGACATGGCGCACCCCCTGCGCGTTGACGGCGAAGGCGCGCGTCGGGTCGGCCTCGCATTTCTCGACATGGTGCATGGCGGCGGTATTGACGATGACGCCGGCAGCGCTGCCGGCGACGACCTGGCGCACCCGCGCCTCGTCGGTGATGTCGAGCTGGGCGATGGTCAGGGGGACCACCTCATGGCCGTCGGCCCGGCAGGCGTCGACGATGTCCGAGCCCAGCTGGCCGTCGGCCCCGATCACGGCGATTTTCATCGCTGCGGCCACTGCTTCAGCCCTTCTTTTCCAGGCCCTTGAACACCTGGATGTTGTAATAAGCCGGATTGTCCAGGTCCTTGAAACGGGGCAGGTTGTCCACCAGGTCCTTGATGATCGATTCGACGTCGTGCTTGGGGTGGAAGCTGAGGACCTTGCGCGCCTTGTCGATGCTGACCTTGTAGTTGCGGAAATCCTGGATATGGTTGATCTTCAGCTGCACGTCGGTCTTCAGGTGTGTCTTGAGCCCCGACTTGACCAGGTCGCCCAGCTCGCCCACCGTGTAGTTGCCCGAGGCGACGTTGAAGATGCCGGAGATGCCCTCGTTGGCCTCGATGGCGCGGATGTAGGCGCTGGCCGCGTCCTGGATGCTCAGGATCGGCCGCCAGATGGCCGGGTTGTTGACGGTGACCACGCCGGAAGCCAGCGCCGACTTGAACATGGTGTTGACCACCAGGTCGAGGCGCATGCGCGGGCTGAAGCCGCTGACCGTCCCCTGGCGGAAGGCGATCACCGAGAAATCCTTGTCCTGCAGCTGCATCACCCCCTGCTCGCCCTGGAGCTTGGAGATGCCGTAGGGGTAGTTGGAGACGGCGGGCTGCGTCTCGTCGTAGAGCTCGTTCACCGTGTAGCCGTATACCGAGCAGGAGCCGGCGTAAATGAAGCGCTTCACCCCGGCGCCCTTGGCCAGGTAGGCCAGGAAGGCGGGGGCGGCGGCGTTGAAGATGAAGTTCTTGCTGGGCGAGAACTCGGCCATGGGGTCGTTGGAGAGGCCGGCCAGGAAGATCGCCTGGTCAAAGCCGCGCACGTCGTCGGACTGCAGGTCGAAGATGTCCTTGTGCACGATGCGCACTTCCCGCGGCAGGTGGTTGCCGAACCAGAAGAGGTCGATGACGCTGACCTCGTATCCTCTTTCGAGCAGCTTGGGAATGAGCACGGAGCCGATGTAGCCGGCGCCGCCGGCGATGAGTATCTTCATTCAGGATCTCCTTGTCAGGGCTGGTAGGTAAAATGATCGGACTCGGGGCTGGCCAGCCACTGCTCCAGCGTGCGGGCGCCGCGGTCCTTTTCCGAGAGCACCGGGTCCTGCAGCGGCCATTCGATGGCCAGCGCCGGATCGTTCCAAAGGATCCCCGATTCGGCCCTGTTGCTGTAGGTTCCGGTGCACTTGTACTGGATCTCGGCCACGTCGGAAAGGACGCAGAAGCCGCGGGCGAATCCGGCCGGGGCATAGACCTGCTTCTTGTTGGCGGCCGAGACCTCGATGCCGAACCATTGGCCCAGGCTGGGCGAGCCCTTGCGGATATCCACGGCGACCAGGTAGGCGCTGCCCAGGGTCACGCGCATCATCTTGCCCATGGGCGGCTGCCATTGGAAATGGAGACCGCGCAATACCCCCCGCTGCGAGCGCGAGTGGTTGTCCTGGACAAAATCGACGGGGAGCCCCAGATCGTGGAACTGGTCGGCGCGGTAGACCTCCATGAAGAAGCCGCGCTCGTCCTCGTACACTTCCGGCTCGAGGACGACCAGACCGTTCAGATGGCGGGAGGCGATCTTGATCTGCATCAATTGCTCCTTGGCTGGGATTCAGGTTCTCAGTTTATACAAAACACCGGCAAAGTCAAGCGGCAGCGGGCGGCACGGCCCGCTCCCGCCGCAAGGGGTCAAAAGCCTTTCAGCATCTTGATGCACTCTTTGCGTATCGATTTCAGGTCCTTGTCCTCGACCGATTCCAGGGCCTTGATGCGCAGCTTCTGTTCCAGGTCGCGGGCGACCGCGTCATTGGCGGTATCGCGCAGATAACTGCCCAGGACCGGCTCGAGCGACGGGAAGAGGTCGCGGTGGGCCTGGAGCTGTTCCAGGAACATGCGGGGATTGAAGGCGATCAGGTTGCCGAGGATCTTGTTCATGCTCACCTCGAACGCCCCGTAGGAGATCGAGAAAAGGCGGAAACCCAGCTGGACCGAGACGGGATTGCCGGAATAGATCTCCCCTTCCAGCACTCCCAGGTGGTCGTTGAGGGAGTTGATGACGTCGAACCCGTTCTTGATGTCCATGATCTTCTGGCCGGCGGGCAGCAAGTTCAGCATCTTCAGGGCGTTCTCCTCGCTGGGAGCCGCGTAATACTGGTCCCAGGCCGCCTGCAGCCCGCTCCAGTCCACGGCCGACTGGGCCTGTGCCCACCCTGCCGCAGTCGAGAACGTCAGCCACGCGCACGCGCCAATCAGCATCAGTCGTCGCTTCATGCCTTCCCTCCATGCCACGATTTCCAAGAGGATTATAAACAAAAATAAAATAAATTAATACAATTTCAACAGATTTGCGATTTTTTGTGTTTTTTTTCCTTTGCCTTAGCCAATTGCTGACAGAAAATCAAAGACAAGTGGCAGTGGAAGTGATAGTGGTAGCAGGAGGCAATACGAGGGCGAGTGGTAGTGATAGTGGTTGTGGTTGTCAAAGACCAGAACAATTTCCGTTCTTTCTCATCACGCATCACTTATCACTCATCACGATGTCAGTGTCAGCAAGAGCCTTGGGAAAAGTACTTTTTCTTTCGCTTCAACGTTTCAACGCTTCAACAATTTCTGCTCTTGAATTGGATCTTTGTTTTGGTCAAAGTCCCCGCCAGGGGATTGGGTAATTGGAATTTGGAATTTGTTTGGGATTTGGTGCTTGTGATTTGGAATTTAAGTCCTATTAATAACTTTCTTCTACATTGCGCCCCGAACCCGGCGTCGATTGCATCCCCTTACGTATTTCGTCTCTGACTTCTGTCCTCTGTCGTCCGACTTCGGCCCTCTCACCCCTCACCCCTGACCTCTGACCTCTCACTGTCTTTTATTCGTACTTGACCGCGTCAACCACCGATACGGCGGCCGCCTTGCGCGAAGGAATCAGGGTGGCGGAAAAACTGATCAGCAGCGAGGCGCCGATCACCGCCAGCAGGTCGATCCAGCCGATGCGGAAGGCGACGAAGCTGACCTGGTAGATCTCGGTGGGGACCTGGATCAGCTCGTAGCGGTTGGCCAGGTAACAGAACCCCAGCCCCAGGACCGTCCCCAGCGCCGTGCCCACGACGCCGATGACGGCGCCCTGCAGGAAGAAGATGCGGCGGATCTGGGCGGCGCTCGTCCCGAAGGAGAGGAGGATGCCGATGTCCTTCATCTTCTGCATGACCATCAGGATCAGCCCGGCGACGATGTTCAGGGCGGCCACGATGATGATCAGGGTCAGGGTGAAGAACAGCACCGTCTTTTCCAGCTTCAGCGCCGAGTACAGCGACTGGTTCAGCTCCTGCCAGGTGATCACCGTGTAGCGCGCGCCCAGGTGCCGGCGCATGGCGGAAGCCACCTTTTCGGCGCGGAAGATGTCCCGCAGGTTCACCTGCAGGTACGAGACCTTGTCCTTCAGCGCGAAGAGCTTCTGGGCGGCGTTCAGGCCGGAGATCACCGTGCCGCTGTCGAACTCGAAGAGCCCGGAGCGGAAAACCCCCGTGACGCGGAAACGGCGGAAGCGGGGCATGATGCCCATGGGCGACAGCGCCGCCTGCGGCGTGACCACCAGGCAGCTGTCTCCGGTGAACACGCCCATTTTCACCGCCAGCTCGCTCCCGAGCAGCAGCTCATTGTCGGCGGCGGGCAGGCGGCCCATTTCCAGCCGCTCCAGCCAGGGTTCCCGGTCCGTGCGCTCCAGGTCCAGGCCGCGGAAAACGGCCCCGGATACCTCGCGCTCGCCGCCCTTGACCAGGACGGTGCCGTAGACCACCGGCATCACCGATCTCACGTCCGGGAAACGCTCCGCGAGATCGCGGTTCACCTCCCTGAAGCCGGCGAAGCCCTCCTGGAAGCGGTCGGTGATCATCAGGTGGGCCGAGGAGCTGAGAATGCGGTCGCGGATGTCCTTCTGGAAGCCGCTGATCAGGGCCAGGGCGATGATCAGGGCGGCCACGCCGATGGCGATGCCCAGGATGGAGACCAGCGAGATGATGGAGATGAAGGAATTTTTGCGCCCCTTGGCCAGGTAGCGCCGGGCGATGAACCAGGCGAATTTCATTCCCGCGGCCTCAGCAGGGGAAAGAGGATGACGTCCTTGATCGAGGCGGCGCCGGTGAAGAGCATGACCAGGCGGTCGATGCCGATGCCCTCCCCCGCCGCCGGGGCCATGCCGTGCTCCAGCGCCTGCAGGAAGCCGTTGTCGATGCGCTGGGCCTCGTCGTCGCCCTTCTCGCGGTCCTGCACCTGGGCCTCGAAGCGCCGGCGCTGCTCCAGGGGGTCGTTCAGCTCGGAAAAACCGTTGGCGATCTCCATGCCGGCGATATACAGCTCGAAGCGCTCGGTCTCGCGCTCGTCGAGGCGCGATACCTTGGAGAGCGGCGAGATGGCCTTGGGAAAGTAGGTGACGAACGTCGGCGCGACCAGGCTTTTCTCCACGTAGTGGTCGAAGAGCAGCTCCAGCATCTTGCCGAAGGTCGGCGGCAGGGGCTCGCCGGGGAACAGGCCGCGGATGTGGGCCTGCAGCGCCGTCTCGTCCCACAGCTGTTCCACGGGCAGGCCGGACTTCTCGGAGATGGCGTCCATGTATTTCAGGCGCGGGAAGGGCGGCGCCAGCGGGATCTCCTTGTCCTGCCAGCGGAGAATGGCGTCGGGAAGCAGCTCGGCGGACAAGGCGAGCAGCAGCTGCTCGCTCAGTTCCATGTAATCGCCGAAATCGCGGTACAGCTCGTAGAACTCGATCATGGTGAACTCGGGGTTGTGCATCAGCGAGATGCCCTCGTTGCGGAAATTGCGGTTGATCTCGAAGACCTTTTCCATGCCGCCCACCAGCAGCCGCTTCAGGTACAGCTCGGGGGCGACGCGCAGGAACAGGTCGATGTCGAGGGCGTTGTGGTGGGTGACGAAGGGGCGGGCCGAGGCGCCGCCGGGGATGGGGTGCATCATCGGCGTCTCCACCTCCACGTAGCCCCGCTCGTGGAAAAAGCGGCGCACCGCCTGGATGAGGCGCGAGCGCTTGCGAAAGACCTCCATGGCCCCGGGGTTGACGATCATGTCCAGGTAGCGCTGGCGGAAACGCACCTCCTTGTCCTGCAGGCCGTGCCACTTCTCCGGCAGCGGATGGAACGACTTGGCCAGGAAGGTCAGCTCCTTGACCAGGACCGAAAGCTCGCCGGTGCGGGTCTTGAAGATCGTCCCCTGCACGCCGATGATGTCGCCGATGTCCAGCAGGTCGTTGACGGCGAAGTCCAGCTCGCTGACCTCGTCCTTGCGCACGTAGACCTGCAGCTTCTCCTCGCCGTCGAACAGGTGCATGAACACGCTCTTGCCCATGCTGCGGATGGCCAGGATGCGCCCGGCGCAGCGCACCGCGGCGGCGGCCTGCTTCAGCGCCTCGGCGTCCTGTTCCCTGTACAGGGCGATGATCTCGGCGAAGCGCCGCGTGACCTCGAAGCGGTAGGGATAGGGGGCGACCCCCAGCTGCTGGAGCTTTTTCAGCTTTTCCAGGCGGACGGCGAACTGCTCTTCCATGGGGCTACCTCATTCATCCAGTATTTTCTTGCTTTTGCTGACCACGACCCCGGCGAAGCGCTCGATGCTTTCCAGCGGCACGCCGCGGTTGGTCACCAGGTAGCGCGAGGAGAAATCCTGGTACTGCGGATCGTAAAAGACGCGCCGCCCGCCGGGCAGATCGATCTCCAGCCAGCGGTGCGGCACCGGCTCGATGCGGCCGTCCTCCTCGCGCAGGAAGAAGCCGTTCACCTGGCGGCTGGCGATGCCCACGCCGGCCAGGAGCGCCTGGGCGACGTTGGCGAAACCGATGCAATGGCCCCGGCCCTGCGCCAGGACCGCCGCCGCCTCCTGGGGCAGGTCGGCCTCGTCATAGGCGATGCGGTTCCTGAGGAACAGGGAGATGTTGCGCAGGAAGTCGGCCAGGGAAAGCGCTTCGAGCCGCACCTGCTCGAAGGCGCCGCGCAGCTCCAGTCCCTGGGCGGCCAGGTAGCCCGCGTCGGCATGGACCCGGTGGTTCAGGTGGCGCAGGCGCAGGCTGCGGCTCTTGAGCTTCACCTGCAGGCCGCCGGCGGTGGGAACGATATCCTGGCGGAAATTGAAGTTGCGGTAGGCGCTGAAGACCTCCGGGGAACGGCAGGAGACGAACACCTCGAGCCGGCTCTCCTGGCTCAGGGAGGTCCAGGCGAGCATGAATAGCAGCAGGGTCTTCACGGGATCACCTTGTCCAGGATGGCGTTGATCAGCTTGTAGGATTCGGCGTCGCTGTACTTCTTGGCGATGCGCAGGATGTCGTCGATGATGATGGGCTTCTCCGAGTTGAAGCGGGCCTCGGCGATGCCCATGCGCAGCAGGTTGCGGTCGATGAGTGCCAGCCGGCCGAGCTTCCAGCCGATGAGGTGGGCGGCGATGGCGTCGTCGATCCCCTTCCTGTCGTCCAGCACCGTCTGCACCAGGCGGCGGATGAACTGCTCCTCGTCGGGATTGGGGCCGCGGAAATAATGGAAGTACTCGTCGATGACCGGCCCGGCCTGGGCCGCGTCGCATTTCAGGGCATCCAGCTCATAGAGGATCTTTAAGGCGATCTCGCGGCTGTACTTGATGCGGAACATCAGATCTTGGCATCGGCAAAGAGGTTCAGCAGCTCGATGGCCGACTGGGCGGCCTGGAAACCCTTGTTGCCCATCTTGTTGCCGGCCCTTTCGATCGCCTGGTCGGTGTTGTCGGCGGTGATGACGCCGTAGGTCACCGGCTTGGCGAATTCAAGGTTCAGCTGGGCGATGCCCTTGCTCACTTCCGAGGCGATGAAGTCGAAATGGGGCGTCTCGCCGCGGATGATCACCGCCAGGCAGATCACGGCGTCGTGCTTCTTGCCGAGCAGCAGGCGCTTGGCCACCAGCGGGATCTCGAAGGCTCCCGGGACGCGGACCACGTCGATCTCCCCCTCCTTGGCGCCGCTGCGCATCAGGGCGTCCCTGGCCCCTTCCAGCAGCTTCTCGCTGATGAAATTGTTGAAGCGCGAGACGACGATGGCCACCTTGAAACCCTTGAAAATGAGCTGTCCCTGGAATTCTTTCATTTTCTTCTCCATGTGGGGCTAAAAATATCCTAAAAACGCCATGATGTCAAGCCGGGACAAGGGCGGAGACCGGGACGGCCGCAAGTGCGGGCAGTTGACAGGACAGGCGCCGTTGGCCGATAATCTCCCCATGGTAAAGATCCTGCTGGTCGAGGACAACGCCGCCATGCGCGAGATGCTCGCCAGCATCATCGCCGAGAAGGGGTACGCGGTCGACGCCGCCGCCGACGTCGCCTCCGGCCTGGCGCTGCTGAGGAAGAACGACTACGCCGTGATCGTCTCCGACCTGCAGCTCCCCGACATGGACGGGCTGGGCTTCCTGAAGAAAACGCGCGATTTGCAGCTGCCCTTCATCATCCTCACCGCCTACGGCTCGATCGAGAAGGCCGTCGAGGCCATCAAGGAGGGCGCGTACGACTTCATCGCCAAGCCGGTGGACCCCGACTACCTGCTGCTGATGATCGGCAAGGCGCTGGACGCGACCCACATCGCCCGCGAGAACCTGGTCCTGCGCGAGGTGCTGCGCTCGGAGATGGGGCGCACCGTCATCATCGGCAGCAGCCGCGAGCTGCTGCAGGAAGCCGACAAGGTGCGCCAGGTGGCGCAGACCCCGGCCACGGTGCTGCTGCGCGGCGAGAGCGGCACCGGCAAGGAGCTGTTCGCCCGCGCCGTCCACGCCCTGAGCCCGCGCCGCGAGCGCCCCTTCATCACCATCAACTCGGCCTCCATACCCGACAACCTGCTGGAGAACGAGCTGTTCGGCCACGAGAAGGGCTCCTACACCGGCGCGCACATGCGCCAGGTGGGCAAGCTGGAGCTGGCCCAGGGCGGCACCTTCTTCTTCGACGAGATCGGCGATTTTCCCCTGCAGCTGCAGGGCAAGATCCTGCGCGTGCTGGAGGAGAAATCGATCACCCGCCTGGGCGGCGCCCGGGCCATCGCCCTCGACATCCGCTTCATTTTCGCCACCAACCAGGACCTGGAGCGGGCGGTGGCCGAAAAGCGCTTCCGCCAGGACCTGTACTTCCGCATCACCAGCTTCCCCATCGAGCTGCCGCCGCTGCGCGAGCGGCGCGACGACATCCTGCTCCTGGCCGACCATTTCGTCCGCAAGCTCTCGCTGGAGGTCCGCAAGCGCGAGTTCAGCCTGGCGCCGGCGGCGCGCGAGAAGTTGCTGGCCTATCCCTGGCCGGGGAATGTCCGCGAGCTGCAGAACACCATCGAGCGGGCGGTGATCATCGGCGCCGGCCCCGTCATCCGTCCCGATGAGGTCATCCTGCCCGGCCGCCCCTTCCCCGTTTCCGAGTGCATGAACCTCAGCGGCGGGCTGAAGGAGGTCGGTACGCGGGCGCGGGCGCTGGCCGAGAAGCGGAAGATCGCCCAGGTCCTCTCCGAGACCGGCTTCAACCGCACGCGGGCGGCCGAGATCCTGAAGGTCAGTTACAAGACGCTGCTGGACAAGATCAAGGAATATGGCCTGGCTGAAAAGGATTAGGCTGCTGATCCTGGGCAAGCTGGCCCGGCTGCTGATCGAGGGCGTCGTCGCCTTTAACAAGGTGACGATCGCAGGGCTGGACGAGCTGCGCGCCCTGGAGCAGGGCGCGACGCCGCTGATCTACGTCTTCTGGCACCGCCACATTCTCTTCGTCATCCACCGTTTCAAGAACTGCGGCGCCCGGCCGCTGATCTCCCTCTCCAGCGACGGCGACCTGGTGGCCGCCGTCGCCGCCGAGTTCGGCATGGACCCCATCCGCGGCTCCTCCTCCCGGGGCGGGGCGCGGGCCTTCCTGGAGATGGCGCGCTCCATCCGCGAGGAAAAGGCCCGGGTGCTGATCACCGCCGACGGCCCCAAGGGGCCTGCGCGCCGCGTCAAGGAGGGGGCCGTGCAGCTGGCGGCGAAAACCGGGGCCTGGGTCGTGCCCGTCAGCTGGTCGGCGACGCGCGTCAAGGTGCTGGAAAAGAGCTGGGACCGTTTCCTGGTCCCCCTGCCCTTCGGGCGCATCCGCTTCGTCTATGGAACGCCCCTGCGCATCCCGCCCGGACTCTCCGCCTGCGGACTGGAGCGGGAGACGAATCGTCTAACGGAAGGGCTGGACGCCCTGCAGGAACGGGCCGGGGCCGATCCCGCCTAGCCGCCGCCCGCCCGGCATTGGCGCCATGCCGCTTTTTTGCTATGATGGCGCCCGGAACAGGAGAAGCGATGAAAAAGATCAGGAAGATCGGGATATTGACCGGCGGCGGCGATTGCCCGGGGCTGAACGCCGTCATCCGCGCCGTGGTGCACACGGCCTGCCGCGACCACGGCCTCGAGGTCTGCGGCATACTGGACGGCTACGCCGGGCTGATCCACAAGAACGTCCGCCCGCTCGCCCTGGCCGAAGTGTCGGGCATCCTGCCCCGCGGCGGCACCATCCTGGGCACCTCCAACCGCGACAACCCCTTCCATTACACCGAGCCCGGCCCGGGAGCGAAAAAGGAGCACCGCGACGTCTCGGCGCAGGCGCTCAAGACGATCGAGTACAACGAGATCGACGCCCTGATCACCGTCGGCGGCGACGGCACGCAGATCATCGCCAATACGTTCTTTGAAAAGCACGGAGTGCCGGTCATCGGCGTTCCCAAGACCATCGACAACGACCTCGACGGCACCGACGTCACCTTCGGCTTTGACACCGCGCTGAACATCGCCACCACCGCCGTCGACAAGCTGCACTCGACCGCCGAGGCCCACCACCGCATCATGGTCATCGAGGTCATGGGCCGCTATGCCGGCTGGATCGCGCTGGGGGCGGGACTGGCCGGCGGCGGCGACGTCATCCTCATCCCCGAGCTCCCCTACCGCGTCGACAAGGTCTGCGAGAAGATCCGCCGGCGCAGCGACGGCGGCAAGCGCTTTTCGCTGATCGTGGTCGCCGAGGGGGCCAGGCCCGAGGGGGGCGAGCGGGTGGTCGCCCGCCAGGTGAACGACGCCAGCGACCCCATCCGCCTGGGCGGCATCGCCGCTTTGGTCGCCAACCAGGTGGAAGACATGACCGGGATCGAGAGCCGCTTCACCATACTGGGGCATGTGCAGCGCGGCGGCAGCCCCTCGCCCTTCGACCGCATCCTGGCCAGCCGCTTCGGCTATCACGCCGTCCAGGCCGCCGTCGGGCGCAAGTTCGGCCAGCTGGTGGGGCTGCGTGGCCAGGACATCCGCACGACGCCGATCAAGGACGCCGTGGCCGTGCCGCGGCGCGTCCGCGACGACAACGACCTGGTCCGGGTCGCCAGGGCCGTGGGCACCTGCTTCGGAGCGTAGATGGCCGAACTGATCGTCTTCGAGGGCATTGACGGCTCGGGCAAGACCTCCCTGTCGCGCATGTTCCACGCTCACCTGCTTGCCAGCGGCATTGCCGCGGCCTGGCTGCGCGAGCCCAGCGATTCTCCCCTGGGGGACAGGATCCGGCGCACCGCCCGGGAGAACGACGCCATCGCCATCCAGGACGAACTGGAGCTGTTCCTCGCCGACCGGCGCTGGGACGTGGAGAACAACATCCTGCCGGCGCTGCGCTCGGGAACGACCGTGGTCATGGACCGCTATTATTATTCCAACGCCTGCTACCAGGGGGCGCGCGGACTGGACCCGGGAGACATCCTGCGCGCCAACCGCGAGTTCGCGCCCGAGCCCGACCTCGTCTTCATCATCGACGTCGATGTCGACCGGGCGCTGGAGCGCATCGGCCGCGCGCGGACGGAGGTCGCCAGACTGTTCGAGAAAAGGGACTTCCTGCTCAAGGTCCGCGCCAACTACCTGGCCCTGCGCGGCCCCAACCTGGCGTTCATCGACGGCAACCCCGGCCTGGAGCGGGTCTTTGCCGCCGTGCTCCGGCGCTTCTGCCAAAAAGGCGCGCCCAGGGAATGAAGCCGCCCACCGGAATCCCCGAGCGGAAAAAGGCCAGGCTGCATGCGGCCCTGAAGCGCTGCGGCCGGGTCCTGGTGGCGTTCTCCGGCGGCAAGGACTCGTTTTTCCTGGCGCGTGAAGCCGTGGCGGCGCTGGGCAAGGTCAACGTCGTGCCCTGCGCCGTCGAAACGCCGTTCAGCGGCCCGGGAGCGCGGGCGCGCCTGAAGTACTTCCGCGAACGGCTGCCCGTTCCGGTCCGCGTGCTCCATCTCGACCTGCCGCCCGGCTCCGCCCTGCTCCGCAACCGGCGCGACCGCTGTTACGCCTGCAAGCAACTCATGTTCCGCGCCCTGAAGCGGGAGGCCGCCCGGCTGGGCATGGCGGCGCTGCTGGACGGCTCGACCCGTTCCGACTCGGCCGAGCATCGCCCGGGGCGCCGAGCCCTGGAGGAAATGGCCGTGCTCTCGCCGCTCAGCGACGCCGGCATCACCTCCGGTGAGATCGCCGGCGAGCTGGCCGGTGCGGGCATCGCGGAATTCTACCTCACTTCCTCTACCTGCCTGGCCACCCGTTTTCCCTACGATCATCCCCTGGATGAACGGCAGATGCGGGCGATCGGCCAGGTGGAGCACTACCTGGCCCGGCAAGGCATTTTCCCCCTGCGCGTGCGCTACATCCCCGACGGAGTGCGCGTCGAGGCCGGGGCAACGCATTTCCAGGCCGTGCTGGCCTTGAAGAAAAGGCTCCTGGCGTTTTGCCGGGCGCGCGGCCTGCGCTTCGTCACCCTCGACCTGGGAGGCCTGCAGAGCGGGCCGTGGGACAAAAAAATAGACGTCAGATGACAGACGTCAGACGTTAGCAAGAAAATCATCGACGAATAATGGACATGACCATGCATTTTCTTCCTCTGGCTAACGTCTAACGTCTAACGTCTAGCGTCCAATATCTTCTTCCCGAGTGTTGACAGTGCGGCGATTTTTGTGTATGATGACCGTGATTCTGGAGGAACTCAATGGCAAATCATGACTCGGCCGTAAAGAAGCATCGGCAGGACGAAAAGAAGAGAATGGTCAACCGCAGCAACCGTTCCAAGATGAAGAATAAAATCAAGGCCCTGAGGAAGAAGGTCGAAGCCGGCCAGAAGGACGAGGCCGCCAAGATGCTCCCCAAGACCATTTCCATCATCGACATGACCGTGCGCAAGGGGACGATCCACAAGAACACCGGCTCGCGCTACAAATCGAGACTGCTGCACCTGGTCAACAAAAACGAAAAGTAATCCCGCTGGATGCTCCTGCCCCGCGGCTACATATCCCACAGCCAGATCCGCGCCTACAAGGAATGCCCGAGAAAATACTGGTTTGCCTACGTCGAGGGCATCCATCCGCCCGGCAATGAAAAGGTTTTTCTCGGCGAGGTCTTCCACTCCGCCATCGAGCACTATTTCCTGCAGCGCATAGGCGGCGTCATGCCGGCGGACGAGGAACTGGAGGATTACTTCCGCTCGCGGTTCGACGCGGAAGCCTCCGGGCGAGATATTTCCTGGCGATCACCCCGCGACGAGACCCGGCAGCGGGGGCTGGCCTTCCTCAGGCACTTCCTGCGCCATTTCGCCCCGGGTACGCGTCCCCTGATGGTGGAAAAGGAGCTGGGCGCCGAACTCCCCGGCAGCGGGGTGCTGCTGAAAGGCGTCATCGACCTGGTCGAAGAGGACTTCAGCATCACCGACTTCAAGACCACGACCGGCCGCTGGAGCGACAGCCGGGCGCGGAATTCGCCGCAGATGATCATCTACAAGTACCTTTTTGACCGCAGTTTCGGCCCGCTGCCGGCCAGCCTGAAATACGAGGTTTTCTACGGCAGGACCGCGGGCAACGTGCGCCATCAAACCTTGCGCGTGGTCCCCGACGAGGCCGCCACGGATGCCCTGCTGGCCATGATCGAAGACGTGGCGCAGAGCATCGGCGCCGGCGTCTTCCCCGCCAACGAGACCCCCTTCTGCCGCCACTGCGAGTTCCGCGCCGCATGCCGGGACAAGGGCCCGGCCTGAGATCGGAAAATTTCCGATTGACATTCCCGGCGATCCGGGACATACTTTTATCAGCGGATCGATTTCGGAGAGATGCCATGGACAAGAGACGGGACAAGCGGGTCCAAAAAAAACTGCCCGTGCGCTTCTATTACAATGGCCACGGATTCCTTTCCTTTACCGGCGACATCTCGCGCCGGGGTGTTTTCATCCAGACCCCCCATCCCTGCCCCGCCGGCAAGGGGATCAATGTCGAGTTCGAGGGCCGGGGGGAAAGTGTCAGCCTGGCCGGCTTCATCATCTGGAGCAAGGATGACCTGGGCAAGCCCTGGCTGCTCTTCCCGGGCGGCATGGGGGTCCAGCTGCTGAATTACCAGAAGGAGGCCTTCCAGGCCCTGGTCGGGGAACTAGCCTGAACAAGATGAAACAAATCGGTTGACGGTTTGAGGGAATAAAAGAGGGAATACAAGAACAAGTGTCAGTGCCGGTGACACCATAAATGTACTTCTATTTCTATTGCGTTTTTGCGCTCCCGGGATTATGATTCAAAGGTGAGGCCGCAATGAAAACAACTCTGTTTTTGCTTGCTTGCATCCTGGCGTTGGCGTCTTGCGCCGCGGCGCCGAAGTCCCAAAGCCAGGTTGCCGGGGAGGTGCCCATGCCCGTTTTCGCAATGTCTCAGGAGGAAAACACTCCCATCCGCGTCGAACCGGGGCAGACGTTCTCCCTGAGTTTCCAGGGCCGGCCCGGAACCGGGTACAACTGGACCCTGGCTGCTGAACCCGACAAAGAGCTCCTGGAATTCCTGGGCGAAACCATCGAGGAAAAGAAAAAGGACCCGCACAGGGTGGGCGGCGATGAGACGTTTCGCTGGACTTTCAGGGCCCTGAAAGCGGGCGAGGCCGAGATCGCCATGAAGTACGTCCGCCCCTGGGAGAGCGATGCCAAGCCCGAAAAGTCGCACGTGTTCCAGGTGAAGATCGAAGCCGTGGAGCAGGAATAGGACCATGGGTCGCTTCGAGGAATTCACCCGCTTTCGCCAGAAGATGAACGCCAGGATCCTGGAGAGGGGCAACCTGGGGATCAAGCGCTTTTTCGCCCTGGACGAGCAGGCCTATCAGCCCGGGGCCCTGGACGGCAAGACCAAGGAACTGCTCGGCCTGACCGCTTCCCTGGTGCTGCGCTGCGACGATTGCGTCTCCTACCACCTGATCCAGGCCAGGGAAAAGGGAGCGGGCAGCGACGAGATCCTCGAGGCGCTGCATGTCGCCCTGGTCGTGGGCGGTTCGATTGTCATCCCGCATCTGCGCCGAGCCGTTGATTTCCTGGAGGAACTGGAAGCCGTCAAATAATGCGAGCCAAGGAGCCAGGTCGCCGGACGACGGCGTTCGCTCCGTCCATGGCTCTTTCTGAAACTGTCACCGACTCGTGCCTTGGCTTTTGTTTTGGAAATTGGAATTTGGATATTGTTTGTTATTCGGGATTTGAAATTTAAGTCTTCGTATTGCTTTTTCTGACCGTCAACCTTAAACCGTCCACCGAAAACCGATTACATCCATTCCCTCGTTAAGCGTTATGCGTTATGCGAAAGAAAAAGAATTGCTCTGGTCTCCGACTACCACTATCACTATCACTACCACTAGGGCTCGTTAGATCTCTTGCTGACACTGTCACTGACACTGACATCGTGATGAGTGATAAGTGATGCGTGATGAGAAAGAACAGAAATTGTTCCGGTCTTCGGCAACCACTACCACTATCACTACCACTAGGGCTCGTCAGATCTCTTGCTGACACTGACACTGTCACTGACACTCTTGCCACCGGATAGCTGATCCAGCCAGGAAACCGCCTCCATGGCCAGCTGAACGGGGGGCCAGCTGTGCTTGCCGGGGAAAACTTCCAGCCGGCAGCGGCTCCCCTGCCGGCGAAGATCTTTTTCCAGGTCCTTCATCTCATGAAAATTGAAGTCGTGGCGGCCCACGGTGCCGAACCAGGGAATGGCGGCCATGTCCGCGGGCTCGAGCCACTCGGGCAATCCGCCGCCGCAGGCGATCACGCCGGCGGTCCGGATCTCCAAAATGCGGGCCAGTGCGCAAGCCACCCGCGCGCCGCCGGAGAATCCCGCCGCGTAAACCCGCGTTTCGTCGATGCGCAGGCGGGCGCGCGTGTCGTCCCACACGGCCCAGGCGGCGAGGTAGATGTCCTTCCAGGGGCCGTTGCGCGAATTGTTCGATGCCGCCAGTATCCAGCCGTGCTTCTCCGCCGCCGCGCGGAAAAGGGCGGCAGGGACGCGGCCGCAGCCGCGGGGATCGAAGCAATAGAGGACGGGCCAGCGCCGTCCCGAGTCATACCCCGACGGCAGGTAGAGCACATAGCTTTGGGACGGCTCCCGGAGGGAGACAACCGGGTCGATGAGTTGGGCGCGCGGAAACGCTTCATCGGCGCGCAACGGCAGCGCCGCCAGCAGGAGCAGCGGCGCCATTCGGAATATCCTCATGGGACGGGTCTACTGGACGGTGTAGATCCAGCCGTGCCGGTCCTCCAGCTCGCCGTACTGGATCCCGGTCAGCGTGTCGAAGAGTTTCCTGGCCCAGGGACCGGTCCGGCCGCCGTCGATGATATAGTCCGTGCCGCGGTAGCCGATCTTGCCCACCGGGCTGATGACCGCCGCCGTGCCGGCGCCGAAGATCTCGCTCACCCGGCCCGAGGCGATGCCCTCGACGACCTCGTCGATGGCGATGCGGCGCTCTTCGCACCGGATGCCCAGCTCCGGGGCCAGCTCCAGCACCGACTTGCGGGTGATGCCCTGCAGGATCGTCCCGCCCAGCGCCGGCGTGACCAGCCTGCCGTCGATGACGAAGAAGATGTTCATGGCACCGACCTCCTCGACGTAGCGGTGCTCGCCGGCGTCGAGCCAGAGGACCTGGCTGTAGCCTTTCTTCGTCGCCTCCAGGGTGGCCAGCAGGCTGCCGGCGTAGTTGCCGCCGGTCTTGGCCTCTCCGGTGCCGCCGCTGCCGGCGCGGGAGTAGGTGTCGCTCACCCAGAGGCTGACCGGGTTGAATCCCTCCTTGAAGTAAGGCCCCACCGGCGAGAGGATGATATAGAAAAGGTAATCGCTGGAGGGCTTGATGCCCAGCGCCGCCTCGGTGCCGATCACCGTCGGCCGCACGTAGAGGCTCGCGCCCTTCTGGGCCGGCACCCAGCGCTCCTCGACCCTGAGCAGCGCGCATTCGGCCTCCAGCACCGAAGCCTCCGGAATCTCCGGCATGCACATGCGGCTCAGGGAGCGGTTCAGGCGCCGGGCGTTCTCCTGGGGACGGAACATCAGGATTTCGCCCCGGGGCGACCTGTAGGCCTTCTGTCCCTCGAACACCTCCTGGCTGTAGTGCAGGACGTTGGCCGAGGGATCGATCTGCAGGGGCCCGTAGGGCTTGATCCGCGGACGGCACCATCCCGATTGCGGCGTGAACTCCATGGTGAACATGTGGTCGGTGAAATTGCGGCCGAACGGCAGCTTCAACGGGTCGTCGAAAAGGGGTTTCCGTCTTTCCTGGGGGACCAGTTCCCGGGCGATATCCATGTTCGCTCCTCCTTGTCCGTTTTGAATTTTCAATCTTAGCGGCTGGCGTTGTTTTGTCAAGTGGGCCCGCCGGCGCACAGGGACCGCACCCATTCGCTGTAGGCGCGCACGTCGCCGTTGGACAGGTGGATGACGACCTGGGCGGCGTCGAGATCCAGGGCGGCGACATGGGCCCTGATCTCCCCTTCATCGGCGCAGACGCACGCCTTTCTGCCGCGCTTTTCGAGATCCGCGCGCAGCTCCTCGACCGACAGGCGCTCCCCCGCCGGGATCTTCTCCTTTTCAAAAACGTCCCGGATGAGGATCTCGTCGGCCCGACCCAGGGCGTCCGGCAGCCGCTGCTGGAAAAAATTGCGCCGCAGGCTCCAGGAGCGCGGCTCGAAAACCGCGATGATCCGGCGGCCGGGATAGGTGTCGGGCAGGCCGGCCAGCACGCCGGCGATGGCCGTCGGGTGGTGGGCGAAATCGCTGAGAAACACCGTGTTCCCGGCATGGCCCAGGAGGGTCAGCCGCCGCTCCACCCCCTGGAAAGTGGAGACCGCCTGCTCCACAACCTTTGACCCCAGGCCCAGCTCGGCGCCCAGCAGGATGCCGGCGGCCAGGTTCCAGGCGTTGTAGGGCCCGGGCAGGGGCGAATGAAAGGAGCGCTTGCGGCCGTTCACGGCCAGGAAAAATGAATAGCCGCCGTTTTCCGGCCGCAGCCCGGAGATCTCGCTGGCGCAGCCCCGGCCGCCGTAGAATACGACCGGCGTGAACGAGCGCTCGACCGCCTGCCGGGCCATGGCATAGTCGCCGTTGACGATGATGCGGCCGGCGCCCGGGACCTGGTTGACCAGGTTGCGGAAGCTCTGCAGGTAGGCCGCCGCGCTGGGGTAGAAATCGATGTGGTCGTGCTCCAGGGCGGTGATCAGCAGCAACTCGGGCCGGTACTTGAAGAACTTGGCCGAGCGGTCAAAGAACGCCGTTTCGTATTCGTCCCCCTCGCTGACGAAGAAGTCGCCGGCGGCCAGCCGGTAATTGGCGGCGAAATTTTCCGGCTTGCCGCCGATGAAAAACCCGGGCCGCAAGCCGGCGACGTCGAGCATGTGGGCGACGAACGAAGCGGTGGTGGTCTTGCCGTGGCTGCCGGCCACCACCACGGATCGCTTGCCATGGATGAAATGACGCTGCAGGGCTTCGGCCATGGAGAGGTATTCCAGGCGGCGGTCGAGGATGAACTCGGCCTCAGGGTTGCCGCGGCTGATGGCATTGCCGATCACGCAGAGATCGACGCCGGCGGGGATGTTTCCGGCGGCGTAACCCTGGAACAGCGTGACCCCCAGGTCGGCGAGCAGCCGGTCCACCGGCGGGTAGAAGCGGCTGTCCGAGCCGTAGACCTGCCAGCCGTCCTCCTTGAAAAGGCCGGCCAGGGCGCTCATGCCCGTCCCGGCGATGCCGCTGAGAAATACCTTCTTCACCATTTCACCCCGATCTCGCAGCGCAGGGCGCCCCCTTCATCCCCGGCCTGAACTTCGGCCCGGACCCCGAGCGGCAGAACCTGGGCCGACGCCGCGTGGCCGAAGGGCAGGTCGTACAGCACCGGGACGCCCAGGCCGGAGAGGCGCTCCCGCCAGCGCCGGTAGAAGGCATCCTTCTCCATCGCGTCCTTGAAGCAATGCGGGAACTCGCCGAGCAGCAGGGCGCGGACGCGGCGGAATACCCCGGCCTGCTCGCATTGCCACAGCAGGCGGTCGAGGCGGTAGGGCCGCTCGTTGACATCCTCCAGCAGCAGGATGCGGTCCTTGACCCGCGGCAGGTAGGCCGTGCCGATCAGGGAGGCGAAATTGGAAAGGCATCCCCCGGAAAGCAGGCCGCGGGCGCGTCCAGGGCACAGGGCCTGCCCGTGAAAATGCAGCGGCGCCCGGTTGGCGGTCAGGGCCGCCAGCAGCTGCTCGCGGTCGTACTCGCCGGCGGCCAGGCCGCCATAGGCCATGGGACCATAGAAGACGACCATGTCGCGCACATCCATCAGGTGCCAGAGCAGGTAACTGGCATCGGACGAGGCGACGACGACCTTGGCCACGGGGATGACCAGGCGGTCGAGCAGCGGCAGGAGATGGTTGCAGCCGTAGCCGCCGCGCCCGGCCCAAAGCCCCTTCACGTCCGGATCGCTGAAGAAGGCCTGCAGGTCTTCCAGGGCCCGCTGCGGCGTGCGGGAGCGGAAATCCTCGCCGGAAAGCGGATCGTTCACTTCGCGGATGCGGAATCCCAGGTCGCGCAGGGCCTGGATCCCCTGGCTGCGGAAGGGCTCGCGCGCGGGTGAAGACGGCAGGAAGACGCCGATCGCGTCGCCGGGCGCCAGGGGATCAGGACGCAGGCGCATGCTTGGCGAACCTCATGACGACGGTGGTGCCCTTTCCCGGATGCGAGTCGATCTCCAGCGTGCCTCGGTGCAGCTCCAGGAAGCGGCGGGCGATGACCAGCCCCAGCCCGGTCCCCAGTTCCTTGGAGGAAAATTCCTCGCGGGCGATGCGCTCCAGGTCCTGCGGGGAGATCCCCGCTCCGTTGTCCCGAATGCGGATCAGGGCACTGTCCCCGTCCTGGCCGAGGGTGACGTCGATCTCGCCCGGGGTCATGCCCAGCGCCTCCAGTGAATTGGTCAGCACGTTGTCGACCGCCTGCTTGATCTTCTGGCGGTCGGCGACGACGTCGATGCCTCCGCCGGCGCCGCCGGAAACGGAAAAACGCACCTGGGGGTAGATCGGCCGCAGGTGGCCGACCGCCTCCTCGACCAGGTCGGCGAGGCGGAAGGGCTCGGGCTTCAGCTCGTCCTGCTTCGACAGGTTCAGGAAGCCGAAAGCCACCCGCCGCAGGTGCTCGGTCTCCTCGATGATGTAGCGCACGGCATGGGCGATGATCTCGCCGGCTTTCTCGCCGCCGTCCTGCAGCGAGCGCTGGATCTGCTCGGCCGACAGCCGGATCGGGGTCAGCGGGTTCTTCACCTCGTGGGCCACGCGGCGGCCGAGCTGGACCAGCGTCTTCATCCTGGAGATCTCGGAGGCGTTCTGCTTCTGCTCCTGGATCCCCTCCAGCATGGAATTGAATCCCTGGTACAGCTCGCGCAGTTCGCTCTCGGCCGGGATGTTGGCGAGCGGGCTCAGGTTGCCTTTTTGCACCTCGGCCATGCCCCGGTTCAGGCGATGGATGGGGGCCACGATCTGGTTGCGGAAGAACAGGGCCGCCCCCAGCCCGATGACGATCAGCACGAAGAAGACGGTCGCCAGGAAGTCGATGTTGGTGCGCCGCGCCCGCAGCGGGTCGGCGCTGTCGAAGGGGAACTCGATGTCGAACACGTAGTCCCCCGCCGTCTTGAAGAACAGGTCGAGCGTGTTCTCGTTCTGCCGCAGCTCGAACTGCCGGCCGCCCCGGCGGAAAATGTCGCGGATGCCCGAGTTCAGGTAAATGGGCAGCTGCGAGCGGATGATCTTGCGGTGGTCCGAAGTGAAGAGCAGCGTCCCGTTTTCGTAGACGCTGATGTCGTTCTCCAGGATCTTCTGCAGCAGGAACATGTGGCGCTGCGTCAATTCGCCGCCGTCGGCCAAAAGGTTGTTGATGACGTTCAGGGCGGCGCGGCCGCGGGAATGGGCCGCCAGGGCGCGCTGCGCCTCCAGGGAACGGAAATTGAAGTTGAGGGAAAAAAGGGAGAAGGCCGCCGCCGTGAACATGGAGAGCAGGACCAGGATGGCGAACACCTTCACCGAGAACGAGCCCAGCACGGGCCGCCAGGGGAACGATGCCAGTTGGCGCAGGCACAGCAGCGCCGCCAGCAGCAGCAGGAAACCCAGCACCTTGATGTATTCCGAGAAGGACCGGAAGAAGGTGTCCCGGGGATAGAAGATGACGGCCGTCTCGTCGCCGATGCGGAAGACGTGGCCGCTGAAGGCCTGGCCCATGGAGCGGAAACGCACCCAGGCGTCGCCGGCGCTCGACAGCGCCGCCAGGTCCTCCACGTTGATGTTGGCCGGGTTCTCCAGGATGCGCCGTTCCTCGTCCAGCTTGATATAGCCGAGCCCGGCGTCGCGGATCCTGCGGTCCACGGTGAGGATGGACTGCGGCTCGCGGCTCTTGAGGATGAGGTCGGCGGTGTTCAGGACCTGGACCATGACATAGCCGAGGTAGCGCTCCTTCTGGAAGACGCTGATCGTGGCCACGGCCAGCCTCACGTTCCTGCCGAACAGGACCGCATCCACGTTCTCCACGTGCCAGAAGGGGAAAATATCCTCCTTGTCGAGCGGGATATAGGGTATCTGGTACGAGAAAGAGCTCAGGACGGCGCCGTCGCCCGCCACCACGTGGATGCCCGAGGCGATGCTTTCGCTGGCCGCCAGCGTGTTCTTCCAGCAGTCGCCCAGCCTGTCGTCCCGGTCGGCGGCGAAGAGAGCGTGCAGGGGCTCGCTTTGCGAGTTCAACTCATAGACAATTTCACGGGCCACGAGCTTGGCGTAATCGTCCTGGCTGGAAAAGATCGGCTTCAGGTTCTCGCTGACGAAAGCCCGGCGCTCGCGCAGGGCATGCTCGCCCAGCAGGACGCTGACCGCCAGTGCCAGCAGCAGCAGCGGCGGCAGGACGCGCGCCCAGGGAGGCCGCGGCTGCAGCAGCAGGGTGATGAAAGCCAGGGCCAAAAGGAAAGGGACGAGGAACGGAATGGCCGCCAGGCGCCAAAGGGTGAGGAACAGGGCCGCCTGCGCGGCCATGAGCGGCCAGGATCTCCGCACAGGCAGGCCTTCCAGGAAAGGCGCCGCGGCCAGCAGCGGGACGGCGAGCAGGCCGGCGACCAGCGCCAGCAGCCCGAGATATTCGGGGTTCAGGGCGAATTCCCCGTAGGGAAAATCGACGTGATCCAGGACGACGCGGGCGGCGTGGAACGCGGGAACGGAGAGGGCGTTGAACAGGACCAGGGCCGCGATTCCGCTTTGGCGCCGCGCCCGCCCCAAAAAGCCGCGGGCGGCGAGCAGCAGGAAGATGAGCAGCACCAGGGGCTGGAAGACGGAGCGCAGCGCCGAAGCGTGCCCCGGAATGTAGATGCTGCGGCGGGTCAGCCAGGCGATCGCCCACCAGGCGCTGAACGCCATGCCGGCCAGGCAGAATAGCCGCGGCAGCAGGCGCCAGCCGCCGCCGTTACCGGCCCACAGGAACAGTGACAGCAGGGAGAGAAAGGCCAGCGCATAGGCCAGCGCCTTGCGGGTCCTCAGTCCCGGCTGCGCCAGGGTGGCCCGGGAAAACACGAGGGACAGCAGGAACTGGTTCTGGCTGGAGGGCAATGCCCGGGTGAAATAGAAGCGGTCCTGCGCCCGGTCATAGGAAAAACCGGCCCCGGCGCCGGGCAGGGGCCGGTCGGCGAACTTCAGGTCGAAGACCGGATAGGGGTACGATGCCTCTTTCTGAAGCGGGCCGGAGCGGATGTCCATGAAAAAGCGCAGGTAGAAGGTGTCGGCGGCGACCCGGCGCAGGAAATAGACGCTTTGGTTCTTCTGGATCAGCCGCCATTCTCCCTCGCGCAGCGCCAAGGGCTTGAAAAAAAAGATCTCGCCGACATAATCGCTGATCAGGCCGTTCCGCTCGACGACCAGGGCCTCGCGCCTTTCCAGCTCGGCGGCATCGAGGCCGCCGGCGGCAAAGGAGCGGCCGAGTCGCCCGGAACGATCCAGGCAGCCGCGCACGGACCTGGCCACGACGGCATCCATGCGCGCGGCATCGCGCTCGACCAGGGCGCGGACGCCGGCCTGGGCCATTTTTCCCCGCGGGGCGAGGACGGTCCACAGCGCGGCGACGGCCAGGAGGCCGGCCAGGACGGCAAGGGCTATATTTTTAAGCCGCGCAGGTAATAGAGCTGCCATTCTTTTTCTTCGCCGGGGGCCGTGTCGCTGCTCATGAACAGGATCAGCTTGAAGGGTACGCGTGATCCGGAGAAGCGCCTGCGCAGGATCAGGTTCAGCGACTGCACGGCGATGTTCCCCTCGACCTGCAGCGACGACCATTCGATCGTCTCCGCCCGCAGGTCCGCGAAACGGGCCGCCAGGTCGCCGATGAACTGCTCGCGGCTCATGGCGCCGCGGAGATCGAAAGGCTCCTCCAGGTTGAGCACGACGCGCGTTCGGCAGATCGGGGCCAGGGCCTCGAAGCGGCCGTTGACGATCGCCTCCTGCACGGGCTGCATGACCAGGTAGTGCTGGGTGACCTGCAGCAGGAGCAGCAGCGCCTTGAGCATCATGCGCAGGTGATCAGGCTGTGGACCTTGTAGCCGGGGAGCTTTTCGCGCCCGTTCAGGAAGGAGAGCTCGACCATGAATTCGATCGCCGCCACCTCGCCGCCCAGCTTCTCCACCAGCCGGGCGGCGGCCAGCGCCGTGCCGCCCGTGGCCAGCAGGTCATCGACGACCAGCACCCGCTCGCCGGGACGGATGGCATCCTCGTGGGCCTCCAGGGAGTTTGTCCCGTATTCCAGGGTGTATTCCTCGCGTACGGAGCGGTACGGCAGCTTGCCGGGCTTGCGCGCCGGCACGAAGCCGCAGCCCAGCTTGTAGGCCATGACGCCGCCGAGGATGAAGCCGCGCGCCTCGATGCCCATGACCTTGTCGATCCTGGCATCGGCGTCCAGATGCTTCTTCAGCATGCGGTTCACGGCCTGGCGGAAGGCGTCGCCGTCCTGCAGCAGCGTGGTGATGTCCTTGAACAGGATCCCCTGCTTGGGAAAATCAGGCACGTCGCGGATGAACTTTTCCAGGTCCATGGAGCCTCCTTGGGCATCATGATAATACTTTCGCCCGATTTTTCAAAATCGCCTGGCGCCATCGGACCCGTCCGACAGGTCCGGCGAGGATCTGCTATTTCAAGCCTCCTCTCAGGATGAACTCCCGCACCTGATCCAGGGCGCGGGCGCGGTGGGATATCCGGTTCTTTTCCTCGATGGGCAACTCCGCGAACGTCCTGCGAAGCGGCGGATAGAGGAAGAGCGGGTCATAGCCGAAGCCGCCCGCTCCCCTTCTCCCGCCCAGGATCTCTCCCTCGACCGTGCCGATGAACTGGGCGAGCGCGGAACCTCCGCGCGAGATGCACACGGCGGAGACAAAGCGGGCGCGGCGGTCGGTCACGTTCCTCATCTCCGCGAGCAGCTTCTCGATGCGGGCGTCGTCGCCCGCGCCCGGGCCGGCGTAGCGCGCGGAAAGCACTCCCGGGCGGCCGCCCAGGGCCGCAACCTCGAGGCCCGAATCATCGCCGAGGGTGTCCAGGCCGGTGGCACGGCTGTAATGATCGGCCTTCAAGCGGGCATTCTCGGCGAATGTCCCCCCCGTCTCCTCGATGTCCGCGCCAGCGGCGACATCGGCCAGGGAAAGCAGGCGCAGGGCCGCGCCGCTGGCGGCAAGGTACTGCTCCAGCTCGCGCTTCTTGCCGCGGTTGCGCGTGGCCAGCAGCAGCGCGGTCATATGTTCTCGGAGAGGACCTCGTTCACTCCCTGGAGCAGCATGATCTTGTCGAGGAACTCGCGGTTCTTGTTCTCCGAGGTGTTGAAGATGATCTCGAGCTCGTAGCCGTTGCCGTGCCGCCTCAGTCGCGAGCTGGCATAGCGGATGCTCAGCTCGGTCATGACCTGGCGGATCTCGATCAGCAGCGATGCCTTCTCCTCGGTGGATATCAGATAGACGTAATTCCGCTTGTGCCTCTCGAAATAGGCCTGCAGGAACCTGAACAGGGTCAGTACGATGACCACCAGCAGGGTGACCAAAAAGGCCAGGAGGTAGAAGCCGCTGCCGACGGCGATGCCGATGGCCGCCACCGTCCAGATGGTGGCGGCGGTGGTCAGGCCGTGGACCGCGAAACGCGCCTGGATGATGGCGCCGGCGCCCAGGAAGCCGATGCCGCTGACGATCTGCGCCGTCAGCCGCGCCGGATCGGCCACCTGGGCCTGGGCGGCGATCTTGGCGGAAAGAACGGTGATCAGGGCGCTGCCGATGGCGATCAGGATATTGGTGCGCAGCCCGGCCTCCTTGTGCGCCAGCTCGCGCTCCAGCCCGATGATGCCGCCCAGCATGGCCGCCAGCAGGATTTTCAGGATGATGTCGATCTCCATCACTTCACCTCAGCAGGAACGCGATCGCGAAGATGACCAGCAAAAAAAGGGTGTACAGCGCAAAATAAGGGTTTTTCAGTTGCTTTTCCGGTTCTTCGGCCGCATCGCGGTCCTGGATGGACTTGAACATGAAAATGACCAGGTAGAACACGATGAATGGCAGCGCGTAGAGGAACGTGCCCAGGCCGGAGCGCACGGCGAACACGATGAACATGGCCAGGAAAACCAGGCCGTTGGCGGTCATGAAGGCGATCAGCCCCGCGCTGCTGGTGCGGCCGAGCGACAGCCGGTAGTTGCGGGCGTCCTCGGGGGCGAGGAACTTCTTTTCGGCCACCCGCTTGCCGATCATCAGGAAGTTGCCGAAGGCCCACCAGGCGGCCAGCAGGCTGAGCGGCGGCGCGGCGGTGGCCAGCACGTACCAGCCGATCAGGAAGCGGATGGGATTGTTGGCCGACTCGAGGGTGGAATCGAGGTACGGGACATCCTTGGCGCGCAGCGGCGGCACGTTGTAGACGATGCCGGCCAGCAGCAGCGCCCCCAGGCTCCAGACAAAGGCCGGAGAATAAGCATGGAAGGCGATGCCCAGCGCCGAGGCGCTCAGCAGCGCCCAGACGCCGAGCAGGACCGGGACGCTGATCTCCTTTGCCACCAGCGGGCGGTTCCGCTTCTGGGGGTGGTGGGCATCGAACGGGGCGTCGGTGATCTCGTTGACGATGTAATTGGCGGTGGAGACCATCCAGGTCAGGATGAACGCCAGCAGCAGCTTCAGCCCCAGCTCAAGGGTCAGCTGCGCCGGGAAGCGGGAGGGCTCGACCAGGAACACCGCCGCCGTGCCGACGACGATGGCGCTGCTGCGCGGCCAGCGCTCCAGCCGCAGCGAGGCCAGGTACAGGCTACTTTTCCCTTTTCCGGGCATAGACCTCCCAAGAATCGAACAATTGCAGCTTCAAGTGTAGCTTTTTCAGGGGGCGTTGTAAAGCCGGGCCCTTGAGGATCGGCAGCAGCCTCGTGACCAGGTAATAGGCCGAGAAATTCCAGGCGAAGCGCCTGCGCAGGACGATGTCGAAGCCATGGGCGTCCAGCAGGCGCTCCAGGGCGCGGCGGTCGAAGAAATTGATGTGGGCCACGCGGTAGTGCCACCAACGGCCGCCCATGAGGCGGGCAGCCAGGCTGCCGATGTCCGGGGTGGAAACGACCAGCACCCCGCCGGGCGCCAGGAGCGGCGAAAGCGTCGCCAGCAGGGCGTTGGGATCGGTCACGTGCTCCAGCACGTCGAGAAGCGTCACGGCCTGGAACTCCTCACCGCCCGGGAACTGCTCGGCGCTGCCGCGGAACAGCTTCAGGCCGAACAGCCGCTCGGCGTCATCCGCCAGCGCCGAAGACGGCTCGATGCCCTGCACGCGATAGCCGGCGGCGCGGGCCAGGTTAAGGAAAATGCCGCTGGCCGCCCCCACGTCGAGAAGCGCGCTTCCTGCCGGGACAAGGCGGCCGAGCCGCTTCAGGATGACGTTGAAGTTGCGGCCGCGCCCCTCGCCTTCCTGGCTGTACTCCTCGTCCTCCAGGGCGGCGTAGAAACGGGCGATGGCTTCGGGATCCGGGACCGGGTTGGCGAATACCAGCCCGCACCCGCGGCAGGCGAAGAAGGTCCAGCGCGAGCCGTAGTGGCTGTCGGTGATCTTGAAGTCGCCGGCGCTGACCGCCTGCGGCTCCACCGTCCCCTTCTTGAACAGGCGGATGCGCTCGCTCCGGCAAGAGGGGCAGCGGTCGAGCGCTGTGAGTTTCATTCCGCTTTTTCTTGTCGGACGTGTCCGACCGGTATGACCTGTCCGCCCTCCCCTGCAAAGAAGTGCCTTTTCCAGAACTCGACCGAGGAAACGGCGCTTTCCGCCGCCTTCTTGCCGCGAATGCCGTGGCGCTCGCCCGGGTAGACCATGAACTCGACCGTCTTGCCCAGGTCGAGCAGCGCATCCAGCAGCTGCAGCGAGTTCTGCATGTGGACGTTGTCATCCATGCTGCCGTGGGTCAGGCGCAACCCGCCCCGGTAGGTGCCGGCATGGGAGAGTACGGAGCCCTGGCGATAGCCGTCGGGGTTCTCCGCGGGCGTATCCATGTACCTCTCGGTATAGACCGAATCGTACAGCGCCCAGTCGGTCACCGAGTACTCGGCGATGCCGCAGCAAAAGAGATCGGGCGCCGATACCAGCGCCAGCGCGGCGACATAGCCGCCGTAGCTGCCGCCGCTGATGCCGATGCGGCTGCCGTCGACGAAGGGCTTTTCGCGCAGCCAGGCGACGGCGCTGCCGTAATCGGCCATTTCCCATTTGCCCAGGCAGCGGTGCATGAGCTCCTGCCCGCGCTTGCCGTGGTGGCCGGCGCCGCGGTGGTCGACCGTCATGACGATGATCCCCTGCGCCGCCAGGTAGTGGTCATCCAGGCGGCGGGGAAAGGCATCGCGCACCGAACGGGCGCCGGGGCCGCCGTAAATGCTCAGGACCACCGGATATTTCCGGCCGGCATCGAAATCAGGCGGCAGTATCCAGGCCGCCGGAAGCTGCAGGCCGTCGGCGGCGGGGATGCGGAAGATCTCCGATCGGCCCAGGTCATAGCCGGCCAGTGCCGGCGTGGCGCTTTCTCCCAGGCTGCGCAGCACGCGGCCGTCGCCGCGGCACAGGCGCAGGCGCCCCGGCTGGCTCAGGGAGGACCAGCGGTCGAGGAAGAAGGAACCGAGCGGCGAGACGGTGACGGAGTGCGAGCCGGCGTCGCCGGTCAGCCGCTGCGGCGTGCCGCCGTTCCAATCGACCCGGTACAGGTCGCTGCGCGCGGAATCCTCCCTGTCGGCGCTGAAGAAAACCAGCCCGCGCCGCTCGTCGACCGCTTCGATGCGGCTGACCGACCACTCGCCGTCGGTGAGCGCCCTGACCTCGCCGGCGGCGCCGACGCGGTAGAGGTGGTCCCAGCCGCTCCGGCTGCTCGCCAGCAGGAAGCCGCCGTCGCGAAGCGGCGCGAAGCTCCCCGCATCGAGGAAATCGATCCAGGCCTTCTGCTTTTCGCTGTAGGCGAGGCGCAGCTTTTTCTTGGCCAGGTCATACTCATAGATCCGCAACTCGTCCTGGCCGCGGTTCAGCCACTGGACGTAGGCCTTGTCCCCGCGCGGCGCCCAGGCCAGGAAGGTCAGGTAATGGTCGCCGCTGTCGGCGAAAGAAACCCATTCGATCCCCTTGCCGTCGGGATCGGCGAAACCCACCCGGACCGTCGGGTTGGGAAAGCCCGGCTTGGGGTAGCGCTGCATTTCCAGCCGGCCATAGGCGCCGGCGGCATCGAACAGGGGGAACTGCGGCACCCGTGACTGGTCGAAGCGCATGAAGGCGATCGTCCGGCTGTCGGGGCTCCATTCGAAAGCGCGGTAGCGGCCGGCCCGGCCGAGGATCTCCTCGTAATAGACCCAGGAGGCGTAGCCGTTGAGGATCTCGTCGCCGCCGTCGCGGGTCAGCTGCGACGGGGCGCCGCCGCTGCTGGCCCCGGCGAACAGGTTGCCTGCCGCGGTCCAGGCCACGCGGCTGCCGTCGGGGGAGAAACGGGGGTTCTGCTCATCGCCGGCCGTCTCGGTCAGGCGCTGCAGCATCCCCGTCGCCTTGCGGAAAACGTAGAGGTCGCCCTCGTGGATGAACGCCAGCCGGCCGTAATCGGCGCTGCGGTCGGCCGGGCGCAGCCAGTCCAGGCCTTCCGGGCCGGAGCCCTTGAGCGGGGCGGGATCGAAGAGGATGCGGGCGCGGCCGCTGCGGGCGTCGACGCGCAGCGCCTTGTCCTTGCGCAGCTCGACATAGGCGGAGTCGTCCAGCCAGGGGCCGGCTTCCGGCAGGGGCTTCAACAGGGGCTCGCCACGGTTGAGGAAAGCCTGCTCGAGGGACAGCTTCTTCATTTCCCCGGCCTGCAGGCCGACGGCGCAGGCCAGGAGCAACAGGATCAGTTTTTTCATTGGGCCTCCGTGTATGAAACTGCTACGCCGCAGCCCGGCAAAAGGTTGCGGACGTTCAGATGACGAAGCCGGCGGGGATCTCCATGTCCTTGGGGACCACGGTGATGCCGTCGACGATGCGGTAGCGGTCGTGGCTGAAGTTCACCAGGCCCTTCTCGTTGAGCAGGCGCGCCCCGGCGCCGACGCGGACGTTCTTGTCCAGTATGGCGTTGCGGATGACGCAGTCGCGGCCGATGCCGACCTGGCCGCGCTGCCGGCGCTCGTCCTCCGCCTTTTCTTCCGGGCTTTCATAGTAATCGGCCCCCATCATGACCACCCGCTCCAGGTAGGAATTGGAGCGGATGACCGAGCGCGTGCCGATGACGGTGTTGGCCAGCTTGCTGCCCTCGATGATCGAGCCGTCGGAGATCAGCGAATAGTGGACGTCGCAATTCTCGATCTTGGAGCCGGGCAGGAAGCGCTTGCGCGTGAAGATCGGCGTCTCCTCGTTGTAGAAATCAAAGCGCGGGATGGGGTTGGCAAAGTCGAGGTTGGCCTCGAAAAAGGCCTTGATGGTGCCGATGTCCTCCCAGTAGTCGTTGAACACGTAGGCGAAGACCCGGCTGCCGTCGATGGCGTCGGGAATGACCTCGCGGCCGAAATCCTCCTTGATGTTGTGCTCCAGCAGGTCGATCAGCACGTCCTTTTTGAATATGTAGATGCCCATGGAGGCGATATGGCTCAGGCTCGGGTCCTGCAGTCCCAGGTAGGTGGCGGGAACGGCCAGCTCGTCCAGCAGTTCCTCGGTTTTCGGCTTTTCCACGAAGCGGACGATGCGCCGGTGCTCGTCGGTCTGCAGGATGCCGAATTCCCCCGCCTGGGCGCGCGCGACCGGCTTGACGGCGATGGTGATGTCGGCCTGGTTATCCCGGTGGCATTTGAGGAAATCCTTCAGGTTGATGCGGTAGAGCTGGTCGCCGGAGAGGATCACCACGGTGCTGGCCTTCTGATGCTTGATGTAGTGGATGTTCTTGCGCACGGCGTCGGCGGTCCCCTGGTACCAGTTCGAATCCTCGATGGTCTGCTGGGCGGCGAGGATCTGCAGGAAACCGTCGGAGAAGCCGTCGAAGCGGTAGGACTGGGAGATATGGCGGTGCAGCGACGCCGTGTTGAACTGGGTCAGGACCATGATCTTCTTGATGTTCCAGTGCAGGCAGTTGGAGATGGGGATATCGATGAGGCGGAACTTGCCGCCGATGGGCACCGCCGGCTTGGCCCGGAACTGGGTCAAGGGAAACAGCCGCGTGCCCCTGCCGCCGCCGAGGATCACTGCCAGGACGTCTTTCATGAAATGATGATAAGTTTTGGCGGGATCAATGTCAAGACAATCGCTGAATTGCTGAAGCCATGGTTATACGTGACGCGTAACGCGTGACGCGTGACGCGAAAGAAAGTAACAAGAGCACATGAATCAAGCAAGGGAGAATGGCCGATCTTTTTAGGATATGGAATCCATTTTTATGCATGGGCGGGTCTGAGACCCGCCCCTACCCCAAGAAGAACAGCCTTGGGAAATTCCCCGCTATCCGGAATTAGGCCAGACGAAAATCGATTCGGTCATCATGTCATTGAAATTCGCAATGATGAAATGCATTCCACTAATTCCTTTCTTTACTATCACGATCACTATCAATAACACTTTTCAGGCAATTTGGTGCTTGGGATTAAATTCTTCACATGTCACGCGTCACGCGTTACGCGTCACGAATACCGTTTTCACATTTCCTGTAATTTGCCGCCGTGCAACAGGTACTTCCTGTCGGTCAGCTCGGCCAGCTGGGGATTGTGCGTGGCAACGATGGCGCTGAGCCCGCGCTCGCGGATCAGGCGCCGGAACAGGGCGAAGACGCCTTCGCCGGTCTTCCAGTCGAGGCTGCCGGTCGGCTCGTCGGCAAGCAGCAGGCGTGGACCGTTGAGCAGGCTGCGGGCGATGGCCGCGCGCTGCTTCTCACCACCCGAAAGCTGGTGGGGCATGGCGTCGAGCTTGTCGCCCAGGCCGACCTCGGCCAGCAACGCGGCGGCGTCGTCGAAGGCGCGGCGCTTGCGGAAGACGCTGACCAGCCCGGGAGCGGCGACGTTCTCCCTGACCGTCAGCTCGGGCATCAGGTAATGGAATTGGAAGACGAAGCCGATGTCGCGGTTGCGGTAGGCGGCCAGCCGTTTCCTGCCGAAGCCGGCGATATCCTCCCCGTCGAAGCGGATGCAGCCCCCGTCGGTCCCGTCCAGCGAGCCGAGCACGTGCAGCAAGGTGCTCTTGCCGGAGCCGGAAGCCCCGGTGACCGAGATCACGCTCCCCCGCTCCAGGCCGAGCGAAAGGCCCTGCAGGATAACCAGGCGTTCCCGGTTCGGCTGGATGAAGCTCTTCTCGATCTCTCGTGCCTCCAGGATCCATTTCGTCATGGCACCCCCTTCAGCCCTGCCCACCCGTCGGCGCGGAGCGGTACGGCGGCAGGACGGCGATGGCGGATTTCAGGCGCGGCAGCCAGTAATCGTTCAGCGTCTCCAGGCGCACCCAGCCCCGGGCATTGGGCGCGTGCACGAAGCGGCCGTCTCCCAGGTAGATGGCCGTATGCCAGGCCTTCTTCAGGCGGAAGACCAGGATGTCGCCCGCAGAAGCGCGTTTCAGGCGAACGGCCCCCGGCAGCCGCGACTGCTCGCGGGCGCTGCGCGGCAGGCGGATGCCGAAGCAGTCGTATACGTAGTACACCAGGCCGCTGCAGTCGAAGCCGTCGATGTCCCTGCCGCCGTACATGTAGGGCAATCCGGCCAGGCTGACGGCCAGGGCGGCGACCTGGCGGCGCAGCACGCTGCGGGCCGGGGGCTTGCCGCGCGCGACGCAGGCCCAAAGGAGGGCGAAAATGACGGCCAGCGCCGGCAGCAGCCGGATGGGCCGGGCTTCACTGAAAAAACGGCTGGCGTTCATGAAGGCTTGTCCTCGGCGGAGCAAAGGCAATGCGAAAGGGGGGACTCGAACCCCCAGGCCTCGCGGCATCAGATCCTAAGTCTGACGTGTCTACCAATTCCACCACTTTCGCGGGCGCCCGCGGCGAAAATATCACCATTCGCCGGGGTTGTCAAATCCTCCGCCCGCGCTGCTTCCCGGCGCGCGGCGGGCGGGCGGATTGACATCGTGAAAACGGTTTGCTATGGTTGGGTATCTATGTCATTCGGGAGGTAGCGATGTCAAGCAAATCTTTCAAGCCCAACCGGTTCTTGCTGGCTTTTTGGCTGGTCAGCGGCCTGCTCGGCATGATCTGGCAGTCCGGCTGCCGCATGCAGAGCCAGGAGATCCGCAAGGAGACCGGCAGGCTGGAGAAGATCAAGGCTGCGGGCAAGATCGTCGTCGGCACCAGCGCCGATTACCCGCCCTACGAGTTCTACCTGCTGCCCGAGCTGGAGAGCGAGATGGTCGGCATCGACATCGATATCGCCGAGGCCATCGCCTCCAACCTGAACGTCAGGCTGGAGATCAAGGATATCGTGTTCAGCAAGCTCTTCGACGAGCTGGCCGCCGGGAACATCGACATCGCCCTGGCCGGGCTGACCCCGACCGAGAGCCGCAGGCACATCGTCGATTTTTCCATTCCCTATTACCAGGCGATCCAGAACATGCTGATCCGCGCCGAGGACCGCGAGCGGATCAAGATGCTGGAGGACCTGCGCGGCAAGGTCGTGGGGACCCAGAAGGGCTCCATCCAGGAGGACCTGGCACGCAACCTGGTCAGTGGCGCCGTCTTCTTCCTGCATGAGGAGATCGACGAGCTGGTCGACGCTCTGCTGCAGAAGAAAGTGGACGCCGTCATCCTGGAAAAACCCGTGGCCGACACCTTCGTCCTCAAGGACAGCGCCCTGCTGAACCTGGAATGCAGCACCGACAGCCAGCCGCTCGGCTCGGCCGCCGCGGTGCGCAAGGGCGACACCGTTCTGCTGGAACGCATCAACCAGGTCCTGCACAGGCTCATCGAGGAGAACAAGATCACCGAATCGATCGAGGCGGCCAAGCTCCTGGCCAAAAAGTACTGACCCGTAACGGCGGCACCGCCGGCGCCTGAGGCCCGGCCCGGCGCCAAAGAGGTACCCTGACCCATGATCCGTTTGCAGGACATCCGACTCGCCTACAACGACAAGGCGATCTTTTCCGGGATCACCTGGCTGGTCAACGACCGCAGCCGCATCGGCCTGGTCGGCGACAACGGCGCCGGCAAGACCACCCTGTTGCGGGCGATCCAGGGCGATGCGGGGCTGGACGACGGCACCATCGAGACCACCAAGGGCCAGCGCATCGGCTACCTGCCCCAGGACCTGGTCGAGCTGGAACCGCTGCCGGTCATGGCCTTTCTCAAGAAGCAGACCGGGCACGAGGAGATGGAAAGCGCCATCCGCGCCAGCCATGAGCGCGTCGCCTCCGGCGACCATCGGCAGGAAGGCTTCGCGGGCCTGCTGCACAAGTTCGACGCCGCTTCCGAGGCCTTCCTGCTCCGCGACGGCTACGGCTTCGAGGCCCGGGCCCGGCGCGTCCTCAAGGGGCTGGGCTTCGTCGAGGGCGACGAGGCCAGGAACTGCCGCGACTTTTCCGGCGGCTGGAAGATGCGCATCTTCCTGGCCGTCATCCTGCTCTCCGAGCCCGACATCATGCTGCTGGACGAGCCGACCAACCACCTCGACACCGAGAGCATGGAATGGCTGGAAGGTTTTTTGCGCGGCTACGATGGCACGCTTCTGGCCATCTCCCACGACCACATGTTCCTGGACAAGATGGTGAACCAGATCGCCGAGCTGGCTCGCGGCCGGCTCACGATCTACAAGGGCGATTACTCCCACTTCCTCAAGGAGAAGGAGCGCCAGACGGCGGCGCTGGAGAAGAAGCGCGAGCTGCAGAAGGCGGAGATCAAGCGCATCCAGGCCTACATCGACCGCTTCCGCGCCAAGGCCAGCAAGGCTTCCGAGGTCCAGAGCCGGATCAAGCAGCTGGAAAAATTCGAGTTGCTGCCCGATCACCAGCAGGCGAAGCAGGTCCGCTTCCGCTTTCCCGAGGGGCGGCGCAGCGGCAGGGAGGTCCTGGCGGTCAGGGACCTGGCGAAGGCATACGGCGGCCGGGAGGTATTCTCCGGCGTGAGCTTCACGGTGCAGCGCGGCGAGAAGATCGCCCTGCTGGGCGTCAACGGCGCCGGGAAAACGACCCTGTCCCGGATCCTGGCCGGCGTGGAGCCCCCCAGCCATGGCGCGGTGGAATGGGGTTACCAGGTGCAGGCCGCTTTCTTTTCCCAGGAGAGCCAGCAGAACGTCGACTACGGCCTGACGGTCTGGCAGGAGGCCAGGGAGGTCGACGGCAGGGGCAGCGACCTGGAGGTGCGCAGCCTGCTGGGCGCCTTTCTTTTTTCCGGCGACGACATCCACAAGCCGGTGGCCGTCCTCTCGGGCGGCGAGAAGAGCCGCCTGGCCCTGGTCAAGATCCTGCTGCGTGACAGCAACTGCCTGATCCTGGACGAGCCGACCAACCACCTTGACCTCAAGACCAAGGAGATCTTCCAGAACGCACTGCTGCATTACACGGGCACCATCATCCTGGTATCGCACGACCGCCATTTTCTCGACGACCTGGTGAGCCGCGTCCTCGAGCTGCGCGACGGCCGGCTCCGCGAGTACATCGGGAATTATTCCTATTTCGTCGGCAAGCGCGAAGCCGAGCTCGCGGCCGCCGCGGAACGATGCGCCGCGGCCGACCCTGGCAGCGCGAATGCGCCGGCACCGCGCAAGCCCGGCAGGACGCGCGAAGAGCGCCGACTGGAGGCCGAGGAGAGGAACCGTCTCAGCAGAGTCCGGAGGGAACTGGCGCGTGAGGTGCAGGCGCTGGAGTCCGGGATCCACGAGCTGGAGGCGCTGAAGGACCGCGACCAGGCGCTGCTCTGCGATCCCGGCGTGCTCGGCGACTCGACGCGCATCCAGGAGTTGATGAAAGAGCTCAGCGACGTGGAGCGGCGCCTGAAGGAAATGCTGCCGCGCTGGGAAGAGGCGATGCGGAGACTGGAAGAAGTCGAAATGCAGGAAAAGTGTCAGTGACAGTGTCAGTGTCAGCGAGAGCCCTTACGGTCATTAGTGGTAGTGATAGTGATAGTGGTAGTCGAAGATCAGAAGGGAGTCCAGTTCTTTCGCGTCACGCGTTACGCGTTACGCGTCACGAAGATCGATTTTATGTTTTCCCGCATCACGCATCACTTATCACTCAT
>DIXU01000006.1 GCA_002436105.1 Candidatus Aminicenantes bacterium UBA6072 | reverse complement strand
GGCTCCACCTGGCAGTCGATCGTGGCCGACACTCCCAATGACGGCAGCCACCTCTGGACCGTTCCCGACACCCCGTCGGGCAACTGCTACGTGCAGGTGCTGGAGCACGCCGACGGCGTCCCCTATGACGCCAGCGACGCTCCTTTCACCATCCTGACCGTGCCATTGCCTTCGCTCGAGCTGACCGCTCCCAACGGCTGGGAGCACTGGACGCTGGGCACCACCAAGGCCATCACCTGGAACGCAATCAACTACACCGGCACCGTGCGCCTGGTGCTGTTCAAGAACGGCGTCAGGTTCGGCAACATCGTGGCCAACCTCCCGGCGTCGGCCGGCACCTACGCCTGGACCGTGGGCCAGACCTACGACAGCGGCATGGCCCCCGAGGGTTCCGACTACCGCCTGTACCTGCGCAGCACCGACAACACCCTCGTCGACCCCAGCGACTACCGGCTGGGGCTGATCGAGCCGGCGCAGCTGGAGATGACATCGCCCAACGGCGGCGAGAGCTGGGAGCTGGGCACGACCCAGAACATCGCCTGGAACGCCAACGGCTACTCCGGCACGGTGCGCCTGATCCTGTTCCAGAAGGCGGCCAAAGTGGGGCAGATCGTGGGCAGCGTGCCGGCTTCTGCGGGCAGCTACGCCTGGACCGTGGGCAGTCACCAGGCCGGCACGGCGCCGGCGGGCATCAACTACTCCATCCGCCTGCTGGCCGGCGACAGCTCGCAGGACGACTTCAGCGACGGCCCGCTGACCCTGATCGAGAACGAGGCGCTGGTGGTCGACCACCACCATACAACTCTGAACATCATCCCCTCCCAATGGCTGGAGCAGGCCAAGCGGCACAACTTGCTGGTGCTGGGTGCCCTGGGCAACGACCCGGTCACCCTGGGCCTGAGGCTGCTGGGCCAGCGTGACTCCAGGCTGTCCCCGGCAACATCGGCCAACGAGCTGGGACTTGTGCTTACCGAAGGCAGCTGGCTGCCGCAGGGTGCGGCGCTCGACCCGCAGGAGTGGCGCTGGAGCCTGGAGAAGGCCATTCTGGAGAGCCAGGCCACGGTGGCGGTGATCCGGCCCGACGAGGGGGCGCTGCTGGCCGGCAGACTGAAAGCCGAAATCTATTTGTCGGTCGTGAATGAGCTGTCCGGGCGACTGCCCGGCATAAAACTGGTCTGCGCCACCGTCGGCATGGACGAGCCGAACGAAATCCTGGCCAAATTCAACCGCCAGGTGCGGGAGTCGGTGCTGCTGAACAAGGGCATGCTGCTGGACGCCGCCGACATCGAGAGCTGGTCGGGAGGCGAGCAGCAGACGGTGAATGAAGTGCCGGTCCGCCACCCGGCCAACCGCATGAGCCAGGGCATGCAGAGTCAAGGAAACCTGGCCAACCAGGGATCTGCGGCCTGGTGGCTGCTGGCCCGCCTGGCCGGCTGGGAGGGCTGAGCCGGAGCCTGTGCGGTTGCTTTTTCGAGCCCGCTGGAGCCAGCGGAGATTGCAAGTTGCGGTAGAAGCAAGTATACTGCAAGAATGATCCGGATCAACAGCGGCCTGTACAAGGGAAGGGTGCTGCGCGGCGGCAAGAACCCGCTCATCCGTCCCACCATGTCCAAGGTCAAGCTCACCTTCTTCGATATCCTGCAGACCGGTATCAAGGAGAAGATCTTTCTCGACGGCTTCGCCGGCAGCGGCAACATCGGCATCGAGGCGCTGTCGCGCGGCGCCGAATACGTGGTGTTCATCGACGACCTGCCGGAGGCCGCCCGCGCCATCCGCCACAACCTGGAGAAGATCGGCATCGCCCCCGATTTTTATCGCGTCATCTGCGGCGACTTCAACCGCTCGATCATCGCCCTGGCCAAGGACGGCTTCCGCTTCGACCTGGCCTACCTCGACCCGCCCTACGCCATGCTGGAGTACGCCAATCCGCTGAAGGTCATCCACAAGCGCGGCGTCCTGAGCCCCGACGGGCTGATCGTGCTCGAGCGGCCGGCGCGGCTGCGCTTCGCCAGCCCGTACTTCACCCTGCGCCGCAGCCAGCACATCGGCCGCGAGTGCCTCGACTTCTTCTCCTACGGCGACGGGGACGTCCCCGCGGAGGCTCCGATGGCGGCCGGCGAGGGGGCGGGATGAAGCGCGTCTCCGCGCTGCTGCTGCTCCTGGCGGCGCTGCCCCTGTGCGGCGGCGTCTATCCGCAGTTCGGCGTGGAGACATTCCTGGGCGGAGCCTACGACCTGTTCTCCCTGGCTCCCTGGGGCGGGGTGCGCGTCCCCCTGGCCGCCACCTCCTCGCTGATCGTCAAGTTCCGCCTGCAGTCCGTCGCCTTCGACGTCGAGGACGACGAGGGCCTGCGCAGCCGGCAAAAATCCTCGCTGAGCATGGTCACCGGCGTCTATTATTTCCAGAAACCGGGGCTCGACATGTACGCCGCCCTGTTCCAGATGTTCGGCTCAAGCGGCTACAACGCCAGCGGCGCCGATGTCGGCCTTTCCTACCGGCTTTTCCGCGGTCTCGCCGCCGAGACGGGCCTTTACCTGCTGAACGAGAGGTCGAACCTCTGGTACCCGAACGAGGCGCTGCGGCGCATCTCCACCTATGTCTGGCATGTCGGCGCCAAGATCGCGATCCTGCCCAGGCTGGAAATCAACCCGCAGCTTCATGTCGGCGGCAACAGCGAGAGCGTCGGCTTGTTCGCCTGCGCGGCGAACTTGAATTACTCACCGCGTGACCCCATTTACATCACGCTGACCTACACGCGCTACAGCGAGAATGACGAGTACCGCTTCAGCGGCAACTATTTTTCCGGGGGCATCAGCTTCTATTTTTAGCTTCATGGAGGTGAGATGACGGAACGCCGGATCAAGGTGCTGGCGGTTCTGGGCACGCGGCCGGAGGCGATCAAGCTGGCGCCGGTCATCGCCGGAATGCGCGCCCACCCGCGCTTCCGCGTTCGCGTCTGCGCCACCGCCCAGCACCGGCAGATGCTGGACCAGGCCCTGGACGCTTTCGCCATCTCGCCCGACATCGACCTGGACCTGATGCGCTCCGGCCAGCAGCCCGACGACGTCGCCGCGGCCGTCCTCCGCGCCATGCGCCCCGTCCTGCAGGCGGAGAAACCGCGGGCGGTGATCGTGCAGGGCGACACCACCACCGCCTTCGCCGCCGCCCTGGCCGCGTTCCACCAGCGCGTGCCGGTGGCCCACGTCGAGGCCGGGCTGCGCACCCGGGACAGGTATTTCCCCTTTCCCGAGGAGACCAACCGGCGGCTGCTGACGGCGCTGGCCGATTTTCATTTCGCCCCCACCGCCGGGGCGCGGCGCAACCTGCTGGCCTGCGGCGTGGCCGCCGGCGCCATCTGGGTGACCGGCAATACCGTCATCGACGCCCTGCGCCTGGTGCGGCGCCGGCTGCGGGCGCCCGCGGTCCGCCGGCGCTGGCTGGACCATTTCCGGTGCACCTGGAACCTGGACCTGGATGAGGACGGGCCGCCGGTCATCCTGGTCACCGGCCACCGCCGCGAGAGCTTCGGCCCGCCGCTGCGGCAGATCTGCCTGGCGCTGCGCGACATCGCCCGGCATGACCGGCGCCTGCGGGTCGTCTACCCGCTGCACCTCAATCCCAGCGTGCAGCGGCCGGTGCGTTCCCTGCTGGCCGGCGAGGAAAACATCCGCCTCATCGAGCCGCTGGCCTATGAGCCGTTCGTCTTCCTGATGGACCGCGCCTTTCTGATACTGACCGATTCGGGCGGCATCCAGGAGGAAGCCCCCGTCCTGGGCAAACCGGTGCTGGTCATGCGCCGGGAAACGGAACGCCCGGAGGGGGTGGGATCGGGCCATGCCGAGCTGGTGGGCACGGAGCGCCGGGCGATCGCGCGCCGGGTCATGGATCTGCTGCGAGACCCGGCAGGCTACCGGCGCATGGCGCGCCCTTCCAGCCCGTATGGCGACGGACGTGCCGCCGGACGGATCGTCTCCGTGCTGGCACGCTGCTTGGAGAGGGCATGAGACGCGCCGGCAGGCTGGCGGCCTTCGGCCTTTTCCTGTGCCTGGCCGCGCCCGCAGCGGTCACGGGGTCCTCCGGCGGCGCCCTGATCCTGTATGACGGCGAGCCGGAGCGCTCCGACGGCTTTCTGTCCGCCCGCTACACCCAGCACCTGCTGGGCCATTTCGACCTTGAATGGATCCGCCTGCGGCCGGTTTCCGCCTGCGCCCCACGGGAGGCCGCCGGCGCCGATTTCCTGTTCGTCATCTGCGAAGAGGGGCGGACGCCCCTGCCGCCGGCCCTGCTGGAAGCCGTGGCCAAGCGCCGGGGCCCGGTCATCTGGATCAACCAGCAGCTGGACGAGCTGCTCGGCCAGGCGCCGGGGCGCTTCCCGCTGCGGGCCGGCGAGGAGACCAGCGGCCGCGACTGGCGAGTGTCCTACGGCGATCACGTGTTCGCCAAGGAGGACAGCCAGTTGCAGACGCTGATCCCCGGCCAGGGCGGCTGCCGGGTCGTGGCCTGGGCCGAGGAAGCCGGCGGCCGGCGCCTGCCCTATGTTGTTCACGGATCCAACCTCTGGGTTTTCGCCGACTCACCCTTCGCTTACGCCCGCGAGGGCGGGCGCTGGCTGGTCTTTTGCGACCTGCTGCACGATATCCTCGGCCGTGACCACGAGCCGTCGCGCCGCGTCCTGGTGCGCATCGAGGACGTCACCCCGCAGAGCGATCCCGTCGCCATCCGCCGCATCAGCGACTTCCTGGCCGCCGAGGGCGTTCCCTTCCAGATCGCGCTGGTCCCGATCTATCGCGATCCGGCCAGCCAGGAGGAGGAGTTCCTCGCCGAGAAACCCGAACTGCTCGCGGCGCTGCACGAAGCCGTAGGCAAGGGGGCGGCCATCGTCATGCACGGCGTCAGCCACCAGTACCACGGCGCCAGCACCGATGACTACGAATTCTGGGACGTGGTCGCCGGCCGCCCCATCCCGGAAGCCGGCGAGGAATGGCTGCGGCGGCGCATCGAGCAGGGGCTGTCCGAATGCTGCCGCAACGGGCTCTACCCCATCGCCTGGGAAACGCCGCACTATGCCGCCGGCCAGCGCGACTACCGCCTCATCGGCGGTTTTTTCGACACGTTCCATGACCGGCCGATGGCGGCCGACATCCCCGACTCGCAGGTACTGGCCCCGTTTGCCTACCGCCTGCCGGAGCTGGGCGTCCAGGTCATCCCCGAGAATCTCGGCTACATCTCGTTTGACGACCGGGCGGGCTCTGCCGCCGCCATGATGCGCAGCCTGGGCAACATGGGGGCGGTGCGCGACCCCCTGGCGGCATTTTTCTTTCACCCGTTCCTGCCCTTGGAGGACCTGCAGCATCTGGTGCGGGAGATCAGGTCGCGAGGCTGGACCTTCGTCTCGCTGCGCGATTTTCCCTGCAACGTGCGCAGCGAGGGGCGCTGGATCACCACTGCCGGAGGCGACGGCAGCGTGGTGCTGCTCAACCAGTATCTGCACGAGGTCACGCTGGACCCGCTCGGCAAGGTGAAGCGCGAGACCTATTCGCCGCAGCGGCTGTCCGGAACCGTTCCGCGCCGCGTCGATCTGGAGCCCGGCGGATTGCACGTCATGGAGGCCGTCGACCTGCTTCCCGCCCCCAGGTCCAAAGGCTGGTGGCGCCGCGCCGGCACCTGGCTGGGCGGGCTGTTCCGCAGCGAAAAAACGCAGCCGCTGACGCTGACGCGCGCCCTGCTGCTGGCCAGCCGCACCCAGACCGAGGCCGACCGCAACAACCAGCGCAGCTACGCTTCGCTGCTGAAGGTCTTCGGCTTCGCTCCCCAGGTGCGCGAACTGGGGCGGCAGCGCGACTTCTCCCTGGACGGCTTCGACCTGCTGGTCGTGCCCCAGGGGGCGGCCGGCGAGCTCATGGCGGTGGAGCGCAACACCATGCTGGAATTCATCGAGCGCGGCGGCACCCTGATAACCGACGGCCGCAGCGACCTGGCGGAAAAACTGGGGTTCCGCTTCCTGGCGCAGGCGATCTACGTCTCCCGGGTGCGCGAGCTCTCCATGCCCCTGCCGTCCTATAGCTGGAACCCGGGGGTGGTGGTCAACCCCTTCCGCGCCGAGGCCGCCCAGGTCCTTTGCCTGGATGACGCTTCCGGCCAGCCGCTGGCCGTGGTCAAGGAGGTGGGGCGCGGCCGGGTACTGTATTTCGGGACCTTGCTCGACCCCTACACCCCGTTCGGCATCAGCCGCTTTCCCTACTTCCCCTACTACCTGAAGAACGTGCTCAAGCTCTCCTTTCCCGTCCGCCGCGCCAACCTGGAGTTCTATTTCGATCCCGGGCTGCGCCAGCAGGTTTCCTGGGAGCGACTGGTGCGGCGCTGGCGCTCCAGCGGCGTGAAGATCATCTACCTGGCCGCCTGGCATTTTTACTCGGGCTACACGTTCGACTACGATTACTTCATCGGCCTGTGCCATGACCACGGCATCGCCGTCTATGCCTGGTTCGAGCTGCCCCAGGTCTCCCCCCTCTTCTGGGAGACGCGTCCGCAATGGCGGGAGAAAACCGCCGCCGGGGACGACGCCCGCGTCGGCTGGCGCTATGCCATGAACCTCTACAACCCGGACGCCCGCAAGGCGGCCACGGATTTCTTCTGGCGCGTCCTCAACGGGCACGACTGGGACGGGGTCAACCTGGCCGAACTGAGCTACGACACCGATTCCGGCTTGAAGAATCCCGGGCGCTTCGTTCCGCTCAACGAGGACGTGCGCAGGGAATTCCGCCGCCGCCGGGGCATCGACCCGCTGGAGTTCTTTGATCCCGCCTCGCCGCGCCACTTCCAGCGCGACCGGAAGAATTTCGACCGCTTCGTTGACTTCCGCTGCGAGATGATCCGTGACCTGCACGATCATTTCCTGTCCGAGGCGGCCCGGATCGCCAAGGCCCGCCGCCGCGACATGGAGGTGATCGTCACCGCCCTCGACACGCTGCTGCACCCCGGCATCCGCGAGGATTGCGGCATCGACAGCCGCGATATCATCGCCCTGATGGCGAGGCACCGCTTCACCCTGCAGGTCGAGGATCCCGCTTCCAGCTGGGTCGATCCCCCCGACCGCTACCAGAGGTATTTTCGCGCCTACGAACCTTTGATCCAGGACCGCAAGCGGCTGATGTTCGACATTAACGTGACGCCGCGCATGGGCAGCAGCGAGCGCCGCCTGCCCGCACCGCAGGCCATCGGCAGCGAGTTGGCCACGACCTTCTACCATGCCGCCCTGGCCTCGGGGCGCGTCGGCGTCTATGCCGAGTCGACGGTCAATCCCTTCGACATGGACCTGCTGCCTTTCGTCATGGGCCGCGATGTCTCGCTGCGGCGCGAGGACAGGGGTTTCCGCATCGATTCCCGGCAGCCGTTCACCCTGCTGATGGACGCCGACGGCTCCCAGCCGTGGCTCGATGGGCAGCCCTGGCCGTTCTTTGACAAGAACCGCGTGTTCCTGCCCTCCGGGAACCGGCGGCTCACGTTTGCCAGGACCGGGCTGTTCGACGATCCCGAGCTGAGCCCGCGTCTCTCTTTCAGCGGCGACATCTTCGACCTTTCGGTCTCCGGCAACGTCTACAGCCTGCGCTACGAGTCGCCCACGCCGGTGACCCTGTCCTTCAGCCGCATGCTGGAGCGCGTCCGCCTGGACGGCCGGGTACTGGACATGGCTGCGGACAGGAACAACCTGGTGTTGCCCCGCGGCTCCCATCGGCTGGAGATCTATACCCAGAGCCGGTCGCGGCGGGTCATCGAGCTGCTGGGCTTCTTCTCCTCCAATGTCTTTCTCGTCGTCGGCGCTTCCTCGCTGCTGCTGCTCCTTTTCATCTACCTGCTGTCGCGGAGGAGGCGGTGAAGCCCCTGCTGAACGTCCTGCTGCACGGAGTTTTCGTCTTCGCCGTGATCTTCATCTGGCTGATGCTGCTGTACCAGTTCGCCCTGTGCCTGGGGGGTTTCCTGTTGCGCCGGCGGCTGCGGCGGCAACCCGAGGCTCCGGCGCGGGACGAGGCGCTGCCCGCGGTCACGGTGCTGGTGCCGGCCCGCGACGAGGAAGCGGTCATCGCCGGCACCGTCGCCAGGCTGCAGGAGTTGAGCTACCCCGAAGGCAAGCTGGAGATCATGGTCATCAACGACGGCAGCCGCGACCGGACGCTGGCCGCGGCCCGGCTTCAGGCCGGCGGCGATCCGCGCTTCCGCTTTCTCGACATCCCGGTTTGCGAGGGGGGGCGCGGCAAGAGCGCGACCCTCAACCGCGCCTTGCGCGAGGCCCGCGGCGATGTCATTGCCGTTTACGATGCCGACAACCTCCCGGAGCCGGACGCCTTGCGCCGCCTGGCCGCGGCCCTGGTCGCCGATCCCCGCCTGGCCGCCGTCACCGGCAAGTTCCGCGCCTACAACGCCCGGCGCAACCTGCTGACCCGCTTCATCAACCTGGAGTCGATCGCTTTCCAGTGGATCATCCAGGCGGGGCGCTGGTCCTTCCTGCGCATTTCCACCCTGCCCGGCACCAACTACGTCATCTGGAAGAAGGACCTGGAGGCCCTGGGAGGCTGGGACGAACAGGCCCTGACCGAGGACAGCGAACTGACCTATCGCATTTACGACCGACGGCGGAGCATCGGTTTCCTGCCCGCTGCCGTCACCTGGGAGCAGGAGCCGGAGCGCCTGGCCGTGTGGCTGCGCCAGCGCACGCGCTGGGCGCGAGGCAACAATTACCTGATCGCCAAGCACGGCCGGCGGCTTCTGGGGCGGCCGAACGCGGCGGTCTTCGAGTTGCTGTACTTTTTCCTGCTCTACTATTTGTTCGTTTTCGCCATCGTGGCCTCCGACCTGATCTTCCTGCTGTCGCTTTTCGGGCTGGTGCATGTCCGCCTCTTCGGCCCCTATTTCGAGTTGTGGGTGCTGGCATTCCTGCTCTACGTGCTGGAGGTGATGATCGCCCTGGCCTACGAGCGCGAGGACACGCCGCTCAATTTCCTGGCGACGCTGCTGGCCTATTTCACCTATACCAAGTTGTGGGCCTTTGTCGTGCTGGCGGGCCTGTACCAGGACCTGGTGCTGAGGAAGCGGCGCACCTGGGACAAGACCGAGCGCTTCGCCGGGCGTTCCGCGCAGGGGGAGTAACGGATCGCGCCCCAGCCACTTGGCCGCCTCGCGCGGGTCCTGAAATGATGCCTGGTTCGGGCATGAGATGGAACCATCTCGCCCCCTGGCGCGTTTATAGGGTATGATGCAGGAAACGTCCCGCTGACTGATCAGGGAGGAAACGATGAACCAGGATCGCCTGCCGCGGACCGCCCGGAGTACGCTGCTGCTGGCCGGATTGGCGGCGTTCTCCATGAATTTTTTCTCCTGTTCGCCGGGGCCGGAGCACCCCGGCCATATCGACTCCTGGGAGAATGACCTGCCTTCCTGTGCCGACGAGCAGCGTTTCGTCGACGATGCCCTGCGCATCGACATCGCCGCCATCGAGGCGACGCTGACCTATCGTCCGCAGGAAGCGGCGGTGGACGGGACCGCCCGCGTCCGCTTTCGCATGCGCCCGGGGCAGACGCGGCCGCGCATCCATTTCGACCCGGCCTGCCGCGGCGATGTCATCTCGGGCTGGACTTTGGATGGCCGGGCCTGGGCAACCCCAAGCGACGCCTTCCAGGTGGTCGATGTCCCGGGCAGCACCCAGCAGATGCTGGAGTTCGTCGAAGAGGTCGATCCTGCGCATGAACATGAACTGATCCTCTCCTACCGACTTGCCCGGGCCGGAGGCTATCCGTGCTTCAGCACCGAAGTGCACGACCTGAAGGGCAGCGGCAACGAGGAGTTGTTCCCGACGCTGAACACGCCCCACGAGCTGGCCCGTCACCGCATCACCCTGCGCGTGGCCGGCGCCGCCCCCTACCGCTGCCTGGGCTCGGGCTCGGTCGCGTGCACCGCCGCCGGCGACGTTCAGGAATGGGTGCTCGACCCGGAGCGCGAAGTGGCTTCCTATACCTTGATGTTCGTCCTGCTTCCCGAGGCCGACACCTTGCTGCGCCAGGGGGCGATCGCCGGCATTCCGGTGCGCATCTGCGCTTTCCGCGGCGGTGCCGACATTGACGCGGCCTGGAACGAGCTGGAATCCTGGCTGCCGCAACTGGTCGCCGACATCGGTCCCTTCCCCATGCCGCGCGGCCTGAGCGTATTTCTCGTGTCGGGCGGCGGCGGCATGGAATATTTCGGCGCCACCATCTCCTCCCTGTCCGCGCTCAGCCACGAGGTATTTCACATGTACTTCGCCTGCAGCGCCGTGGCCCGCACCTACCGCGACTCCTGGATCGACGAGGCCGTCACATCCTGGTACGACCGCACCTATCCCGACTACCTGATCCCGATCGGGGAGGACTTCCGCTCCAGCATGGTCAGCGGCCGCTCGCCAGTCGCCGTCGGCTTCGACGGCCGCGCCTATTACCAGGGGACGCAGATCATGGAGACCCTGGCCCGCCGCCTGGGCGGGCGCAGCGCCTTGGTCTCCTTCCTTGCCTACGTCCATTCCCGCTACGCTTTCGCCCCTTTTTCGACCATGGACCTGGCCGATTATCTGCTGGATTTCTCGGGGATCGACATGCGCGACGAGTTCCGCGGGTGGTTCTACAGTGACGACAGCGGGGGAACCGCCGACGTAGCCGTTCCCGCCGACTGCGCCGCTCCGCCCGACCTGACGCCTCCCCGATCCATCCTGCGCCGCCATGGCCTGGAAAACGGGCGCCAGGGGCGCGAAGGGGGTATGAAATGAATCGGCGTGCAGCCTTGGCCTTTTTGCTGCTTTTCGGGATCGCTTTCGGCCTGCCCGCCGGCGCGGCGCGAAGGGGCTGGTTCGTCGAGTGCGCGGCTGGTTTTGCCGCCCTCGCTCCCGGCGACCTGAACGCCCGTCCCGAGGCCCAGCAGGAACGGGTGGAATTCCTCTACCGCGATGGCTACGAGGCGCTGCAGCTCATCTCGGGCGGCGCGTTCTCGTACGTCCTGGAAGAGGCCGAGGGGTCGGCGCTGCGGGGGCTGCACGGCGGGTTCCCCATTGCCCTGCGCATCGGGCGCGTTCTCGGCGCCCGGGTCTCCCTCTTTGCCGGCCTGGAATTCCTGGGCCGGCAAAGGACCTCGCGGCTGCAGCAGACCTACCGGATCAATGACCTGCGCCCCGACCAGGTGACCGTGCCGGGAGCGTACGTCGTCGAGACGGGCTTCCCCGAATACTTCCTGTCGGCTCGCTCCTGGGTCCCGCAGTTGGGGGTGATCGTCGACGTCTTCCGCAACCGCTCCTGGACCGGCGGCGTTCGCATGGCCGTCGGGCCGATGTTCGCCACGGTGCGGACCCTGGAGTCCCAGCATTACCGCAAGACCGACGCCGACGGCTACTGGCAGGAATGGCAGCAGGTTGTTGACATGCAGGGAAATGGCGTCGGCATGACCGCCGACGCCATGGCCCGCCTGGAGCTGGCCTTGTCGTGGCGCCTTGGCCTGCATGTCGAGGGCGGCTATGCCCTGCGCCGTGGCTCGGGCTTTTCCGGTCCCGGCTTGTACGAATACCAGTACCGTGACCTGAACGCCGCCCGCGATCCGGTCAGAAACGGCTGGCAGGGGGAGTGGCGCACGCGGCGGATGGAGCTGCAGCGGGAGTGGGGCGGACTGGCCTTCACGCTGTCCGGGAACGACCTGGGCGGCGCTGCCGACGCCGGCAGTTTCCGCCTCGATCTCTCCGGGTGGCGGCTGTCCTTGGGTCTGGCTCTGGCGCTGTAACCCGCAACGGCCTTCCGGAATCCCCGGCGCGGAACGCGCCGGGTCTGCCGGCTGTCCTTCGTGTCCGGCCGGCGGCCGGTTGCCTCATCCAAAAATCTAGCTGAACGGCGCAGTTGAAATGCCAGCCGCTTTTCCGTACAATCAGGGCATGGCAGAAAAGAGCCTCGTGGGCGGCGATGACGGTGGCCCGGCCCTGACGGGCGGGAACATCCTCGTCACGGGGGCGGCGGGGTTCATCGGCAGCCATCTCGTGCGCGAGTTGCGGCGCCGCTGTGAGCGGGTCGTCTGCCTGGTCCGGCCGGGCGAAAACATTTCCCGGATCGCCGACCTGGGTTGCCGGATACACACCGGCGACCTTCTGGAAAAATCGACCCTCGCGGGCGCCGTCGCCGGCGCCGACTACATTTTTCACCTGGCGGCCGTGATGGGCGGCGTGGCCCCCGAGACGCTTTTCCGCGTGAATCACCAGGGAACGAAAAATCTCGTCGAGGCCTGCCGCGAGCAGGGCGTGGTGCCGGAGCGCTTCCTGTTCGCTTCCAGCGTGACCGTCATGGGGCCCTCGGGGAAAAATCAATTGTTGAATGAAGACGCGCCCTGCCGGCCGCTGAGCGTCTATGGCAAGAGCAAGCTGGCGGCCGAGGAATACCTGGCTTCCGCGGAAAACACCCTGCCGTACACGATCATTCGCCTGCCCGTGGTGTACGGCCCCGGGAGCGATGGCGGAATGTACATTTTTTTCAAGCTCATGAGCAAGGGGCTGCAGGTGAATGTCGGCACGCTGGAGGCGACGGTCTGTTTCGTCTGGGACGTGGTCCACGGCATGATCGCCGCCGCCGGGAATCCGAGGACACGCGGTGAAACCTATATCCTGGGGGAGGAGAAGACCTATCAGCTGCGGCAGATCTACCAGGTGATCGCCGCGATCCTGGGCAAGCGCACCATCACCCTGCCTTTGCCCTATTTCGTGCTGCACGTGCTTTCGTTCTTCATGGAAATCCATTCCAAGCTGACGAAGTCCGTCCCGATCATGACCCGGGAGGAACTCACCATGTATCTGAAGAACCATTACTGGAGGTACGATACCAGGAAGGCGAGCCGGGACTTCGGTTTTCAAAGCCGCTATCCATTTGCCGAGGGGGCGGGCATCACCATCGACTGGTACCGGCGGAATGGCTACATGTGATCGCGGCCTCACCCGGCGGCGATGGAAAAAATGAAGGCCCTGGTCACCGGCAGCAGCGGCTTCATCGGCGGCCACCTGGTGCGGCACCTGCTGCAGCGCAATTTCGATGTCTCCTGCCTGGTCCGCACCGCAAGCCGGACGGCCGCTCTGGCGGAGCTTCCGGTCACCCTCGTCGGCGGCAGTTATTTCGACCTGGATTCCCTGCGCAGGGCCGTGCGCGGCATGGATTACGTTTTCCACGCCGGGGCCGTGCTGAGTGCTCCCGATTGGCCGGGTTACTTCAAGACCAACGTGGAAGGCACGGCCAACATCCTGCTGGCCTGCGCCCAGGCCAATCCCGGGCTGCGGAAATTCGTCTTCGTCTCCAGCATATCCGCTGCCGGCCCGGCCCGGGACGGAAGACCCTTGCGTGAATCGGACCCCGGCCGTCCCGTGTCGTTGTACGGGGAAAGCAAATTCCAGGCCGAGCAGGCCGCGGCCGGTTTTATGGGCCGCTTGCCGGTCGTGATCGTGCGCCCGCCCAATGTGCTGGGTGCCGGGCAGAAAGAACTGCAGGCCGCCATGAACCTGATGCGGCGGCGCATCGTGCCCATCATCGGCCGCCGCGCGAAGCAGACCAGCATCTGCTTCGTGCAGGACCTGGTGCGCGCGCTGCTGCTGGTGGCCGAGGCTGACCGGGCCATCGGCAAGACCTATTTCGTGGCGGCCGAGGAGTCCTATTCCTGGCGGGAAATCCTGCAGCAGCTGCTCCGGGAAATGGACCTGAAGCTTGTGCTGAAGATCCCCCATCCCCTGTTGCTGGGCGTGGCTTGGGTCTCGGAGGCGGTCAGCGCTTTGACGGGCGGGCCGCCCCTGGTCACGCGCAGCGACCTGCGCAGCGCCCGCGAAAACTACTGGCTGTGCGACGCCGGCCTGATCGGCGCCGAACTCGGGTTTCGGACCGAGGTGCGGTTCGTTCGGGGGATCGGGGACATCGTGCGCCGATACCGCACCGGCGCGGCGAGCGATTCCTAGCGCATTCCCGTCTCGTCCAGTATCCTGAGCAGGCGCGCGGGATCGACGCCGGTCTTGGGGTCGCGCGGCGGCGTGCAGCCTTCGCTGGCGGCGATGGAAATATCATAGGTGCCGATCTCCCGGGCCAGGGCCACGGTCTCGTTCTTCTCGAAGGCGATCAGCGGGCTGTAGACCGGAAATTCGGCGGCGGCGCGCGAGGCCTGGAGATTCTTCAGGGTCTGCGAGGCCACCTGGGCCAGGTTGTCGCCGGTGATGACCCCCAGCGCTCCCTCGCTCCGCGCCACTTCCGAGGCGACCTTGTGCATGCGGTACTTGCAGATGACGCAGACATAGGGCTCGAAGCGCGAATGATAGATCTCCGGCAGCTTGCCCAGGAAGATCTCCTCGCGGGGGATGACGATCAACTTGAGTTCCTGGCCGGCGGCGAACTCCTGCAGCCGGTCGCGCAGGCGCCGCACCTTGGCGGTCTCATCCTCCGAGACGGAGAAATGGAGCAGCAGCGGCAGCACGCCGCGCTTCATCATCAGGAAGGTGGCTACCGGCGAGTCGATGCCTCCCGACAGCAGGGAGACCAGCCTGCCCGAGCTGCCCACCGGGAAGCCGCCGAAGCCGCGGAGCTTCTCGCCGAACAGATAGATGCGGCGCTGGCCGATCTCGACATGAAGCTCGAAGGCCGGGTCCTTGAGCCTCACCGGCGTGCCGGTGTTCTCCTCGATGAGCGTCCCCAGCTCGCGCTCGACCCCCATGGAGTCGGGGGTGAAATCCTTGGCGATGCGCTGGCAGCTGACGCGGAAATCGCGGCTGGCGCGAATGGCGGGGAAGAAGCGGGCCGCCTCCTGCTTCAGCTGCCCGTAATCGCGGCCGATCTCCAGCGCCGGGCTGTAGGAGTGGACGCCCAGGACCATCTTCAGCTCGGGGATGCCCCGGCAGCCGCGGATGTAGATGCGGCCGCGCTCGATCTCGATGGCCGAGAAGGGGTGGCGGTGCGCGCGCAGGAACCATGCCAGGTGGTCGCGCAGCTTCTGCTCGAAGCTGCCGCGGTTGCGCCCCTTGAGGCTGATTTCACCGTAGCGGACGATGACCGCCTCTTCCCCGTGGCGGGGACTGCGTCGGGACGCGTCCGGGCGGTCTTCCGGAGCATTCATGGCCGCGTCCGCTGCGTGGGCTCCGCCCGCAGGAAGTCGAGCAGGATGCCGCCCGTGCGCCGGCGGCGGTATTTTTCCAGCGCCCGCGCCTGTCCGGCCAGGACGGCCGCGCGCAGCGCCGGCCGGGACAGGACCTGGTCGCAAACGGCCGCGATGCTCAGCGGGTCCTTCTCGCGGACCAGCAGGCCGCCGTTGTTCAGCGTCTCGGCGACGGCGCCGGCGTCGAAGGCCACCACCGGTATGCCCAGGTGGAAGCTCTCCACCACCGGGGCGCAGAATCCCTCATGTTCGCTCAGGTGCAGGTAGAGGTGGGAGAGCTTGGCGTAGGAGACCACCTCGGCCAGGGGCACGTGGCCGCTGAAATGGACGTCGCGTGTCCCCAGCGCCGCGACCAGGCCCTGCAGCGCCGACAGGTAGCGCTCGAAGCCGCGGTGCTCGCCGACGATGAACAGGCGTGAGTCGGGATTGAAGTGCCGCTGGTACATGGTGAAGGCGCGGATGACGTCCTCCACTTTCTTGTTGGGAATGATGCGGCCGATGAACAGCAGGTTGGTCTTGCCGTCGGCAAAGAGCTCGCGGAACACCGGCAGCACCGGCAGGTCGAACTTGGAGAAATCCATGACCAGCGGCAGGACACCCGTGCGCTGGAAGCCCGATTCCTCGAGCTCGCGGCGGTTGTACTCCGAATCGCCCAGCGCCAGGTCGACCTGGCCGGCGAGGCTCTTCAGCTCCAGGCGTCCCTTGAAGCAGTCCTTGGCCAGGATGCGGTGGTAGTCCAGGAAAAAATGATGCGGCGTGATGTTGTGGTAGATGATCACCTTGCGGTCGGGGAGGCGCAGGAACTTCCGGGTCACCGGCGAGCCGATGGAGAAGTGGAAGATGACCGTGTTGCCGGCGGCGGAAAAGCGGTCGTACTCCTGGTAATTGCGCACCTGGCCGGCATAGCGCGGGTGGAAGAGCATGGTGAAAATCTCTGAGCCGATGCCCTGGCCGCGCAGGAAGTCGCGGATCTCCACGGCCTCGTTGCCGATGGCGTCGCCGTAGGAAAAGGAGGTCAGGAACTGGTGGACGTTCATTCGCCGGGAAGCCTTTTTTCCAAGGCGCGCTGGCGGTTTTCCAGGAACTCCACCTTGTCCTCGAGGATGCGCATGCGCGTCTTGAGGAGCTCCTCGTCGGTTTTCAGCTTCGAAGCCTCGACGATGAGGTTGTGCACGGCGTTGTGCAGGAGGCGGATGTACTCGCTGCTCTGCAGGATGATGGGCACCTTCTTCTGCAGGTCGTTGATCCCGGTCTTCAGCTCCACGTACAGGGGACGGTTCATGAAGCGCGTCCACGGGGCAAGCAGGCCGCGCACCTTCTTCATGATTCCCTTGAGCAGGCCCTTCTCCTCGATGGCCTCCTCCAGCGCCGCCGGGGGCGCCATGTTCTCGGCAAAACCGGGATACAGGATCGGCTCGTAGATATGCGGTATCTCCAGAAAATCGGGGAGGGGCTGCAGCTCCATTTCGGTGATCTCGTCGATCTCGCTCTGCCGCAGCAGGCCGGCGTCCTTCTTTTCCTGGATCTGCTTCTGGATGGCGGCCATGATCTCCTCGACATCGATCTCCGGGGCGGCTTGGATGAAGGGTTCCATGAAGGCACCTCCTGCGCCGCTGATTATACAGCAAGCCGCCGCGCGCCACAAGTGAGCCGGTCCCGCCGGTGAAAACATCGTCAGGAGAGGATTTCCGGGGGGCAGCATCCGGATAGCCCCTTGTACAAAGGTTTTCCGGGGAGAAATTTCTAAAAACCCTTTATTTTACTTGACTTTCCCGAACCGCCTCCTTACAATCCACCGCAGGAGGCAAAGATGAACAAAACCGAACTGGTCAAGGCGATCGCGGAAAATGCGAACTTGAAAGTGTCCGAGACGGAAAAGATGGTCAATGCGTTCCTGGACTCCGTGGCCACCTGCCTGAAGAAGAAGAACAAGGTGACTCTGGTCGGCTTCGGCACGTTTGCCGTCGCCCACCGCAAAGCCAAGATCGGCATCAATCCCAAGACGGGCCAGAAGATTTCCATCAAGGCCAAGAACGTCCCCGTCTTCAGGGCCGGCAAGGCACTGAAGGACAGGGTCAAGTAATCCGGCCGCCGGCCGATTGTTCTCATTGCGGGGGGGGCGCCGCGCCGGGGCCCCTTGCCCCGGAACCCAGGCGGCGCAATCTCGCGTCGCCGTCAAACCCAGATCAACTCCTTGTGCAGGGATGGGTCTGGTTCGCGGATCAATAGACGTCGATCGGGCAGGTGGCGCCCGCCAGCTGCAGCCGGTTGCGCTTGGCGTCGTGGGCGACGACGTCGCCGATGCTGAGGATGTAGCGGCCCTTGGCGGTGAACCGGGCCTTCAGCTGAATGACCGCCGAGGCCAGCGTCTGGCCGCTGTCGCCGCTGAACGACAACCCCAGGTCGAAGCGGTTCCCTGAGATGTTCTTCAGTATCTTCACGTCCTTCTCGTTCAGGGAATCGGTGACGACCTCCACGAACTCGCAGGGGCCGCCGCTGATGTTGCCGCCGAGCGACAGGGTGGCGATCGGAGCCCCGGCGTGCAGGCGCAGGGAGAAAATGGCGTCGGAATTGACCGGCAGGCTGGCCTGGGGAGGGGTGATGGATACGCGGTCGTTCCCGGCCGCGGAAGGATCCGCTTCCGCTCCCGTTCCTTCATCCGCCGTGCCGGGCTCCTCCGTCACCCCCCCCTCCTCCATGTCGGCTGCCGGCGCCCCGGACCCGGAAGCCGGCTGCACGCCGCCGCTCCAGATGGCCTGGTTATCCTCAATGCTGATCGGAGTACGGCGGATGATCTTGGGGGTGATGGAGAAGATCAGGTCGGTCTGGCTGATGTTCTTTTCCGAGTTGCCGAAGAGCTTGCCCAGCAGGGGAATGCGGGCCAGGGCCGGAATTCCCTTCAGCGATCCGCGCACGTCGTCGCGGATCAGGCCGCCGATGATGTTGGTCTCCCCTTCCTTGAGGCGGATCTTGTTCTCGACCTCGCGCTTGCCGAAAGTGGGGAACGAGGAGGAGGCTCCGGAGGAAATGAAATTGATCGTCAGCTTGGTCTTGAGGGTGACCTCGTTGTCCTGGTGAACGTAGGGGGTGATCTTGATCTCCACGCCGACGTTGCGGTAACGGTAGGTGGTTACCGGGGAGGAGTTGATGCCGCCGGCGGCGATGGCCTGGAACTGGGTCTCGGGGATGGGCACTTCGTCGCCGACCATGAAAGAGATCTCCTCGCCGTCGATGCCGCGCAGGTTGGGCTTGGCCAGGATCTTGTTGTTGCTGTCCGTTTCCAGGAAGTTCAGGGCGGCGGTGGGCAGGGTGAGGAAGAAATCGGCGCCATCGAGATCCTTGACGTTCAGCGTTGAGGAGATGGCGCCGGCGTCGTCGGCGAGGCCGGCGGCGACACCGACGACGCCGCTGCTGAAGTCGGCCCCCAGCTTGTTGATCAGGGTGCGGTTGATCTCCAGGATCTCGATATGGATCTCGACCTCGCTCTTGCCCTTGTCGATGCGGGTCAGGAAACGCTCGACGTCGGCCAGCGACTGGTAGTCGCCGCGGATGATCAGGGCATTGAGGTTGACGTCCTCCTGGATCAGCAGCTGCTCGTCGCGGAAGACGGTCTGCACGATCTTGCGGGCGTCCTCGGCCTTGATTTCAGACAGGTAGAACGTCTTGATGCCGCGCAGGTCGAAGGCTTTCTTCTTGGCGAAGATGTCGGGGTAGACGATGACGGTCGTCGGGTCGAGCACGCGGTATTGCGTGGCGGAGACCATGCACAGCACGCGCAGGATCTCGTAGAATCCCGTGTTGTCGATCTCCAGGCTGTGCAGGAAATCGCGGAAGTCCTTGTCGAAGATGAAGTTGACGTTGAAGGTCCGGCCCAGGCTCTTGAAGATGTTGGTGATCGGGGTGTTCTTCAGGCTCAGGCTGACCTTTTCCTCGGCGCGTACGTTCAGCTTCACGGGCGGCACCACGTTCGGCCTGGCCTTCTCCTTCGCCGCGGCTTTCCTGGGATTGACCCAGGCGTCGAACTCCGCTTGCAACTCGCTGTTGTTCGCAAAGACCGCCAGAGCCTTCTGGTATTCCAGCAGCGCCGCCTCACGGTCGTTGGCGCGGCGCTTGGCGCGGGCCAGCTGCAGGTGATAATGGTAGCTGCTCAGCTGGGCGCGGAACAGGAGCGTCTTGACCTCGTTGTTGCGCGGGTTGGCGGCCGACTCGCGCAGCAGGATCTCGCGGGCGCGGTCGAAATCGCCGGATTTGAACAACTCCCGCGCCTGGCGCACGCTGGAGGTGGTGGTCAGGCAGCCCTGCCAAGCGAGCAGGGCGGCCAGCAGGAGCGCCAGGCGGCCCGGGTGTGCATGCGAAGTCATGTTACTCTCCTTTGCTGCGGATGTCGTAGGGCTGGCCGTCGTATTCGATGGTCACCGCCTCGCGGGTGATCTTCAGGATGCGGATCTTGTTCAGGATCGATTCCCCCTCGCGCACGGTGAAGAAATCGCCGCTGACGTTGAGCAGAGCCAGGGGCGTGCCCTCTTTCATGATGAGCCCGTCGAAGCTCACCGACTGGGCGATCTCGTCGGCGATGGACTGCTGCAGGGTTTCGGCGGGAACGGGGTCGCCGGCCCGGACCGGCGGCTGCTGGGCCGCCGGTTCACCGCCACGGAAAAGGTCCAGTTTTACCGTGAAGCGGGGGGCGGGCTTTTCCAGCAGCGACAGCCGGAGCAGCTCGGCGCGCGCGGGCGCCGCGGCCGCCAGGATTCCCAGCGCCAGCAGCCCGCTGGCGATCCTATTTCCCAAGGTAGGCCTCCATGATGAAGCGGCCGACGACCGTCTCGCCGCTGCCGTTCAGGTCGATCTGCTTGAAAAACTGCATTTTCGGCTTGCGCTCCATGTCATAGATGAATTTTTTCAGGCTGCGGTAGGTGCCGGCCAGGGTGAACTGAAAGCTGACCGGCTGCAGGCCGCCCTGGCGCCGGCCGAACATGAAGGAGATGTCGGGAGCACGGAAGCCGTTGTCGTCCAGGCACAGGTTCAGGTCGCGGCGGAAGCGGGCGAAATCGTCCAGGCTGATGACGTGACGGCTGCGGAACTGCTCCAGGTCGGCGGGGAGCTTCCGCCATTCGGCGTGCTGGGCGGCCAGCCCGGCCAGTTCCTCCTCCTGGAGGCGCAAGGCGGAACTCTGAGCCTGGCGTCCCTGGCGCTTCATGTCCAGGTAGGCGCCGTAGGCCAGCGAGAACAGGCAGGCCGCCGCGCTGAGCGCCAGCAGGGCCAGCAGCACCGTCACCGTGATCTTATATCTCTTCATCGGGCATCCTGAAGCTCAGGTTGACCAGGTATTCGTCCTGGGTCTGGGTCTCGCTGGCGATGGCCAGCTCATTGGGGGCGAGCTTCTTGTACAGGGCGAACAGTTCCGGCAGGGTGCGGGTGCTGATGGATGCACGGATGCGGGCGGACCGCTTGTTCTCCAGTGTCAGGTTGCGGACGCGAATGCCCGGGCTGGCCGCATTTTCCAGGAAATCCAGGCGCGAGACGAAGGAGAAGCTCTTGCGCGCGATCAGCGAATTGGCTTGCGCCAGCTGGCCGCCGCGGGACTTTTTCCAGGTTTCGATCTCCCGGCGCAAGCGACTGCTCTCAGCGGCCAAAGTTTGCAGCTGGCGCCGGCCGGTGCCGGCCTCCTCGACGTCGCGGCGGGCCCGGCCGCCCCATTCGGCCAGGTTGGCCGCGGCCAGGATGCCCAGCAGAACGGCCAGCAGGAACAGCAGGGCGGCGCGCAGGGCGAAGCGCAGGCGGTCCACCTGGGGCGAGCGGGCGAGGTTGTAGGCGAGCTTGTTCATGAGCAGCCGGGAATATGCGGCGCGGCGCCGGGGCCCAGGGGCAGGCGTGAATACTCGCCGCCGCCCGCGGTTTCCTCGTCCGGAACGGCCTTCAGTGCCGCCTCGACGGCCGTCGCCGACTCATCGCCCAGGTGATCGTGGAGCCAGTAGCGGCGAGGGTCGATTCCGTACTGGCTGCGGACAAAAGCCACGGTTTTGCCGATCTCGCTGACGGTGTCGGCAGCGGAGACGTTCCTGAACTTGCGGATGTAGACGGGGCGCCGCCGTTCCAGGAAAGCCAGGGTGCAGCCGGCGCCGTCGCGTTCGATAAAGAAGTCGGGCGCGGACTTGGCCCGGCGGGCGCGGGCCAGGATCTCCATCGTGGAACTTCCGATGTAGGTCAGGGGAATTTCCTTTCCGGCGAAAGCGGCCTCGATGCGCTCCAGGAGCGAACGCCGCACCAGGATGGAGAGGACGCGCTTCCGGTCCAGCCGGAAGAAGCGGTGATCGTAGGCGGCGATGTCCTCCGGGAAAATTTTTTGCAGCCGCCAGTCCACCAGTTCGCGCAGCGCCTGGCGCTGCCAGGGCAGCTTGTCGAATTCGAAGAAATTGAAAATGAAAGGCGAGGCGTTGAAGACGACGCCGGTCGCCTCGGGACGCAGCGCGGCCAGGGCCGCCTCCCAGCCGTCGCCCTCGGCCAGCGCCGGGCCCGCGAAGGCGGAGCGGCCGGCGATCCGTCTGCCCCGCAGCAGGAACGTCTCGGCGTGGCGGTCGCCGGCGAACACGATCTGGCGCGGCAGTCGCTGGGGGAGGAAGAGATCGCTCAGACCCATTCCTTGACCGTTACCCGGTTCAGCTCCTCGATGGAGGTGACACCGGCCTTGACGCGCGCCAGGCCGTTGCGGCGGATGGGGACCATCCCCTGCTCCATGGCCACTTTCTTGATCTCGGAGGTCGGCTTCTTGGCCAGGATCATCTCCTTGACCTCATCGGTCAGCTCCAGGATCTCGCCGATGGCCGTGCGGCCGGAATAGCCCAGCCCGGAGCATTCCTCGCAGCCCGCGGCGCGGTAGACGGGCTGGGTAAAGAAGTTCTTGTCGACGCGGTTGTAGGCCAGGTCGGCCTTGCCCAGGGTAGCCGGCCTCTTGCACAAGGGGCAGAGAACGCGCACCAGGCGCTGGGCGGCGATGCAATTCAAGGCCGAAATGAAGCTGTAGGTGTCGATACCCATGTGGATGAAGCGGCCCAGGACGTCGAAGACGTTGTTGGCGTGGACGGTGGTGAACACCAGGTGGCCGGTCAGGGCCGACTGGATGGCGATCTGCGCCGTCTCCGGGTCGCGGATCTCGCCGACCATGATCTTGTCGGGGTCGTGGCGCAGGATGGAGCGCAGGCCACGGGCGAAGGTCAGCCCTTTCTTCTCGTTGACCGGGATCTGGATGATGCCCTCGACCTGGTACTCGACCGGGTCCTCGATGGTGATGATCTTGTCGGCCGGGTCCTTGATCTCGTTGAGCGCCGCATAGAGCGTGGTGGTCTTGCCGCTGCCGGTCGGCCCCGTGACCAGGAACATGCCGTAGGGCTGGCGGATGTAGTAGTTGATCTTCTCCAGGATGTCTGGGGAGAAGCCCAGCTGGCTCAGCTTCAGCTCGCCGATGTTCTCGGTGATCATCTCGCGGTCCAGGATGCGGATGACGGCGTTCTCGCCGTAGATGCCGGGCATGATCGAGACGCGGAAGTCGATGGTCTTCTGCTTGAATTTCATGCGGAAGCGGCCGTCCTGGGGGATGCGCTTCTCGGCGATGTCCAGCTCGGAGATGACCTTGAGCCGGGTGAGCAGGAAGGAGTGGAAGGAGCTGTCCAGCGGCTCCATGATCTGATGCAGGATGCCGTCGATGCGGTACTTGATGACCAGGGCTTCGCCGCTGATCTCGATGTGGATGTCGGAGGCCTTCTTGTTCACCGCCGTCAGGATGATGTTGTTGAGCAGCTTGATGACCGAGTCGTCCTCCTCGCTCTCGGTGATGCTCTCGATGGTGACGACGTCCTCGTCGTCGGTCTCCGTCGCGGCGCTCTTTTTCAGGGCGAAGGTCTCGGTCTTGCCGCGCAGCACCTTGGTGTAAGTGTCGCTCTTCTTCAGGAACTTCTCCAGCTCGTCGCGGTTGGCCAGGAAGGGGACGACCTTTTTCTGGGTGAAGTTCTCGATCATGCCGATCTTGTCGAGGTTGTCGGGATCGGGCATGGCCACCGAGATGCTGCCGTTGCTCTCCTCGATGGGAAAGAAAAGGTTCTTGATCAGGAATTCTGCCGGGAAGCGCGCCAGCAGGGCATAATCGATCTTGACGTCGGCGATGTGGATGGATTTCTTCATTGAATGACCCTAACGGTGCTGAATATCGGCAAGTAAACGGAAACAAGCATCAAGGCGATCACCATACCCAGGCCGATGATTATAACAGGTTCGATCAGCGAAATCAACGTGTTGATGCGGCTGTCCAGGGAGCGCTCGTAGTAGTCGGCGCTCTCATCCAGCACGATCGTCAGGTTGCCCGAGGTCTCGCCGACGCGCACCATCTCGACCAGGATGCGCGGCATGATAGCGATCTCCTGCAGCACGGCCGACAGCAGGTTGCCCTGGCGGATCTTTTCCGGCATCGCGCGCACCTGGGCATAGTGGAAACGGTTGGCGAAGGTCTCTACCGCGATCTCGGCCGACTCGGGCACGGGGATGCCGCCCGAGATCAGGATCGACAGCGTGCGGGCGAAAACGGCGATGGCGTTCTCGTGGGCGATGCGGCCCAGGAAGGGGGTCTTCAGCTTGGCCTGGTCGAGGAGCGTCACCCTGGGATTCAGGCGCTCCAGCAGGCGGATGCCGGCATAGGCCAGGAGCAGGACGGCGCTGACGGGCAGGAGGTTGTCGCGCAGGAACTGGGTGGCGGTCATGAAGAACAGGGTCACGGCCGGCAGCTCGGCGTCCATGTCGCTGAAAAAGGAGGAGAAGCGGGGGATGACATAGACGGCGATCACCAGCACCATGGCGATCATGAACACCAGCAGGATGACCGGGTAGGTCAGGCCGCTGACGATCTTGCGGCGCAGGTTGCTGATCTTGCCCAGGTAGACGTTGAACTTCTCCAGCACCTGCTCCAGGTGGCCGCTGCGCTCGCCGGCCAGCAGCGAGGCGCGGTAGATCCTGGAGAAGGGGATCTGCCGCGACGAGAAGGCCTCGGAGATCTGCATGCCGTTGCGGATGTTTCCGGCGGCCTTGGTCAGGACCTCGCGCAGCACGCCGAATGGGGTGTTCTGGACGATGATCTCCATGGCGCGGATCACGGGAATGCCGGCCTTGAGCAGGATGATCATCTCCTGGTTGAACAGCAGGAACTCGGTGGCGCCGATCTTGTGCCGGAAGAGCTTGTGGAGGGAGAAGCCCTTGAACCACAGCCGCTGCACCGCGACCAGCTTCTCATCCAGGCCGGCCAGTGACTGGCTGAGCTCGCCGCGGCTCTCGGCGTAGTACTCGCGCGCCTGGAAGTGTCCCTGCTCGTCGACCAGGGTGCACTTGAAATAAGGCATTAGAGCAGCTCGCGGCCGGGGAAGTAGGGGCGCAGGGCCTCGGGGATGCGCACGCGGCCCTCGGCGGTCTGGTAGTTCTCCATGATGGCGGCCACGGTGCGGCCGACGGCCAGGCCCGAGCCATTCAGCGTGTGCACGAAATCCTTCCTGCCGTCGCGGCCCTTGTACTTGATGTGAGCCCGCCGCGCCTGGAAACTCTCGAAATTGGAGCAGGAGGAGATCTCCAGGTAGGCTCGGCGCTCCGGCATCCAGACCTCGATGTCGTAGGTCTTGGCGGAGGAGAATGACAGGTCGCCGCTGCACAGGGCCATGGTGCGGAAAGGCAGCCCGAGCTTGCGCAGGATCGACTCGGCGTCGGCGGTCAGCTCCTCCAGTTCCAGGTAGGAGCGCGCGGGATCGGCGAACTTGAGCAGCTCGACCTTGTTGAACTGGTGCAGGCGCACCAGGCCGCGGATGTCCTTGCCGTGCGAGCCGGCCTCGCTGCGGAAGCAGGGGGTGTAGGCCACGTACTTGAGCGGCAGCTGGTCCTGGTCCAGGGTCTCGTCGCGGTGGATGTTGGTCAGCGGCACCTCGGCGGTGGGGGCCAGGTAGAGGTTGTAGTCCTCGATCTTGAACAGGTCCGCCTTGAATTTGGGCAGGTTGCCGGTGCCGATCAGGCTGGCCTCGTTGACCAGGAAGGGCGGCAGCACCTCGCGGTAGCCGCGCTCGCCGGTGTGGCATTCGAGCATGAACTGGATCAACACCCGCTCCAGCTTGGCCAGGCCGTCGAAGTAGACGGCGAAGCGCGAGCCCGATATCTTGGCGGCGCGGGTGAAGTCGAGGGTGCCGGCGGACTCGCCCAGTTCCCAGTGCGGGCGCGGAGTGAAGTCGAATTCCGGCTTGTCGCCCCACTCGCGCACCACTTCGTTGGCGCCGGCGTCATGGCCCACCGGCACCGAATCGTGGAACAGGTTGGGAATGCCGAGCAGGAACTCCTGGAATTCAGCCTCGAGGGTCTCCAACTCCTCTTCGCAACGCGAGATCTGCTTGGTGAGCTCGATGGACTGCAGCTCCAATTCGCGTGTCGGGGCGCCGCTTTTCTTGAGGTATCCCGTCTCCTTGGCCAGCTTGTTCTTGCGGCTCTTCAGTTCCTCGCTGCGGGACAGGATCTGGCGCCGGCGCAGGTCCAGGCCGCTGAAGCGGTCCTCGGCGAAGGGGACGCCCTTGGCCTCGACCTTTTTCTTGACCAGCTCCAGATTGTTGCGGATGAAATGAGTGTCCAGCATGGCAAAAATTATAGCACAACGGCTTTTTTTGCGCAAAACACCTTTTGCCGCCGGAAAAGCAAACCAAAGACGTTCTTTTTCAGTATAAGCGCCTGAGGTGCACCATGAAGATCACGTCTTTTTCCGCCCAGGTTCTGTTCCTTGCGGCGCTGCTGGCATGCGCCATGGCCCCGGCCTTTGCCCAAACCGGGGCGGAGGCGCAGGCCCCGCTCTGGCATGAGCGGGCGCTCACCGTCGACACCCATTGCGATACTCCATTCAAGCTCCTCGAAAAAGGCTGGGATATCGGCCAATACCACAAGACCGGCGAGCGCGGCAGCGGCTGCCAGGACCTGCCGCGCATGAAGGAGGGCGGGCTCGACGCCTCGTTCTTCGCCGTCTTCGTCGGCCAGGGTCCGCGCACCCCGGAGGGTCATGCGCGGGCGAAGGAGAAAGCCGCCACCATCCTGGACGCCATGGACGCGATGTACGAAAAATACCCCGCCCTTTGCGGCCGGGCCCTGACCCCCGCCGACGCCCGGCGCCTGGAAAAAGAGGGCAAGCGCGCCATTTTCATCGGCATGGAGAACGGTTATCCCATCGGGCGCGACCCGGGCCTGATCGATTACTTCTACCGGCGCGGCGTGCGTTACGTCACCCTGGCCCACACCTCCGACAACGACATCTGCGACTCCTCGACCGACCGCCGCGATCCCGAGGACCGCGGCCTGAGCGAGTGGGGGAAGCAAGTGCTGTGGCGCTTGAACGACCTGGGCGTCATGATCGACGTCTCGCACGTCTCCGACCGTTCCTTTCACGACGTGCTGGCCCTGACCCGGGCGCCGGTGATCGCCTCGCACTCCTGCGCCCGCGCCCTGTCCGACCATCCGCGCAACCTGAGCGACGACATGCTGCGGGCGCTGAAGAAGAACGGCGGCGTCATCCAGCTGTGCATCCTGGACGACTACGTCAAGATGCCGCCGCCCAACCCGAAGCGCGAGCAGGCGTTCGCCGAGCTTTTCAAGAAGGTCGACGAGACCTACGGCGGCTGGGGAGGCATCAAGGACAAGGCCGCGCGCGACAAGCTGGAGGCGGAGTACGACGCCATCCAGGCCCGTTTCCCGCAGCCGCCGGTCTACGTCAGGGACGCCGTCGACCACATCGACCATATCGTCAGGCTCATCGGCATCGACCACGTGGGCATCGGCACCGACTTCGACGGCGGCGGCGGCCTGGCCGACTGCCGGGATGTCACCGAGCTGAGGAACATCACCATCGAGCTGGCGCGCCGCGGCTACACCGAGGAGCAGGTCGGGAAGATCTGGGGCGGCAATGCCATGAGGGTGATGCAGCAGGTGATCGACCTGGCGCAGAAGAAATAAGTTCGATATAAAAGAAGAGACGCCGTTCAAGAGTTCATGAGTTGAAGGGTTGAAGCGTTCAGGCGAAGAGTCTGAACAATCGCTGCCTCTGAACACTTAAACCCATGAACCCTTTAACTCTTCAACAAGTGTTTTAGAACGTCGAACTTCGAACCTCTCTTCTAGTTTTTGATCTCGACTCCGCCCAGCAGGGCCGATGCCTTGATCACCAGCTTGCCGCCTGCGGCGTCGGGTTGCTGGCGCGTATGGTCGTCGACGCCGCCCAGCATGGTGGTCGGCTGCACCTCGATGCGCCAGTCGCGCGGCAGGCGGATTTCGACGCCGCCCAGGACCGAGGAGACGGTGAGCAGCCAGTCGCCGGGTGCCAGCCTGGCCTCCAGCAGGTCGATCTCCACGCCGCCGAGGATGTTGGAAATGTCGCCGCCCTTGAACTCCCGGCTGGTGACGCGGCGGTCGCTGCCGGCGAGGATGTTGTTCACGTGCAGGCTGGCCTCGTCTCGGGGGGCGCTGCCGCGCGCGCTGCCCGGCAGCATGGCCGGCTTGCCGCGCAGGAGGATGGAGACGCCGAGCAGGATGAGCACCGCCGGCCACCAGCGCCAGATGTCGCCCCAAGGCATGACATCGAGCTCGGCCGCCAGGAAGATGCCGCCCAGCAGGAGCAGGAACAGGCCCGAGAAGTCGAAGAGGTTGCGGCTGTCCAGCAGGTGGACCGCGCCGAGGACGATCAGGATGAGCGGCCACCAGTCGCCGATATGGAAGCGGAACGAAAAAACGTTCAGGTTGGCCAGCAGCACCAGGGCGCCGGCGCCGATCAGGACGATGCCCAGCAGGATCGTGCCGGCGGGCAGCTTCTTGTTCTCGCTCATGATTCCCTCCACTGAAAAAAGGACACGGCCAGTATAGAAATGTCGCCGCTGCAAGTCAAATCAAAGAAGCTTCATGATGCGGAATACGTTATGCGTGATGCGTGATGCGTGATGAGAAAGAACAAGAATAGCTCCGATCTTCGACTACCACTACCACTATCACTACCACTAAGACCTGTCAGGCTTCCTGCTAACACTAACACTTTTGCTTGGCAAGGCTCTGGCTGACACTGACACTTGCAAGGGGCTTTCGTTTGGGAATTTGGAAATTGGAATTTGGGATTTATTTGGAATTTGGTGCTTGGGATTTGGAATTTAAGTCTTACGATTGCTTCTTCTCTTCCCATCAACCGTAAACCGATGGCTTCTGTTCTCTCGTTATGCGTAATGCGTTATGCGTGATGAGAAAGAACAAGAATAGCTCCGATCTTCGACTACCACTACCACTATCACTACCACTAAGACCTGTCAGGCCTCCTGCTAACTCTAACACTATCACTGACACTTTTGCTTATTGACTGCAGTTGCTATTTCCGCGCCCCTCTGTTATCGTTCAGGCATATGGAAACCGTCCTGCTGATCGTCCTGCTGGCCGTCGCCGTCGCGCTGCTGCTGGCCGTGCTGGTGCTGCAGCTGCGGCCGCGCGATACCGGCCTCAGCCAGCAGGTCATCGACCTGAAGAACCAGCTGCAGGATCTGCGCACATCCCAGGCCGAGGCCCAGCGCCAGTCGCTGTTCCAGCAGACCGACATGCTGCGCCGCACGCAGGAGGGGATGTCGGGGCAGCTCAACGAGATCATGCGCACGGTCAATGACAACCTGAGCAAGACCCAGGGCACCATCGCCAGCCAGCTGGGGCAGACCGGCACGGTGGTCGGCGAGATCCAGAAAAAGCTGGGCGTGCTCGAGGAGTCGACCAACCAGATGAAGGCCATCGGCAGGGACATCTCCTCGCTGCAGGACATCCTGCGCGCGCCCAAGCTGCGCGGCAACCTGGGCGAATACATGCTGGAGGACCTGCTGCGCCAGGTGCTGCCGGCCGGCAATTTCACCCTGCAGCACGCCTTTCCCGACGGGGCCAAGGTCGACGCCGTCATCACCCTGGGCGAGCGCCTGATACCGGTCGACGCCAAGTTCCCGCTGGAGAGCTTCGTGCGCCTGTTCGATGCCGGCGACGACGAGAACCGCAAGAAGCACAGGAAGGAATTCGTCAAGAGCTTCAAGCTGCGCGTCGACGAGATCGCCGAGAAGTACATCCGCCCCGAATGCGGCACCTACGACTTCGCCCTGATCTACATCCCGGCCGAGAACGTCTTCTACGAGGCCGTGATCAGCGACGGCCTGGACGGCAGGAACTACGGCATCTTCAACTACGCCGTGGAGAAGCACGTCATCCCGGTCTCGCCCAACAGCTTCTACGCCTACCTGATGGCCATCGCCTTCGGCCTCAAGGGGCTGCGCATCGAGCAGCGCACGCGGCAGATCCTCAAGGACCTGGTCAAGGTCCAGCAGGGCTTCGCCCAGTTCCACGACGACTTCCGCCTGCTGGGCAAGCACCTGGGCCTGGCCGGCAGCAAGTACGAGGAGACGGCCAGGAAGGCCGAGAAGTTCCAGGACCGCCTGGCCGACTTTACCGGAGCCCGCGGCGAACTGGCTGTTCCGGGAGACAAGCTCCCCGGCCTCGAAGAAAGTGACACGTGACGAGTCACGAGTGACGAGAAAGAGAAAAGCAGATCAATCGATTTGGGGCGACCGCCTGGTTCGGTTTTCTTCATTCATGTCCATGTTTGATTGTCATGCCGTTTGCTCCTTGCGGTTCCCTCGTCACTTGTCACTTGTCACTCGTCACTAAGGTCAGATCATTCTTTCAACAGCGGTGATTATAGATTTGCAAAAAATGTTCCCATTCATATAATACAGATTCACGGCTGATCCAAGGTTCCGCTGGAGGTGCAAGACATGGACAAGAACACGTTCGACGTTATCATCCTCATCGGCCGGCCGGCCGCCGGCAAGTCCGAGGTCATCGATTATTTAAAAAAAATACCATTGAAAGAACGGATCCGGCGCTTCCATATCGGCGAGTTCCAGGAGATCGACGATTTCCCCATCCTCTGGGAGCGCTTCGAGGACGACGACCTGATGGAGGAGATGGGCCAGCCGCGCCTGATCACCGACAGGGAGTTCACCTACGAGGGCAAGACCTATCCCGGCTACGTCTTCAAGAACAAGTGGTTCTGGAACTTCCTGATCAAGAAACTCAACCTGTCCTACTCCAAGATCCTGCGCAACGACCTCGCCTTCCACGATCGGAAGACCCTGTTCATCGAGTTCGCCCGCGGCAAGGAGCACGGCGGCTTCCGCGAGGCGTTCACCCACCTGTCGCCGCAGGTGCTGGACCATGCCGCCGCCATGTACATCAAGGTCGACTGGCCCGAGTCGCTGCGCAAGAACCGCCGGCGCTACAACCCCGACCGCCCCGACTCCATCCTGCAGCACGCCCTGGAGGACAAGAAGATCGAGATGCTCTACAAGGAATCGGACTGGGACGAGTTCGCCGTTGACCCGAAGTACCTGCCCGCCGGCGACCGCAGGGTCCCCTACGCCGTGTTCGACAACATGCCCGAGAAGACCGACCAACCCGAGGTGCTCGGCGCCCACCTCGAGGACGTCCTGAACAAGCTGTGGTCCGCCTGGCGCGGGGTGGCGAAATGAGCAACCCGATGAACCATTCGCCAGCCTACCGCCGCCGGCGCTTCATGAACTGGTTCCCGCTGGGGCTGACCTACGCCACCTTCTACATGGGGCGCTACAACCTCAACGTCGCCTCCAGCGACATCATGAAGACCTTCGACCTCTCCAAGGCCGAGTTCGGCACCATCGCCACCGCCGGCTTCTGGACCTATGCCCTGAGCGTCATCCTCAACGGCCCGCTGGCCGACCGCTTCGGCGGCAAGAAGGCCATCATCTTCGGCGGTATCGGCACGGCGCTGTTCAACCTGGTCATCGGCGGCCTGTTCCTGGCCGGCTGGCAGACCAAGATCGTGGTCGGCATGTCGCTGCTCTACGCCGTCAACCAGTACTTCCAGAGCTTCGGCGCCCTGTCGGTGGTCAAGGTGAACGCCCCCTGGTTCCACGTCAAGGAGCGCGGCGTCTTCGGCGGCATCTTCGGCATCATGATCTCCAGCGGCTACTTCCTGGCCATGGGCTTCGGCGGCTGGATCCTGGCCCATTTCGGCTGGCAGTGGGTCTTCATCGTGCCGTCGGCGCTGATCCTGCTGATGGTGTTGATCGACTTTTTCCTGGTCAAGGACAAGCCCGAGCAGGCGGGTTTCCCCAGGATCAACACCGACGACGCCACCTGCCACATCGGCGACGACGTCAAGATCGGCTTCACCTACGTGCTGCGGCGCGCCTTCCAGAACCCGGTGATCCTGACGCTGATGGCCGCCGAGTTCTGCACCGGCTTCGTGCGCCAGGGACTGATGCTCTGGTTCACGCCGTTCCTGAAGGAAATCCACGGCATTGCCCCCGGCTCGGGGCTGCACCAGCTGGCATCGCTTGGCATCACCGCCGGCGGCATCGTCGGCGGCCTGCTCTGCGGCTACATGTCGGACCGCCTCTTCCAGTCGCGGCGGCCGCCGGTAGCCTTCATCTTCTACGTCGGCCAGATTTTCTCGCTGCTCGTCCTGGGCCACGTGGGTGTACCCTGGATCGCCGCCTTCATGATCGGCTTCTGCTGCATGTGGATCTTCGGCGTGCACGGCATGCTTTCCGGCACCGCCTCGATGGACTTCGGCGGCACCAAGGGGGCGGCCACCGTCACCGGCCTGCTCGATGGCGTGCAGTACCTGGCCAGCGGCCTGACCGGCTTCGGCATGGGCTACTTCCTCGACCGCTTCGGCTGGGGGGCATGGGTCTACCTGATCATCCCCTTCTCGGTGATCGGCGCCGTCTTGATGCTGACCCTCTGGCACCAGACGCCGGCGCGCAACCGCGAGCTGATGCAGAAAAAGGGGCTTTAACCGGGGAGTATCGTTTTGGGGATGAATCATGAAAAGCGGTCGTAGTGTTTTCACGTTCCTGTGTTTTCTTTGTGCGCTCCTGTTCCCGAAAATTATGCCGTGTGATGAAAAGCCCAGCGAGATCTCCTTTCAGCCTCCGCCCCAAAATCGGGCCCAGATGCATTCCCGTCTGAAGGAAGCCCAGAAGACCGGCTTTTTGTTTTTCACAGCCGAATGGTGTGGCGTCTGCAAAAAAATGGAGCAAACGACCTTTCGGAATAAACGGGTCAAGAAAGCCGTCGAGAACCGCTGCCTGCCATATCTCGTCGACATAGAAAAAAGCCCGGGGGATGAGTGGAGGGAATTCTACAAAGTCGGGGCTTTTCCAACCATCCTGCTTCTGGGCAAGGATGGGAGCGTAGTAGATATCCTTCTCGGCTACCTGGAGCCAGAGGATCTCATTGCTAAACTCGACGCTTCACTACGCGGTGCAGGCCCGCTCAGCCAGTTGAAGAAAAAATATGGCCAGGATCCAGGCGACGGAAAGAACGCCATGGCCCTGGCGAGATTTTACTTTGACATGGGCCAGTTCACAGACGCCGAGCCGATCCTTAAAAAATTGCTGCCGATCGCCAAGGACCCGAAAACCATTGTCAACGCTCTTTATCAACTCGGGTATATCGCCCTGGCTGCGAAGGATTCCGCCACAGCGGCCCAATATTTCGAAAAAATTGCAGCCCTGTTTCCCGGCTTTGAGGAAATGGAAAGGGTCTATTTCAACCTGGTCCATCATTATCTCATGACCGGGCAATCGGTGAAAGGTCTTGACCTTATCGAGAAGGGCCTGGCATCGGGGATCTTCCTGCAAAAAGAGCCCGCATGGTTATTCCAGGCGCGCTTGGCTGCCGGCATCGGAAACTGGGTGCTTGCCCTGGATTGCTTATCGAAAATCGAGGCGGGAAATAACTTCGATCCGCTTGGAATCTCTGTGCTCAAGGCCCACTATTTGATGAGATCCGGGCGGCGCGGCGAGGGTAAGGTCCTACTCGATCGATTGCATGCCGAGGCCCAAGGGAATCCGGATCGCCTAGCAGAACTTGCCGGTAGTTGTCTGATGTATGATGTTCACCTGGCGCAGGCGTTGGAATGGGTAGAACAAACCTTCCCGGCGGACGGGTCAGCGAGCGGTGAATGGCGCGGCCTCCACGCTCGGCTTTTGTGGACAAACGGCAGGCGAAGGGAAGGCGAAGCGGAAATATTGACTGCGATCGGAATGACCCGGGACAAAAGGATTCGTGATGCGTTCAAGCAAATAATGGCGGAATGGCGACAGGAATCTTCAAAATGATGAACGTTCGCCCACTAGGATTTTAAAGCGTGTATGGCCTGCGGCTTGGATAGTGATTGGTGATTGGAACAGCATTGGCTGAACTAAACACAGCGGACAGCGATTGGAAGGCACAGAACTATCTGTTGCTGGTGCGAATCACGAATTACGAATTACGAATCACTGTTAGCTCGTGGTAGCTAAAGGCGCGAACGGCCGTTGTAGACCGTCCCGGCCGTTTCCTTGTAAAGCCTTAGCACCTCGACCGCCTCGGCGCGCAGGAACTCGCCCGCCACCGTGATGCCGCGCTTGTTCAGCTCCCCCTGCCAGTCGCGGGGCAGGGGTCCCTCGTCGAAGCCGACGATGCCCTCGACGTCGGCCGCGGTGGCGCCGTACGTGAGCCGGGTCACCCCCGACCACAGCACCGCGCCCAGGCACATCAGGCACGGCTGCGAGCTGGTGACCAGCTCGCTGCCGGCGCCGACGGCGTTCAGGTCGAAGGTGCCGGCCCGCTTCTGGGCGAAGGCGCAGGCCACGATCTCGGCGTGGGCCGGCGACAGGTTCAGCGGCTCGACGCGGTTGACGCCCGCGCCCAGCAGTTGCCCCGTCTCGCGCGCGAACACGGCGGCGGCGAACGGGCCGCCCGTTCCCTCCTCGACGTTGCGCCGGGAGAGCCCGATCACCCAGCGCATGCGCTGCTCGGGGTCGCGCATCTCCAGGTCCCCGGCGAGCATGGCCTTCAGCCAGGCCGGCAGGGTCAGGGTGACGGAGGCAGGATGTTTCATCCATTGATTATAACATAGGGAAGAGAGAGGGAAGAAGGAAGGAAGAGAAAGGGAAGAGAGAGTGGAAAAATTGCTTTCCGTATCCATTTCTCACTTGGTCTTCCCTCTGTCTTTCCCTCGCTCTTTCCTCTTTCCTCCCTTAGTGGCCCTGCCCCCAGTTGACATTATGTGGCCGCTCCCTTACTATTGATTTTTTACTATGGAGACGCCCTCATGAACATAAAGGTCAACGGCAAGACGGTCGAAATCTTTTCCGGAGCGCGGGTGGCCGACGTCTTGCGCAAGTACTCGAAAATCTCCTGGAAACAGGTGCAGAACGGCTACAAGAAGGTCTGCGACGGCCACGGCCACGAGATCGCCCACGACGGCGAGCTGAACGGCGGCGAGGCGCTTTTCGTCCGCCTGGCCGGGAAAAGGAGGGCGGGCAAATGAAGCGGGCCAAGCGTCGCCTGATCGTCTCCCTGCTGCCGCTGCTGCTGCTGGCGGGCCTGGCTTGCTCCTCCTGCGCCTCGCTGCCGTCGACACCGGCTCCAAAAGACGCCCGCGTCGTCATCCTGCACTTCAACGACGTGCACGGCAAGATCGACAATTTCGCCAAGGTGGCGGCCCGCGTCGACGCCGAGCGCCGCGGCGGCGCCGACGTCCTGCTGCTCTGCGCCGGGGACAACTTCACCGGCAACCCGATCATCGACCAGTACCAGCCCCCGGGCGAGCCGATGCTCGAGCTGCTCAACCGCCTGGGCGTCGACCTGCTCACCCCCGGCAACCACGAGTTCGACTTCGGCCTGGAGAACTTCAAGCGCTTCGCCGCCCGCGTCCGCTTCCCCATCGTCTCGGCCAACATCCATCCCCAACCCGGCAGCGAGATCCCCAACATGACCCCCTCGCGGCTGCTGACCACCCGCAGCGGCGTGCGCGTCGCCGTCTTCGGCCTGATCCAGATCGAACCCGGCAACGGCCTGCCCTCCACCCACCCCGACCGGGTGAGAGGGCTCGATTTCAGCGAGCCGCTGAAGAAGGCCCTGGAGATGAAGCCCCTGCGCCGCGGGGCCGATGTCTTGCTGGCCCTGTCCCACATGGGCTTCGAGGACGACGTGAAGCTGGCCAGGTCCATGCCCGAGCTGGACGCGATCATCGGCGCCCACTCGCACACCCGCGTCGATCCCGCCGAGACGGTCAACGGCGTGCTGGTGGCCCAGGCCGGCAGCGACCTGCGCTACCTGGGCCGGGTGGAGCTGCTCGTCCGCGGCGGCCGCGTGGTGGAGAAGAAAGGCGGGCTGATCGACGTGAAGGAGCTCAAGGACGAGGACCCCGAGGTCAAGGCCATGATCGAGCGCTTCAACGACAACCCGGCGTTCTCCCGGGTCATCGTCACCGCCCCCTTCGCCATCCAGGGCAAGGACGCGCTCGGCTGCCTGATGACCGATGCCATGCGCGCGGCCCACGGCCTGGACGCGGCCTTCCAGAACGAGGGCGGCATCCGCCTGCGCCGCCTGAACGAGGACATCACCGTCAAGGACGTCTACACCCTCGACCCGTTCGGCAACGAGGTGATCGAGATCGCCATGAACGCCGAAGAGATGCGCTCGCTGATCCGCGACTCGTTCCTGAAGGGCAACGAGATCGACCTGCAGGTCTCCGGGCTCTCCTACACGGTGCGCACCGACAAGGAGCTGCGCATCCAGGGCATCGACCTGCGCGGACCCGACGGCGCCGCGCTCGCCGAGGACAGGGACTTCCGGGTCGGTCTTTCGAGCTACGTCGCCAGCTCCTACGAATTCAAGCACCGCGACCCGGGCCGGTCGCTGGCCGCCACCACCGCCGCGGCCCTGATCCGCTTCCTGGAGGGCAAGCCCGATCTCTCGGTTTACCGGGACATCCGCCGCGCTTTCCAGGACCCGCCCGGCCGCAACGACCGCTATTGACCCGCAGAGGAGAATAAGCCATGGCCCAGCTCTATTTCCGCTACTCGACCATGAACGCCGGCAAGTCCACCGAGATCCTCAAGATCGCCCACAATTACGAGGAACAGAACAAGCACGCCCTGCTCTTCACGCCGGCCATCGACGACCGCTTCGGCCGCGGCAAGATCACCTCGCGCATGGGTTTCCAGCGCGATGCCGCGATCATCGGCAGGGACACCGACATGCTGCGCCTCGCCGAGGAGGCCAAGCCCGACTGCGTGCTGGTCGACGAGGGGCAGTTCCTCAGCCGCGGGCAGGTGGTCGTGCTGACGCGCATCGTCGACCGCCTGAACATCCCGGTCATCGTCTACGGCCTGAAGAACGACTACCGCAACCACCTGTTCCCCGGCAGCGAGGCGCTGCTGCTCTTCGCCGACAAGGTGGAGGAGGTCAAGGCCGTCTGCTGGTACTGCACCAAGAAGGCGACCATGCTGCTCAAGTACAAGGACGGCCAACCGGTGGGCGAGGGGCCGCAGATCGAGATCGGCGGCAACGACAAGTACGTGTCGGTGTGCAGGAAATGCTACGGGCAGCGGCTGGAGATTAAGTAGCTCGAGACGTTAGACGTCAGACGTCAGATGTCAGCAAGACAGGAAAACAATGGCCGTTCCTCATGAACGTGATCACGCTTTCGTTCACGCAGTCCCCGGGATTTTTATCCTCTTGCTAACGTCTAACGTCTGGCGTCTGGCGTCTTCACTCCCGGCATCGACTATCTCCTGACCCCATGATAGCTGCAAACACGCAATCGGCAAATATGCGCATGGGGGTCTTGGCCATGGTCGCCACCGCCTTCCTCTGGAGCATCGCCGGGCTGTTCATCAAGGTCATCGACTGGCACCCCTTCGCCATCGCCGGCATGCGCAGCCTGATCTCGTCGCTGGTCGTGCTGGCCTGGCTGCGGCGGCCCCGTTTCCACTGGTCGCCGGCGCAGATCGGCGCCGCCCTGACCCAGGCCGGCACCATGCTGCTTTTCGTCGCGGCCAACAAGACCACTACCGCCGCCAACGCCATCCTGCTGCAGTACGTGGGGCCGGTCTTTACCGCCATCCTCGGCGCCTGGCTCCTCCAGGAGCGCACGCGCTGGGAGCACTGGGCCGCCTTCGCCTTCGTCGGAGCCGGCATGACGCTGCTGTTCATGGACAAGCTGGGCGGCGGGCGGCTGCTGGGCAACGTCCTGGCGCTCCTGTCCGGGCTGCTGTTCAGCTTCTATTACATTTTCATGCGCATGCAGAAGGACGGGTCGCCGCTGGAGTCGATCCTGCTGGCGCATTGGCTCACCGCCGCCATCGGCCTGGTCGCGTCCCTGTTCCTGCCGCTGCCGGCTTTTTCCTGGCAGGCGGCCGGAGCCATCGCCATGCTGGGCATATTCCAGGTCGGGGCGGCGGCGATCCTGTTCGTCGCGGCCATCCGGCGCGTGACCGCGGTCACCGCCAACCTGATCGCCGTCATCGAGCCGGTGTTCAATCCGCTGTGGGTCTTCCTGGCCCTGGGCGAAAAGCCCGGGGCCCACGCCATCATCGGCGGCGCGATCATCATCGCCGCCGTGACCGGGGCGTCCATCGTCAGTGCCCGCAGGGCAACTGCGTGACGCGTGACGCGGAATACGTTATGCGTGATGAGTGATGCGTGATGAGAAAGAGGGAAAATCGGTCCCTCGTGATTCGTAATTCGTGAGTCGTGATTCGTGAAGAGGAAGAGGGGAAATCGGCGTAAGGTTCAGGGCGCAAGGCGCAAGGTGAAAGAAAGGAATTCATAAGACTTAAATTCCAAATAACAAGCACCAAATTCCAAATAAATTCCAAATTCCAATCACCCAATCCCCTGGCGGGGACTTTGACCCAAACGAAGAAAAGGCTTGCAATTTCAAGGGGGATTTTGTTTTGAAAATTGGAATTTGGAGCTTGGAATTTGTTTGTTATTTGGAATTTGGGATTTTGGAATTTTATTCTTATCGTGTCACGCGTTACGCGTCACGAATTTCTATGCCGTACGTTCAAATTCAGTTATAATCCCTTCATGAAAAGCCATCGCAGGGAACTGTGGTTTCAGACGCCCGGCCGCCGGGCCATGACCCACATGGCGGCGAAGGCGGCGGCATAACTCGCCAGGCCGGTCCAGAAGGAGCGCGAGATCCCCCAGTTGAGCGAGACCGCCATGGCCGATACCGAAGCCAGGACCGACATGGCGCCGTTGATCCCCCAGTACCAGGGAGTCATGTGCGCCTGCCGGGGGCGGGCCAGGCGCATGCCCAGGGGAAATGCCGTCCCCATCAGGATCCCCGGCGGGAACAGCAGCCCCACGGCGATGGCGATGCGCACGGGAGTCACCGCGCCGCGGAATGCCCCCAGCAGCAGCGGCGTGATCATTCCGAAGACGAACAGGACGGCCAGGAGCGCCGCCATGATGCGGACGCCTGGAAAACGGGCGCCTGCCGGATCGACGTTGCGCGCCAGGAAACTCCCCAGGCTGCAGGCCAGCAGCAACGAGAAAAGGACCACCGTCAGGCCGTAGTTGGGATGGCCCAGGAAGACGGAAAGCCGCTGCATCTGGGCGATCTCGATCATCATGAAGCCGATGCCGATGCCGGAGAAGAAGATGAAAAAGGGCCATGTTCCGCGGAAGGCCGCCCGCCGCGAGGTCAGGGCCAGGGGCACGACGATGCCCAGGACGACCAGCATGAAAACCACGGCCAGCAGCACGCCCAGGATCAGCACCGCCCGGCTGTTGAAAGGCAGGCGATCGGAATGGATCCACAGGCGAAAGTCGAACGCGTCCCTGAACCGGAGCATGTTGAAGAAGAAGGGACTGTCGTCGGTGGGCGCCGTGATGTTCAGGGGAAAGGCGGAGATGAACTCGGCGGCCTGCGGCGAAAGCAGCTGAGCGAACGAACGGTCGGCGATGATGCCCGGGGCGGCCACGATCTCGAATCCCAGGCGCCGGCATTCGCCCGAAAGCAAGGCGACCTCGGCCGGCGTGAACGGGGAACGGTTCATGAGCAGGGTTCCCACCCCCAGGGCTCGGTCGTATTTTCCGAGCATGTGCCTGACGATCACGAGGTGGGCTCCCGGGTCCCGCACGCCCCGCTGCCGGAGCGCCTGGATCGCCAGGTTGGCGAGCCGGAGCATCTCCGCCGGATTGGCGGTGAACCAGCGCGACACGGTCAGGATGCCGCCGGGGTCCAGGCGGTCGAGGAAGATTCCCCAGGCGTCGATGGTATACAGGGCGTTCTCGGACAGGACGAAGGCGCCGGCGGCTGTGGCCGACCACGTATCGATCAGGGAAAGCTGGATCAGGTCGAAGCTCGACTTCGTGCGGGTCAGGTAGGAACGGGCCTCGTCGTTGACGAAGCGCACGCCCGGCCGGCGGTCCAAGTGCCCGGTGAAGTCGCCAAAATCACCGTTCACCGCGGTGATGATGTCGCGGTTGATCTCCACGCCGGTGATCGAGCGCTGCGAAAACGCCAGGGCCGACAGGACGTCACGGCCGCCGCCCGTGCCGACGATCAGCACATCGGCGCCGGGACGGATGAAGTGGGCGATATTGGTGATGTCGTACTTGAGGTACTCCAGGTCCTCCAGCCGGCCGTCAAAGCGGGTCAACACGGTGCCGGCCGTGGCATCGATGTCCATGTAAAGCTGCTGGACCGGCGCGGCTTTGGGCAAGCGGTCGCTCAGACCCCATCCGAGGGGCTGGGTCAGAAGTTCCCGGTGTATGGCCACGCGGGCGTAGGAGCTCCATTTTTCAAAGGCCAGGTCACCCTCCTTCACCCCCTTGACCCACTTGATCGCCAGCGGCTTGTCCTTCGGTTCCCTGACAGCGGCCTGGAAAAAGGCGATGCCCGCCAGCGACAGGCAAACGAGCAGCGACAAGCGGCGCAGCTTTGTTTCCTGCGCCTCATGGGCGAAAAGAAGCGCCGCCACGCCCGCCGTGAACGCGACGAAAACGACCGAATTCGGACCGTCCAGCGGACCCAGGATGAAGGAGAGAAGGAAGGAGCCGGCCGCCGCCCCGGCCAGGTCGGCGGCGTATAGCTTGCCGACGCGGGAGGGAAAGCGGGTCAAGGCGATGGTGACGCAAATGCCGGCGAAGATGAAGGGCATGGCCAGCACGCAGAAGGTCAATGCCACCGATGCCAGTCCCGCCACGGTCACCGCCGGCTCGAAGCGGACATGGACATGCGCCAGGAAGGAGAGGAGGGTCCACAGGGAAAAGAGCAGGGCCTGCTGGGCCAGCTGGGACTTGGCGCGCTCGGGAGTAAAATGTTTCGGCCGCAGGTACACGGTGATCGCTCCCACCGTCATGCCGAACATGGCGATGGAAATGGCCATGAAGGCGAAGTGGTACCACATGGTGACGCTGAAGATCCTCGTCATCAGGATTTCGAGCAGCAGCGTCGCCAGGGTGACGAGGAACAGCCCGGCATAGAGCTTTTTCCCGACCGTGAGCTCAGTCTGCATGGCCGTGGTCTCCAAAGCGCGGGGAAGAGGCAGGGAAGAAGGGAGAGCAGTGAAACGACGGGGAACATCGCGATGAACGCTTTTTCTCGCTCAAGATGGCTTTCCTCCTGACTGCTTCATTCCTGGATTCTCCCTTCATTCGCCGATGATTTTCACCAGCACCCGCTTCTTCCTGCGGCCGTCGAACTCGCCGTAGAAGACTTGCTCCCAGGGGCCCAGGTCGAGCTTTCCCCGCGTGATGGCCATGACCACTTCGCGGCCCATGACCTGGCGCTTGAGGTGGGCGTCGCCGTTGTCCTCGCCGCTGAGGTTGTGGCGGTAGGCCGAGACCGGCTCGTGCGGCGCCAGCGTCTCCAGCCATTTCTCGTAGTCCTGGTGCAGCCCGGGCTCGTCGTCGTTGATGAACACCGAGGCCGTGATGTGCATGGCATTGACCAGGGCCAGCCCTTCCTGGACGCCGCTTTCCAGCAGCGCCTGCTCGACCTCGGGAGTGATGTTGATGAAGGCGCGCCGGCCGGGCGTCTGGAACCATAGTTCCCTGCGAAAGCTTTTCATGACAAGGATTATAACTGAATTTGAGCATCCGGCATAGGAACACGGGGCAGGTCGAACCGCCCCTGCGCTTCATTGTCCCTTTCTTCCACGTCGAATCTCGATCCTCGCACACCGTTCAGCGCTGTTCACGTCGGGCCTCGCGTTGACAAATCGTCTTCCGGTCTTTAAGATGAGTCCGGTTCTCAACGAGCTTCAGAGGTGCTTATGTCAGGCAACAACGAGACGTTTTCCTGGAAATTCTATCTGCTGGTCATCCTGGCCCTGGGCGCCCTCATGGGCCTGGCCGAAGCGCTGCTGGGCGGCCTGGCCAGGGACATCGGCCTGCCGCGCAGCCCCGTCGTCACCGGCGCCGGCTTCGCCGTCATGGCCCTGGGACTGGCTATCTTCAAGCAGGCGCGCATCATCCCCGGCATCGCTCTCATGGCCGTTTTCGCCAAGTGGCTGGCCTCGCCGCTTCTGGGACTGCCCGTTTTCTGCCAGGCCAACTCCCACCTGGCCGTATTGCTCAACGGCGCCTTCCTGTTCGCCGGCGTCAGCCTGGCCAGGAAAAGGATCGCCGGCAGCGATTTCATGCAGGGCATCGTGGCCGGCAGCGCCGCTTTCGCCGGGGGCGCGGCGTTCTTCGTCCTGGGCCGCTTCGTCGCTCCCTGCGCCCACCTGCTCTCTTTCCGCTACGCCGGAGGCGCGGCCAGCTACATGCTGACGCGCGTCGCGCCGGCCGCCCTGCTGGGCGCGGCCCTGTTCCCGCTGGGCTATGCCCTGGGGCGGAAACTGGAAAAACGGCTGCTGCCGTTGTGGCTGGCCCGCAAGCCCCTGTTCGCGCCGCTGGCCGCCGCCGGCGCCCTGGCCTGCTGGGGGATGACCGTCTGGCTCATCGCCGCCGGCTGGTAGGACGGAATGGCCGCCGAAACGGTCTTCATCCTCAACGACCGCGAGGTCCGCGCCGCCCTGCCGGCCGGGACCGCCCTGGTCGACTTCATCCGCGACGACCAGCGCCTGACCGGAACGCGCGTCGGCTGCCGCGAGGGCGATTGCGGCGCCTGCACCGTGCTGCTGGGTACGCCCGGCGCGAAAGGCCTGCGCTACCGCGCCGTCGCCTCCTGCCTCTTCCCGCTGGCCGATGCCGCCGGATGCCACGTGGTCACCATCGAGGGACTGAACAACGCCGGCCTGACGCCGGTGCAGCAGGCTTTTGTCAGCGAGGGGGCCAGCCAGTGCGGCTTCTGCACGCCGGGGATCATCGTCAGCCTGACCGCCTTCCTGCTCGAGAATGCCGGGCTGGACCTGGACGACGCCGTCACCGCCATCGAGGGCAATATCTGCCGCTGCACCGGCTACACGGCGATCCGCCGGGCGCTGGAGCGCATGCTGCAGGAAGTGCGCCCCCAAGCGGCCGTTGCTCCCGACCGGCTGGCCGCCCTGATCGCCGCCGGCGTCGTTCCCGCCTATTTCACCGCCATCCCCGCGCGCCTAAAGGCGCTGTCCGTGGTTGAAGCCGGGGAGAGCGAAAAACAGCCGGGAGATGCCGTGGTCATGGCCGGCGGCACCGATCTCTACGTGCAGCGCGGCCCCGAGCTCGTCGGCAGGAAACTGGACCTGATGTCGCGCCGCGAGGGGTTCGCCGCCATCTGGCCCGAAGCCGACCGCATCCTCATCGGCGCCGCCGCCACCGTCTCCGACCTGATGGAATCGCGGCTGCTGGCTGCCGCCTTCCCGCCGCTGGCCGGCTTCCTGCGCCAGGTTTCCGCCACCCAGGTGCGCAACCGCGCCACCGTCGGCGGCAATATCGTCAATGCCTCGCCCATCGGCGACCTGAGCGTCATCCTCCTGGCCCTCGACGCCGCCCTCGGCCTGCGCCGCGAGGCGCTGACCCGCGAGCGGAAGCTGAGCGAGTTCTTCCTGGGCTACAAGAAACTGGACCTGAGGCCGGGCGAAGTGGCGGCCTGGGTGAGCGTGCCGCTGCGCCGCGACGGCATCCGGCTCCATTTCGAGAAGGTCGCCCGCCGCCGGCGCCAGGACATCGCCTCGGTGAACTCGGCCATCGGAATGGAGATGGACGGGGAGCGTATCGCCGCGGCCCATGTTTCGGCGGGCGGGGTGGCGCCGGTGCCGCTCTACCTGCGCCGGGCGTCGGCATTCCTCGGGGGTAAAAAGGTCACGGCGGAGACCGTCAGGGAATTCATCGCCGTCGCCGTGTCGGAGACCGCCCCGATCAGCGACGTGCGCGGCGCCGCCGTTTACAAGCAGGCGCTGCTGCGGCGCCTGCTTTTCGCCCATTTCCTGGAGCTGTTCCCGGGCAGGCTGCAGGCCGGAGACCTGCCGTGAAAGAAAACGACGTTTTTTTCCATCCGCGCGGCGAGACGCTCTACGTCGACGACCTCGGCGATTTTTCCGGACTGCTCCATGCCGCCGTGCTCGTCTCGCCCCTGGCGCACGGCCGCATCCTCGGGCTGGACACCGCCGCGGCTGCGCGGCAGCCCGGCGTGGCGGCTGTATTCAGCGCCAGGGATATCCCCGGCGAGAACCAGATCGGCGGCATCATCCCCGACGAGCCGCTGCTGGCCGACGGCGAGGTGCACTTCGCCGGCCAGCCGGTCGCCGTCGCCGTGGCCGGTACGCCGCGCCAGGCGCGCCGGGCGCTGGCGGCCGTGCGCCTGGAGATCGAGGAACTGCCCGCGGTCCTTGACCCGCGCCAGGCAGCGGCCCGGGGGCTGCTGATCGCGCCGCCGCGCACCTTCGTTCTCGGCGACGTCGACCGGGCCTTGGCGCAATGCTCCGTGGTCGTCGCCGGCCGGGTGGAATCGGGAGGCCAGGAGCACCTGTACCTCGAGACCCAGGCCGCCGTGGCGATCCCCGGGGAGAAGGATACCTTGCGGGTGATCTCGGCCACCCAGTCCCCCAGCGGCGTGCAGCGCGCCATCGCCCGCGTGCTCGGCATGCCCATGAGCCGGGTGGCGGTCGAGGTGTTCCGCCTGGGCGGCGCCTTCGGCGGCAAGGAAGACCAGGCCACGCCCTGGGCGGCGCTGGCCGCCCTGGCCGCGCGCGCCCTGCGCCGGCCCGTCAAGCTGGCGCTGGAGCGGCGCGAGGACATGCGCTGCACCGGCAAGCGCCATCCCTATTCATCCGATTTCCGGATCGGACTCGACGATTCGGGGAAGATACTGGCCTTCGATGTGACCTATTACCAGAACGCCGGCGCCGCGGCCGACCTGTCAACCTCCATCCTCGAGCGCACCCTCTTCCATGCCACCAACAGCTACCATGTCCCCAACGTGCGCGCCACCGGCTATTCCTGCCGCACCCACCTGCCGCCCTTCACCGCCTTCCGCGGGTTCGGCGCGCCGCAGGCCATGTTCGTCATCGAGTCGGCGCTTTTCCAGGCGGCCGAGAAGATGGGCCTGGATCCGGCGCAGCTCCAGGAACGGAACCTTCTGTCCGAGGGCGACGAGTTTCCCTACGGCCAGCGGGCAAAGGAGTGCCGCGCCCGGCGCTGCTTCGCGGAGGCCGTCTCGTCCTTTGACCTGGAGGAGGCGAAGGAGCGGGTGCGGCGCTACAACGACGCCAACGCCCTCAGCAAGAAGGGGCTGGCGCTGATGCCGGTCTGCTTCGGCATCTCGTTCACCTCCACCTTCCTCAACCAGGCCGGCGCCCTGGTGCATGCCTATGCCGACGGCAGCGTCGCGGTCTCGACCGGGGCCGTGGAAATGGGGCAGGGGGTGAACGGCAAGATCCTGCTGGTGGCGGGGCGCACGCTGGGCATCGCCCAGAACCGGCTGCGCATGGACAGCACCTGCACGCGCCGGGTGGCCAACACGTCGCCGACGGCCGCATCCACCGGGGCCGACCTCAACGGCAAGGCGGTCGAGCTGGCTTGCCGGGAGTTGCGCCGGCGGCTGCTGCAGGTCGCCGCCGGCAAGCTGGGCGCCCCCCCGGAGGAACTGGAGATCCGCGCCGATTTCGTGCGCCGTTCCGGAGCCAGGACGGAACTCCACTGGGAGGAGCTGGTGCGGACGGCCTATCTGCAGCGGGTCAACCTCTCCTCCCAGGCGCATTACGCCACGCCCGGGATCCATTTCGACCGGGCGACGGAAAAGGGCGAACCGTTCGCCTACCACGTGTACGGCACCGCCCTGGTCGAGGCCACCGTCGACGGGCTGCGCGGCACCGCCGCGATCGATTCGGTCAGGGCGGTTCACGACAACGGCACGAGCATCAACCCGCTGGTCGACCGCGGGCAGGTGGAGGGGGCGATCGTGCAGGGGATCGGCTGGGTGACGCTGGAGGAGCTGATCTACTCGGAAAAAGGGGCGCTGCTGACCGACACCCTTTCCACCTACAAGGTACCCGACATCCGCACGGCGCCACCGCTGATCGAGGTGCGTTTTCTGGAGGATGCGCCCAATGCCGAGGCGCTGCTCAATTCCAAGGCCGTGGGAGAGCCGCCGCTGATGTACGGCATCGGCGCCTACTTCGCCTTGCTGGCGGCCCTGCGCGCCCTGCGCCCGGGCAGGGCGCTGCCGTTTTCGGCGCCGCTGACGAACGAGAAGATCCTGACCTGGCTGACGGAAGAGTGAGGAGCCCTTATGGAAAAGACCGCTGAAAGAATCCTGGCCCTGGCTGAAAAGTACCGCGACGACACGGCCGCCAATCTATCGCGCCTGGTGCGCATCCGCTCCCTGTCGGGAGGGGAAAAGGAGATGGCCGCCGAGCTCAAGCGACAGATGGAGGCGGCGGGTTTTGACGGCGTGCGCCTCGACGGCCTGGGCAGCGTCCACGGCCGGGTCGGCCGGGGCGGGCGGCTGATCGCCGTCGACGCCCACATCGACACCGTCGACCAGGGCAACCTGGAGAATTGGGAAGGAGATCCCTTCTCGGGCCGGATCGCCGACGGCTGCGTCCACGGCCGCGGCAGCGTCGACCAGAAGGGCGGGGCGGCGGCCATGGTGACCGCCGGCCGCATCCTCAAGGAACTGGGCCTGGAGAACGGCGTCACGGTACTGTTCACCGGCACGGTGATGGAGGAGGACTGCGACGGCTTGTGCTGGAAGTACATCATCGAGGAGGAAAAGGTCAGGCCCGAGCTGGTGATCCTCACCGAGCCGACGGCGCTGGGCGTCTACCGCGGCCACCGCGGCCGCATGGAGATGCGCGTTTCCTTCCAGGGGCTCTCGGCCCACGGCTCGGCCCCCGAGCGCGGCCGGAACGCCATTTACATGGCTTCCCGGGCCTGCCTGGAAATCGAGAAGCTGAACGGGCGGCTGGGCCATGACGACTTCCTGGGCAAGGGCTCGGTCACGGTCAGCGAGATCGTCTCCGGCTCGCCCTCGCTCTGCGCCGTCGCCGACTTCGCCCGCATCCACCTCGACCGCCGGCTCACCGCCGGCGAGACGAAGGAGAGCGCCGTGGCCGAAGTGCGGGAGCTCGTGCAGGGGATGCCGGCTGTCGTCGATGTATTGCAGTACCGGGAGAAGGCCTATACGGGGCTGGAATACGGCATGGAAAAATATTATCCCACCTGGACGCTGGAGGCGGATCACCCGGCCGTCGCCCGCGCCGTCGACTCCTTCCGCTCGCTGTTCGGCCGAGAACCCCGGGTGGACAAGTGGACCTTCTCCACCAACGGCGTGGCCATCATGGGCCTGCACGGCATCCCCTGCGTCGGCTTCGGCCCCGGCGACGAGGTCGCCGCCCACGCGCCGAACGAGAAGGTGGCCGTCGACGACCTGGTCAAGGCGTCGGCGTTCTATGCCCAGTACGCGCTGAGCATGAAGTGAACCCGGTGAATGGCAGACGATGACTGCCATTAATTGAAGTCGGTTTACGGTGGATGGTTTACGGCTGACGGGAAGAGAAGTGGCAATACCAAGGCTAAAATTCCAAATCCCAAGCACCAAATTCCAAATAAATTCCAAATTCAAAATTCAAATTTCCAAAACGAAAGCCCTTACGGCGCCTTTTCTCCATGACGAAGTATATCTTACTTTAAACTTTTACATTGGAATGTCATCTTCCCTCTCACCCCTAGACCCTGGCCCCTCGCCTACTTGTCACGCGTTACGCGTCACGAAGATCGGGCTTTTCCCATCCGCGCACGAAAGGGCGATGGTCATTCTCTTGCTACCGGACCGAACTGTGTGGTATTAAACGGGGATGATGTCCACATATGACGCTTGCCAGACCCGGCGCATGCAGGACGTGCACGGCATGCCGCTGGCGTCGTTCGGGCGCCGCGCCGCCGCGTTCCTGCTCGACGTGATCGTCATGAGTGTCCTGTTCGTCGCGGTGTTCATCCCGCTGGAGCCGCAGCTGGTCCGGGCGGGTGTCATCGAGCCCTCCGAGCAAATCGTCTTCTCCCTGAACCATGGCTGGTACAACATCGCCTGGGTGGTTCTCTACTTCGGCCTGGCCACTTACTGGGGCCGCGGCCGGACGCCGGGCAAGGCGCTGCTCGGCATCCGCGTCGTCTCGCTGGTCCACGAGCGCATATCGCTCTGGCACTCGATCGAGCGCGCCCTGGGCTACGGAGCCTCCATGCTCGAGTTCGGCTTCGGCTTCCTCCAGTACTACATCCATCCCAACCGGCGCACGGTGCACGACCGCATTGCCGAAACGATCGTCGTTCGTGACCTGCGCAAAAGGCCGGCCAAGAGCAGGGCGAAAAACAAGCCTGCTGTGGCAAAAAAAACGAATGCTCGTGGCGAGTGATCCCCTCAGCGAGGGTCATCAGGGTAAGAAACGAGTAACAAGCAGCCGCAGTTTTTCAAATTACTATTTCTAGGGACACATCCCACGACGGCAGGCAACAGCGCCGGGACGCTCTATCGTAATCCGTGATTCAAAGCAGCAGGATATCGATCCGTGCTGCTCCCCGCAGGAACACCGGCACCTGACTGGGAGCTCGTTCTTTTCCCCGGTCCATTTCAGTTCTGTTCCGGGTTCTCCTCCTCGCCAACAGGCTCCTCTTCGGCGGGCGGTGCGGGCTCGGCCGGTTCGGCGGTTTCGGCCCCGACACAGGGGATGATGTACCTGGCCCGGATTCCCGAGTAGGGCCTGGTGTAGGCGCCGCTCTCCACGATGATCACGAGCGTGTTCGCTTCCTCGTCGCGGTTGATGCAAAGCCGCGGCGCGTTGCATACCTGTGATCTTTCGGTGTAAGGATAGTTTTCCCCCTGCACCAAATGCAGGATCTTCCCTTTCCTCTTGATCCTCAGGAAGTAGGCCTTGGTGTTGGGCACGCGCATGAACTCCAGGTCGTACTGCCCCTGGGTCAGCACGTCCTTCTTGAACTGCAGGTCGGCCTGGATCGGCACGCCGCGGAAGTAGGCGATGCGGTTCATCTGGTTGATCTGGGCCGCCAGCGGGCCGGCGAGGAAAAATGCAAGGACAAAGGCCAGGACATGGACGGGATTCATCCTTTTTTTCATCATACACCCCTCCTCAGAGTGGACCATGACAAGTATTTCTCTCCCTGCAACAGATATATCGTTAAATTAATCGGAGACCATAGAAAAAAAAAGATTTTCGCGGCTGCTGTTTGGTAGCGGTTATGCTGGCAAGGGCACGAAAAGGCAAAGGGTGAACAGGAAAAGCTGTCGGCACCATGATCGAGCCGCTTCTGCGCAGAGTATTCCGGATCGCTTAATGATGCGCCTTCGGTCCCTTGAAACATGTTCCTTGTATTTGCAGGTTTTCTGTGTTAAGAAACTGACACCATGGCCAATTACAATCCGGAGCAAACGAAGCGCATGCAGGACGTGCACGGCATGCCGCTGGCGTCGTTCGGGTGCCGGGCGGCGGCCTGCCTGCCGGACATTGAATGAGCGAAACGGTCTTCGACTGCCCCCGCCAGCCTGAAGCGGTCATCGCGTCGCTGCAGAACGAGCGCCTGCCTCATGGCTGGGAGAGCCGCCTGCTGGAGCGCAGTTTTGAATTGAACATAAAGGATGAAAGGGGGCGCCTGGAGATCAGCGGCTCGCTCGCGCCCCATCTCGCCGGCAGCCGGATCGTCTTCCGTTCCCGGCGCATCCTGGGGGCCTTCGATTACGTTTTCACGATCATCTGGCTGATCGGCCTGGCGGCCATCTTTGCCCCCATGCTGAAGCCGGGAGAACTGACGGCCGGGCGCTTGTTCATCCTGCTCTTTTTTCTGGCCGTTCCCTGGGCCGTCAACAAGGGGAACCAGCGCGTGGTGCTGCGCGAGTTCAAAAAGATCTGCTGCGGCGGAGAAAGCCCGGCGCGGTCAGGGGAAAATGCCCCGGCTTATGCCGGGACGAACGCCGGCGAAGGGATGCAGGCAGGGATCGTTCTCGACAGCCCGCACGACCCGGGCCAGGTCGTCGCGCGCCTGAAGGCCTCCGCGTCCAGGTCCTGGCCGTTCACTTTCGAGGGCCCCGCGTTTTTCATGCTGCTGCCGACCGGCAAGGTCATGGGCAGGGTCGAAGCCGGCCGCATGGGCAGCCGGGTCCCGCTCGTTTTTTTCCTCTCGCGCGGCAACCGGCTGCTGCTGTCGCTCTGGTCGGTTTTCGTGATCGCCATGATCGCCGTCCTTTTTTTCGTGCCGGATCTCATCGAAGGGGGCCCGGCGGCATTCAATCTCGCGGCCGCGGCGATCATGCTGCTCGGCCCCTGGGGCAACCTGCTCTGGCAGCGCCGGCGCACGATCCGCAAGATCAGGAAGATCATCGGCTAGACCCAAACGACTGGAAAGCCGACCGGTCATCGAACCCATCCATTTCTTCAGCCGACCAGGGCGTTGATGGCCAGCACCCAGAGCGGCAGGGTGACGAAGGAGAGAAGGGTGGAGACGGCGATGATGCCGGAAAGGAGCTGCTCGTCGAGCGGGACGTATTCGCCGAAGAAGGTGGCCATGGTGGCGGTGGGCATCACCGCCTGCAGCAGGATCACCCGGCGGCTCATGTCGTCGACCGCGAACAGCAGGCAGATCGCGGCCACGGTCGCCAGGCCCAGAGCGAAGCCGCCGGCCAGGCGGAAGAAGGAAGCGGCCAGCACCAGGCGCAGCCGGGCGGCCGGCATGAGCAGGACCAGGTTCTGGCCGATGGCGAAAAGGATCAGCGGGATGGCCAGGGCGGCGAACTGGGAGACGAAATCGCCCAGGAAAACGGGCAGGCCGATGCCGGCGATGTTCAGCCCCAGGGCGACGGCGGCCGTGCCGATGGGCACGCCGGCGTTCCGCGCCAAGACCTTGAAAAATCCGGCCGTGGGCTCGCGCTCGCAGACATGGCAGAAACGGCGGCGCAGCAGGAAGCCGCAGGTCAGAAAGACCGGCCAGAAGAACATGGAGAAGAAGACGGCGCGGGTGAGGGCGGCGGGGCCGAAGAAGGCGGCGATCACCCCCCAGCCCAGGAAGGCATAGTTGCCGGCGAACACCGAGAAGGCGAAGGTCAGCTTCTGGCCGTCGTCAGCCTTCAGCAGGGGCGACACCAGCAGGGCGGCGGCGGTGTACAGCGCGGTCAGCAGCACGAAACCGGCGATGACCGGCAGCGCCTGGCGCAGGCTCTCGACGTCGGCGCGGTAGAGGTTCTGGAAGATCAGGAAGGGCAGGGCGATGCGCACGACGAACTTGCGCAGGGCGGCGACCTCGTTCTCGCGGAAGACGCGGGCCTTCTTCAGCAGCCAGCCGAAGGCGATGGGCAGCAGGATGGCCAGCATGGTGCGCAACAGGTCGTGGTTCATGGGGTGGGGGCCTTCATTTGCTGCCGATTATACCCCGTACCGGCCCCGCGCGCAATCAGTGGCTCGAACCCTGTGGAACTGGAGTGTCGGGCGTCAGGCCGGCTGTCTATTCATTGCGGGGAGTGGTGTCGCTGCTGCCGTCCTCGTAGTGCCCCTCGATGCCGGTCACCTGTCCGTTCTTGCTGACGATCTTCAGGCGGAAATAATCCACTTCCGCGATGCGGAACAGGTCTTCGCGCATGGGGAGCATCTTCATCCTGGGACCGTCCGCCCGCTGGTAGAACAGGCTGCCGTTCTCGAAAGTGATCTTCCTGGGACCGTAACCGCCGGCATAGGTCTTCAGGATCTCATCCGCCACCGTGACCGGGTTCAGCCTGGCCTGTAACCCATCCAGCGCCCAGCGGTAGGCGGCCTTGATGCGCTCGTCCTTTTCACCAGCCGCCAGCTTCTCCAGGGCAAGGAGATGCGCCTTGTCCAGCGCCTGGCCGGCTGGGACCTTGACGTCGGGTTCGATGCCGGTCCCTTCCCAGTTGGTCTTGCTGATGGGATTGACGGCCCGGGCAAAGGGGACGGCGATGGCGAAATGGTCGTTGAGGATCTCCATGCGCACCGGGTGGGCGCCGCCGCCGGTGGTCTCGCCCACGATGGTGGCCCGCTTCATGTTCTTCAGGTTGTAGGTGAACTCCTCGGCGCCGGAGAACGTGAAGCCGCTCGTCAGGACGTACAGGTCGGTCTCGGCCAGCTTCGTTCCGGGCACGTAGGGCAGGGTCCAGTACTGCTCGGTCTTTTCGTCGAGACGGTAGTAGAAGGAATTCAGGTGCCGTGGCTCGCCGCTGAAAAAGTAACTGGAAAGCAGCTGGATCATCTCCGGGTTGCCGCCGCCGTTGCGGCGCAGGTCGACGATCAGGGCGTCGCAGTTGGCCAGGAATGCCATGGCGCCCACCGCCACCGGGAACGACTCCGGGGCGGCGTCGAAATGATTGAACCTCAGGTAGCCGACGTTGCCTTCCAGGAGCCTGACCTCCTGGAAGCCGTAGTTCTCCATGCGGCTCGCTTTCTTCTGGAACTCCTCGGCCGCCTTCTTCTTGGCCGGGTCGGGAGTCCTGATCTCGAGGATGCGCTCGGGAGCGAAACGGACGCCCAGGTGACGGTCGCGGCTGATCGAGCGCAGGTCCTCGGTCAACCTTGCGGCGAAGGCACGCGGGTCGTCGATCACGGCGTATTTCCCGGTCTTCAGGTTGCGGCGGATCAGGCTGGCCATTTTTTGTGCCGTATCGGGGAAAACATACTGTTTCTGCAATACGGTCGCCGCCGCCTCCACCACGGCCTTTTTTTCCTCGGCGCCCAGCTTTTGCGGTTGGACCTGGGCCGGATGGGTGAAGCGGAATGCCAGCAGCAATAAGATCAAAAAATTGAATTTTTTCATTGTGCTCCTCCTGATGGCTGCAATTCTTAAGACGTTTTTCAGCGGGCAAAGTTTCCTCAGTCACGGGTTTCATCGGATTTTGCGATCAGGAAGCCCGGCCGCTGCGCAGGGCAAGGGCCCAGTCGGGGCGGCCGTTCCTCTCCGCCGTCGCCGCCGCGGTTTCGTGGTCGTAAGCGATGGCGACGTGCTCTACCGCAAACCTTCTTTGTTTATTGGTGATGACGGCGTAGCGGGCGTGGGGCGAGCCGGCCTCCATGGAATGGGGGAAGGGATGGATATCGCGATAGGCCGGCAGCCCGACGCTGCCCGGATCGACGACGCAGCGGCCGTCCGGCAGGTCCAATCGCGCCGGCAGGTGATCGTGGCCGCAAAGGATCACCGGCTGGTCGACGTTTGCCAGCAGGTTGGCGACGGCAGCGGGCAGACGCCGGCACGGCCCGTCTTCCCGCACCTCCCACAGGAGATACTCCGTGTCGCTTCGCGGCGTGCCGTGGCAGAGGAAAAGGTCCCCGAAGGCGACGGCGCACGGCGGCAGGTCCCGCAGCCAGCGAAGGTGTTCCGCTTCCAGTTCGGCCTGAACGAACGGCAAGGAAGGGGAATCGGGATGTTGGAAGGGATCCTCAAGAAGGATGCGGTCTTCGTTGCCGCGCACGGTCGGCATGTCCAGTTCCAGGAGGATCCTGGCCGTGCCGGCCGGGTCCAGCGGCCCGTAGACGCAGTCGCCGAGGTTGACCATGGCGCGGATGCCGCGAAAGCGGATGTCGGCCAGGACGGCTTCCAGGGCCCAGCGGTTGCCGTGAATATCGGACAGGACGGCGATGGGCGAGGCTTGCATGGCAGCGCTCCTTTCAGCCCTTGGCGCCGGAGCCGATGGCATAGAGCGCCGGGTGGTCGCCCAGGAGCCCCTGAAGGCCCTCGTCGGGGATGTCGGACGGGCCGCGGACCATGCGCCAGGAATGGATCCCCTCCTGCAGGCCAGGCCAGGAGCGGAGCAGGCGCACCGCCTCCTCGTTGCGGTCCAGGACGCCGAGGCGCAGCGCCTCGGTGCCGTGCTCGCTGGCCAGGTGCTCGAGCAGGGGGGCGGCTTCCTCGGGCGCCAGGGCCGCCCAGGGGCCGACGGCCAGCAAATTGTCGCCTGGCCGGGCCATGATCCAGCCGCGGATCTCCCCGTTGCGCTCGGCGACCAGGCACATGCGCGGAAAGGCTTCCAGGCGGCGGCGCAGGAAAAAAGAGCGGTCGTCGCCGAAGAACTCCCGGTCCAGCACGCACAGGCGGTCCAGTTCCTCCGGCCGCAGGGCGCGGATGTGGTCGTGCTTCCTGCCCTTGAACTTGCCGCGGAAGCGCAGCGAGCGGCACAGCTTGCGGAAGCCCATCTTCTCGTAATAGGAAACGGCGTTCAGGTCGCCGTCCAGGTAGATGCTCTCCAGCCCGGCGGCGAGCAGGTGGTCCAGCGCCTTCCGGAAAAGCAGCTGGCCGATGCCCAGCAGGCGCAGGTGCCTGCTCACGACCAGCTCGCCGATGAAGCCGTTCCGTTCGTAGGCCGTGGCGATGCAGACGCCCGCCTTCTCGCCGCCCGCCTCGGCGATGAAGCAGCCGTCGGCGTCATGGGCCAGGAACGCCGCAAACGAGTCCATGCTCTCGCTGGCCCAACCGGCGGCGCGGGTGAGGGCGGTGGCGAAGTCGATGTCTTCGGCCGTCATGCCGCGGATGATTATGGCCGGTGTCCCGCCCATGACGGCCCCCTCAGTACCCCAGGTCCTCGTTGACCAGGACAACGCGGATGCGGCCGGGTACCATGCCGCCTTCAGTGATCACGAGCTGGCAGCAGATGCGCTGCGGCGGGTGGCAGTGCGGGTCCTGGCAGAAGCCGGTGTGGGCGCAGGGGGTGTCGGCGCCGACGCGCAGGCTGTTGGCCGCGGCGGCGCTGTTGCGGGCACGGGAGATGGCCGTTTCCAAATCGGCGGCGACCTTGTTCATGCCGGCGATGACCACGACCCGCTTGGGCCCGAACACCAGCGCCGCCACGCGGTTGCCGGTGCCGTCGATGTTCACCAGCCGGCCGTCGGCGCTGACGGCGTTGCTGCTCATGACGAAGACGTCGGCCAGCAGCCCCTGCAGGCGCATCTCGTCGACGTCCGCCTTGCCGACCCCCGGCCGGTAGCGGTCGAGCAGGCGGATGTCCATGTTGCGCAGGGCGTCGAGCAGGCCCGACTCGATCAGCGTCTCCGAGCCGCCCAGGCCGACCAGCGCCCCGGCGGGGATGGCGGCGCAGATATCCTTCACCGCCTCGGCGCGGGTCTCGAAAAAAGCGCCCTCGATCCCCCGTTTCGTGAGGTTTTTAATGAGCGTCCGGGCTTGACGCCGCCGGCTCTCCTTCTTGTGATCGGTCTTTGTCTTCATGCCGCACCTTTTTGAAGGTTGTTTTTTTTCGCAAAGGAATTGTACCCGATGCGGGAAAATAATGAAACCTCCAGGGCGGCCGGTGCTCGGCGTATGCCAAGATAAAAGCACCAAATCCCGAAAAAGAGAAGTGTTGGTATTAGCAGGTGATCAGATTGAACTTCAGTGGCAGTGATTGAAATCGGTTGACGGTGTACGGTTTACGGTTGACGGGAAAAGAAGAAGCAATCGTAAGACTTAAATTCCAAATAACAATCAAATTCCAAGCTCCAAATTCCAATTTCCCAAACGAAAGCCGAGGCAAGTGTCAGTGACAGTGTCAGTGTCAGCAAGAACCTTGGAATAAGTTCCTGCTCTTTCGTTTCAACGCTTCAACGATTTTCATTGCGAGATTTTTTCTTACTTTAAACTTTTTACTTTGAACTTTAAACTTATGCCTTTGTCTTGCCCTGAACCTTGCGCCGATTTCCCTTCTTCCTCTTCACGAATCACGACTCACGAATCACGAAGATCGTCCCGGTCAGTCATCGTATTCGTCGCCGCCGATGTCGTAGATGCCGCTGCGCTCGACCCGGTCGATGTCGTAGCGCACGACCGTGTTGTTCCGCCCGCGGTTGATGGCCGGGCTGGAGGCGGACAACTTATTCTGCCCGTTCAGGAGGGGATCGGCCTGCAGGGAGTCGCCGTCGCCGCTGGTGTGCGCCTGCCATTGAGCGAGGCTCATGCCCTGGGCGAACGAGCCCGGGCGCTGGTCGTAGAAGAGGCAGGCGCCGCCGCCGATGCGGAAATACAGGTTATGGCTCATCACGGGCATGCCGCTGAGCGCCGAAAGGCCGCCCAGTTCGTCGGCGTAGCGGATGCGCACCACGTGGTCGTCGCCGCCGGCAGCCTGGACGAAGATGTTGTTGCGGATGTCGGGCTCCAGCGTCGCCGGCCGCTTGGCCTCGGGCTCCCAGTCCTGGAAGCTGATCCCGAAATGGAGGGCGTTCTGGCCCCTTGAGGCGGCGTTACAGACGGTGTTGTTATAGATCCTCGGCCTGCTGGAGGCGTAGATGCCGATGCCGGCATAACCCGTGTCGACAATGATGTTGTTGCGCACCGTGCCGTCCAGGCTTTCGTAATAGCCGGGGTTGGCCTGCAGGTCGAAGAACTCGGGGCTGGTGTCGAAGCCGACCATGACGCCGCCATTGCCGCAGGAATGGATGAGATTTCTCTGCACCACGCAGCCCTGGGCCCCGCCCTTGAAGTAGAGGCCGTTGGTGGCGATGTCGTGGATGCGGCAATCCTCGACCGTCATGCGGTCGCCGTTGACGTTGTCGATGCCCTCGGCGTTGCCGTCGTCGCGCCGGCCGCTGCGAAAGATCTCGCAGCGGCGGATGACGATGTCGTCGCAGCCGGGAGTGATCTTGACGCAATCGCGGCCGGTGTCGTGGATGCGGCAGTCTTCCAGCAGCATGCGCGAGGCGCCGGTGCGGTCGCCGGGGTCGCCCCAGTCCCATCGGGTCTGGAACATCACGCCGTAATAGTAGCCGCCGACGACCTCCAGGCGCTGCAGCCTGCCGCCGGAGGCGTCCACGTCGAACAGCACCGCGACATCGAGGTCGGGATCGTTCATCGGGCACTGGATCACGGCCCACTCGCCGGTTTGGGAACGGATGGTGATGTTGGCGAGACGCACCCTGACGGCTTCCCTGTATGTGCCGCCGCGCAGGACGATCGATTTTCCCGCATCGGCCCTTTCCAGGGCGCGGGCGATGGTGCGGAACGGGGCGGCCAGGGAGCCGTCGTTGCCAAAATCATTTCCCGCCGGCGCCACGTAGAGCACGTTCGCCTCGTCGTACACAGGATCGGGCGGCAGGGTCTCCTCGTAGGCGGTCGGATCCTCGGGAGCGGGTGGATCGTCGGGGAGCCCGCCTTCCTCGCGGGCGCAGCCCGACAGGGCCAGGATCACGGTCAACAGGAACGCCATCCCGCCGCGGCTGGCGACCCCGTTTATGGCCCTTCGAAGGCCCGATTTTCTGCTGAATTCCATATCTGTTGAGTAGGATAGGATTTCAGCGAAAATATCTCAAGTGAATTTTTTTCTCGGGGATGCCGCCCGGGAACTCCGACCCTCAGGGAAAACCATGAATTTGGGGTTCTTTCCGCGGGAAACGGAGGACGGGCCGCTTAGCGGTTCAGGAAATAGGGCGGGACCCGCGCTGGGTGGACGTCGATTCTTTCCCAGACCTTGCCCAGCACATAGGGCTCATTGTCCAGCCATTCCTGCTGCAATTCCGTTTTTGAAGGGAAGTCGCATACGATCATCGAGCCGATCAGGTCGCCCTTGTCATTCTCGATGCCGCAGGCGTAGAGCCAGCGGCCGTTCTCGTGCCATTTCTCCGCCTGCTTCAAGTGCTCCGGCCGCACCGCCATGCGGCGCTCCAGGGCCTGTTCATCCGTCCCATCGTAGGCGATCACGACAAAGTGCATCGGAAACCTCCGGGGGAATTTCACCTTTTATTCGGATCTTTTTCTTGAAGCTTTTTCAGCATCTCCCGGGCATTTTGGTTTTGGGGATTGATTTCCAGGACTCTCTTGTAGCTTTCGATGGCTTTTTCCTTTTCTCCGTTTCTCATATAGCATTCGCCCAGGCTGTCATGGGCATTGGCCAATCCGGGATGCAACTCCACGTTCATCTGGAATACCTGGAGGGCGCCTGCCAGATTTCCGGCCTGCATCAGCCGGTACCCCAGGTCGTTGAACTCGTTTTCGTCGAAATAGATCGGGGGCTGGGAATGGGCCTGCAATTCCCTGAATTTATTGATCCCGGCTTCGATTCCGCCGGCACGAATCGCCTTTTCCACCTGATAGGCGGCGGAGGCCTTGATTTTTTTCTCCATGCTCGCGAGCCGGGAACGGAGCAAGCCGTTGTCGTGCGGAACCAACTCCACGGCCTTTTTCATATAATCCAGCGCGCTCTCCAGGTTTCCCATCCGGGACAGGATGTTGGCCATGCGGAAAAAGCTGTTGGCCCCCAGGGGATACCGTTCCATGGCAAATTCAAGAATCTTCACAACCTCATTGATTTTTCCGAGTTCCATCAGGTGATCCCCCTGAACCGTCAGCACGTGCTCGGGCGGATCCACTTCAAACCCATATTCTTTTGACAACTCCCGGTAAAACGAAAGCACGTCATCCAGGCACTCCACCTTTCGCTTCTCCGGGAATGGATAATTTTCAAACAATTTTTTCAAGCCTTCCCGCAATCCCAGGCGCTGTAAGAATTCGTCATGCCCGGGCATGAAATTCAATTCCAATTCAAAACCTTCCGGATGGCTGGTTTTGACGATTTGCTCAAACCGATTCAGGTACCCGATCCCCTCCCTGGCCAAAGCATCTGCGTCATCATAGGTAATGAATACCCATTTTCTGAAATCCGATTTTTGATTCAAAGAACTCTCCGCCGTTTTCAGGATCAAATCCCTTCCGCCCTGCCAGCGGAACGGATGGTTGATGATCAGCGCGTCAAATATGTCGGGATGCTGAAAAAGAGTAAACAGCCCGAAATTGGCCCCGGCCTGGGGACCGATCAGAACCCGGAAATCCTTGGTCCGATATTGGCTCTCGATGAAAGGGAACGCCTCCTGCTGCAGGAAGCGGGTGAAGGCTTCAATGCCCGTGGGCTTGCCATCGGGTGTCAGGGGCAGCAGGTCGCGGTAGCGGTCAGCATTCATGATGCCGACCAGGAGACAATCGGGGATCCGTCCGGTCGGGCACAGGGTGTCGAGAACGGAAACCGCCTCGGCAAAATAGGTGGTCACATGGTCGCCGTAGAGCATATAGAGGACCGGGTAGCGCCGTTTCCCATCTTCGTACCCTCGGGGCAGGTGCACCAGGAGCGTCCGCTCCTCGTTCAATATTTCGGAGTGAATCTTCCGGTACTTCCCGATCGCCACGTCGTCACCGTCCTGCTGGGCGAAGGCGAATGACGACCCTGCCGATTCCAGCATGATCAGGCAAAAAGCCAGGATCAATATCCGTGTTCCTTTTTTCATGACAACCTCCTCATTTCTCCGATCCTTTTGGGCCATGGTCGCGGCTGGGGCAATGGCGAAAAGCTCTCGGAATTATCATCCTCGTCCTGCGCAAGGAAATACCATATCGTGCCAATTGCATAAAAACAAGCACCATCCCTCAAAGGTTATTTCACCTGGGGAAGGCAATTTTCTTTCAGGGTTAGCAGGAAGCCGGCGTCGATGCGGAAGATGTCGCCGCTCTCCTCGCCGCTTTCACTTTTCTGATGGCGAAAGAAATAGAGGTCCTTGCCATCGGGCGAGACCAGCGGAAAATCTTCGCCGGCCGGCGTGTTGACGGCGTCACCCAGGTTGACCGAGGGCGACCAGTTCCCCTGCCCGTCGCGGAAGCTGATGTAGAGGTCCCAGCCGCCGCGGTGGCCGGGGCCGGCCATCCAGGCGGTCAGAAGGTAATCCTCGTCAGGGGAGACGAAGGCGTGGCCGCCGATCAGGCCCTGCGGCGCCCGCGGGTCGAAGAGCTTCAGCGGCTGGCCGGCCTTCCCGTCGGCGAACGGGCAGGTCCATAATCCTCCGGAGGAATAAAACAGGTTGCCGTTGCGGCCCTGGCTGGCCCGCCACTGATCGCCCGGTCCGTTGATGGGCGCAGGCAGCGCTTTCGGCGGCGACCAGCCGTGGCCCTGGCGTTCCACCATCCAAATATTGAACCCGTCGGCGCCGGTCTGGGCCTCCAGCGGCCGGTTGGAGCTGAAGAACAGGCGCCGGCCGTCGGGGCTGAACGTGGGCTCGAGGTCGGATTGAACTCCGGAAAAGGGGGCAATGACGGAGGGCTGCCAGGCCCCGTCCCTGCGCTCCGTCCGCTGGATCTCCCATTGGCCGGGGCCCTTGCGGACGGCGAAGAAAGCCTCGTTTCCGTCCGGGCTGAGGGCGAGGCAGAACTCGATGCGCCCCGGCAGGCTGATGACGCCCGGGGCAAAGACGACTGCCGGGGCTTCCGGCGGTTCCTGGTTCCGGAGGACGGGGAACGCCTTTTCCTGAGACAATACTGATTGGAGCTCCGGGATATCCTTCGTCTCGACCCAGTAGAAATGGGCCTGGTCGCCGACGAACTGCTGGCCGAAGGCTCGGATGAAGAAGAGGAATTTCCCGTCGGAAGAAAGCGAGGCGAATCGTTCGAAGGCCGTTGTGTTGACCGGACCGCCAAGCCGAACCGGTTTGCTCCACTCCCCATCGGATTGGCGGGAGCAGATCCCGATGTCGGTCAACATCGGAGGTCCCTCGGCTGGGGGGGATGAGACGAGCAGGAACCGTTCGTCGGGATCGACCCAGGGATCGGCCACTAAGGGAACGTCGGCGATGGGGCCGGCCAACTTTTCCGGAGGGGAATATTTGCCGTCGACGATGCGGGAAACGAAGATTGCTGGCGCCCGTTCCGTGAGAACCCTGCCGACGAAATAGATGTTTCCGCTCCTGGCGACAGACACCTGGCCCTTGGTCATCAGGGTGTCGACCGTGGGCTCTATCCGCTCCGGCCTGGTCCAGCCGGAGCCGGATCTCTCGACATAGGCGATGGCCGTCGTCTTCGGGGAAGTGGCGTCAGGGCCGGGGATCTCAACGTTGAAAAACAGGCGCCGGCCGTCGGGAGAGAAGGCGGGCCCGCCGTTGCCTGCCTCGGCGGCGAAGGGGGCGACGACCGGCGGGGAAAACGCTTTCCCGTCAAAGGCGCTCCAGTAAATCGTTTGCTTGCGGCCCTCCAGGGCGATCGCCGACCAGAAAACGCCCGACCCGTCGGGGGCAAAGGCCAGCTGCCCGTGGGGGCAAAGTCCTTGATGCAGGGTTTCCGGCAGGAACTTCGCCGGCTCAGGGCCGGGGGAGGCCTTTCCGAAATACTTCCCCTCTTGGGCGAAAATCGCGGCCACGACGAATGTCAAGGCGGCAGCCTTGATAAAAAACGATGTTTTTTTCATCTGTCTCTCCTTACTATTGGCCCTAATGTTTAATTTATTCTTTCGGCCGCAATTTGTCGATGATTTTTGCGGGAAAGCTTATTGCCGCCATCAGAAGCAGACCGCTGATGAGAATTGATTTGTTCATCTTCACCCCTGCCGTTTATTTGAAGAAATCCTTTCCGAAATCTTCATTGATTTTGACTTCCTCCACGATGAACAAGTGGGGCGGAGCGGTTTTGTCGTGAACCCTCATCCAGATATGCGGGAACAGCACGCCGCCGATTTCCCTGTACTCATAGAAAACCTGCGGCGAGTCTTTGATGGGGGAGCTTGTTGTCCAAATGGCATGCAATAAACCGGTATTCACATCGAAATACAGATCTTCGCTGAACCCATCGGAGTATGTACGGAGCAGGTGGTAATACACGAATGGTTCCGTTGTAAATCCTTCCAGCCCCACATACTCATAGTGAATGCCGTTGCGTTTATAGTCAATGAAATTACCGTCAATCCTGTAATGTTTTAAGGAGATTCCCCACCACTCTGTCACCTCCCTGCGACCGGCGGGGGAGACGGACCAAGTCTTCTCGCCATTGCTTAGGATGAAACCAGCGTCTTCAGGGGATCTCGTCTGTTTAAAAAGGTGGGGTTGTCCATAGTAGCGGTAGAGAGGAGTATCCCCCTGACCAAAGCGCGTATTTCTTCCCTTGACCATCAGTGTCTTGACCGCCAGAACCGCTTCCCGGCCGCCAATGGCTTGCACATGCCTGGCGATGACGGCATCGGCCGTCGTGAGCAGCTTGTCGCCGAGACGCTCTTTGACTTTTTTGATGTTGTTCTGGCTGATGGATTCCGCCAGCTGTGCCCCGACGGTTGTGACCGTTGCCAACAGAAATCCAACCACAAGCAGCGATTTTTTCATTTTAATATGAATCTCCCATTGAATTTTAAACTTATCGATATTTAGCTTGTTATTTGGATCATACGCATTGATAATAATGGCTTTTGAATCATTAATGCGTAAACTCCAAGGCCGCCTCCAAATCAACTCCGGCCCGCCACGCTTACCGCCCGGGGAGGAACACGGTCAGGTTTGAATGGGTGTCACGACCAAGAGGACGAGTTCGAGAAGCCAGCGGACGGATTGCTCATCGCGGCCGGCTTTCCTTTCAGCTAGAGCGGAATCCACGGCCCTTTGGACGGCTTTTTGTGATTGTTCTAAGATGTCCTTTTGGCGATAAGCGGCCCTGATCTCTTCCGGCTGCTTCCAGAATTGCCCGGCCGTGACCAAACGATAGGCGAAACCCAGATACTGCCGGACTTTATCATTGAGCATCCCCCTTTCTACGATCATCTTTTTGGCCACGTCGATCCGGCCCCGGAATTCTTCCGCGTAATCCGAAGCGGGCAAAATAAGAAGCGTCGCATCTAAAATCTCGATCAAGGCTGCCTCGAAGTCTTGACCCGAAGCCTTGGGGCTTGTCATCGCCGAGTATGCGTGGTTGATCATGCTTTCGACGTCTTTCTCCTGCGCTCGGAGGGTGGGAGCCAAAATCGTCAATATTCCGAGCCCGACAAAAAACATTTTCGAACGTCCATTCATGAGATCCTCCGGTGACGGTAGGGAACGCTTCCGTCGAGAAATTTGAAACATCGTCTATTCATAACGCAGGCAGGATAATCAAACCGAGATTTCCCATATGACTCTAGAGATGCCATTCGATCCCTCCTATTTTGATTGCTTTCTCTCAAATTGGATTATGTTTTTCAAGAACCAATGTCTAATATCGAGACCTGACCCCAAGCTGCTCCTTTGTATTGGCGCGAGGGATCTAAAGAAAGCCGCTCGGCGGCAAGCCGCGAAGTGGTTTGCTTAAGTTCCTTTGGTTCCAACAGGGCGCAATTGTTTATGGCGCCTCTATATTCGCCAATGTCTTCCCGCCCGCCCGCAGCGCGGGTCATCGCCGGCGCTGCAGGAAGAACATCATGGACTCGAAGTTCAGCGACTCGCAGACTTCGGTGATGACGCTGGTATAGCCGGGGTTGTGGCTCAACACCCCGTCCCTGACCATGAAGACCTTGTAGCCGCGCTCCACGCCGCCGTGGTAGGTGGCCAGCACGCAGGCGGTGGCGGAGAGGCCGCAGAGGAAAACGGTATTGCAGCCTTTCTTCTTCAGGATCCGGTCCAGGTCGGTCTGGACGAAGGCGCTCGGGAAGTGCTTGACGATCCTGATGTCGTTCGCGAGGGGCAGGATCGATTCCGGGTAGGCGAATTCCGGATCGCCCTCGGCCGGCCCCCAGCGCAGATCGCGGTGATAGACGCGCACCACCGGCAGCTTGTGCTGGCGGAAGAACCAGATCGAGCCGTTGATCACCGAGAGGGCGTACTTCTTTTCCTGTTCCGACATCTTCGGCAGGTAAGCGTTCTGCACGTCGACCACCACCAGCGCCGGCCGGATCGCCTCGCCGGCCACTTCCGGCTGCGCCATTCCCGCAAAGGGGAGAAGCACCCAGATCAAGGTCAGAATCAAGACCTTTTTTTCATTCATGCTCGAAACCTCCTTTTCTTCGCCTGTCCAAAACTGCCGGACGGCTTGCTAAATGATTCTCTCCAATTTCAATTTAACTTTGATCTGTTCGCCTGAACGTTCGATAACGAGAGATACTTCACTTGCAAATATCTTGAAAACCTTTTCGAAATCATCTTTGGTCATTTGCGATGAAGGTTTTTCATTCACCATGGTGATTTTATCTCCAACTCGAATGTGTTTATCCGCAGGGGAACCGGGAATTACGTTAAATACTGTCATGTTATTATCCGCAGCCCTTTCTATCTGAATCCCTGCCATATTCAATTCGAAAGGTTCGTTAAACAATCCATTCTTCATTAAATATATCTGTCCCCCGGGAATGTCAAAAGTTACATTGAACCGGCTCAGAATTTGACTTCCTACGGCGCCTTCTTTTTCCCAGGGAGGAGTCGGTTCCTCACTTCCGTCATGAAACAAGGAAAGAACATTGTTTAATTGAAAACCTCCGATTCTAAAACTCTTGATTCTCCCCATTTTCCGGCCGATTCTGCTCGTCAGTCCACGTGCATAATATGATATAGTTTTTTCAGGTAATTTCAGATCGCTCCTGCTGCCAGTGTTCAAGGTCAATGCAGACCTGTTGCCCAGGTCAATGACGAATTCGCCAGGAATGGTTGTCCCATTCGCCAACTGGACATCCGCTTTTGCAAAGATTCTATTTGAGCGAACTTCCACAGGGATCTTTTGTCCCAGATCAGATTCCCTGCTAGTGCCCGGCTTGCTTAAAGTTATGAGTTTTTTCTCATAATCAATACTTACACGCAAGTGACCCAAGAAGGAGAATCCGATGACTCCATCCTGCCCTTCAAAATGCCTGCTTCTTTCGGGGTCGTGTGGGACGACAACGATCATCTGGTTACTCAATGTGAGGCTGGGTACTTTAAATGCGGCTCCCATACAGACATCAGCGAGAACCGGATCACCACCGATGCCCCGGATCGGCATCTTGGATGAAAAGCTCAGTTTTGCAGAATCGATCTTGTTGCTTCCATAAAGGAGAACTCCGTCGAACGGCATTCCACTGTCGAGAACGAGATTCATTGTTATTCCGTTCAGCTCGACATCAATAACGACAAGATGATCCATGAGTTTGAATGGCAGGCTGGTACTCGTATTATTGTTGGAGAACTCAACCGTGCCAACGGGCATCTCCATTCGAACTTGAGCGCTGAGTGAACTCATTGCCAGATATGCAACCAGCAGCAAGCTGAAAACATTTACTGATTTTTTCATTTTGATTTCTCCTTAAATTAATGTTGTATTGAGGTTTTTTACTCCTTCGACCTCAACTCTTCGATGATTTTTGCAGAGACCCAATAAAAAGTACCATCTCCGATCTTTGGTTCACCGAGCCCTTTTCTTAAAGCATCTGTGTAGGTATTATCCTCATGAATAACCGGATCAATATTTCTGTAACTTGAAAAAACCAAATATTTTCCATCAGGCGTGATGATTGGAGCCCAATCGATAAACGAAGAATTTATTTTCTCACCCAGATTAACCGGATACTTCCAAGTTCCATCATCATTCTTGAAAGCAATATAAAGATCAGCTCCACCCTGTGTACCTGGACGATAGGAATAAAAGAGCAGATAGCTTCCATCGGGAGAAATGAAAGGTCCTAAATCTATATAGTCGGTATTAACGGGGCTTAATAATTTTATTGCTTCCTGAAAAGAATTATTTTCAAAACTCGAATAATAAATATCAAACTCACATTTTTCTTTCTCGATTATTTTTTCAAAATATAAAGTTCCGTCAGCCATTAATGAGGGGCTTGATTCATTGTTAATTGTATTTATAGTATTCGGCAAATGTATTGGATCCGACCAGTCTTCACCCCTTCTTTCGACGAACCATATATCTGTGTCTTTCTTCAGCTTTCCATCACTTTCTGCAAGGCGTGTTGAGGCAAAGTATATGCGTTTTCCATCGGGTGAGAATGCAGGGTGCAGATTCATTCCTATGTTTGAAAAAGAAGCAACCTCCGGTATTGTCCAACTTCCGTTAATATTTTTTGTAGACATTATTTGTACAATAGAATCATCAGCATTTGCTACTGAATAAAATATTTCTCTTCCGTCAGGGGAGATTGCCATACGATGTTCATGGTAACCAAATGAAATAATCCCCGGCGAAAATATTTCCGGTGTCATTCCCGGCGGTTTTTGACCGAGGTAAGGACCCGTGAGTTTTGGGAAATCGGTTTGCTGTGCATTAATTGTTATTGCTGTTACTAGCAGATAACTGAAAAGAATTAGTTTTTTCATTGTAATTTCTCTTTTTCATCTTCTTTTTCTACAGAATAATCGGAAAAAACTCAACAATTACCGATTTTAAACTATTTAACAGTAGGTATCTGATCAAAATTATTTTTAACTATCCGACCCCCTTTCATAATAAAATCGACCTGTTCAAGGGCTCCTATATTATCAACAGGGTTTTCTTCAACAGCAATGATATCTGCATAATATCCTGATTCTAGAACTCCCACCTTATCGGACCATCCGAGAAGTTCGGAAGCATCGATTGTAGCAGATTGAAGGGCTTTCATTGGATTCATGCCCCATTCAACCATAAGGGGAAATTGCTTGGCATTCCATCCATGTGGAAATATTGTTGCATCGGTTCCATATACAATTTTAACCCCACTTTGCACTATCTTTTTAAAATTACTCTCTTGCAATTTAAATAATGATTGATATTTTTCTATGATTGAAGTAGGAGCTCCTCTCTGAATCATTTGATCTATAGTGTATTTAATCCAATAAGGAGTAGGAATAATAAATGTACCTTTCTGTTTTGCTAATCTTATACATTCATCATCCATATATGAGGCATGTTCAATTGAATATATTCCAGCATTTATTGCTTTTTTTATTATCCCTGCACCATGAACATGTGCTGAAACCTTTTTTCCCCATCTTTTAGCCTCCTCAGCACAAACATTTATTTCTTCTTGTGAATATTGTGATTTATCTGAAACTGGCTCAGATTCAACAATAGTTCCATCTAACATTATTTTTATGAGATCAGCACCATTTTTAACATTAAACCGTATCATTTTTCTGATCTCATCGTTTCCATCTGCTACACCTGAAAATTGGTCAAATATTATGTAAGGTGAAATACCTATCATATCTGCATGTCCTCCCGTTGAACCAATATAAATTCCTGCAGATTGAATTCTTGGGCCAGGGATAATGCCGCTATTTATGGCATTTCTAAGCCCAATATCAATAAAATCTTTACTTGTTCCCAAATCCCTGACCGATGTAAAACCTGCTTCGAGCGTTTTGCGAGCATTCACTGTAGCTTCAATTGCATTATCTATGGAAGTTTTTGTTACAAGATCTCTGAAATAGTTATTTCCATAGGTTATACCTAGATGAACATGGCAGTCAATTAATCCAGGTAATACAGTTGCCGATTCAAGATTAATTATTTTACTGTTTTCATTTATTTGAGACAAAATAACATCCTTCGGCCCTATTTTATTAATGTATTCTCCAACAATTAATATTGCGTGGTTACTGAGAATAGTTGCATTTTTTACATCAATTAGCTTGCCTGCAATAATTACAACCGTATCAGCAGGAGAAGCTTGGATTTGAGATGCAAATAATAACATTGAAAGTACAATACCTAGTTTGATTTTCATTTGTTTCATGTGATTCCAGTTCATTTTGATTTCTCCTTAAATTTAAATTAATGTTGTATTGGGGTTCTTTATTCCTTCGGCCTCAACTCTTCGATGATTTTTGCGGAGACCCAACTTTGGGTTGGTTGACTATTTCTTTGGTTTCAGCTCTTCGATAATTTTTGCCGAGACCCAGTAGATATCTCTGCACCCATATAGATTTCGTGTAAAGAACAGGAATTTGCCATCGGGAGTAACAGTCGGCCTGTTTTCACTGAAAGGTGTATTGATTTTGCTTCCCAGACTTATCGGAACGCTCCATGAATTATCGATTTTAAACGATACGTACAAATCATCTTCGCCTAAACCTGATGGTTTTTTTGAGCAAAATATCATATACCCCTCATCGGGGGCAACAAAAGGATCCCACTCATCATACATAGTGTTAATTATCTCTCCCAAATTCACTGGAGTATTGTATTTTCCATCTTTGTATTCTGAATAGTAGATATCTGTTTTCCCGTATCCTCCCGGTCGGTTAGAGAAAAAGTACAAATTCCCATTCTCAGAAAGGCATGGGTAGCTGTCGTGGTATGTTGTATTGATGCCGGAATCAGGTAAAGAAGAATTCAGCTTCCATGTCCCACTCTCATTTTCTAGAAAAAAAATGTTATGCCCTATCTGCTCAATTCCATGTCTGGCAATCTGCTCAGAGGATGAGAAAACCAATTTGTTACCAGCGGGTGAGATGCTAAAATCATAAATTGGAGCTTCAAAGGTGGTTTTTAATAGTTCCGGAACAGACCACTTTCCCTGATTGTATTTGGTTACAAATAAACTTGGGATAATTCCTTCCCAACGCTGAAAATAAAACCTGTCCATCTCTTTATTGAATCCGGAACAACCTTCATGGGCCTGAGTGGTAATTACTCCCGGCGCAAAGATCAGCGGTTCAGTTTCAGGAATTGTATTGTCGATATAATTTCCTTTGAGGTTATTAAGGTGAAAGAACTCACCCAATGTATCGGCCCATTGTAAACTATAATAAACAATTTCGGCCCAGTCGTCGCACGAGAAGTATCCATTTGAATGGCGACTCCACTTGTCGAGCAGTTTACCTTGCTTTACCTGTTGCAGGTCTCGTCCATCTTTCATGGCTGCCCTCACAATATTCGCTGATGATTCAATCATGTCGTGATATTCCCGAAGCTCTAAATTCGAATACTCTCTTCCGTGCCCGGCTACAAAGGTTATATCGTCTGGATACTGCTCAATAATGGTCTTTAGGTTTTCTGCAAACCTGAAAACATTCCCGCCCCGCTCAGAATCAATTGCCGGGAATCCGATTGAAAAGAGCAAATCGCTTACATGCATCACTTTGCTATTTTTGAAGTAAACAGCAATGTCGCTGTTTGTATGTCCTCCGGGAAACGGAATCAGCTCGATTTCTTCATCAGCAAAATGTATCGTCATCTTATCGGTAAGAGTAATATGAGGCAGGGCCTTTGGTGGGAAAGCCCTTGAAGTGTCCTGCCAGAAAACAGATCTATGATCGGATTCAAGCGATTTTCTCGTGTTTAAGTGCGAAATGATTACCCCTTCGTTTATTGTTTTATTCCCTCCGCAATGGTCGCCATGGAAATGTGTGTTGATCATGTAAGCAATCCTTTTGCACCCAAGTCTTCTTAGCTCGCCTTGCAATGCTTTGGAATGGATATCTTTAAAGTTATCGGACAGAAGCGCATTGCCATTACTGTCGATCAGGGCGACTGCGTTTATTCCCTGAATGGTTAACCGGTATAGCCCTTTTGCAAGTTCAATGCTTTCAACAGGAATTCTGTTTTCTCTTGCACAGGAAGTAATGAAGAAGAGGATGAGTAAGATAAAATGTTTTATCATAGTAAGCATAATTTGTTTATTAGAATTGAATCAATAATTCATGTCAATTATTAAATGCCATTGATAAATAGAAGTTTTTATGTTGATTTCTTCTTAAATATTAATTAATGTTGTATTGGGGTTTTTACTCCTTCGGTCTCAGCTCTTCGATTTTATTCTCTATCGGCATCCAAATAATCCCTTGGAAATATAACCTGAGGCAAATAATTCCGCTGATGAGAATTGATTTGTTCATCTTCACCCATGCCGTTTATTTGAAGAAATCCTTCCCGAAATCTTCATTGATTTTGACTTCCTCCACGATGAACAAGTGGGGCGGCGCGGTTTTGTCGTGAACCCTCATCCAGATATGCGGGAACAGCACGCCTCCCACTTCCCTATAATCGTAATAAAACATGGGCGAGTCCTTCCGGGGGGAACTTGTCGGCCAGATGCCGTGCAGCAAGCCGCTGTCGACATCGAAATACAGATCTTCAATGACTCCGTCGGGAAATGCGCGGCGCAAATGGTAATACGCAAAAGGTTCCGTTTCAAAGGCTTCCAGCCCGACGTATTCATAGGCAATCCCCTGATTTTTATAATCGATGAAATTTCCATCAATTCTTTCATGGCGCATGGATTTCGCCCACCACTCGCTGAGTTCCCTGCGGCCGGCGGGGGAGACGAACCAGGTTTTCTCGCCATCGCTCAGGGTGTAGCTCTTGTCTTCGGGGGACCTCATCGCGCGAAAATAGTTGGGTTGTTGATGATAGCGAAGCACGGGAATGTCGCCCGGTCCGAATCGTGCATTTCTTCCCTTGACCATCATGGTTTTAACCTTCAGAACCGCTTCCCGGCCGCCAATGGCTTCCACATGACTGGCGATGACCGCATCGGCCGTCGTGAGCAGCTTGTCGCCGAGACGCGCTTTGACTTTTTTGATGTTGTTCTGGCTGATGGATTCCGCCTGCTGCGCCCCGACGGTTGTGACCGTTGCCAACAGAAATCCAACCACAAGCAGCGATTTTTTCATTTCAATTTCTCCTTTGTGTTCAGTTTGAATTTGGGTTGTTTCTATTCTTTCGGCCGCAGTCCTTCGAAAAATACTGCCGAGACCCGATAATATCCGTACAATTGTCAATGTCTAATATTGAGACCCCGTTACCTCCTGAGAAGTGCATCCCGGCGGCGGGTCTAGTCTTTTTTCCCCCAACCGGGCCAGCCGTCCCAGGCCGGATTTTGCGTGAGGCGCCGCTGATTCGTTCCGTCGCTCTTCATGGTATAGACCTCGTAGTTGCCGTCTCTCGAGGTCTGGAAAACGATGTGCTCGCCGTCCGGAGACCAGTACGCGTCCTCGTTGACATGGCCCGGGGTCGACAAGGTGACGTCGCCCGTGGCGTCGGCGTTCATGACGTGGATTTCCGTTCTTGATGTTTGCGGCTCAAGAATGGCGGTATAGACGATTTTGCTGCCATCGGGGGAATAGTAAGGCAGGGCCTCGTTCACCGCTGAAACCTTCAACTTCTGCTGATTGCCCCCATCCTCGCTCATGATATAGATCTGGTACAATCCATCCCGGGAAGAGTAAAACAAAATTGTCCCGTTGCTTCGCCAGCTGCACGCCGCGTTGTTCCCCGGGGAATCAGTGAGCTGCCTCTTTTCCGTGCCGTCGGCATTCATCATGAAGATATTGGAGGCGGACCAGTTGCTGGCAGAGAATACCGAATAGAGGATTTTGCTGCCATCGGCGGACCAGCAGCCAGGCAGTTCATCCACGGGAGAGTTCGTCAACCTGACGGGATTGCTGCCGTCCGAGTTCATCACATAGACTTCCCGGTTGCCGTCGCGAGTGGAGGAAAACGCGATCCTTTTCCCGTCCGGAGAAAATCTCGGTCCGCTGTCATCGGCGGGATTATTGGTAAGCCGCCGCAAATCCGACCCGTCGGGATTCACCGTGTATACTTCAGAATTTCCGTCCCGGTCGGAGTAAAAGGCGATGAGCCCATCGAGCGGGGTTTCGTCCGGCGCCGGGTCGTCATCATTCGCTGCCGGGCTGCAGCAAACCATCAGCATTGCCAAAAACAAAACGCTCAAGAGTAACGTCGTTTTCATTTCAATCATGCCTCCATTTATTTTCTTTTAATCATTGCCCCGGACTCATGCGCCAGAAATCGCGCCGGTTTCGGCTTTTGACCATCAGCCGCTTTTCCCAGGCCTTCGGTTCAGTGACAACATAATCGAATTTAGAATTCGGGAAACGAGAAAAAGCTCATATTTCAGTAAAAACCAACCATAATGGTTTTTTGCAGTTTTAACTCTCCTTGCCAAATTTTTACTATTCTTTCGCTCTCAGCTCCTCGATAATTTTTGCGGAGACCCAGTATATATCACCGCCCCTGCGCGGTCCGGAATGAAAAAAAAGATATTGACCATCTGTTGTGACAAAAGGAATACCCGCGTTAATATTTAAGGGTATTTCCTTTGGATCAGACCACTCCCCATTTTTTAGCTTAAACGAGCAACAAAGCACCCCATCCATTTTCTGCCCGGGTCTTAGCACGTTGAAGAGCATTAGATTCCCATCCGGAGAGATCCACGGGTGCATGCTCAGATTTTCTTTATTTAAGGGTGATCCAAGTTTTTCTATCTTTTTGTACTCACCGTTCTCGTTTTTAATGATTCCAAGTCCTTCGGTTCCCATCCCTCCCGATATATCGGTGGTATATATGTCGCCATTATTCGCCATGGTAACATGCATCGCCTGAAAGGGATTAAATGGCGCACCCGGATTTTTTGGCTTGCTCCAACCATTCCCTTCTCTCTCAACGTACAGAATGTTCATCCCGGGGCCCTGCTGCCCAGGTGCCTGTTTCCCCGAATTGAAGTAGAGTCGCTTGTTATCCGGTGTGACAAACGGTTCAAAGGAATATTCCTTTTCAACAAAGGGGGCTATTTCGGGTTTTGTCCAAACGCCATCAGCAAGTTTTGAATACATCAGAACAGCAAACCCCAATTCAGGAATTGTTCTGGCAAAATAGAATTCATTCCCATCCGGCGAAAAACAGCAAGAAAATTCATGAGCATCGGTCGAGACAATTCCCGGAGCGAATATTTCGGGTGTTGTTCCCGGCTGTTTCTGCCCAAGGTAGGGACCGACAAGTTTCGGGAAATCCGGCTGCTGAGCATAAGTGGTTATTGCTGTTAGCAGCAGACAGCAGAATAAAAACAGTTTTTTCATTTTATCCTCCTTTCATTCACTGACACGAAAATTAATTTATGGCGATGCCCTCAACAGCCGGTGTTTTGATGGGCTCGGCGAGGAGAAGCATTGGGGTCAGATCTCGATATTGGACATTCGCCTGAATGCCTCGTCAATCTTTCATCCCCCGGCGCTTCATGACTTCCCTGGCCAGTCGCTCCGCCAATCGCCGGCTCGTTTTGTCTGTTTTCATTTCCTTCTCGAACCGCCGCGCTAAGGCCGAGACCGCCGATTTCTTTCAAACTATTCCCCGTTTGGCGCCGCAATCCATAGATCAGCAGCTTGCTGTCTAATATCGAGACCCCAATGCTTATATCGCGTCCCGAACTACTTCGATTCCTTCTTCTCGAACAGGTTCGAATAGAAGCGGCGAACGTAGTTCTCCGGAATCTTGTCCACCGGGTAGGAGCCGTGCATCAGCGCATGCTGCCAGCGGCCGTCGCGCTTCTCCAGCACGCCGGTCTGGAAGACATCCTTCAGGCACGATTCCTTTCCCTTGAAGGAGCCGCAGTCGTCGAGAAAGCAGGAGTACCAAGCCACGTCCCCGGAGCGCGAGAAGACGATGCGCAGGTCGCGGAACTCAAAGCGCGTGCCGCGGAAGTCGGGATCGCGCCAGGCCTCGGCATACTTCCGGAAATTCTCCAGCCCCATCACCTGGCTGTCGGAGAAGAGCCAGAAGTGGAACAGGTCGTCCGCCCACAGGCGGAACATGGCCTCGAAGTCCTTCTCGATGGCCCAGCCGATCGATTGCTCGATGGCGCGCTTCACCGCCTCGCGTTCGGCTGCGGGCTCAGCCGCTGCCAGGCGCCCGACACTTCCCAGAGAGCAAAGCATGAGCAGCAGCCACAGACAGAGCATTTTTTTCATATTCGATCTCCTTTTTGGCCGATGACATTCCGGCTCGTTTCTTCTTCCATCCTGTTTTGATAATCCCCCGGTCTTGCCTCATTCCTGGGCGAAGGAGAAGTGCTGGGCGACGACCACCCACTTGCCGTCGCGCTTTTCCACCACGCCGGTCCAGCGGGCATTTTCCCAGGAGGCCGGTTCGCCCTTCCAGGTGTTGATGTCGTCGAGGACGCAGTAGAACCAGGCCACCGTGCCGCAGCGGGCGAAGGTGATCTCCAGGTCCTTGAGTTCATGCCGGACGTACTTGAAATCGGGGCTCATCCAGAACGGGACGTTCTGCTTCACGTCCTCGAAGCGCTTGATCACCCTTTTGCCCGGCGTGACGCTGACGTAGTCCTCGTCGTTGGCGATCGAGCCGTAGAAAAGGTCCAGGTCTTTGGTTTTGGCCCAGCCGATCACGTTGCTGATGGTCTCGGCGATTATTCTTTTATCCGTCTCCAAGGCTTGAACCGGTGCGTTCTCCGCCCTGCCTGTCGACAATGCGGGCGACTTGATCAATGGGGGCTTTTCGCCTGTTTCCGCCGGTGTCCTGGCGGACGATTTCCTCCCCGGCTCCCGCTCGATGGCGTCGCAAAGCTCCTTGATGGGAGCGCTCTTTTCACCGTCGCCCGGGGGCGGGCCGCCCCCGCGGGGACCAAGCAGCAGGCCTTCCCGGACTTTCGTCACCTTCTCCGGGAACAGGGCCGGCGGCTCCAGGTCGGTCAGGCCCGCGGCCTGGATGAGAAAATTGCCCACGCAGAAGGAGGCGATGAGCATTCCCGAAGCATGAACCTTCTTCAGGAATTCCAGCACCATGGGATTTTTCTTGAACTTGCGGAACTGCGGCCCGCTGGGGATGATCAGCACGTCCCAGGCGGAGAAGTCCCTCTGGTCGGGGATGAGGATGTCGCTCGTCAGCACGATGTCGCGTTTCTTTTTGTAGCAGCCGCGGTACTCGGCGTCGACGCCGATCCGCTTCTGTGTCCAGCCCCTGGCCTCCATCTCCTTTTGCAGCGGGAAATAGGCGTCGCCGAACCACTCGCCCAGCAGCACGAGGGCGCGAACGGTCCGCGGCCGCTCCGCTTCCAATGTTACTCCCACCGCCGCTCGGGGCCGCAGCGCCTCGATGACCTCGGCCGAGACCCAGTAGATGTCACCGGCGCTGGTGTAAAAGAGGAATTTGCCGTCCGGGGTCAGGATGGCGCAATTTTCGTTGGCCTTGGTGTTGATCGCCTTGCCCAGGTTTTGCGGCTCGGTCCACGAGTCGTCACCCCTGCGAAAACTGATGCACAGGTCGCCCTGGCCGAAGCCGCCCGGCCGATTGACCGAAAGGATGACCCAGCTCTCGTCCGGGGCCACCAGGGTGTCGCCGACGAACGGCTCGCAGTTGATCGTTGCCCCCAGTTTCTCCGCCTTGCGGTAGGAGCTCTCCTCGAGCCGCGCCCGGTAGATGTGGGCGCCGCCGCCCGATTCCGGCCGCCGGGACTGGAAATAGATGGTCCCGTCCCGGGTCAGCGCCGGGTAGAACTCGTCCTGGTCGGAATTGACCGGTGCGCCCAGGTTAACCGGCTCCGACCAGCCGTCGCCCCGGCGCTCGACCACCCAGATGTCATAGTTCTTTTGCGCTTCGTCTTTCCCGTTCCGCGGCCGGTTGGAGCAGAAGTAGAGCTTTTTGCCGTCCGGCGCGATGAACAGGTCGACGTCGCTGTGGCTGCCGGAAAAGGAAGCAGCCCGCGGCCTGGACCACAGGTCGCCCTCGCGCTTCATGGCCATGATCGTCCAGGCGCCCTGGGATTTCTGGAGGGTGAAATAGAATTCCCTGCCGTCGGGAGTGAAGACCGAGTTGAGCTCGCTTCTCTCCGTGGAGACGACCCCGGGAGCGAAAAGCTCCGGCGTCGTCCCCGGTTTCCGCTGCCCCAGATACTCTCCTTGCAACTCGGGCTGATTCTTCAGACTCTTTTCCGCTCCTGCAGCCAGGAGGATCTTGAGGATGGCGTCATGGCCTTCTCTCGCCGCGATGGAGAGCGGCGAGCCGCCGTACCTGTTTGTGTGATTCACCGCTGCGCCCTTCTCCAGGAGCGCTTTGACGATCGGCTCATTGCCGGCCAGCGCGGCCAGGTGCAGGGCGGTGCTGCCCATTCCATTCAGATCCAGGGGGGATGCGCCCTTCGCCAGCAGCCGGCCGGCCGCTTCCGCCCGCCCGTTCGCCGCCGCCAGCAGCAGCGGCGTGTTGCCGGCCGCGTCCCGCAGGTCCAGGCGGGCGCCGCTGGCCAGCAGCCTCTCGATGCAGCCGTCGTGCCCGCCCCTGGCGGCGGCATGAAGGGGCGAATAGCCGAGAACATTGGCGTGGGCATCGATCTCCGCCCCCTTGCGAATGAGCGGATCCGTCCATTCGGCCAAGCCGAAGTAGCAAGCCAGAAGCAGGGGGGGGACGCCATCCCTGTCGGCCAGCCTGACATCCGCGCCGGAAGCGAGCAGGGTTTTGAAAACCTCCTCCTGCCTGAACGCGATGGCCGTGAGCAGCGGAGTCCGGCCCTGGTCATCCTGGACGTTCAGCAATCCGGGATCTTTTGCCAGTATTCCCTGCACGGCAGCCAGATCCCCCTTGCGCACCGCTTCGTGGATCTCCGCCGCCCGGAGCGGCGAGAGCGACAGTGCCAGCAATACGATCAGCATGGATTTTCTCATGGGATTCATTTCCTCTTTACCTCCCTAATTTTGCTCCAGAGATCAGATGGAGTTGGCTACTGGTATCCCATCCAGGCGAAGGGAATCCCCGTGGCTCCGAAAACGCTTTCGACGGCGGCCCTGGCCACCCCGGCCGGGGATGGGCCGCTGGAAAAAACCACCAATCCCGTTCTCTGCCTTGGAAAAAACACGGCGAAATTTTCAAATCCTTCTTCCGCCCCGACATGGAAATAGCATTCTCCCAGGGAGCTGCGGATATAGATCCAGCCGAGGCACCAAAAGGCCTCCGCGCCATCTATCCATCCGCCCGGTTCGCCGCTCTGCGGGCCGAAGAGCGCTTTGGCTGTCATCCGGACCGCCGGCTTGAGCATCTCCGACCGCGATCGTTCGCTCAGGCCGATCCCGGCGATCAGGGTTTCCAGGAATCCGGCATAGTCGCCGATCGTGCAAAGAAGCGAGCCGGCGGCGTTCCTTTCCTTGGCCATTTGTTCCCGGAAAAAGGGGGGAATGGCCGTGACGTCGAAACTTAACCGCGGCTTGAGCGAATCGGTCAGGAGGAAGGAAGCGGTTCTCATTTTCCGGAAAGAGAAGAGCTCCTGCGCGGCCAGATCGTCCAGGTGCCGCCCGGAGATTATTTCGATGACGGTCTGAAGAAAGCGATACCCTTCACCGGAATATCTGAACGAGGACCCTGGGTCGAACTTGAAGCGGAGCCGGCCGTCGGGTTCCTGCCAACGCCAGTTAGGGAAGCCACCCCGGTGCGTCAGGATGACCCGGGCCGTGAGGAGCTTGAAGCGCGGATCCGAGGCGACATCGGAATAATCCCGCAAGGAGGGCGTCTGGCTTCTGGGCAGGTCCGCAAGGGCCTGGTCCAGTCCGATGAGGCGCCGTTCAACCATCCTCATCACCAGGAAAGCAAAGACGGGCTTGCTGAGCGAGCAGGCACGGAAGACGGTTTCCGGGCCGACAGGGTTTTCGGACTTGCCTTCAACCCCGGCGAAGTGGACGGTGGATATACGGCCTTCGCGGATGACGGCCAGGGCCAGGGCAGACGTCCCGGGATGGCGTTCCAGCAGCCGACCGGCCAGGTCTTTTTCCTGGTATTCCGCTTGGACGGCGCGTCCGCTCGTTGCGAAGAGAAAAACCAGGAGGATGGAAGCTGTTTTCAATAGTTTTCCGTTGGCCATATTTTTCCTTCTCCTTTGTGAAATGATTTTTCCGCCGGGGTCAGTCGTTTTTGGCGAAAGAGAAGTGCTGGGCGACGACCACCCACTTGCCGTCGCGCTTCTCCACCACGCCGGTCCAGCGGGCATTTTCCCAGGAGGCCGGCTCGCCCTTCCAGGTGTTGATGTCGTCCAGGACGCAGAAGAACCAGGCCACCGTGCCGCAGCGGGCGAAGGTGATCTCCAGGTCCTTGAGTTCATGCCGGACGTACTTGAAATCGGGGCTCATCCAGAACGGGACGTTCTGCTTCACGTCCTCGAAGCGCTTGATCACGCGCGCACCCGGCGTGACGCTGACGTAGTCCTCGTCGTTGGCGATCGAGCCGTAGAAAAGGTCCAGGTCTTTGGTTTTGGCCCAGCCGATCACGTTGCTGATCACTCCGGCTATTTCCGCCCGCTCCGCCTCGCGTTCAGGGGCCGCTGACGATGCACCGGTGAGCAGCAATAGCGCCAACAGCGCAGTTGCCAGTCTCATCATTCCTCCTTCTTCGCCCCGGATGCAAGGTAGTCGCCGTAGACCGCGGCCAGCCAGGATCGCAACGGCGCGCCGGCGGGAACGCGGTTCAGCCAGTCCGGATCCTGCTGCCAGGAGCGGTCGAAGATCGCCACCGAGATCCCTTCCAGGCAGGCGGCCTTCTTCCCTTCGGGCAGCCGCTCGTGCTGGCTGAAGGGGTAGCCGCTGGTCAGCGGCAACGCCTTGATCCTTTCCGGCTTGATCCTTGAGGTGATCACGGCGCTCAGGACCGCCTGGTGCAGGAAGAGCTTTCTCAGGAATGTGGTGCAGGCGCTTTTCTGGTACTTTTCGTCTTTCAGGAGTCGCGTCAGCAGACGCGCCCACTCTCCGGCTATTCCGAGCCTGGGATTGAAGGAGAAAACTTCGCAATTGTAATAGGGCTGGATTTCCTGCCCGTCAGTAATGGTCTTCAGCACCGGCAGGCCGGCATAGTCCAGCCGGGTTTCCTTGTAGATCGGCTGCCAATAGTCGTTGGGCGCGGCTTGCGGGGCCATGGCGATGGTATTGGCCAGCGTGACCGGGCGTACGGCGGCATCGAAACCGTCACCCAGGGCAAGGGCCTCCAGGGGTTTTAATACGAGCACGCCCGGATCGAGCCAGACCAGGGTGCCGGCGCTTTCTTTGACTTTGTTTTCAACCTGGGCCGCGGCATAGGCCTTCAGGGCCAGGGGATAGTCCAGGAAGGCCCGCTCCATCTCCAGGGGCAGAACCACGACGCCGTCCTGCGTTAATGACTTGCAGGGCAAATTCTCGGCATCGGCCGTCACGACGAAGATCAAGCTCTCCCTGTCGCCTCCGCCCCGCTCGCGAATGCTCCTGATCATCGCCTTCACGAGTCTCTCCTGGTCCGGGGAGGAGACAAAGGTGACGATGGCAATTCTTGTCCCGCCCGAGGCCAACCCGACATCCGCGCCGGAAGCGGGCAGGAATTTGAAAACCTTCTCCTGCCTGAACGCGACGGCCGTGAGCAGCGGAGTGAGGCCCTGGTCATCCCGGGCGTTCAGCAATCCGGGATCCTTTTCCAGCATCGCCTGCACCCCGGCAAGGTTTCCCTTCTTGACCGCCTCGTGGATCTCCGCCGGCCAGAGCGGCGAGAATACCAGTGCCGCAAAAACGAACCATATGGTTTTTCTCATTTTGGTTGCGGGACAAACTCGCCGTTTTTCCCTTCCTCGTCGTCAATCAGGAGTTTCTCCACCGAGCCGTCGCTCTTGAGAAAAAACTCCAGCCGCACATGCAGTTGCGCTTCGGAGTAAAAGATCGATTCGCTGAGCTGCCGCAGGAGCAGCGGCCGGCGGTTCGGAGCCTGGAGCCTGAGCTGGCCTCCTACGAGATACACGGCGTAGGGACCGTAACTGCCGGCAAAACGGAGCAGGTCGCTTCGATCCTTTTTCAAACCTTCCCGTTCGAGTTGAACCAGGGTGATCAGTCTGTCCAGGCCTGCCTGGGCATCAGGGTCGGAGCTCGATTTTCGCAGTGTCTGCAGGGCTTCAAACCGCGCCGCAGTGAGGGCTTCCAGGGCCGTGGTCTGGATGTCGGGGAGCACGCCGGTCCCCTCCCAGTTTGTCTTGGTCTTGGGATCGACCGGCCTTCCCATCGGCATGTAAACCCGGAAAAAGGGCGACACATCCAGAACCCCACCGGCGTTGGCTCCGCCGGCCGTGACTTCGCCCACGATCGTGGCCCGCTTCAGGCTCTGAAAGCGGTAGGCGAAGGCCTCCGCCCCGGAAAAGGTGTAGGCGCTCGTCAGGACATAGAGCGGGGTGTCGACGAGTTTTTTTCCGGGAAGGTAGTCCAGCGTCCGGTACCGTTCCGTAAAGTTGTCGCCCCGGAACTCCATATCATAAAGCTTGGTGGCCTCGGCAAAGAAGAAGGTCGCGAAGTAGCCGTTCATAGAAGCGTGGCCGCCCGAGCAGTTGCGCAGGTCAATGATCAGGGCGTCGCAGTTGGCGATGAAGGCCATCGTCGCCAGCAGGGTGTCGCCTGCCAGTTCCGGGGGCTGAAAGCGCCTGAAATCGATATAGCCGATATTCCCGGGCAGGATCGCGGCTTCCTGAAAACCGTAATTGGTCATGCGGATAGCGTCAAGCCAGGCTTCCCGTTCTCTCTTCAGTTGTTCCTCGGTCTTTTGCAGGGACGCTTCCCGCGCCTTTCTGTCGGCTGGGCTGAAGCCGAAACGGAAATGCCTGTCGCCGCTCGCCAGCTGCAGGTCGGACGTCACGGCGGCGGCAAATTCCGCCGGATCCCTGAAATTCGCATATCTGCCGGCGGCAAGGTTCTTCTCCAGGAAGCGGGCTGTTTTTTCGGCCATGTCCGCGATCGCGTAGCGGGAGCGGACGAGTTTCACCAGCGCGGAAAGCGCCTGCCTGATCTGCTTTTGTTCAATGCGGCGGGGACTCTCGCTTTCGGCGCCATGCATGGCTGTCAGCGCCGGAATCAACACGCTCAGCATGGCTGCCAAAACGACTCTCCGGAATCGAAAGGGTTTCATTCTTCCTCCTTAGGTTTACGTCCAAGCGTCGCCGAAGCCAGTGGCAGGGAAACGAGAATGAGCATGATCCGCAGAGCGTTTCTACCCATTGTCATTCATTCCCCCTGCCGGGCGCGCGGCGGCATCGCAGGCACCGCCAATGATTATCATACCCCTGTCTCCGGTCCGGTTCCATACTTGGAAGGATATCTCGACCACAAATTTCTGTTATATTCCGCAGGGCGCAGCCATCTCGCTTTCCAAAGATAAATTGTCAGAGCCATGAGCAGTACTCCCAAGACGATCTCGCTCGCGACATCTTTCCCATTGAGCATAAAGGACTGCGAGGGTTGGTAATTGAACAGGCTTTTTACTTTTATTGGCGCGAGGGATCAGAAGAAAACCACCCGGCGACAAGCCGCGAAGTGGTCGGCTTAAGTTCTTTTGGCTCCAATGGGACTCAATTGTTAGTGGGGCCTCTGTATTCGACTATGTCTTCCATGTCTTCCCGCCTGCGCGCGGCGCCGCTCATTGCCGGCGCTGCAGGAAGAACATCATGGACTCGAAGCTCAGCGAATCGCAGATGTCCTTGACGGCGTTGGTGTAGTCGGAGTTGTGGCTCATGATGCCCTCGCGGATCATGAAGACCTTGTAGCCGCGCTCCACGCCGCCGAAATAGGTGGCCAGCACGCAGCCGGTCGCGCTCAGGCCGCACAGGAAGACGGCATTGCAGCCCTTCTCCTTCAGGATCCGGTCAAGGTCGGTCTGGATGAAGGCGCTGGGAAAGCGCTTGACCACCCTGACGTCCTCGCCGGGGGGCAAGATCGTATCGACGAAGGCGAATTCCTTCGTGCCCTCCGCCGGCCCCCAGCGCAGGTCGCTGTGGTGGACGCGTACCACCGGGAATTTATGCTCGCGGAAAAACCAGATCGCGCCGTTGATCACCCGCAGGGCGATCTTCTGCTCCTGCTCCGACATCAGCGGCAGGTAGGCGTTCTGCACGTCGACCACCACCAGCGCCGGCCGGATCGCCTCGCCGGCCACTTCCGGCTGCGCCATCCCCGCAAGGGGGAGCAGCATCCAGATCAAGGTCAGAATCAAGGCCTTCTTTTCATTCATGATCGAAACCTCCTTTTCTTCGCCTGTCCAGGACTGCCGGACGGCGCGGATATTTTCCTTCTATGTTCCGCCTGAATCATGATTTTGAAAGCTATTTCCTGCCCCAGCTTGCCCAACCGTCCCATTCACCCTGATTGGTCAATCTTTTTTGATTGCTGCCATCAGCACTCATGGTGTAAATCTCAAAATTGCCATTCCTCTCGCTCTGAAAAACGATGCTGTTCCCATCCGGCGACCAACACGGATTCTCGTCACGACCATTTGCGGTTGTGAGTCCTACATCCCCGCTGCCATCTGAATTCATTATGTGAATATCGCCCTGAGTGCTGCCACTGCCAATTACGGTCAGCCCGTAGGCTATCCTCTCGCCATCAGGGGACCAAACCGGAAAAATTTTATGGCCCGGACTGTTGGTTATCCGCTGTTGATTTCCGCCATCACCATCCATGGTATAAATCTCATAGTTGCCATTTCTGTTCGACATGAATAGGATTTTAGCCCCATCGGGCGATTCAATCGGGCGTTCATCCCTGGTTGGGTTATCGGTCAACCTCACCTGATTTGTTCCATCCGCATTCATCATCCAGATTTCGGTTCTGCTGGTGAAATCCATGACAAAGTAGATTTTTGAGCCATCGGCCGACCAGGATGGTTGTTCCTTTGCGTCATATGAACTGGTCAGTCTTTGCTGATCGCTCCCGTCCACTTTCATCACGTAAAGTTCTCGCGAGGTGTCCCGTTCGCTGACAAAGGCGATCTTTGAAAAATCGGGCGAGAAAGCCGGGCATTCATCGCTGGCGGAATGGGTCGTCAGCTGTCTTATTCCGCTGCCATCGGCATTCATGATATAAATATCACGGTTCCCCGATTGGCCCGAATAAAAGGTTATTATTCCGCCGCCGCGGCCGTCCAATGGCGTCTCGATTGGCTCGGTGTCTTCTGGTTCCTGTTTAACTCCTTCACAGCCATTAAAAACAAGAACGAGCATCAGCAAAGAGGCAATGACAAACAAATAATTTGTCTTTCTGGCATTTGCATTGATCTTATTCATACTTGTTCCCCCCCCAATTATTACGGACGTTCCGGACCGACCGGGCCGGGCTCCTTTGCAGCGGGGAGCTTCGCCCAGATGGCCTCGATGTTGTTCTCGTGGATGTTCACGTCCCGGACCTTGAGAATCTTCTCCTTGAAAAAGGGGAAATCCCGCCAGATCGCATAGCGCTTTTTGGCCTCTTCAAACGCTGCCCCCTGCCGGCGCATCTCGCTCAGGCCGTTCCAGAGAGTCTTCAGGTAACGATACTGTTCCTTGAATGCCTCCACGCTGAGCTTGATGTCCGAGTGGGCCATGGTGACATGCTTGATCTCCCGGCCGCCCTCGACGATCCGGCCCCAGTTTTCCAGGATCAGTTCAAGGTCCCAGGGCGCCTCCTTCCTCAGGTAGGGCAGCACCTGCTCGGGCCACATGTCGCCAACCATGACCAGCCCCTCTTCGGGCACGAAGATCATGGTATCTCCGCTTGAATGGGTGCCGCCGACCGCATAAAGCTCCAGGGTCATATCGCCCATGTCGAGAGTGAGGCTCTTGTCGAAGAGAAGCGTGGGAAACGCCGGTTTGAATCCCTCCTGCAGCTCCGCGATCACCGTCCGCAGCCATAGGATGCCTTCGGCGAAGTAGCGGTTCTCGCGCGAGTCGGCTGCCGCCCGATCGCGCCTGCCTTCCCAGTCCGGGAGCATCGCCTTGAACTTGTCGATAAGCTTGACCAGGCCTTCGCCGGTGATCTCCTTTTTCATCTCCTCCGGGATCGCCCGCTGCCCGACGATCGTCGCCTCGTGGTAGACCTGGTTGCCGCAGACATGGTCGTGGTGATGGTGGGTATTGATCAGGTATTTGAAATCCTTGCGGCCGAATTCCTTTTCAATGGTCGTCCGGATCCGGGCGTCGGCCGCCCGGGAAAGGTTCGTCTCCATGACCACGATGCCCTTGGCCGTCTTGAGGGCGACAACCTTGATCGTCTGCATGGCGTCGCCGACCCAGGTTACGAGCACCCTGTCGCTCAGCCTCTGCGCATGCAGGGGAAGCTCTTCATCCGCCCGGCCCTCGGTCGCGGCAACGGCCTGGATGGCCATGAGCAGGGACACCAAAATGGCCGAAAAAAACGTCATCCATTTCATGGTTTACTCCTGAATTATTCCTGGCAATCGAGTGGCCTCGCCTTGTCGAGCAGGGCGTCGATCAGGACCTTGGTTCCGCCCGAGGCCAGCATGACGCCCGAGTTGGCGACGCGGGTGAGTGCCAGCGGCTCGCGGGTCTTTCCCGCCTCGTGAATCTCCGCCGGGTGCAGCGCCATGGACGAGGAAGCCAGCGTTGCGACCGCCAGCAGGGTTTGCGTGATTTTCAGCAACATGGGATTCATTTCCCCTCCTTTCGCCCCCTGTTCCCGCCCCCTTTCTTGAACAGCGAGTCCATGACCTCCAGCGCGAAGCGGCCGTTGACCACCGCCGGCCCGATGCCCATCTCGAAGGCGACCTCGATGGCCTCGAGGATCTCCCTCTCCGTGGCGCCGTCCTTGACGGCCTCGCCGATGTGCCACTGCATGCACGACTCGCAGTTGTTGACCACGCTGATGCCGACGGCGATCAGCTCCTTGATCTTCTTGGGCAGGGCGCCGTTGCGGAACGTGACTTTCTCCAGCTCGCTGATGGCCTTGAATACCCTAGAGTTGTACTGGATGAGCTTGCCGTTGGCCCATTTGCGCTGCCGTATCAGTTGATTGATCTTGTCCATGGGGAGTCTCCTTCCCGGATTCACCGGTTTCCATGTTGTCGATGGTGCAGGCGTCCGCTGCGCGGGCTCATCTACTTTTTCATCTCGCTCTCGATCAGCTCGATGAACTTCTTGCCGTTCTCGCTGGCCGGGTTCAGCTCCAGGGATTTCCGGTAAAGTGCCAGCGCTTTTTGCTTGTCGCCTTTTTCGTAACAGGCTTCGGCCAGGCTGTCCCAGGCGTTCCATGACTGGGGATGCAGCTCGGCGTTGAGCTGGAAGATCTGGAAAGCACCCTCTTTGTCTTTTAACTGCTGCAACAGCCAGTAGCCCAGGCTGTTCAGTTCGGCGTCGCTGTAAAAATATTTTTTCCGGTCCTTGAGGACGTCGCCGCTGAGCTCGGCGAAGGCGGCGCTGAAACCGTCCCTCCTGAGCAGTTCCTGTATGGCTGTGCTCAGCGCGATCTTGCCGGAATAGATCTGGTAGAGGTGCTGGACGGACATCTGGTGTCCCTGGTTGGTGATGCCGGGGCTGCCGACCAGGGCGGGGAACTTGTCCTTCAGTGTGTAGCCGGCCACGAACTGGTTGAAGTCGCCTCCCGCCTTGGCCATGGCCTCGATGTCGGAGAGCAGCGTTTTCAGGTAGTTGAAGCGGGCCAGGAATCCCTCGAAGCTCAATTCGCCGTTCCAGTGCCCGGGGACATACTGCTTGATCTCGTCCTTGCGCCCTATCAGCGCCTGCCAGTTCTTTACCAGCACCGGGTAGTCCTCGGCGCTGCCGGTGCGGACGGCGAAGGTGGCCAGGCAGCCCGGAGTGTCGCTCAGCCACTTGTCGGCCATCATGTCGCCGGTGAACAGGATGCCCTTCTGCGGCGCCAGGATGAAGATGTCGCTCTGGGTGTGCGTTCCGCCGCTCTGGTACAGCTCGAAGGTGACGTCGCCGCAATCCAGGACCAGCTTGTCCCGGAAGGTCTTGCTGGGATAGGTCGGTTTGGGCGAGGAGTTAAGGAATTCGGCTTTCAGGGTGGCGATGATCAATTGCTCTTCCGCGGCGGCCTTCTGCTTTGCGTCCAGTTTGCCGGCGGCGATCAGGTCCTTCTGCCGCTGGATGTTCTCCTTGACCCAGCCAATCGCCTGCGTGTGATTGCTGAAATTCTCCCGCATCATCTCCGGCACGCTATCATGGGCGATGATCTCGCAGTCGGCGTAGGCGCCGTTGCCGTTGGTGTGGTCGCCGTGACCGTGGGTGTTGATGAGGTATGCGAAGTCGCTGCGCCCGAGCTCCCTGGCGATCACCTTGCGGAAGGCCTCGTCCAGCTTTGGGATGTCCGTGCTGTCGATGACCACGATGCCCTTCTTCGTGGCGATGGCGCATACGGCGGTCGATGAGACATGGTCGCCGACCCAGACGCGGACCACCCCGGGCTCGATCTTCTGCACGTGCAGCGGCAGGCCCTCCAGCGACTCGGCCGCGCAGGGAAAGACGGTCAGTGCAGTCAACACCATGGCGAGAAGAAATGTTTTTTTGATCATGTTTTTACTCCTTGTTTTTATTATGGTCATTCCATTTGTTTATTTGCTCGGGACGAAAGCGGCCCAGCCGTCCCAGGCGGGGTCAAACGTCAGGCGCTGCGGGGAGCTGCCGTCGCAACGGACCCGGTAGACCTCGAAATTGCCGTCGCGCACGCTCTGGAAGACGATGAAGCGGCCGTCGGGCGACCACATGGCATTTTCGTCGCGGGTCTCGACCGCGGTGATCGCCCGGTCGTTGCTGCCGTCGGCGTTCATGACGCGGATCATGCCCTGCATGCGGCCGTCGGCCCTGAACTTGCGGGCATAAGCGATCTCCTTCCCATCCGGGGACCAGGCCGGGAAGATCTCCCATTCCGGAGAATGGGTGATCCGTGACTGCTGGCTGCCATCGGCGGCCATGGTGTAGATCTCGTAGTTGCCGTCGCGGTTGGACATGAAGACGATCTTTCTGCCATCGGGCGACAGGAAGGGGCGCTCGTCGCGGGCGTCGTTGCTCGTCAGCCGCCGCGGGTTCGCTCCGTCGGCGTCCATGATCCAGATCTCGGTCCGCTTCTCGAAGTCCTTCACGAAAAGGATGCGCTTGCCATCTGGTGTGAACTCCGGATGTTCCTCGCTCTCCGGCGAGGAAGTGAGGCGGCGGACGTCGCCGCCGTCTATCGCCATGCTGTAGATGTCCGTGTTGCCGTCGCGGTCGCTAAGGAAGGCGATCCTCTTTCCGTCCGGGGAAGCGGCGGGGCAAAGGTCGGCGGCCGGATGCTTCGTCAGGTTGCGCGGCGCATTTTCTCCCGGGTGGAGAATGTAGACTTCCTTGTTGCCGCCCCGGCCGGAGTAGAAGAGCACCGCGTAGGGGCAGTCGGCCAAATCCACGGCCGGCAGAGCGGAAAAGACGATTAAAAAAAGGATTGTGGAGATGATTCTCATGGTTGGCCTCACGTGCACCGGATTATAGACTCGGCGGTTTCAAATTTTTAACCGGTAGGTGAACTTCAGCATGAAGATGTTGTCCCCGGGGGCGCGGAGCATGCTGCCCAGGTCACGGCTCAGGGAGAGGTCGCCGGGGTCCTGGTAGTCGGCGCGGTTCTGCGTCCAGACCAGATACAGGGTCGAGCCCAGCCGGAATTCCCAGCGCAGCACGACCGTGCCGCGCAGCGACTTGTAGTTGAAGTCGGGATCGGCCAGGGTGATCGGGCCGCCGCCGTCGCCGGGATCGATGACGAATTTCCCGCCCTGGCGGACGAGGGTCGAGGCCCCGCTTCCGTAGTCCAGGAATTCCCAGCTCCGCGGCCGGCTGAGCTCCTTGATCCCGTCATATGCCCCCACCGCGATGAAAGGCTGGATGTAGGCCTGCAGGCTGAGCCGGGGCGAAAAGATCCAATTCAGGCGCATGGAGCAGGAGAGCGTTTTTTGGCTCAGGCTGCCGAAGATATGGCGTGTGCCGTAGGTGGCGGACTGGACCGGGTCCTTGACATTGGCCAGCCACTGGGCGGGATTTTCATCGGCTTCGTATGCGGGCGAAATCGTCAGGTTGAAGTTCGTGCCGGGCTTCCACTTCAGGCTGATCGAGCCGCTGTGGTTCGACCTACCCCAGTCACTCAGGAAATGGTAGCCGCCAAAGCTGAGCACCAGCGGCTTGCTGCCGTTGCTTGATATTCCCCAGTCGATCCAGTCGAAGCGCTGCATGCGCACCAGCGGGCCGCCGCGGGTCATGGTGTTGCTCCAGCGCGCCGGGTTATGGCTCCACTGCCAGTAGGCGGACCAGTAGTTGGTGAAGGTCAGGTCGTTGATCAGGATGATCCGCTGCTCGCCGATCAGGTCCCAGCCGAAGTTGTAGTTCCTCTGGGTGAACAGGAGCAGGTCCCATTCCTTGATGAACTTCCATTTCTTGAACGAGCGGTATCCCAGCATCAGGTGGCCGTTGACGATATCCCCCTGCGACTGGAATCCCATGTCGCGGGAATCGAATCCCGGGGAGATGAAGCCCAGCGCGGCGTTGAAGAGAATGTTCCCCTTCTCCTTGTTCAGGGAGAAGCGGCCGGCCAGCCCCGACAGCGAAGTGGCTTCCTCGTCCAGCTCCAGGTAGCCGGCGTCCGGCTGCTGGAAATAATGGGGATATGCCCGCTGCAGACCGGCGATCTGCTCCCGGGTCCCGGCCACGCTGCTTCCGGCCAGCCAGCCCGTCGCCGCCCACATTTTGTTTTTGTCCAGGAAACTCCAGCCGTCGACGCCGAAGCTGAACGCCCGCTGGGTCATGATGGCGGCCAGGTCATCGCTGCGCAGATCGCGCAGAACCGAGGTGGCGATGAATCCCAGTCCCTGCCGGCCCTGGTTGAACTCCTTCTGGGCACGAAGCACCGAATGGTTGGCGAAGGGCTCCACTTCACAGTTGGACCGGGCGCCGTTGAGATCGATCTCGGCAAATTCCCTCTGGGTCAGGGCCGTCAGCAATCCCAGCTTCCAGCCGTTGCCGAGAGTGCCGCTCAGCTTGCCGGCCCCCAGGATGGTGGTCCACTCCGGATGGTCCACGTGTCCCTCCGTGTCGGCATGACCCTGCGGCGCCCGGCCGATGCGGCGGCTGTAGAACAGTCGCGGGGAGCTCCAGTTGGCGCCGATGTTGTTGGTGGCGCCGCCGGAGCCGAAGGCGAATATCTGCGCCCCCTCGATGAAGAACGGCCGTTTCTCGGAATAGTAGCTCTCGGCCGCCGAGAGGTTGATCACGGCCGGGTCCACTTCCACCTGGCCGAAATCGGGGTTGAACGTCAGATCCATGGTCAGGCTGCTGGACAGCCCGAGCTTGATGTCGGCGCCGGCGTTGCCAAGAAAATCCTCACCGCTGCGGAAGGGATTGCCGGGTTCCTGCTGCTGGAAATTCGCCTTGGCGACGAGGAAAGGGGTCACCTCAAACAACGGCTTGGGACAAATGTCTTTCATGCCTTCCATGCGGGCGAAGCGCGAGACGAAGGCGTTCTCGGTCTTGGGTATCCAGATCAGGGACGCCCGCTCGTTCTTGCGCTTGATGTCCCGCCTGAAATTCACGCCCCAGACATACTCCCCGCCGTCATTCTTTCTCTTGAAGCGCAGCTGATCGAAGGGAATGCGCATCTCCACCGCCCAGCCCCGTTCATCGATGCGGGCCGCCGCCTCCCAGTCTCCGTCCCAGGAAACGTCGTCCCAGGTGTCATTGTACATGATGCAGTCGGTGATCGAGCCGGAAGGATTGACCAGGAACTTGAAGCCGCTGCGCCGGTCGTACAGCGGGTCGACATAGAACATGAAATAATCCGCTTCCACGAAGTCGTCTCTCCTGGAGAGCTGGCGGATGATCTTGTCCGGCTCGGAATCGTGCAGGCGCGCCGCCACGTAGATGGCGCTGTCGTCGTAGGCCAGCCAGACATCGGTCTTTTCCGAACAGGGCTGGCCGTCGTCGGGATCCCGCTGGGTAAAGCCGCTGATCGGCTGCCGCCGCCAATCCTCCTCCTCCAGGCGGCCGTCGAGTTTCACCTTGCCCGTCAGGCGCTCCGCCCGCACCACCCTTTGTTGGGGCGGTTCGGAGCCGTTATCCTTTCCGGGGAGGCCGCCGGAAGCCATAAGGAACAGATACAGGATCGGGAAGATTGTAGTTTTCATTGTTTTCTCATAAAGATCGATCCACGGGATCCGCCCATGCCTATTGCAGCGAAAAGGCGTTCAGGGAGTTGGTGTCGAAGGTGGGGATGACGAGCAATTTCAATTTGGGGATGTAGGCGAAGTCGGCGATCTTCTCTCCCGGGTTGGAGGTGTCGAGCAGCAGGGTCCGCTCTCCCTGGTTCGAGATGCGGAAGAGCTTGCCGTTGTGGTCGCCGGCCAGGTAGCCGCCGCTGCCGTCGGCCTCGATGCCGTCGATGTTTGCGCCCAATTCAAAGCGGGCGAGCACTTGCACGGTCTTGCTCCTCAGGTCCACGGCGATGAGCTTCTCGTTCAGGCCGACCAACAGCCGGTTCTTTTCGCAGAGCAGGGCATTGGGCCGGCTCAGGTTCTCGAGCCAGGGTTCCAGCTTGCCGCCGGCATGGCGATACACAACGCCGCCCGCCGTGTCGGAAATAAAGAAATTTCCCGCCCGGTCCATGGCCACGTCGTTGGCCATGCGCATTCCGGGCAGGGGAATTTTTTCCCTGATCTCTCTCTTCTTGATGTCGATGACATTCAATCCGGAGCGGTCGACTGCATACAGCGTGTTGCCCTTGAGGCACATGCCGGTGGGCATGCGCAAGCCCTTGATCCATTCGCGCTCGATCACCTCGCCTCCGGGGGAAACCTTGGAAATGAACTCCTGTCCCTCATTGAAGTAGTTGGAGACATAGCAGGCGTCATTGACCGGGTCGAAGACCACGGCCTCGGGCAGGGCCAGGCCGCTCTTTATGCTCCACTCTTTTTTCAGCGAGGGATGGGTGAACACTTCGTCGCCGCGGCGGAAGCAGAAGCCCCAGCCGCCCATGGTCTCGCCGACCAGCAGCAGCAGCTCGTTGTCGCCTTTTTTCAGCGGCAGGTACAGCTCATCCTGGAAGCCTACGATGCCCAGGAACGAGCGGTCGCGCGACTGGTAGATCGCGTTGCCGGAGTAGAGGGGACGGCCGTTCAGAAAGACGGTGATGATGTCGCTGTAGCCGAAGCTCAGACGCAGCGTGGAATCGCTCTCCGCAGACAGCGTCGTCCTGGCCAGGACGCAGTCCCCGGCCCTGGATACCCGCGGGAAGTGGCGGGAAACATCGACCAGGCCTCGGCGGTCGGCTGTGACCGGCTTCCAGGCGGCGGCCGCGACGGCGGCGTCGGGGTATTCCGTGAAATCAATTCCCAGCGCAGTGAACGGCGCGGAAAGTTCCCAGGAGGGGATCACTCCGCACAGCGCCTCGCGCGGCGCCGGCGGGGGAAGCAGCAGGCCGTCGATCGCCTCATAGCGCAGGTCGGAGAAGAAGGCCGTGCCGTCCATGGGCCCGACCAGGCCGATGCTCCCTGCGCTCTCGCCGCGGGCCAGGTCATCGACGACCAGCACGGGCTCGGGAGCGTCGTTCCAGAAGACCTGCGCCTGGGTGCCGGCCACCACGATCTTCAGGCGGTTCCAGCGGTCGGGCGGGATGTCCAGGCTGGAGGTGAGCCCCGGGCCGTTGTAGAGCTGCCAGCTGTCCACGCCGTTGAAGGTCGGCCCATATTGCAGAACGTCGTCATAAAAGGGGGAGCGGTGCGGCCGGACATAGAAGCGCTCGTAATTGCCGGCGTCCTTCACCCGAAACAGTACCCCGGGGTAGGAGCGGGTCCTGCTTTTGGTGGCGATGTCTACCTCAATGACGCCGTTCTTGAGCACGACGTCCTTCAGGAACGCGGTGCCGACCAGTGCCTGCCGGCCGAGATACTCCTCGACTTTGGCCTGGCCCAGGTCCCAGCTCTCCGGCGTAAAATCAACCGCCCTTTTCTGGGCGGAGATAAAAAAGCATGGCTGGAGAAATAGAAAAAGAATCAATAGGCTTCTGAGCATGAATCTCCTCCTGGTGAAAGTTGCTTCTGAACCCACACCACGTCGATCAGTTCCCCGAATTTCCTGGCCACTTGCTTGAAGCGGCCGACCTCCTTGAAGCCGTGCTTCCTGTGGAAATTCAGGCTTTGCTCATTCCTGGACGAAATGTGGGCCAGGTAATTGGTGATGCCGGCTTCAAGGCCCCGGCGGATCAACTCGTGCAGCAGCAGCGTGCCAAGGCCCATGCCGGTGTGGTCTGTGAGGATGAAATAGGTCAGGACGCCGGTATGGTCGAAATTCGCCAGCGGCTTGTATGCGCTGATGAAGCCGAAGCCGATGACCGCTTCGTCATCGCGCAGCGTCACGATGATCTTTGCCTTCGCCATGATTTTTTCGAATGGCTCGCGGTTCAGCTCCGACTCGGGATAGGCGGCATGGCTGTCGCGGACGAATGAATTAAAGACAGCGAGCAGGGCGTCCAGGTCACCTTGCCGGAAGTCGTGGATGGTGATTTTTTTGCGGCTTGTTCCCATGCGCTGCGCCTATTTGTACTGGTCCTCTTTCGCGGGCACGGCCCTCTCCACCGTCTGTCGGCGCAGGCGGGAGATGGACTTGGCGCTCACCCAGTAGGGGTGGCTCTCGCCGTCGCGCTGGCTCAGGAAGAAGAGGTGCCGGCCGTCGGCAGTGACCATGGGGCAGAGCTCGATCGAGGGGCTGTTGACCTCGGGGCCGAGCTTGACCGGCTCGAGCCACCCGCCCTTCCCGTCACGGAAGCTGACCCAGAGGTCGTACTGGCTGGAATAGATCAGGTAGCTGCCGTCGGGGGCGATGAAGGGGGAGGTCTCCGTGCCGGCCGTATTGACGGGGGCGCCCAGGTTGGCCGGTTTTTCGTATTTCCCGTCGCGGAAGCGCGCCAGGTAGATGTCGCCCATGCCCAGGCTGTCGGCTGCCTGCCCGGCGAAGTAGAGGTTCCTGTCCCTGTCCAGGGAGAATTGCCAGTGCATGTTGTGCTCGTTGACCATGGCGTCGAGCGGTCGTGGCTCCGACCAGCCGCCGGCCGTCCGCTCGGCCAGCCAGATCCTCTCGCTGCGGTTCTGCTTCTCGTTGGGGAAGGGGCGGCGGGAAAGGAAATAGACCGTTTTTCCGTCCTGCGCAAAGAAGGGAACGTCGTCGTCATGATCGGGTCCGGAGAATGGGGCCCAATCCGGGGCGGTCCAGCGGCCGTTCACCCGCTTCATCGTCAGCAGGCCGCCCCGGGAGTAGGCCTCCCCCGGATAAGTGATCATCGGCGACCAATAGGCCTCGTTGCCGTCCGGAGAGAAGACGACCGTGCTGTGCAGGCCCCAGACCGAGGCGATGATGCCCGGGGCGAACAGCTCGGCCTTGCCTGCAGGAGGCTTCTGGCCGAGGTAGTCGCCTGCGAGCACCGGGAAGCGCGTTCCCGATGTTTCCGCTCCCCGGTCAGCCAGCAGCGCCGCCACGTCATCCATGCGCCGTTCCTTGGCAACGTCCCAGGGCGACTGGCCCATGATCGTGCGCGCATTCAGCGGCGCGCCTTTGCCGATGAGCAGGCGGGCGGCTTCGCTGCGGCCGTCGCGGGCGGCGTAGTGGAGGGGAGTCCAGCCGAAGCGATCAGCCTTTGCGGGATCGAACCCCTTATCCAGAAGGAGGCCGACGATCCCGGCCGCTCCTCCCGCAGCCGCGGCATGGAGAAAACTCTCGCCGCCGGAGGCCTTCAGGTCGACTGCCTGCCCGGCCAGGCGCCGGAAAAGCGTCTCCAGACCCCGGGATACGGCCAATTCGATCAGTTCGCGCCATTTTTCGCCCCCTTCCGGCAGGGTGGCGCCATTTTCGAGCAACAGGTCGACAAAATCGGACTTGCCGCGCCAGGCGGCAAGCTCGAGGGCATCGGATCCGAACTTGTCCCTGGCGTTGACATCGGCTCCGGCTGCGATCAGGATACGGCCCGTCGCCGCCTGCCCGCCCTCGCGGGCGCAAAGGATCAGGGCCGTGCGCTGGTAGTCGTCCCGGGTCTCCACGACCGCTCTCCTCTTGAGCAGGGCGGCAGCGGCTTCCCTGTTGTCGGCCATTGCCGCCAGGTGGAGCGGGGTTTTTTGCTGGGCGTCCTTCAGGTCGGTCCGGGCGCCCTTGCCGATGAACCAGTCGATGAGCTCCGCGCTGCCTCCCAGGGCGGCGTAATGAATCGGCGTCCGGCCGTCCTTGTCCCGGGCGACGAGCACGTCCGGCGTCTTCGCGACGAGCGCCTTGACCGCCTCGATCTCCTTTGCGCGCAGCAGCGCGAAAATATCGTCCGCCCAGCCGCGGGAGAGAAATGCCAGACATGCCGCCAGCATGAAAATTGATTTTTTCATTGACTTTCCTTTAGAATTTATTGTTTCGGGGTTACTTCTGGGGGCGCAGGGAGTCGATGACGCGGGCGTCGACCCACCAGATGGCTGGATTGCCGTTGGGAGCGTGGCCGTGCAATCCCGCGATGTATTCATAGCTGAGCCGATCCGGCATCGCCGCCCGTTCCGGCAGGCGCGCCGACATAAAGAACAGGTACCGGCCGTCGGGCGAGAGGCAGGCCGAGTGTTCATCGCTGGCCGCCGTGTTGATCGCCGGCCCCAGGTTGACCGGCTCGCTCCAGGAGCCGTCGTCTTCGCGGAAAACCGCATGATAGTCGCAGCCGCCGAGGCCTCCCGGCAGGCCCCAGGCCGGGATGATGGCCAGTCGGCCGTCGGGGGAGAACCAGGCGTTGTAGCGCGCCGTGCCGATATTGATCTGCGGCGGCATTTTCTCCGGAGCCTGATAGCGGCCGTTGACCTGGCGGCTGCGATAAATGGCCTCGCCCTTGCCGTCGGGGCCGGTGAAATACAGGGTGCCGTCCCGCGTGGTCGTGGGGAAGAACTCGGCACCCGACGTGTTTACCGGTGCGCCCAGGTTGCGTGGTTCGCCCCAGCCGTTGCCGGCGCGCTCCATCACCCAGATGTCCTCGTCGCGCTCATTGAACTCCTTTCCCGGCGCCGGGAGGTTGGAAGCGAAAAAGAACCTGCGGCCGTCGGGCGAAATGTGAGGCTCGATGTAGTGGATCCCGGGACGGTCGAGGCCGGGGACAACGCGCGGCGCGCTCCAGCGGTCGTTCTCCAAGCGGCAGCCCACGATGCTGCTCAGCTTGTATTGGCCGAGGATGACGCAGAAATAGATCTCGCGGCCGTCCGGACTGAAGGCAATGTCGCGGGTGTGCATGCCGGTGGAGACGATCCCCGGGGCGAAGATCTTCGGGGTCATTCCCGGCGGCTCCTGGCCGAGGCTGCGGATGACCTGGGTGATGAGGGCCTTCTCATCAGCCGTCTGGGCGGGAATGCCAGGAATGAAGGCACTCAGGAACCACAGGCAGATCAGAAGAACCGGCAGGTTTTTCTTCATTTTGTCGCCTCAATTTTGGATTTATTCCGTAGGGAGTCGATGATGCGGGTGTCGACCCAGTAGATGGAGGTGTTGTCGATTCCGGGCTCGGCGGCCAGCCGGCGCAGCCAGGCGGAGCTGAGCTTTGCCGGCCATTGTTCCCGGGGCGGGGTGCGCGACGACATGAAGAACAGGAATCTGCCGTCAGGGGAGAGGCTCGCCGAGTATTCGTTGTTGCTGGTGCTGTTGATCTTCGGCCCCATGTTCATTGCCTCCGACCACGTGTCGTCGGGCGCGCGGAAGGAGATGTAGTAATCGGTGTGGCCCAGCGAATCTTTGCGGCCGTAGGTCGGGACGATGATGAAACTCTCGTCGGGGGCGACGAAGGCGTTGTAGCACGTCTGCCCGGAGTTGACCTGCGGCGGCAGCTTTTCCGGTTCCTGGTACTTCCCGTCCTTCAGGCGCGAACGGAAGATGCGCTCTACGCCTGACTCCTCGCGGCGGGTGAAGTAAAGCGTGCCGTCGCGGGTGAGCGAGGGAAAAAACTCCGGGGCGTCGGAGGACACCGGCAGGCCGAGGTTGCGCGGTTCGCCCCAGTCGTCGCCCTCGCGCTCCATCACCCAGATGTCCTCGTCGACCTTCTCCTTGCCCGGGTCGGGGCGGTTGGAAAAAAAGAAGAAGCGCTTGCCGTCGGCGGAAATGCAGGGCTCGGCGTTTTTCCAGCGCGGGTCTTCCATGTGCTCCATCACCTCCGGCTCGGTCCAGGCGCCGTCCCGCAGCCGCGTGACCATGATGGTGGAAAACGTGAAGCCGGCGGCATTCACGCAGAAATAGATCTCCCTGCCGTCGGGGGTGATGGCGATGTCGCGGGTATTGAGCTCGGTGGAGACGATCCCCGGGGCGAAGACTTGCGGTTCCATCCCCGGAGGCGTCTGCCCCAGGAAGGGACCATCCAGCCTGGGAGTCTCTCCCTCAACCGCGTTGCCAAGCGCCGATAATACGAGAAATACGGCGAAAACAACTGTTCTTTTCATGATATCTCCCTGATCATTCTACGTTCGCGGTTAAGAAAAAGTCCAGGCCGCGGTTGCCGCCGCTCAACCCCAACAGAGCAGCAAAATAGTCAGCAGGATCAAAAACGCGATTTTTTTCATTTTCCCCTCCCTTCCTTCCGGTGGAATCGCGGCAAGCTGCCGCCGCTGCCCGTCACGGCAAGGATCCGGGCCATGCGTCCACGTCCGGTCTATATGTATGCTCGGGAACCAACGAATTGAATCAGGAAAAGAGCCAAACGAAGCCTTGGGGGGTGGTCGCCGCAGCGGCTGCCGTTCAATCGGCCTTTCCCGGCCGCAGCCTGTGGATGATATCGTTCTTTGGACATGGGCTACCGTTCAGCCGCGGCCAGAAAATTGTCCAGCAGGCGATCCGCCAGCTCGGCCATCTGAGCCTCGTGCTCGAGGTTCTCGCGGACGATGCGCGCCCCGGTTTTGATCCCTTCCTGCAGCAGACCTTGAAAGACCCGGACCAAGTCCCGGGCGTCCTCGGCGGTAACCTCCAGGTGGAAGTGCAACCCGACGGCACTCCCCATGCGAAAGCCCTGGTTGGGGGATTCCCAGCCGCTGGCCAGCCGCAGCCCCCAGGGCGGGATGTCGATCGCGTCCAATTGCCACAGAAAGGCGGGAAAGATCTTGGGAAATCCCTGGAACAGCGGATCGCTGTGGCCGGCCGCCGTCAGGCGTACCGGGAAGGCGCCGAACATGGTGTTCGGGCTTTTGTTGACCTCGGCCCCCAGTAGCTGTGCCAGCAGACGGGCGCCGGAGCATATGCCCAGGATGGGCTTTTCCAGGTCGAGGGCCTTTTTCAGGTAGCGGGTTTCATCCATGAGGAAATCGTGATAGCTCCCGCCATTGCCCGAGACCGGAGTGCCGCCGATGATGATGGCGTCGCAACTCTCCGGGGGCGGGATGGTCTCGCCGGCATGGACCTGGACGGTGGCATGGGCGATGCCGAGTTGGCGGAGCCGGCGGCCATAGAGCCCGATCCCTTCCTCGGGGTGGTTCTTCAGGATCAGGATCCGGCCGGAATTGCCCTGGCCGTGTCTCACTTCTCCGTCGGTGACTGCGGCTCGCGCAACCGGCGCACCAGCTTCATCTGCCGGCCGTTGATGCAGTGCTTGCGCATTTTTTCGAACAAAGCCGTGTACTTGAGCCCCAGGATGGCGGCGGCATTGCGCTGGTGGCCCTGGGTCAGGGTCAGGCAGGCTCGCAGGATGCGCTTCTCGAAATCGTCCATGAATTCCTTCAGGGGGGTGCACTGGATGCTCAGGTTGGCGGCCAGGTAGGAGGATACCAGCGTCTCCATGATCGTTTCCATGGACCTTTCGTGCCGGGGAGCGAGCCACGAAGATCTTTCCGTTTCCTGGTCCTCGAGCTCCCAGGGCTGGGTGTTGGCCAGCGCCGGACTTGTCCAGGCGCCGGCGGACATTGTGTCGGCTTGACCGACGGTCATTCTTTCGCTCATTTGCGTCTCCTCTTTGTTCACACCCACAATACGCATGAAATACGCCTGAAATAACTATGCTTAAGTATGATTTCTCAATATAAACCCAAAGGTTTAGAGGATTCAGGGGGGGGCAGTGTCAGTGACAGTGTCAGTGTCAGCAGGAGGCCTGAAGAGCCAAAGTGGTAGTGATAGTGATAGTGGTAGTCGGAGATCAGAAAGAAATTCAGGGTCAGAGACTGTTATTGAAATCGGTTGACGGTGGACGGTTTACGGTTGACGAGAAGAGAAGAGGCAATACGAAGACTCAAATTCCAAATCCCAAATTCCAAATAACAAACAAATTTCATGCTCCAAATTCCAATTTCCAAAACAAAATCCCCCTTGAAATTGCATGCCCTTTCTTCGTTTGGGTCATTTGGTGATTGGAATTTGGAATTTATTTGGAATTTGGTGCTTGTGATTTGGAATTTAAGTCCTATGAATACCTTTCTTTCACCCTGCGCCTTACGCCCTGAACCTTATGCCGATTCCCTTTCTTCCTTGTTGCGTGTCAAAACCGTCTTGCCTTTCTTCTTCGTCAAACGTGGAACATGGAACGTGGAACATGGAACTTGAAACATGGAACGTGGAACGTGGAACTTCTTTTGTTCACTTGGCCAGTTTCAACGCCCGGTCCACCGCCTTCAGCAGCGGCTTGACCGAGATCCCCGTTCCCACCGCGTTTTTCATCCACTCCTCGGGCGTGATGTTGCCGGCGGCGCACATGCGCTCCATCTCCGGCCCCAGCACCTTGTCCTTGAGGAAGTCCTCGAGCTGGAACTGGATGACGTTGCCCAGCGCGTAGTGCGGCAGGTACAGCGTATAGTCGATCATGTGCGAGTAGATGGCGAGGATCTCCTGGTCGCGGACGCCGAAGACCGGCGCGAAATACCGGTTCCAGACATTTTTGGCGATGGCGATGACCGCCTGCTTCAGCTCGGCGGGGGAGGCCTGCGGGTGGTCGTAGAGCCAGTGCCAGGCCTGCATGTCCACCAGCGAGACGCCCATGATCTCATAGGCGCCCCAGAACGTGTCCAGCACCTTCAGCTCGCGCTGGCGCGGGTCCGGCTCGCGGACGCCGAGCAGCTCCAGGTCGCGCTCCTGGAAGATATAGGCGAAGGCCTCGGTGACGGCACCGTTGGGCACGCCGGCCAGCGAATAGTGGTCGATGAGGTGCAGGTCGAGGACGTTCTCCACCGCGTGGCCGAACTCGTGCAGGGCGATGTTGTAGCCCTTGTAGTTCATGCCGCCGGCGGGGACGCGCGTGCGCAGCCGGGATTTGAACTTCCGCGACTGGGCCTGGGCGTTGTGGCCCGAGCCGCGCGCCGGGTCGACCTGCACGCGGGCGGCGATATAGGCGGCGCGTTCCGGGCTGAAGCCGAGGCGGGTCAGGATATTCGGCAGGTCCTTCTCCAAAGCGGCGGCATCGGGATATCTTTCCCTGACGATGCGGTCGAGCTCCTCCTCGGGGAGCTCGGCGCCGGTGCGCAGCCCGGGGTACCAGATGTCGAAAGGCTGCAGCTTGCGGCCCAGGCGCCGGCGGATCAGGTCGGCCACCTTCCTGACCTGCGGCGAGGAGAGGAGCTCCCGGAACATGGCCTCCACTTCCTTCTCGGGGATCTCGCGCCCGACCTCGAAGCTGCGGCGGATGTGGTCGGGGTAAAGCGGGCTGTAGGGGTCGATCCGGCGCATGGCCTGGAAGGTGTCCAGGAAGGTCCTGTAGCGGGTGTCGGGCTCGGCCACGGTCTCGACGGGCTGGCCCTGGTCGTAAACGGCGTTGCTGAACGGGTTCCACTGGTAGCGCCCGGAGTTGACCATCACCTCGGGGATCTCCTGGCGGATGATGCGCTCCATGATGCGGTAGATGGCGTGCTGCTTGACCAGCGCCCCCGGTTCGGCATAGCGCGCCTTCAGCTCGTCACGAATGCCCCAGTGGCAGATCAGCTTCATGTCGGCGGGGAACAGCGGCAGGTTGTCGGGGCCGAGGATGCTACCCATGAAAATGTTGTAGTCGGAGATGTAGCGGCCGGCGGCGGCCATGCGCGTGGAAATGTCCTGGCTCACCGCGGCGGGAAGGCGGGTGGTGTTGCTGCCGGCGGTGCGGGCATAGGCCCACTGCCGGCGGTCCCAGCCCGCGCCCTGGGCGGTCTTTTCCTCCAGCGTGTAGACGGGGAAGTTCAGCAGCGAAATGAATGCCGTTTTGTTCTGGAACATGTCGTCGGACACGTGGGCGGCGGGATCGAAGCCGTTCATGGCGATGTCCAGCGGCGTGATCTCGCCCCAGTCGAGGTCGACCGGCTGGTCCTTGTCCATGGACATCTCGCCGAAATGGCCGCCGATGACCTCGCTGTAGAACTCCAGCTTCTTGAACAGCGCTTCCTGGGGCGCCCCGGAGGCGACGAAGTTCTCCCGGCAGAAGGCGGCGAACCCGTCGGGGCCGCCGTCGCTCTCGAGCCACAGCCCGGCGACCTGCTCGACGCCCCGCTCGACGCGGAATTTTTCGTTGGCGCCGAATTTCTGCAGCAGCTCGGCCTTTATCTTCTGCGCCGTGGCGTCGTCGATGTAGCGGGCCGGCGCCTGGGCGGCGAGACCGGCCGCCAGGGCGAGGGCCAGCGCAAGCGCAAAAAACTTTTTCATGGGACACCTCCGGGAAAATCGGTCCGTCTGGAATGAACCTAACAGAAAGGGTTTCTTTTGGCAAGCATGGATGGGCGGCCGGTTTCCCCTCTCACCAGATCCCGGGGATCAGGCGGTGCCTTACCCGCCTCATGTAGGAGGCGTATCCCGGCAGGTCGCGGTGCAGCACTTTTTCCTCGTTGAAGATGCGGGCGATGATGATCGGCGGCAGAAAAGCGGCCGGGATCAGGGCCCAGAACGATCCCAGGGCCAGCGGGCTGAACAGGTACAGCGGCAGTATCCCGGCATACATGGGATGGCGCACCACGGCATAGGGTCCGGTATCGATGACCTTCTGTTTCGCGTCCACCTCGACGATCCGCGAGAGGAAGCGATTCTCCTTCATGACGCGGACGAACAGGAGATAGCCGGCCAGCACCACGAGGTCGGCCAGCAGGACCAGCCAGACCGGGACCCGGGACCAGGAGTAACGCCGGTCGAACCCCGGCAGCAGGAAGGCGGCGAGGAAGACGGGGTAGGAGAGGAAGATGATGGCCCGCTGCCGCTTTTCCTTTTCCAGCGTGTGCATGCGGCGATCAAGGAGCTCGGGATCCCTCTTCAGGTAATGGGCCAGGACCCAGCCCATGGGGATGAGGAGCACGGCCATGTAGAGCCAGGCCTGCCAGTAGTCCATTGTGCCGGCGGGCAGGAAGAATATGGCCGCCAGCAGCGGGCCGGCCATGCCGAAGCGCAGGATGACACGGCGGGTCAAGCGCTTGCGGTCCGCGGCGGCGCCGGATTTTTCAAGCTCCACGATCATCCGTCCCAGGGTGGCGAAGAAAGGTGCGGCGCGATGGCCGCCCTTTCAGCATCGTCACGATCTCCTACCAGATGGCCGGGCGCTGCTCGGGGGCGCGGTACAGCTTGTCGCCGGGCTGGATGTCGAAGGCCTTGTAGAACTCGGGGACGTTGAAGGGGGCGCCGTTGACGCGGAACTCGCCCCAGGGGTGGACGTCCTCCTGGATCTTTTTTTTCAGCGCCTCGGGGCGGATCTTGCCGCGCCACACCTGGGCGAAGGAGAGGAAAAAGCGCTGGTCGCCGCTGAAGCCGTCGATGGCCTTGGGCGCTTCCTTGCCCTGCAGCGAGAGGTGATAGCCGGCCAGGGACATGGTCAGCCCGGCATAGTCGGCGATGTTCTCGCCCAGGCTGAGCTCGCCGTTGACGTGCACGCCGTCCTCGGTCGTAAAGGCGCCGTATTGCTCGACCAGCAGCCTGGTCTGGCGCTTGAACTTCTCGCTGTCCTCCGGGGTCCACCAGTCGCGCATGTTGCCGTCCTTATCAAACCAGCGCCCCTGGTCGTCGAAGCCGTGGCTCATCTCGTGGCCGATGGCCATGCCGATGGCGCCGTAATTGACCGCGTCGTCGGCGTCAGCGAAGAAAAAAGGCGGCTGCAGGATGCCGGCCGGGAAGATCATTTTGTTGTACACCGGATTGTAGCCGGCATTGACGATCTGCGGCGCCATGTCCCACTTGCCCGTATCCACCGGCTTGCCGAGCTGGTCGAGGTTCTTTTGAAACGCGAACCGCCCGGAGCGGCGCAGGTTGTCCAGCAGCGAGTCGCGGCCGATCTCCAGCTTGCCGTAGTCCTCCCACTGGTCGGGATAGCCGACCTCGATGCGCATGGCCAGCAGCTTTTCCAGGGCTTGCTGGCGGGTCTTTTCGCTCATCCAGGAGATCCGGCGCAGGCGCGCCTCGAAAGCTTTCTTGATGTTGGCCGCCAGCTCATTCATGCGCTGCTTGCAGGCGGGAGGGAAATATTTTTCGACGTACATCCGGCCCACCAGCTGGTCGAGACTGCCGCTGGTCAGCGAGGTCATGCGTTTCCAGCGCTCCTCGATCTGCTGCGTTCCCTCCATGGCCCGGGAAAAGAAATTGAAGTTCTCGTTGACGAAGGCCGAGCTCAGGAAGGGGGCATAGGCGTTGAGCGCCTGCCAGCGCAGGTAAGTCCTCCAGTCGGGGAGGGGGATCTCCTGGAGCATGATCCCCATCTCCTTGAAGAACCCGGGGGCGGTGACGATGAAATCGGCGATTTCAGGGCGGCCGATGTTCCGCAGGTAGCGAACCCAGTCGAAACCGGGGCTGAGTTCCTTGATCTGCGCCAGGGACATCTTGTTGTACAGGTTGGGGATGTCGCGCATCTCGACCCGCGTTTTGGATGCCCGGGCCAGCCGTGTTTCCATGGCCAGCACGGTCGCGGCCGAGGCGGCGGCCTGTTCGGGAGTGTCGCCCAGCAGCTTCAGCATGGCGGTCACGTGGTCCAGGTATTGCTCGCGCAGCTTGCGCGCGTCGGCGTCGTCGCGGGTGTAGTAGTCGCGGTCGGGCATGCCCAGGCCGGATTGCGCCAGGTAATAGGCGTAGGCCTTGGAGTTCATCAGGTCGACCTCGACGCCGGCGCCGAACAGGACCGGGACGTTCTCGCGGTGGAAGTCCGCGATCAGATCCTGGATATCGGCGGCGGTCGCAGCCCTGGCGATGCGCTCAAAGTCGGCGTTCAGCGGAGTGGAGCCCAGGGCCTCGACCCGGGCGGCATCCATGGCCATGGCGTAGAAATCGCCGATCTTCTGCGCCGCCGTGCCCTTGGCGGCCGTGGCGGAAACAGCAGCCAGGCTCTCGAAAAGGTTACGCAGCCTGGAGCGGTTCTGCTCGCGCACCTGGTCGAAGGCGTCGTACTCGCTCTTGTCGACAGGTATCTCGATTTGGCGGATCCAGGCGCCGTTGGCGTAACGGAAGAAGTCGTCGCCGGGGCGGACCGCAAGGTCCATGTTTTTTTTATCCAGCGCCGGCGGCTCGGCCGCGGCCGGCAAAAAAGTCGCAGCAGAGTAGACCAGTATCAGGCTGACCGCGATCATGGAAAGGGAAACGATGCCGTGTTTCATTTGCTTCTCCTTGTATTCAGTCGTCAATCGCCAGGAGATATACGCCCGGCTCCGGGAAAAAGTTGTGCGTGACCACCGCGGCCTAAAGGTGGAATGCGGGGACGGCCCGAAGGCCGTCCCCGGCGGATCTATGGAGAGGGGACCGACAGATGACTGCGATCAGAACCCGGGCATGACGGAACTCCATGCCGCCATGCCCTGACGATGATACGCGATATCGGCGCAATGGTTATCCCTCAGAACTGGTAGCGGTAGCTCACCTTGAAAAACAGGCTCTGGCGGGTCTGGAAGAAGCGGTCGCCGGTGACGCCGCGCTGCCAGCCGCCGTCAATCCAGGAGCGGCTCTCGTTGAGCGAGCCGTAGCCCAGGTAGAGCACTGTGCCCGGAACGTAGGTGAAGGCGGCCAGGAAATCGCCCAGCGCGCGCCTGTAGAAGCTGTCGTACTGCACCAGGCCGCGGACGAAGAGCTTCGGGTTGAACTGGTAGGTCAGGCGGCCGCGCCAGATCCCCTGGTCGTAGACCCTGGCGCCGGTATCCAGCCGGCGGAAGCGGCTGATGGTGTGCTCGGCGAAGAGGTTCAGGTTCTTGGTGGGCTGCAGGGTGAAGCTCATGTGCAGGTTGCGGCGCTGGCCCAGGAACGGGTCAACCGGGTCGTAGTAGATGGCGTTGCCGAAGCCGTAGCATGAATGAAGGTTCAGCCATTTGAACGGCTGCAGGTTGACGCTCAACTGGGCCGTGGAGCGCTGAAAGGCGCGGCCGGCCCAGCACTCCTGCCCCATGTAGTAGTAGCCGGTGAGCTCCCCCTTGAGGATGACGTTGACGTGGGCTTCTAGAAACAGCTCCGTGTCGTTCATTCCCGAAACCTTGTCGTGGATGTATGCGGCGTACACCACCGGCGTGACGCCCAGCAGCCAGGGGATTCCTTTCTTGTCGGGGACGAAACGCTGCTCCAGGTAGAACTTGGCGGTGGCGATGCCGCTGCGCTGGTAATAGGCGGTGTCCATCCGGAAGCCGGGGGCGACGTCCTCCACCATGGCCAGGGCGAAGGTGTTCCCCCTGGCGAAGGCGTACTCGGCGGTCAGGTAGCCGCCCTGAGTATTGCCGCTGCCGGGCTGGCCGGAGAAGGACTGGATATAGTGCCCCAGCAGCTGGTGGTGCCTGCCGATGCGCAGCGAAAAGTCGGCGGCCAGGGCGCGGTTGTACTCGCCGCCGTATTCGCGGCCGCTGTAGAGCAGGCCGACAAAATTGTCCTGGCCCAGCCCCAGCTTGCCGCGGCCGATCCAGAAGGTCGCCTTGCGCCCCAGGTCGGGGTTCTCGCCGTCGCTCCAGGGATTGCCCGGGGCGCGGTCGGCCGCGGCCAGCAGGGCGAACGAGCCCCGCCCCTGCTCGCCGGTGAGGCGCACTCCCCATTGCGGGTCGGCGATCAGGCGCGTGTGCACCGGGGTGGACATCTGCCCCAGCCCGTCGCCCACGGCGGCCAGGTCGAACAGGTTGCCCGCCTCCATGAAGAAGGGGCGTTTCTCCGAATAGAACACCGGAAAGCGCTGGTTGACCGTCACCTGCAGGGCGTCGCTCTCCACCTGGCTGAAGTCGGGGTTGACGGTGGCCTCGGCCACGATCGACGAGGTGATGCCGTACTTGAGGGCGAAGCCCAGGTCGCGGACCTGGTCGGCCCCCGACCAGGAGCTTGGCGACTGCCGGTCCCAGCCCGAACTGAAGGTGAAGGAGGGCAGGGCCTCCAGGACCAGCGGCCTGGCCAGCTCGGGGATGCGCACTTCGGCCTGGCAGTTGCCGATGCCCTGCCCGGGCCTGAGGTGCGGCCAGGAGCCGCTCATGCCCAGGCGGCTGATGCGGCGCCAGAAGAGCAGGCCCATGCGCACGTCCCGGCCGCTGGCGAAGCGGATGCTTTTCAGCGGCTGGCTGATCTCGACGATGTAGCCGTCGCTGACGACCTTGCCGGCGCTGTGCCACACCCAGTCGCTCGAGGAATCCTCCCTGTCGCCGGTGCGGAAGATGTCGCCCTGGGCGCCGCTGGGGTTGACGAAGAATTCGTAGCCGTATTTTTTGCCGCCCACGGTGTCGATGGAGAGACCGACCCAGTCGTCATTGAAGATGCCGTCGCGCCTGGTCAGCGAGGTCTTGATCAGCTCGGGCTGGCTGTCCAGGCAGTGGAACGCGAAATAGAGGTTGTTCTCGTCGTAGGTGACGTAGGCGCGGGTGCGCTGCGGCAGTTCTTCGCCGTTGACCGGGTTGTAGGTGATCCAGACGTCGTCGACGACGACCGCGTCGCGCCAGGCCTCGTCTTCCAGCGAGCCGTCCAGCACCGGCGGCGTCGCGGTCTTCACCAGTTCCAGCGGACGGATATCCTGCCGGACATGGCCGTTGGCCGCGTCGGCCGACCCGGCCAGCAGCATGATCAGGATGATCCAAAAAAACGCCTTTTTCATGTTTCCTCCGACATCTTCCACCCCTATAACGTGCGAACCGGGGTTGAAGTTACACCTTGAATACGCTGCAAAAACACGTAATGCATTCAGACTTGGGTTCGATTTTTCATTTTAGGCCTGAAGTTTGAGCGGGCTGGAGAAAAAGCGAGAGTGCGTTCATAAAAACGGCGGCGGGGATGGTTCTGCGGGCTGAGGAGGGATGTTGGTGCGGGACATCCCCGCGTTTCGGTTTCCAGCGCTGACTGACCATGAACGGCGGCGGGGATTTGTCCCGAAGGACTCCTCCCCGCCGCCTTAGGGGGGAGGGATCAGAATTTTTTCTGCTTCTTCAGCCGGGTGAAGATCTTTTCCATCTCGCCGACCAGGCTGTCGAAGCGCTTAAGGGCCGCGACGTAGGGCTCGGGCCGGGCCATGTCCACGCCGGCCTTCTTCAGGATGTTCAGCGGGTAGTCGCTGCCGCCCGCCTTCAGCACCTCGAGGTAGCCGTCGCGCGCGCTGCGATCGCCCCGGCCCACGCTGTCGCTGAGCGCCAGCGAGGCGATGATGCCGGTGCTGTACTGGAACACGTAGTAGTTCATGAAGAAGTGGGGGATGCCGCTCCATTCCGACTGGATGTAGTCGTCGACGCGGCAGACTCCCTTTTCGTGGCCGTAATACTTCCGGGTCAGCTCCAGGTAGGCGTCGTTGAGCCAGTCGGCGGTCAGGGACCGGCCCTGCTCCGCGCGCCGGTGCATGGCCAGCTCGAACTCGGCGAACAGGGTCTGGCGGAACAGGGTGCCGCGGAAGCCGTCCAGGTAGCTGTCCAGGATATACAGCTTGAAGAGGTCGTCCTTCTCGCTCTTCAGCAGGTGGTGCATCAGCATGTGCTCGTTAAAGGTCGAGGCGATCTCGGCCACGAAGGTCGTGTAGTCGGAAGTGGGGAAGGGCTGGGTCTTGTCGGAGAAGTAGGAGTGCATGGCGTGGCCGAGCTCGTGGGCGGTTGTGGAGACGGCGTCGTAATCGCCGTTGTAGTTGAGCTTGATGTAGGGGTGGACGCCGTAGACTCCGCCCGAGTAGGCGCCGCTCTCCTTGCCCTTGTTGGGGTAGATGTCCATCCAGCGTTCGTCGAAGGCGCGGCGCAGGGCGGCGGCGTATTCCGGGCCCAGCGGTTTCAGCGCCGCCTCGATGGCCCGGCGCGCCTCGGCGAAGGTGAAGGTCTTGTCCACCGCCGGCACCGCCGAGGCGTAGATGTCCTCGTAGCGGAATTCCGGAAGGCCGAGCATCTTCCGCTTGAGGGCCAGGTAGCGCTGCAGCGAAGGCAGGAAGGCATGCACCTGGCGGATCAGCTGCTGGTAGACCTCGGGCGAGATGTCCTCGGAAAAGAGGCGCGCCGCCAGGCAGTCGGGATGCCTGCGGATCTGGGCGTTGAACCAATGCGCCTTGACGGCGCCGTCCTGCAGGATGGCGTAGGTGTTCTCGAATTTCTTCTGGTTCTCCCAGAAGGATTTCATGACCAGGGTGCGGTCGGCGGGGTTCCTGGAGGCGCGCAGTCGCTGGTAGGCCGCCTGGTCGAGGAGAAGCGTTTTCCCGTCGCTGAGGGTGATCTCGGCGCGCGGAGCCTCCACGTTGTTCAGCATGCCCGAGGCGTCGGCCGGGACGCCGGTGAACAGGCCGGTGAGCGAGGCGATGCGCTGCTGTTCGTTGGGCAGCACGTGCTCCTTCTCGCGCAGGATGCGCTCGATGCCGAAGCGGTAGGGGGCCAGCCCGGGCTCGGCGCGCAGGTAGGCGGCGAACGTCTCCGCCCCCAGTGCCAGGATGTCGGGCTGCATGAAGGAAAGCTTGGAGCTCATCTGCACGAAGCCGGCGCGGATCTCCCCGAGCATGGCCTGGAAGCGGGTGTTGCCCATGTCGGTGTTGGACTGGTGGCTGGCGTAGGAGTACAGCCTCGTTCCCCGCAGCTCGATGCCGCTGACCAGGTCGAGCAGCGCCTTCATGGCGGCGGGGGTCTTCGTCCAGCCTTCGGCCGCTTCGTCGATGCGGGCGATGTCCCCGATCACGGCCTCCTTTTCGGCCAGCCAGTCGGACTGGGCGGCATAAAGGTCCTCGATCTTCCAGGTGTGCTCCACGGGGACCTGGCTTCGCTCCATCAGGGAAAAATCGGGGATTTTCTTCACGTCATCGTCCGCCGCCGCAGCAGCCGGCGAAAGCAGCACGGCGAAAAGGGACCAGAGGATGACAATCGTTTCGTTTCTCATGACCGCATCTCCTTTTCATGGATGAAACGTCTTATACGAAATATCCGCTGTTTGGTTTTCCCGCTTCCCGTTTCCGGCGCGTTTTTTTTTCTGAGCCGGGGAGCATCCGGGCGATCCGCTTCCACCTGGACCGCCAGGTGACCGGAAGCAACGGCTGTGCCAATCGGAACCGGTCCGGGCAATCCGCCCCGCTCGAGGCCATCCCCAGGCGGCAGTCATTTCGGCTTCGGTGATCCAGGGCGATCCCGGATCGCTGGTCGGGGGGGGGGACGGCCGCGAAACGCAGCGCCGGAATTGAAAAAAGCGCGGAATTATGATATGAAAATCGATTGCGCCGCTAACGAAGGGCGTTGCGCCCTGCCGGCGATCGCACCGACACTGTCGCGGCCGGATCGGCGGGGCCTCGTGGCGATGCGGAGCCGCGGACCTGGAAGGGGAGCGGTAACCGGAAATGGCGACTGGATATTCGCCGAGGGAGGAATGATGATCGCATTGAAGGACAAGCGCATTTCCGTGACGGGAGGCAAGGGATTCCTGGGGACCTTCCTGATCGATAACCTTCGGCAGAAGCGCGGCTGCGCACGGGTCACGGCGGCCGATCTGCCGGAGTACGACCTGCGCACCCCGTCCGGAGTCGACAAGCTGTTCGCCGAGCAGCAACCGGAGATCGTCATCCACCTGGCGGCCGTCGTGGGCGGAATCGGGGCCAACAGCGAGAACCCGGGCCGCTTTTTTTATGACAATGCCATCATGGGCATCCAGCTGCTGCACCAGGCCTGCTTGCGCAGGGTGGAGAAATTCGTGGCCCTGGGCACCATTTGCTGCTACCCCAAATTCACGCCGGTGCCTTTCCGCGAGGATGACCTCTGGAACGGCTACCCGGAAGAGACGAATGCCCCCTATGGACTGGCCAAGAAAATGCTCCTGGTGCAGTCGCAAGCCTACCGCCAGCAATATGGGTTCAACTCCATTTTTCTCATGCCCGTGAACCTGTACGGCCCCGGGGACAATTTTTCACCCCAAAGCTCCCATGTCATCCCCGCCCTCGTCAAGAAGTGCATGGACGCCATCGACGCGGGCGAAGACGAGATCCGGGTCTGGGGGACCGGCAACGCCTCTCGCGAATTCCTGTACGTCGAGGACGCCGCCGAGGGGATCGCGCTGGCCGCCGAGCGTTACGATAAGCCCGATCCGGTCAACCTTGGCGCCGGCTTCGAGATCACCATCCGCGAGCTGGCCGAGCGCATTGCCGCCCTCTGCGGCTTCTCGGGGAGGATCGTCTGGGATACCGCCAGGCCCGACGGCCAGCCGCGGCGGATGCTCGACACGTCGCGTGCGCGCAGCGAGTTCGGCTTCCAGGCCCGGACGTCATTCGCCGAAGGCCTGCGGCGCACCATCGAGTGGTATCGCGACGCCCGCAAGCGTTCATAAAAAAGGGCGGCCGGAGTGAGCCGGGAAATCGAAAAGCCATCCTTGTCGCGCCCGGGGATGCGAACGGCAGGCATGGAGATATCGATCATCACCCCCAGCCTGGACATGCTGCCCTTTCTGAAATGCTGCGCCGCGTCCGTCTCCGACCAGGAGGGTGTCCGGGCGGAGCACATCGTCATCGACGGTGGCTCGCGCGACGGCACGGCGGGCTGGCTGGCGGCGCAGACGGGGATCGGCTGGGTGAGCGAGAAGGACCGCGGCATGTACGATGCCGTCAACAAGGGCCTGCTCCTGGCGGGCGGCGAACTGCTGGCCTACCTGAACTGCGATGAGCAATACCTGCCGGGCACCCTGGCCTTCGTGAGGGAGTTCTTCGCGAAAAATCCCGGCACGGACATCCTGTTCGGCGATTTCCTGGTCACGAAGCCCGATGGTTCCCTCGTCGCCTATCGCAAGTCCTTCGCGCCGAAGCCCCTGTACATATACGCATCCTTTCTCTATACCTTCACCTGCACCATGTTCCTCCGCCGGCGCATCATCGATGACGGCTTTTGGTTCGATCCGCGGCTGCGCGTCGCCGGCGACGCCGAATGGCTGCTGCGCGTGCTGCGCGCGGGCTATGTCGCCCGGCACGCGCGGCGCTACCTGTCCGTTTTCATCGACAGCGGCGCCAACGCCAGCCGGGGAAAGGCAGCCCTGGCCGCGGCGCGGCGGGAATACTGCCCGCGCATGCCCGCCTGGCTGCGGGCAGGCCGCTTCCTGGTCAACGGCGCGCGCCTGCTGGAAAAGGCCTGGCGCGGGAACTATCGCCAGGGGAGGCTGGAATACGACATGTACGCGGTCAACGGCCCCGGGCAGCGCTTGCATTTTGCCCCGCGCAAGGCCACTTTCCGCTGGAGGAACGGCTGATGCGCATCGGCATCGACGGCCGCTGGTTTTTCAGGGGCAATCCCAGCGGTCGGGTCGTGGTCCGCAATCTTCTGAAGGAAATGATCCTGCATCACCCCGAGCATGATTACTTCGTCTTTCTTTCCCGGCGCGATGGCGATCTGTCCTTCCCGTTTCCTGGCCGGGCAGTCAACCTGCTGTACCTTCCCGGGACCAACGGACTCCTGTACAATTGTCTTTTTCTTCCTTGGCGGGCCAGGAAGCTGAAGCTGGACGCATGCCTGAGTTTTTATTTTTCGCCGCCGGCCGGGCATTTTAAAAAAATCGTCTGGATCAACGATGTGATCTTTCTCGAATTTCCCGGGTATTTCACCTGGAGGGAGCGATTGTATTTCTGTCCGCTGCGCCTCTTGAGCCGCCGTGCCGACAGGATCTGCACCCTGTCGCGAAGCGAAAAGGAGCGTATGGCGCGCCTCGGCTTCGCTCCAGCGGAAAAGATCGTGCCCGTGGCCCTGGGAGTCGATGAGGCGTACGCGCCCGCCGCCCAGCACGATCCGAGGAAGCTCCTGGAGGTCAAGGCACACTACGGGCTCCCTGACCGCTTCCTGCTCTATGTCGGGCGCCTGAATGAGCGAAAGAACATCTTGCACTTGCTGGAAGCCTTTCGCGCCCTGAAAAACAATGATATCCGGCTGGTTCTTGCCGGCGATGTCGACTGGAAAATGTTCGATCTGAAGGGGAAGATCGAGGAGTTGGGCCTCGGGGAGCGCGTCATGCTTCTGGGGCGGATCCCGGATGCGGATTTGCCCGGCTTGTATGCCTTGGCGGCGGTGTTTTGCTATTTGTCATTTGCGGAAGGATTCGGCCTGCCCCCCCTGGAGGCCATGGCCAGCGGCGTGCCGGTGGTCGTTTCCGCTTGCGACTCGCTTCCCGAAGTCTGCGGCCCGGCGGGGACGTACGTTGATCCCGATCAACCGGCCGGGATCGCCCGCGCCATCGACACCCTGATGTCTGATCCGCACTTGCGGGAGGAAAAGAGCGCGTTGGGGCTGGAGCGGTCTCGATCCTTCACTTGGAAACAAAGCGCCGAAACGCTTCTTGGCGTATTCCATGACATGCTTTCTCAATGAGCATCGCATGGTCGTGAAGTGAACATGAAGACCGGCAGCGGTCCCGCTTGTTGCTTTCCCGCAGTGGACATCCGGGCTTGTGCGTCAGGCAGTGTCCGGCAGGGACGGTTCCCAAGAGGCAGTTGAACACGGTTTAAGGGGATGCAAAGGAGATAGGATGAAGATAGCTATCCTGGGGACGCGAGGTATACCCTCGGGCTACAGCGGCTATGAGACTTTCGCCGAAGAGGTGGGGCGGAGACTGGCCGAGCGCGGTCATGACGTGACGATATATTGCCGGCGTTCCATCTTCAAGGACAGGCCGGCTATGTACCTGGGGATGAAGATGCTCTACCTGCCGTCGATCCAGACCAAGAGCCTCAGCACGTTCACCCACACCCTCCTGTCCGCCCTCCACCTGGCCTTCCGCAGGGCGGATGCCGCGCTGTTCGTCAATGTGGCCAATAGCCCCTTCTGCCTGATCACGAAATTGGCCGGCATCCATACGGCGCTGAACGTGGATGGCCTGGAATGGCTGCGCCCCAAATGGGGCCCAGCTGGAAAGAAGTATTTTCATGCCGCCGCACGGATCGCGAAATACACCACTCACAGGCTGATCACCGATGCGGAGCGGATGAAGGAAATTTATCAGGAAGAGTTCGGAGCCGATTCCGCTCTGATCGCCTATGGCGCGAACATCCTGGCGTCCTCCAAGCCGGAGCTGCTCGAACTGTTCGGCTTGACGAAGGGAGAATACTTTTTCACCGCCTGCCGCCTTGTTCCCGACAACAATGTGGACCTGCTCATCGATGCATTCCTGCGGACGAATACGACCAAGAAATATGTCATTGCCGGGGGAACGCCATATAAAAGCCCGCATGTCGCCCTATTGCGGAAGATGGCGGAGCCCCGTGTCCAGTTCCTGGGGCATGTGGACGACCAGGATTTGCTCCGAGAGTTGCACTGCAACGCTTATGCCTATTTGCACGGGCACCAGTTTGGCGGGACCAATCCCACCTTGCTCAAGGCGTTGGCTTTCGGGAATTGTGTCCTGGCACTGGATACGCCATTCAATCGCGAGGTCCTGGATGACTACGGCATTTTCTTTGACAAGGATGCCGCCGCAGCCGCGCGCCGGATCCGGGAAATCCTCGAGCATCCCGAAGTCCGGGAAGGGATGTCCCGGAGAGCTCCCGAGCGCATCCGCGAGAGATATACTTGGGATATCATCACGGACCAATACGAAACGTTGTTTGAGCGACTTGGCGGGAAAAGTCGCCCCGATCAAAGCAGCAAGCAGTTTCCCCAGGCCTAGGATGAGCGAACGGGATGGACAAAAACAGCCGCAGCCATGAATCCCTGAAGAAGAGCGGAGATCTGTTTCGGGCCATAGCCTCTTTCTTCACCGCCGTATCCTTGGCCCGGCTCCAAGCTGGCCTGGATGCCCGCTTTCGGCGACCGGGAAACCTGGAATGGTACTCTTTCTTCTTTCTTCCTCTTGACTGCGGCGGCGACGTGCCTTACCGTGACGATTTCGCGGAATCCGTCCGCGGGTTGGCGGCCGGCGGGCGGATCCTGTTGACCGGGTACGTCACCGATCCCGGCGAGCTCGCAGCGCTCTACCAGCATTGCCACGTCTATCTGCACGGCCACGAGTTCGGCGGCACCAACCCCGCCCTGCTGCAGGCCCTGGCCAATGGCTGCACCGTATGCGCCCTGGATACGCCTTTCAATCGCGAAGTTCTTCTGGACGGTCGGCACGGCTTGTTTTTTTGCAAGAAAACTGGTAATTTAAGTGCCTTGATCGCCGGTTGGGACAGCCAGGAAGAGTCGCTGGAGGAATTTCGCGGCCGGGCCCGGCAGCGTGTCCGCGATGTTTATGCCTGGGAAGGGATCACCGCCCAATACCGGCGGTTGTTCGCAGATCTGATGGCGGAGAGCAATGCACAGTAGAAGCAGGGACAGGAAGATCCTGAGAAACGCCAGCGACGTCATCCTGCTGGCCGCCGTATTCCTGACGGCGGTTTTTCTGGCCAAGGGCCATGCCGGTTTGCCCGAGAAATTCCTCGTCCTGAGTGCCAGGGAATGGCTGCTGCTGATCCTGCTGTCCATGATCTGGAACTTCGGCGCCCGCGTCGCCGGACTGTACGACGAGTTCCGCATCCGCTCGTTCGCCGGAGAACTCTCCGTCCTGGGCGCGAGCGTCCTGCTTCATTCCTTCCTGACCGTAGCAGTCTTGTTCACCGCCAAGTCGCAGGTCCTTTCACGCTTCTTCTTGTTCGTCTACTGCTTCCTGCTGCTGGGCGTTCTCGTTATATGGAAGACGGCCCTGCGCTGGATGTTCCGCCGTTACCTGAAGAACGGCCGGCACCAGCACCGCATCCTGGTCGTCGGCGGCGGCCGGATCGCGTGCAGTTTTTTCGCGACCATCGCCGACAATCCCCACCTGGGGCTGCGCGTGATCGGCTATGTCAGCGAAAAACCGGCGCCGGAATGCGCCGGCGAGCATCTCGGAACCATCGGCCAGCTGCCCCAGCTGCTGGAGCGCAATTCCGTCGACGAGGTGGTCGTCGCCCTGCCCAACGGCGAAATCGCCCATGTGGAGCGAATCATCGGCATGTGCGAGAATCACCCCGTCCGCGTGCGCATCATCCCCGATTATTTCCGTTACCTGGACACGCGCTACAGCGTTTCGCGCTTCGGCCTGTTCCCGGTCATCACCCTGCGCGCCCACCCCTTGGAGGGAATGTGCCGGAGGTTCGCCAAGCGGAGTTTCGATCTGGTCTTCTCCGCGCTGCTGTTCCTCACCGTCTTTTTCTGGTTGTGGCCGCTGCTGGCCCTGCTGATCAAGGCCTCGTCACCGGGCCCGGTCTTCTTCAAGCAGGAGCGCTGGGGGATCAAGAACAAGCGCATCGAGTGCTACAAGTTCCGCTCCATGACCTGGGACAGCAAGGACGTGGACGAGAACGGGCGCTATCAGCAGGCGCGGATCGATGATCCGCGCGTCACGCGCCTGGGGCGCTTCCTGCGCCGCAACAACCTGGACGAACTGCCGCAATTCATCAATGTGCTGAAGGGCGACATGTCGATCGTCGGCCCCCGGCCCCACCCCACGCCGATGAACCTGGAAGTGAAGGACTCCATCCAGCATTATCAGATGCGCCATCTGATCAAGCCCGGCATCACCGGCTGGGCCCAGGTCATGGGCTTCCGCGGCGAGACCAGCGACCCCAGGATGCTGTGCCGGCGGATCGAGGCCGACTTGTGGTATATCGAGAACTGGTCGTTCCTGCTGGATCTCAAGATCATCGTTCTCACCGGCTGGGTGATGCTCAAGGGGGATCCGCATGCCTACTGACCCGTGGCGGAGATGAAACGACGCGGCGCTTTCGCCGCCGGTTCGCTCCTGGCCGCGCTGCCGCTCTTTTATGTGGTCGTCATCCGCCTGGGTTTCGCCGTCCTGCCCTTGTTTTTCCTGCTGCTGGGTCTGGTGGCCTACCTGCTGAGCGCACGCAGGGCCATGCTGCTCTTCCTGTTCCTGCTGCCGCTGGCCAATTCGACCCCGGACCTCTTCTTTAACGGCTATCCGTTCAACTACCTGGCCATGCCGCTCTTTTGCCTGGCGGGCATCCTCTGCGCCTCGCTCCTGAAAGGGGAGCGGCCGGCGACCGGCTTTCCCGGCCGCGGCCCCTACCTGCTGTTCCTGGCCCTGCTGGTCGTCTCCGCCCTCTTTGTTTTTCTGCGCTGGTCGAACCTGGGCCTGTCCGCTCTGGCTTTCCTGCGGGACACCCCGGTCGCTCCCAGCATGGACCGGGTTTCCTTCGCCTGCATTTTCCCGGCCGTGACCCTGGCCCTGTTCGCCCTGGCGCCGTGGACGGCGATTCTCCTGCGCCATTGGCGCCTGGGGGCAACGGCCGCCATCGTCCCGCTCAAGGCCGGTTTTTCCATCTCGTTCCTGCTGGCCCTGGCGCAGAAGTGGCTCGATCCCGACCTTCTGTCCCAAAGCTGGTGGGGGGTGAAGATGAAGCAGCTGAACGGCGGATTCTCCGACTTCAACGCCTTCGGCTTCTTCGCCGGCGCCATGTTCCTCTGGCAGGCCCTGGATCTGATCGAAAGGCTGCCGGGCGCGGGCCGTGCCGCCGGAAAACCCGGGAACGATCCCCAACCCCGGCGCCCGCTCAACGACGGCCGCCTGGTCGCCGACCTCTTGTTCCTGTCTGTCGCCCTGGCCGCTGTTTTCGCCTCCGGCTGCCGCACGGCGTTCCTGTTCGTGCTGGCGGCGCTGTTGCGCCTCTTTTTCTCGCGGCGGCCCGGCGGCGCGATCAAGGCGGCGGCCGCCTCGCTGCTGGCCGTCCTGCTGCTGGTCGGCGGCGGCACGCTGGGCCGGCGCCTGTGGCAGTCGGTGTCCGAGGCGGCGCGCCTCTCTGCCTCCGCCGATGTCTGCCGGGCGGTCGACCGGATCAGCAACGGCCGCTTAAGCATGCTGCGCGACGGCGGCGGCATGATCCGGCGCTTCCCCGCCAGCGGTGTCGGCGCCGGTAATTTCCTTTTTTACCTGAAGTACCTCCATCACGGCGAGAAGGTCTGGCTCGACCTGCCCCTGAACCAGTACCTCCTGTTTTTCTCCGAGGTCGGCGTCCCCGGCGGCCTGGCTTTTCTCGCCTTCCTGGCCGCGCTGCTGCTGCGGCCCGGTCCGCGGCCGGCGCGCTTCATGCTGGCGGTCATGGCCGTCGCCCTGTTTTTCAACAATTTCTTCTGGTTTCCCGAGGTACTGCTCCTTTTTTGGGTCGTCGTTTCCCACGGGGAATGGCAACCGGGGACGGTGCGCAAGAGCGGCGCCGCCTGGGCCGCCGCGCTGGTCCTGCTGTTCGCGGTCGCGAATGGGCTCGCTTTTCAGCCGCTCCACCCGCGGACCTGGGCGCGCGAGACCTCGACGCCATACGATTACGGATTTTCCTATCCCGAGCGGGAGGGATCCCGGTCCTTCCGCTGGAGCGGCGCCAGGTCGGGAATGTACGTGTTTCCTGAAAGGAACCGCCAGGAGGCTGGAATCCTGCTGACCTGCGGCGCTCCGCTCTCCCTTTTGCCCGGCAAGCAACAGGCCGTCGACGTCTACTGGCGCGGAAAGCTCCTGCGGCGGGTGGTTTTCAGGAAAAATACCAGCATGCCCATCATGATCGAAGGCCAGGAACATGCCGGGGGGTTCCTGGAGCTCCGCGTCCATCCGACCTTCAACCTTTCCCGGCTGGGGCTCGGCCGCGAAACGCGCGACCTGGGCGTGCAGGTGGAAGACGGAGAGTAAGATATTCACTGTTTTTATCCAGTGGGATTTTTTTGTGGCATATCCCGCTATATAAGTAGTTTTTTTATGCTGAAAAATTCAAATATTTGAATTAATATCCAGAAAACATTACAGTTCCTTATTGACAGTAATAGTGTTTTGTAATATTTTCCTTTTTTATGGATTTTAAGGCGAATTTAAGATCTGAGGAGTGGGACATGCCAAAAAACAAGAAAATATTGCTCGGCCTGGCGATCTTTTTTGCCGCCGGGGCACTGATCTTTGCCGGCGGGCCGAAGCGGAAGAAGCTGATCGATCCGAGCCAAGCGCCCAAGCCTTACGCCGACAGCGAGGTGCTGGTCAAGTTCAAGGAGGTCATGGGGAGAATCAATGTCACCGATTTCGCGGCTAACCAGGGACTGGTGGTAAAGAAACGCTTCGACCTTCTCTCCTCAATGAAAGGCCAGCAGATCGTACTGCTGAAATCAAAGGTGAAGATCGACGCCCAGATCCTGGCCAAGAAACTGTCTGCCGATCCCCGCGTGGTTTATGCCCACCCAAACTATCGCCGCGAAATGGCTGCGACCCCAAACGACACGAAATTTAGCTCCTTATGGGGGATGCATAACACCGGCCAGACCGGCGGTACCGCCAATGCCGACATCGATGCCCCCGAGGCCTGGGACATCAGCACCGGCTCCTCGAATATAGTGGTCGCCGTCATCGACAGCGGCATCGACTACAACCATTCCGACCTGATCCCCAACCTGTGGAAGAACCCGTACGAGATCGCCGGCAACGGCATCGACGACGACGGCAACGGCTATATCGACGACATCTACGGCATCGACCCGGCCGGAGCCGACGGCTCGGGGGATTCGCCCGACACCGATCCCATGGACGGCATCGGCCATGGGACTCACTGCTCGGGGACGATCGGCGCCCGGGGCAACAATGCGCTGGGCGTGGCCGGGGTCAACTGGGACGTCAGGATCATGGCCCTGAAGTTTTTCGGCGACTATGACGGCGGTGGCTGGGATGACGACGCCATCGAGTGCATGCAGTACGCCGTTTATCAGAAAACGCATGGCCAAAACGTCGTCGCCATCAACGCCTCGTGGGGAGGTGTGCCAGGTGGAACTCAGGATTATGGAGCATTACGGGATGCCATCGAGGTCGTGAACAACGCCGGGATCGTCTTCTGCGCCGCAGCCGGCAACGGTGGCAGTGACGGCGTAGGCGACAATAACGATCGAACCAATGGCCGGAATCATCATTATCCGTCGGATTATACTTTGCCCGGGATCATCTCTGTGGCTGCCACCGACCACAATGACGATTTGGGTTCGTTTTCAAATTATGGCGCGGTTTCAGTCGACCTGGGAGCACCGGGAGTCAGTATCCTGAGTTCAGTACCAAGGGCGTACCTTCCTCATGAAGGGGACGTCTTCTTTGACGACATGGAGAACGGAAACGTCAACTGGGAGACGAGCGGCACGAACAACTCTTGGGCGATCACGGACGAATATGAGGTCTATTGGGGAGGGGATTACCCGTCGTGTCCCAGCCCCACGCACTTCTGGAGCGATAGCCCAGGTTCTGGAGGCGGAGCTAATTATGGCCTTTATTCTTCAAATACGAATTCATATCTGACATATATCCAGGATATAGATATTTCAGCTTATGCAGAGCAAACGATATATCTTGGTTTAACGATGGGGAGACATATTGCGACGGGCGATTATGTCGCTGTTGAAATCTCCGGGAACAGCGGGAACGATTGGTCCGAACTTTATCGTTGGGGTCCCACAAGTGGATCCGTTTATTTCTGGGCGGGATTTTCATGGGCTATTCCTGAGGCATATAAAACCGCTCATTTTAGAATGCGGTTCCATCTATATTCCGATGACACCGAAAATGGATTAGGTGCAGTATTCGATGATATTGGAATTGTCACAAGCATTTATTCTCCTTATGAATCCTGGAACGGCACCTCCATGGCCACGCCACACGTGGCCGGCGCCGTGGGCTACCTGGCGTCGATCTTCCCCAACGAGACCGTAGCTCAAAGAAAAGAACGTATCCTGTTGGGTGGCGACCTGAAGGCCTCGTTGAGCGGCATGACCGTCACCGGCCGGCGCCTGAACCTGTACGGGGCTTATGCGTACACCCCGGCCTCGGGCCCCTCGTACACCGTCGCTTCACCCAACGGCGGCGAGGTCTGGATCGCCGGCACGAGCCAGAGCATCACCTGGACCTCGACCGGCACGCCGGGAAACGTCGACATTTACTATTCCATTAACAGCGGCGCCAGCTGGACGAGCATCGTGACCAACACCGCCAACGACGGGTCCCATGCCTGGACTGTTCCAACCGTCACTTCCGACGACTGCCTGATCCGTGTCTGGGGGATCACGGACCACGACCCCTCCGATGCCAGTGACACGGTTTTCTCAATTGTTCCTACAGGTGGCGAGACCGTGACGACGCCGAGCACCCCCACGGGCCCGGCCACCGGGATGGTCGGGGCGACATACACCTATACGACCGGCGGTTCCACCTCCTCCATGGGCCACAGCGTGCAGTATCGTTTCGACTGGGGGGATGGAACCTATTCCGTCTGGCTGCCGGTGGGGACGACGAGCGCCTCGCACAGCTGGATGGCGTCCGGCACCTACAGTGTCCGGGCCATGGCCCGCTGCTCGGACCATTACGTGCAGTCCGCCTGGTCGGCGGCGTTGGCAGTCGACCTGGGCGACACCCCGACCTTTGCCGCGGTCTCCCATTTCGGCGCATCGCCGACCGAACCGCTGCCCACGGTCGAGTGGCACACGGCGGCCGAGATGGGGAGCGCCGGCTTCGCCCTCTTCCGCCAGGACGGCCGGACGCGGGAGTTCCTGCCGGTTTCGGCTTCATTCCTGCCGGCGCTGGCCGGTTCGCCGCGGGGCGGCGTCTACAGGCTGGCCGATCCCGGCGCTTACCCGGGCGAGCCTCAAGTCTACCGCCTGGACGAGATGGACTCCCAGGGCATCGTGAAAAGCTACGGTCCCTTCACGCTGAACTTCGGCGCCTGGGATCGGGATGCGATCGATCCCGGCGTCCGCATCGGCAGGGAGGAGGCGGGCGACGTGCATGGTTACCAGCGCTACCCGCGGGAGCAGTCGCTCTACGAACTGGAGCGGCTGGAGATGCGGCGGCAGGAGCTGCAGCGGGGAGAGCTGCAGGCGGCCGGCGGCGGCGAGCGGGCGCGGGTGACGGTGAAAGGGCAGGGGCTGTTCTACGTGCCGGCGGCGCAAGTGGCGCGGGCGCTCGGGATGTCGGAGGACGCGGCGCGGGCGCTGATCGCCCGGCAGGAGCTGAAGCTGACGCGGAGGGGGCAGGACATCGCCTGGCTTGCCGACGGCAACGGGGCCGGGCTGTTCTTCTACAACGAGGGGCAGGAAACGGTCTACAGCGACCGGAACGTGTATTACCTGGAACCGGGATCCGGGCTGGCGATGGGCCGGGTCGGCGCGGGCAGTTCGGGGTCAGCCGGGGGCCAATCGTTCCTCGACACCCGGCACTTCGAGCAGGACCGGTACCCGCTGCTGATCGCATCCATGGATCCGGCCGGCGACCTCTGGTTCTGGGACTTCGTGTCCGGGGGTGGGTCCAAGTCGTTTGCGGTCGAGGTGCCGGGGGTGGCCCCGGGGCGGGCGAAGCTGAAGGTGAGCCTGCAGGGGGCGACCGAAACGGCGGCCAGCCAGGATCACCACGCGGTGGTGAGCGTCAACGGCCGGCAGGTGGGGGAGGCGCTGTGGGACGGGACCCAGGCCCACGCCTTCGAGGCGGAATTCGACGCCTCGCTTCTCCAGGACGGGGACAACGCCATCACCTTGGCCGGAAAGCTGGACACCGGGGCGCCCTACAGCGTGTTTTACCTGGAGTCGCTGGATCTGAGTTATCCGAGATATTACCAGGCGGTGAACAACCAGCTGACCTGCCGCGGGGACGATAACCGGGTGATCACGGTGAGCGGCCTGACCGAGAGGCAGGTGGTGGTGCTGGATGTGGCGACGCCCGAGAAACCGCAGCTGGTGGCCGGGTGGATGGAGGAACTGAGCGGACGGCTGTCGTTTGCGCCGCGAAGCGCGGAGACACCGTACGTGGTGAGCGGGCTGAACGCGGCGTTGCGTCCGGAGTCGGTGGTCGGCGACCAACCGTCGCGGCTGAAGGACGGCAGCCGGTCGGCCGAGCACGTGATCATCGCTCCCCGCGAGTTCAGGGAGACGGCGGCCGAGCTGGCGGCGCACCGCAAGAAGGGCGGCCTGCAGTCGCTGGTGGTGACGCTGGAGGATATCTATGACGCTTTCAACTTTGGGGAGGCCAACCCCAGAGTGATCCGGAAATTTCTCTTGTACGCGCGGCAGAATTGGAGCGGGGGCAAGGTGAAGTACGCGGTGCTGGCGGGCAAGGGGACCTATGACTACAAGGACTGCCAGGGTCACGGGGACAACCTGGTGCCGGCGTTGCTGGGCAAGACGCCGGAAGGGCTGTGCGCCGCCGACCGGATCTACGGGGACCTGGAGGGCAAGGACGGGGTGGCGGAGATCGCCATCGGGCGGCTGCCGGCTGTGACAAGCTCCGAGTTGAAGGGGATGATCGACAAGATCAAGGCCTATGAGAGCGGCCAGGGCGCCTGGCTGGACAAGGCGCTGATGATCGCCGACAACGCCGACAGCGGCGGCGATTTCGCCGCCGGCTGCAACGCGCTGGCGGGGCTGGCCGCCGGCATGCAGGCGGAAAATCTCTACCTGGCCGGCTCGCCGGCGGAGACGCGGGCCGGGATCATCGCCTCCTGGAACGCCGGGGCCGGGCTGGTCAACTATTGCGGCCATGCCGGCATCGATCAGCTGGCCACGGAGAATCTGCTGGACGTCTCAACCGTGGCGGGGCTGGGGAACGGGGAGAAGCTGCCGCTGGTGACGATGTACACGTGCGCGGCCGGGCGCTTCGAGCTGCCGGGTTTCACGTCGTTGGGCGAGGCGCTGCTGCTCAACTCCGGCGGCGGCATGGCCGGGGGCATGCTGCCCTCCGGGGCGGCGTACCATTCCGACTCGATGAAGCTGGGCGAGCAGTTCTACAAGGCGGTCTACCAGGCCCATGCGGAGCGCGCCGGCGAGGCCTGGCTGGCGGCGTTGAAGAACTACGTGCTGCTGGGCGGAAAGATCCCGCTGCTGAACGTCTACAACTGGCTCGGCGACCCGGGCATGCTGCTGAGATGAAGCGGGAGGCCAGATACCGCCGCAAGGAGGGGATCGCCGGGCGCGAGATCGCCGGCGAGTCCTTCCTGATCCCGGTCTGCGGCACGCCGGTGGACATGAATGATATTTTCGTCATGAACCCGCTCGGCGACTTCATCTGGCGGCGCCTCGACGGCGAACGGACCCTGGATGCGATCGTGGATGAGATCATCGCCGAGTTCGATGTTGCGTCCGAACAGGCCGGCGCCGACGCGAGCGATTTCGTAGAGCAACTGCTGCGGAACAGCCTGGTGGAAGCGCTGCCATGATCCCGGGCTGCGAGCAGGCGACCGGGATGGATGACGACCGCTTCTGGCGGGATTTGTCCCGCCGGGTGATCGACCGGCGCGTTCCCTTCACCGGCAGCCTGGCCCTGACCCACCGCTGCAACCTGGCCTGCGCCCATTGCTACGCCCGGGAGGAAGCCGCGCCTTCTTGCGAGTTGACCGGCGGCCAATGGCGGCAGGCGATCGACGCCGTCAGGGAGGCGGGCTGCCTCTACCTGCTGCTCACCGGCGGCGAGCCGCTGCTGCGCTCGGATTTTCCCGGGATCTACCGGTACGCCAAGGAGAGCGGCTTCCTGGTCACGGTGTTCACCAACGGCACGCTGGCGAACGCCGGCATCATCGACCTCTTCCGCGAGTTGCCGCCCTACCTGGTCGAGATCAGCCTCTACGGCGCGAGTGCCGCGGTCCACGACCGCATCGCCGGCGTCCCGGGCTCATTCCAGAAGACCCGGCAGGCGATCGAGGCGTTGCTGGCGCAGGGAACCCGTGTCCGGCTCAAGAGCGTGCTGATGACGCTGAACAACGACGATCTCCCGGCCATCGAGGACCTGGCGCGCAGCCTGGGAGTCAAGTTCCGCTTCGACCCGGAGATCTTCCCCACGTTGAGCGGCGACAACGGGCCGGTCGCCCTGCGCGTGCCGCCGGGGCGGGCGGTGGATCTGGAAATGGCGGACCCGGCCAGGGAGAGTGAATGGCGCGAGTTCCTGGACCAGTTTCGCGGTTCCCGCGATGGGGATGGATTGTACAACTGCGGCTCCGGGCTCAACACGTTCCATGTCGATCCCCAGGGCTGGGTGTACCCCTGCCTGATGGTGAGGAATGCCCGTTTTTCCCTGCTCACAAGCAGTTTCCGAGAAGGGTGGCAGCAGGCTTTCAACGACTTCAGGAAAGTCGCGGTTCCCGACGGCCTGCCCTGCCGGGGTTGCGACAAGAAGCTTCTCTGCGGTTATTGCCCGGGTTTTTTCGCCATGGAGAACGGTTCCGAGAGCATTCCATCCGCATACATGTGCCGCATCGGCCATCTCAGGTTCGAAAAACTTTATTCCAGTGCCCATGGAGGATAGATGAAAAAGAGGAGCGGAAACGGATCGGCCAGGAAGAAATATGAGAAGCCCATGCTGCGGGTGGTGAGCATTGCGCCCGGGATGCAGACACTGGGGACCGGCTGCAAGCTGGCCGACGGCAGCGGCGTGAGTTATAACCAGCCCTGCGTGAGCCACGCTTGCGCTTCGGCGCCGGGAAGCTGAGCGGCATAGTGCGTTTGCCCCGCAACAGGGGCCTGGGCATCGGCGGCATCTCGATCCGAGTCGTTGCCCCTGTTTCTGCGACGCTGCGCATCGCCAGTCCCCTGTACCGGCCGTTCCTGCAGGACCGCGCCGCGACAACGCCGGGGGAACGGATGTCGGTCCGCCTGCTCGGTGACGGCTGGCCCTCGCTGCAGCATGCGGAGCGAATTTTCGATACCCGGGATTCCTGGGTACTGTTCCGGGATCCATCGGGCTATTGGCTGTGCCTGGCCCGGCCGGGCAGCGAGGAGCCGTTGTGGGTCGCGCGCTTCAAACCGGGGGGCAGGCGGGTCGACCTGTATTGCCGGTTCGGTTTGCCCGATGCCCGTGGCCGCATGGCGATCGACCTGCCGCTGGCCTACCCCCTTGACCAGCTGCTGCTGATGCACTATTTCGCCCGGCGCAAAGGAATGCTGACCCATGCGGCCGGTTGGATCCATAAGGGAAAGGCCTATCTGTTCGCCGGCGTGTCGGGTGCCGGCAAGAGCACGATCTCCGAGCTGCTGGTCAAATCCAGGACAGGAAAAGTGCTCAGCGACGAACGGATGATCGTGCGCAAGATCGGAAAGGAGATGATCGCGTTCGGCACTCCCTGGGCGGGGACGGCCGGCATCGCCCGGAACGGCGGCGCGCCCCTGGGAGGGATCTTTTTCCTGAAGCACGGGAGAGAAAGCCGCTGTGAGGAAATGGATGCCGTCGCGGCCGCCGACCGCATGCTGCCGATGATCTCCATTCCCTGGTACGAACCCGACACGGCGGCCGCCATCATCGCCTTCTCCAGGCGGGTTTGTTCCACGGTGCCCTGCCATGAGTTCCGCTTCACCCCCGACAGCGCGGCAATCGATTTCATCCGGGATTTCATCAGGAAGAGGATCTGAGCGCACCGAACCTTAGTGTGGATCTTTTTTCAGAATCTCCCTGTTGGCGTCGGGCCCGGAGGCGGTCATTGTGGCAGGGACTGATCGCGGCCCGATGAGCTAGGCACCTTCGCTGCCGGCGTAGGGCCGGTCGAACAGTTTGGCGGAACTGCCGTACTTTCTGGCCGCCTTTTTCCAGCCGCGGTCGGCGACGAAATTGTAGAACCAGCGCGGCATCATCGCCCGGCCCATGAGCGCGACGACGTCGGCGGGGATCTCCCTGCTTTCGCAGAGGAAGGCGGCGGCCCTGTCCAGCGCCTTGCGCTGGTGGCGGACGATCGCGCCGGCTTTGGCAAGGGAGCGGTTGCCGATGGCGCCGCCCATGCCGGTCGCCAGGCAGCCCAGGAAGCGGAAATCCGCCTGAACGGCGAAGAGGCGGACGATGTCGGCGGCCGGGCGGCAGTGGGCCGTCTCGGGGAAGCCGCAGTTGACGATCGCCGCCAGGGCCTGTCCTGTCCGGGCCTGGCCATTCCGGCGCTCGGCGACCTGGCGCAGCAGGTCGATGAGCGGCGCCGGGAGCTGGTCGACGTACAGGGGAAAGGCCAGCACGAGCAGGTCGCACAATTCGATGGCGGCCAGAAGTTCGGACATTTTCCTCTCATCGCCGAGCGCGGGATACAGCTGCAGCGTCTTCAGCGCCATGCCGCGCTCCTCCAGCCCGGCGAGGAGATGCTCCCCCAGCGACCTGGATGTGCTGGCCGCCCCGCGCGGGCTGGCGACCAGCAACAGGACCTTGCGGCTGCTCATGAGGCCTCCGCGCCGAAGAACGGCTCCTGGCCGAGTCGCCTTTCCATCTCGGCCAGGGAGGCGTCGCCGCTGAACACCAGCGTCGTCGCCTCGACGTCGCCCATGTTCAGGGCGTTGCGGCCGACCAGCCGGCGGAAGGCGCCCTCGCTTTCGGCGTCCTCCTGCTTCAGCGTGCCGACGGCCAGCAGGCGGCGCGGCAGCGGGTAGCGCTGGGGATGATGGGTCTCGCCCTGGATGCGGATGAAAAAAGGCAGCAGGATGGGGAGGACGCGGTCCAGTGCCTTCTTCAGCTCCGGAGCGTAGCCGCCGAAGGTGACCGGTGTCAGCAGGATGATGCGCTCGGCTCCGGCCCAGGCGCGCAGGATCGATTCCTGGTCGTCGTCGCGGATGACGCAGTGCCCCGGAGTCCGCGTCCAGCAGGTAAAGCAGCCGCGGCAGGCCTTGATGTCCATCGCCGCCAGCGGGAACGCCTTCGTTTCCCAGCCCCTGGACTTGAGCACGGCCGACACCGCCGCCGCCGCCCGGTTGCTGAGCGGGTCGCGCCCCGCCGGGGGCGAACCCTTGAAAAAAACTGCCTTCATGGCCCCTCCGCTCGATTTTCCGCAGCCTATTATCCTCCGGGAACGCCGTTCCTGTCAAGTTGACAAAAAGATCCCGCCCCTGGCAAAAAGGGAGCTTTTGAACGTATAATAGGAATTACCGAAAATTCATAAGGAGGATATGCCCTTGGATAAACAAAGCATGATGAATTTTATTGCCCCGGCGCTGCTGCTGGCCGCCCTGTGCCTGCCGCTGGCGGCGGCCGGAGACAACCCTTTCCTCGGCCCCTATGGAACGCCTTTCGAAACCCCGCCCTTCGACCGCATCCAGGTCGGCCATTACCTGCCCGCCGTCCAGGAAGCGATCCGGCGTCACCAGTCGGAGATTGACGCCATCGTCGCCAATCCCAAGGCGCCGACGTTCGAGAACACGGTGGTCGCCCTGGACATGTCCGGGCAGCTGCTCGGCGAGGTGACCGCCGTCTTCTACTCCCTGTTGAGCGCGGCCACCAGCCAGCCGATGCAGGACCTGGCCAACGAGCTGGCGCCGCTGCTTTCCACGCACAGCGACAACATTTCCCTCAACGAAAGGCTTTTTGCCCGCGTCAAAGCGGTGCATGACCGTCGGGCGAAGCTGAAGCTCGACCCGGTGCAGCGCTACCTGCTGGAGAACACGTACCGCGGGTTCGTGCGCAGCGGCGCCCTGCTGGACGAGAAGCAGAAGGAACGCCTGCGCGAGATCAACAAGGAACACTCGCTGCTGGCCCTGAAGTTCAGCGACAACGTCCTGGCCGAGACCAACTCGTCGTTCATCGTCCTTGCCGACAAGGGAGACCTGGCCGGTCTGCCCGACGGCGTCATCGCCGAAGCGGCCGAAACGGCCAAGGCCATGGACCTGGCTGGCAAGTGGGTGTTCACCGCCCAGAAGACCAGTTGGATCCCCTTCCTGCAATACTCGCCGAAGCGCGACCTGCGCGAAGCCCTGTATACCCGCTGGTTCATGCGCGGTGACCGCGACAACGACAATGACAACAAAACCGTCCTGCAGAAACTGCTGGTGCTGCGCGAGGAGCGCTACCGCCTGCTGGGCTACAGGACGCCCGCCGACTTCTACCTCGAGCCGCGCATGGCCAAGACCCCGGCGGCGGTGAACGAGTTCCTGGTTCGTCTCTGGAAACCGGCCCTGGCCCAGGCCGGGGCCGAGGCCGCCGAGCTGCAGAAGCTCATCGACGAGGAAAAGGGAGGCTTCGCGCTGCAGCCATGGGACTGGTGGTACTATGCCGAGAAGCTGCGCAAGGCCAGGTACGACCTGGACGACTCGGAGCTGCGCCCTTATTTCAAGCTGGAGAACGTGCAGCAGGGCATGTTCACCCTGGCCGAAAAGCTCTGGGGGCTGAAATTCGTCGAGCGCAAGGACATCCCGGTCTACGACCCCGACGTCCGGGTGAGCGAGGTCCGCGATGCCGACGGCACCCTGCTGGGGATCCTGTACATGGATTTCTTTCCCCGCGAGAACAAGCAGGGCGGCGCCTGGTCCGGGGCCTTCCGCGGCACGTTCTACAAGGATGGCCAGCGTGTCATCCCCTTCGCCACCCTGGTCGGCAACTTCACCAAGCCGACGGCGGGGACGCCGTCGCTGTTGAGCATCGATGAGGCCCTGACCTCCTTCCATGAGTTCGGGCACGCCCTGAATACCCTGTTTACCGACAGCCGCTACCGCTCCAACTTCGCCCCCCAGGATTCGGTGGAGCTGCCTTCGCAGATCATGGAGCACTGGGTGCTGGAACCCGAAATGCTCAAGCTCTATGCCCGGCACTACCAGACCGGCGAGGTCATCCCCGCGGCGCTGGTGGAAAAGCTCAGGAACAGCAGCCTGTTCAACCAGGGCTTCGAGACGGTGGAGTTCCTGGCCTCCTGTTTCCTTGACATGGCCTGGCACCAGCTGGAGAGCGCACTCAACGTCAACGTCACCCGCTTCGGGAAAAAGGTCATGGACGGGATCGGCCTGATCCCCGAGATCCTCCCCCGCTGGGGCTCCACCTATTTCACCCACATCCACGGCGGCTATGAAGCCGGCTATTACAGCTACATGTGGTCCGAGGTCCTGGACTGCGACGCTTTCGAGGCTTTCAAGGAAACCTCGCTGTTCGACCGGAAGACCGCCGCCTCGTTCCGCAGGCACATCCTGGCCCGGCTGGGCACCGAGGACGCCATGACGCTTTACAAGCGCTTCCGCGGCCGCGAGCCCAGGGTCGAGCCGCTGTTGAAGAAGAGGGGGTTGCTGTAATTAAAAGGAGCTTGGTTTACGTTTGACGGTTTACGGCAGACGGCAGCTGCAATCAGCCGAAATGCTTCGCCGGTCGCCGTTGCCGTACAGCGCAAATACAGCTTGAAAAAGTTTCTGCCGCTATTCATGGTCGCCTTCATCCTGCTGCCCGAAGTGGCGCGGGCCGAGGCGACGAAAAAAGAGGAAAGCCGGGCCACCCTGGCGGTGGAGTACGGCCTGGACTCGCTGGAGCGACGCTATTACCGCCCGCGTTTCCGCTTCGATTTCCCGATCCGGAAGGGCGGCCTGTTCGCCGAAGTGCAGTACCACTCGCGCATGAACGGTCGACTGCAGGGCGCCATCGACTACTGGGTCGACGCCGGCGTGCGGCGGGAGCTTGGCCGGCAACTGGTCCTCGAGCTGCGCCTGAACCACTTCTGCCGCCACGGTACGGCGCGCGACACCCCTTATGTATGGAACCTGAACGAACTGCTGGGCCGGGCCGTCCTGGAGCGCGGAGGCCTCACGCTGGCCCTGGGCGCCGGCGCCTTCATCGGCGGCAGCGCCGGCTACCGCCAGCTGGCGACGGCCGGCGGTGAGTGGCGCGGTTTCCTGTTCCCCGAGCTTTCCCTGGAGGCGCAGCTGAAACTGGTGAACTTCCGCCGCCTCTACCACGAGGCGGGCTTTTCGCTGGCTCTCAACCGCTCGCTCGACCTGTTTTTCCGCAACGTCCGCCATTACGAGTTTCCCGCCATCTCCTACCTCGGCCTGCGCCTGCGCTCGGGGGATGGCGGCGACGCCTTCCTTGACACCATCAGCGTTCTGGTCGGCGCCTCGCCCTTCGACGACCTGCTCAAGCTGGAGGTCGGGGGAAGGTTCACGATGGAATTTTTCAGGAACGAAGCGCGCCGCGTCGCCCTGGCGATCGAGTTCGCGGCGCCGATCCTGAACGGCGACGCTTTCTTCGCCCAGTTCTGGCCCTGGAAGATGATCTACGACATCGGCCTCGACTACGAGCGGCGCTTTGCCCGCGGGCTGTTCGGCGCCTGGGTGGCGCGCTACCGGCTGGACCTGCCCGTCGACGACGACCGGCCGTTCGCGGCCAGCCTGTTCACCGGCCTGGCGCTGCGCAACCAGCCCGATTTCGACGTGCTGGAGCGCGACGTCCGCTATGAAGTCATGGCGGGCTACGATTTCAAGCGCGGGTTCACTGCCGGCGGCCGGCTCGGCCTGGGCATCTGCAAGGGGCGCGCCGTGAAGGTGTTCTCCGAGTTGAAGGGCGAGGTTGACTCCAATCGCCTGCGCCTCGACCTGCGCCTGTCGGCAGCCGGCGGCCGGACGGTCGAATGGCGGCCCTACCTCGGCTGGAAGAAGGACATCTGCCTGGAACCGGAACAGGAACTGCCCGGCAAGTTGCTGTTTGGCTTGGGCTTTTTTAAAAAGTTTCAGTAGCGACTCGTAGAAGGGTGAAAGGGTAGAAGGGTAGAAGGGGCAAGAACCCTGAAGTTACCCAAAGGTTTTTTCTTGACCCGTCAACTCTTCAACCCTTCAACCCGTCTACCATTTTCTATTCTTTCTTTTCTTCGGGCACCTTGAACCTGTCCCCGGTCTCCTTGATGATGCGCTCGTACCACTCCCTGGGATACGGCGGGTGGGTGACCTTGCCCTGGCTGTCGCGCACGTTGCCGTCGAGGTATTTCCAGATCAGGAACTCGCCCAGCTTCTTCCAGCGCTTGACCAGCGCCTCGCCCTCGCTCACGCTGTAGGCGGTGAGGCGGTCGCGGGCCAGCTCGGGCGAGCGCTTGTAGAGCTCCAGCACCGCCGCCTCGAGCTCGGGCTGCACGGCGAGGTACCTGCCCTCGATCTCGCGCTGCACGGCCTGGATATCCTGGATCATGTCGGCGTAGCGCGAATAGGCGTAGTTGGAAACGAAGTTGAACACCCAGAAGGCGGAATCCCAGCTGAACCGGTCGAAGTCGCCGGTCCCCCTGGCGTAGCTGGGCGGCACCTGGCGGATGCCGCAATACATGGGGGCGTAGACGGTGCTGAAGGTGTCGTCCATGCCCACCCAGAAGATGCCGCCGATGGGGCCGGGCAGCCACGAGCGCGACTGGGCGACAAAGGAGTACGCGGTCTGCTGGGTGGAGGTGGCGCGCTCGAAGAAGTAGCTTTCCTTGGCGTCCTTGTCGATTTTCCAGGTCATGGGCCGCCAGCGGTAGGGCAGGACGAAGGGGCCGGCGCCGATGTCGTGGTTCATGTCCATCTCGCTCCCCTCGTAGTGGTCGCGCATCAGCTCCATGACGTCGCGCAGCGACAGTTTCCTGTCGGGCTTGATGAACAGTGGCATGGGCTCGGCATCGGGTTGGATGCCCAGGGCCCAGTCCTGGTAGGCGTCCATTTGCCTGGAATCGGGGGTGATGCGGCGGAAGAACTGCCAGACGCGGGCGTCGCAGAAGCGCCGGCCGCCGAAGTCAGGCGGGCAGTAGGCGTCGGCAAAGCTGAACTCGTTGTCGGCGCCGTTGAAATACCCCTTCTCGCGGGCGAAGGAGACGACGTCGACGGAGTGGAAGGTCGTCTGCCGCTTGTCGGAAAAGTTGTTGGCCTTCTGCAGGGGGAAGCGGTGGATGCGCGCCTGGTTGGCGTGGCCGCAGACGTAGCCGTCGGGGACCTGGCGCGCCACCCAGACGGCGCCCTTGCGCTCGGGCCCCTTGGAGATCATCTCCAGGATCCACACCTCGTCGGGGTCGGAGACGGAAAAGGATTCGCCGCTCGAAGCGTAGCCGTACTCCTCGACCAATTCGGTCATGACCTTCAGGGCCTCGCGGGCGGTGCGGGCGCGCTGCAGCGCCAGGTTCATCAGGCTGCCGTAGTCGACCACCGCCTTGGGGTCCATCAGTTCCTCGCGGCCGCCGAAGGTGGTCTCGCCCAGCGCCAGCTGGTGTTCGTTGATCAGCCCGACCACCTGCCAGGTGCGGCGTGCCTGGCGGATCTTTCCCAGGTACTTGCCGCTGTCGCCGTCGAAAACGTCGATCCAGGTCCCCTCGATGTGCTCGCCGGCGGGGATGAAATTCAGGTCGCCGTAGAGGGCGTGCGAGTCGGCCGAGTAGGTGATCATGGTCGAGCGGTCGGTTGAGGCGCCCTTGCTGACCAGGTAGTTGGTGCAGGCCGGCGCCGCCGGCGCCAGGGCCAGGAACAGCGCGATGATTATGATCCAGGTGCGGGTTTTCATCAGATCGTGATCCTCCTGTTTTGGATTCTGCGGGCGGGGGAACGAAGCCTTTCCGTCCCGTCGCGGGAATCAAGGGGCAAGGATACCGGATCCGGCACGAAAATGCAAGCGCAGTCAAGCCAGTCCTTCGTGACGCGTAACGCGTAAGACTGAAACTCCAAATCACAAGTTCCAAATTCCAATTTCCAAAACGAAAGCCGAGGTGAGTGTCAGTGTCAGCATGAAATGAAAGAAATCGGTTTACGGTTTACGGTAGAAGATTGACGGGAAGAGAGGAATTTCACTTTCAACCTTACGCATTGAACCTTGCGCCAAGTTCTTTTCTTCCATGTCACGCGTCACGCGTTACGCGTCACGAAGATCGTTGCTTTGCTGTTGCCGTACGCCTTACGCCAAGTTATGTTCTTTCGCGTCACTCGTCACGAAGGGTCATTCTTTTAATAACATGCTCAATGGCCGCTCCAGCCGGTGGGCCCTGAGCAGCTCCTGGTCGGCCAGGATGGCGTCGCGCGGGCCGTCGGCCACGACACGGCCGTGGTCCATGATAACGATGCGGCCGCATAACTCGTAGGCCAGGTCCATGTCATGGGTGGCGATGACCTTGGTCTGCGGCAGGGCGCGCACCAACTCGATGAAGTCGCGGCGGCCGGCCGGATCGAGCCCCGCCGACGGCTCGTCGAAGGCCAGGAGCTCGGGCTCCATGACCAGCACCGCGGCCAGCGCCGCCCGCTTCTGCTCGCCCGGGCTCAGGCGCAGCGGCGAGGCGCTGCCGATCTCTTCCAGGTGGAGACGCGCCATGATCGCCGCCACGCGCTGCCGCGCCTCCGCCTCGGGCCAAATGCCGGCGCTGAACGGGCCGAAGGCGATGTCCTCCGCGATGCTGGGCAAAAAAAGTTGCTGGCGCGGGTCCTGGAAGACAAGTCCGACGCGGCGGCGGACCTCTTTCAGGTGGTCCCGTTTCATCTCCATTCCCAGGACGCGCACCTGGCCGCGGCCGCGCAGCACGCCGTTGAGGTGCAGCAGCAGCGTTGATTTTCCAGCGCCGTTGGGCCCGACCAGTCCGACGCATTCGCCGTTGGCGACGGTCATGTCGATGGCGCTCAGGGCGGGCTTGCCGGGGCCGTAGGCGAAATCCAGGCGCCGGATGTCGATGGCCGCGTCGTTCATCACCACACCGCCAAAAGAGCAGCGGCCAGGGCGGTGAGCGCCAGGAAGGCCGCGTCGCGGCCGCGGAAAGCCAGGCGCCGCCAGCCGGGCAGTTCGCCGTGAAAACCGCGGCTGACCATGGCGTCATGAACATGGACGCCGCTCTCCAGCAGCCTTTCAAAGAACAGGGGCAGCGCCCTGCCGCTGAGGCGCGCCCGGCGCAGCCGCGGCAGGGCGGCGATATTGCGCCCGGTCCAGGCGCGGCGCATTCCTTCCAGTTCCAGGCGCCACTGGCCGGCGAAGCGCAGGCCGACGGTCAGGACGACGACGGCGGAACGGGGCAGCCCGGACTGGCGCAGCGCCTGCAGCAGGCGACCGGGTTGCTCATCGAGGATGAACAGCGCCAGCGCCAGCAGCGACAGCGCCGCCTTGGCGGCGATCAGCAGGCCGACCCAAGCCGGCGGCGTTCCGCCGGCGTCGGTGCGGAAAAAAGCGCTGAAGGCGAGGAAACCCAGCAGTGGGGCCGACAGCGCCAGCAGCCGCAGCCAGCGGCGCCCGGAGCGGCCGGCCAGGGGCAGCAGGGAAAGGAGGAGGAAAGCGAGCAGGGCCAGGCGCGGGCCGAGCGGACGCGCTGAAGGGATGAACAGCAGCGCCTGCACCGCCAGGAAGGCGACCAGCTTGGCGCGCGGGTCGATGGCGGCCAGCATCGTTCCTCAGGCCAGGGCCCAGGCGACGTACTGCCCGGGTTCGTCAATGATCTCGCAGGAACTGAACCCGGCCGTCGCCAGCAGCCCGGCCAGCACGGGCTTTTCCGGCAGCAGGTCGCGGCGCACCGGCCCGCTGCTCTCGTTGTGCAGGCGGTCCAGGGCCTCGCGCCCCAGCTGGTGGGCGATGACCAGCATCCCGCCCGGCTTGAGGACGCGGCGGAACTCCTTCAGGGCGGCGCCGCGGTCGTCGAGATGGGGCAGCAGGGCCAGGGCGATGACCTTGTCGAAACCGCCGTCGGGCAGGGGCAGGGAGTGGGCGTCGCCGACGATGAATTCCACCCGGCCGTTTTCCGTCCTGCCGCGGGCGATGTTGATCATGCCCGGGGCGAAATCGAGCTCGACCAGGCTGCCCTGCGGGCCGACGGCCTCGCAGATCAGCGGGACCAGGCGGCCGCTGCCGCAGCCGGCGTCCAGGACGCGGTCGCCCTGGCGCAGGCGGAAATGAACCGCGAAGCGCCGCAAGCGCTCCTGCTCCTCCGGGGTCGAGTGCCGCTCGTCCCAGGAGGCGGAGATGCCGGAGAAAAAATCACTCTTGGTCATGGCGCCTCGCGATCCTCTCCTTGCGGGCGCGCAGGGAGGGGATGATCCAGGGCAGGACCGCCAGCATCAGGGCCAGGCCGGGCAGGCCGCGCACGACCGCCGCCCAGCCCAGGAGGCGCGGCGGCAGCTCCATGAACCCGGCCATGGCCTGGACCAGCGCCAACAACAGGACACGGTCGAGGACGAGGACGATCAGCAGCGCCAGCCAGTCGGGAAGGCGCAGCAGCCGCTGCAGCGGCCTTGGCAGGGCGGTGAACAGCAGCCCCTCGGCCATCATGATGAAGGCGATGGGCGGATAAAAAGGGGGCATGCCGGTGAGCAGGGCCGAAAGCAGCGGCGCCGCGACGCCGACGATCATGGCCAGCGGCGGCACGACCAGGAAACCGGCCAGCGCCAGCGGGTAGAACATGGGCATGAAGGCGCTGCCCAGGCCCAGGAGGTGGAAAAAGACGGGGAGCACCAGGGCGGCCGACAGCAGCAGGCCGGCCAGCACGTAGTCGAAGCTGGGGTGCTTCATCGCGCCCAGCGCAGACCGATCGAGACGTTGCGGCCGGGCATGGCGAAGGTGCCGGCGGCGCTGCCGGGAAATTCACCGTAGATGACGTACTGCTCATCCAGGATGTTGTTCAGGTCGACGATCAGCTCGAGGCCGCGGATGAACCGGCCGATCCAGCGCGTGTTCAGGACGAAATAGGAGGGAATGGGCTGCTGCGAGTTCGCCCCGGCGAAATAGGTGTTGACCTGCTGCCCCTGCAGCTGGACGGAGAGCCGGCGCGAGCGGATGCGCAGGGCGGCGTCCCACTTGTGCCCGGGCCGGCCGGCGGTCTGGTCGCCCGGGTCCAGGTAGGCATGGCTGAGCTCGATCTCCATGGGCTCCAGCGGCCTGGCGCGCACGCCGATCTCGACGCCGTTGAAGGCGAAGCGGCCGGTGTTGAGAAAGATGAACTTGTTGCCCGGGCCCGGATTGGGCCGGGTCTCGATCAGGTTGCTGCCGCGCATGGCGAACACGCTCGCCTGCAGCGTCCAGCGCGGCGCCGGGTGCCAGTCGATGCCGGCCTCGTAGTTCCAGGTGCGCTCGGGCTCCAGGCCGGGGTTGGCCGGCGGGAACATGTAGAGCTCGTTCAACTGCGGCGAGCGGAAACCCTTGCTGGCCTGCAGCCGCGCCGAAACGGCCTTCGCTGCGTGCCAGACCAGGCCGGCCTGGGGACAGATCTCGCTGCCGTAGAGCGAATCGAACTGCAGGCGCAGCCCGGCGCTGGCGACCAGGGCGGCAACGGGCAGCCAGTCGTCATGGAGAAACAACGAGCCCTCGCTCTTGCGCCATTCCCCCCTGGGGAAATTGACGCTGCGGCCGCCGAAGCGGCGGTAGTCGCCGCCGGCCAGGAGGACGTTGTTCTTCAGGCGCCGCGTGGTCCAGCGGGCCAGGGCGCCGTTGGTGAAATCGGTCGAGTCCCAGCCGTCGGAGAATCGGTGCCTGCCGAAATTGCGGTACAGGCGCAGGCTCCACTCGTCCCGATCCCCCTTGTGGGTCAGGGAGAGGTCCACGGCGCCGCGGCGGTAGTCGTTCCATGATCCGGCCAGCGGCTGCTCCACCGTGCCGGGCTCGTGCTTCAGGGCATCGAAGTACTTGCCCTGCAGCGCCAGCTCCAGGGAGGGAGACAACTCCCAGTCAAGGCGGGCGGTCAGGGCGTCGCCCTGGTAGCCGGAGTTGTCCAGGTGGCCGTCGCTTTGCCGGCGGTCGTAGGTGACCAGGTAGCCCAAACGGCCGTTTTTGCCGCCCTGCTGCAGGTTGAGCTGGCTGGTCTGGAAGCTGCCGTAGGAGACCTGCAGCCGGCTTTCCGACTTGTTTTCCGGCTTGCGGGTGATGATGTTCACCGCGCCGCCCATGGCCTCGCCGCCGTACAGAACCGACGCCGGCCCCTTGATCACCTCGATGCGCTCGACGTTGTCCATCGGGAAGGCGTGGGTCACGGCGCAGCCGTAGAGGCCCATCTTCTCCGGCCGGCCGTTGACCAGCACGGCGATGCGCCGGCCGTTCTGCCCCAGGCCGCGGATGTCGAGGTCGGAGCGGCCGAAGTCGCCGCTGCGCTGCACGAACAGGCCGGGGAAGCCGTCCAGCGCCGCCAGGGCATTGCTCGCCGGCAGCAGGTCCAGCGCCGGCCGCTCGACGAGCAGCAGCGAGTCGCTGCAGTTCTTCAGCTCCTTGGGCGACATCTTGGCCGTCACCACCACCTGCTCGTGGAACATGGGCTTGGCGCGCCCGGTCTTCTCCGCGTCGTTTTCCCCGGCATCCGCCGCTACGGGCTCATCGGCGCGCAGGATGCCGGCGGCGAAGAGCAGGGCCAGGGCGAGGAACAGGCGGACGGCGGACAAAGGGCGGAGCTTCATGCGGCCTCCCGTTGGTGTTACGGAAAATAAAAACGTAACACAAGGTCAGTCACCTGTCAAGCCGCCGCATTCGCTGCGCTCCGCCGCAGAAGACTCAGGTGCCCGGGCCCGATGTCGTGGAGCAGCCTGATCATGGGGGTGCCGTGTTCGTTGAACAGATGGCGGGCGCTGGCGAAAAAGAGGGCGAAATTCAGAATTGCAAGGTCATCCCGGCTGTGCCGGGCACCACGCGTTCGCCCAGCGCCCGGCGCAGCGCGTCAACGGCGGCGTCTCCCGTGCAGTGGCAGGGGACCACCCTGTCCGGCTCCAGCTGGCCCAAGGCGGCGATGGTCCGCCGCAGGCGCCTCGGGGAGGCGCTGCCCAGATGAAACCCGCCGATGACGGCGCGGATTCCTTGGCCGTCGTTCAGGCGTCGGACGTGGCGCAACGTGTTCACCAGGCCGGCGTGGGAACAGCCGACGCAGACGACCAGGCCGTTCGGGCTCCGCAGCCACAGGGCCAGATCATCATCGAGTGGATCGGGATGAATTCCCCCGGGATCGAGATAAAACGGTCCGCCGCTGTCCTCGTAATCCGTGGCGCGGGGGATGGGGCCGCTGAGGCCGATGCGGCCGCTGAGTTGAAATGGCTGCTGCAGCCAGTGCAGGCGAGCCTCGGGCAGCCGCTGCAGCGCCGCCAGCGCCGTCACCGGCATGGCGATGGAGCGCGCCACGCCGGCCTGCACGCTGTAGCGGGGCAGTACCAGCGACGGGTGACCGTATACCTGGGCGCCGGGAGCGCGGCGCAGGACCCGGGCCAGCCCCCCCGTGTGGTCGTAATGGCCGTGGCTCAGCACCACCGATTCGGTCTTCTCCAGTTCGACGCCCAGCTCCCGGGCGTTGTTCTCCAGCACGCCGCCCTGCCCCGTGTCGAACAGGATGTTGCGGCCGTCGGCCTCGATCCACAGCGCCAGCCCGTGCTCGGGCTGCAAGCCGGCGCGCCCGGCGCGGTCATCGACCAGGATGGTGATCTTCATGTCAAATCCCGGGGTTCGCGGGCCATGGCCCGCGGCGCACGCCTAAACCGCACAGCCGTCCAAGCGCGAATGGCGCGCGTCGTGTGATTTTTCAAAAGGAGCTCTCATCGGCCTCCTCCGCGCCGCCGCCTTATCCTGCCTCCTCCTCTCCCGCTCCCGGTCCTGTTCCCTCCCCCGGAGCGATGGTCCCCTGACGAGGAAACCAGCCATCTTGCAATGCCGCCGCCGATGGCGGCGATCATCTCGATCCAGCCTTTGGTCTTCACGGCTCCGGAGGCGGGAGCCGTGACTGCCGGCAGGGGCGGAGAGACTTCCCTCGGTTCATCGACGATCTCGCCTTCGAGAATCCCGTCGGCGTCATCCTTGTCCATGGCGTTATTTTCCTCCTTGCGGCCGGGACGGGGATGCCGTGGAGAGCCTCTCCGGTCCGGTCTTTTCGTTTTGCTGGAAACTCCGCAGATAGTACTCGTTGCCCTCGTATGCGGAAGCGGCCAGGTCCCCACGGGCGTTCATTGCGCCTTCTAGCCGCCGCCCGCCTGCGGGCACAGCAGCACGTGGGCGCCCAGCGCCACGCCGGCGTGCTCGGCGATCATCGGGCACTTGGCCTTGAACAGAAAATGGATGCCGCGGCGTTCCCGGCTCAATGTCTCGTAATTGCCCTGGCCCTTGGCGACGACCATGTCGGCGGCGGCGAAGCGGCGGCGGAACTCGTCGCTGCAGTCGGGAAGGAGGGTCCCCGGGGCATCGGAGCCGTTGTCGACGATCTCCAGCGATCCCGGCAGACCGGCGGCGCGGGCGTCGGCCCGGGTCGCGTCGTTGATGACCGGCCCGCCTCTCACCGCCAGGGTGACGCGCGCCGGGCCCAATTGCTCGATGAGCAGGCGGTCGAAGACGATCTCGCCGGCGTTGTCGGCCAGGTACAGGATGACCCTGGCTTTGCGGCTGGCCCGGCGGAATTCCTGCAGGTCCCCGGCCAGGGGCTCGCGCATGGCCTGGCGCAGGGAGGAGCGGACCGCGGATTTCTTCACGTCGCCATGGACTCCCATGTCGATCACGTTGCCGGCGATGGCCAGGCGCACGGCCATTTCCAGCGGGTCGCTCGCGGCGGCGATTTCGGCCTGGAACTCGGCGAGGAGATCGCCGGCCATGCGGTTCTGCCGCTCCCTGGCCGGGCGGTAGGGATCGTTCACGCCGGTGAGGGCGCGGATCAGGCGGTGGATGCGCTGCCCCATGGCGGGCGGGGGCTGCGACATGTCCATCTCGGAACTCCAGCGCAGCACTTCGCGCAGGACCCGCTCGTGAATGGCGGCATCCGCTGACACCATCCTCGCCGCTTCCAGCGCCTGGCGGACAAAGCAGGGGATGCAATCCAGGTATGTCCTCATGGCCTGTTCAGGCCCAGGGGCGCGTGGTCGCGGATGGCGGGGCCGGAGCTTCAGTGATCGCAGACGTTTTCGCCGCCTTTCAGGGTTCCCGCCAGATAGGAATTCACCAGGGTTTCCGGCGTCTCGGACGGGGCGCCGATGACCACCTCGATGCCGTGCTGGCAGAACAGGTCCTGGGCGCGCTGGCCCATGCCGCCGGCGATGATCAGGTTGGCTCCCCGTTCCGCCAGCCACTTGGGCAGCAGGCCCGGCTCGTGGGGCGGGGCTTCGAGATCTTCCCGCCTCACGATCTTCCGTTCATCGGCGTCGGCCTCGATCAGGGCAAAGCTGGCACAATGGCCGAAATGCAACGATAACTTTCCGTCAGCCAGGGGTATGGCGATCTTCATGGTTGATTTCTCCTTGGTTTCGATTTTTTCATTTGCGCCGCGGCCGGCGCCGGGCTCCAGGGCCAGGATCGGGCCGATGACCCGGCGCATGATCTTCGCCGCCGGCGAATCGGCATGGCGGCGCACGAAGGGGCGCCCGTCGTCGCCGGCAACGGCGACGGTGATGTCGATGGGGATGGAACCCAAAAACGGCGCGTTCATGTCGGCGGCGATCCGTTCCCCGCCGCCGCTGCTGAATATGGCCGAGACCTCGCCGCACTTGGGGCAGGCGAAGCCGCTCATGTTCTCCACCACGCCGAGCACGGGGACGCCGAGCTGGCGGCAGAAGGTGATCGACTTGCGCACATCGACCGCCGCCACCTTCTGCGGCGTGGTGACGATCACCGCGCCGTCAAGCTTGCCGATCAGCTGGCAGACCGAGAGCGGCTCGTCGCCGGTTCCCGGGGGCGAGTCGATGACCAGGTAGTCGAGGTCGCCCCAGGCCACGTCCTTGATGAACTGCTTGATGGCGCCCATTTTCAGGGGGCCGCGCCAGATCACCGCCTGGTCGGGATCGGGGAGGAGGAATCCCAGCGACATGACCTTCACCCCGTCGGCGTCCACCGGCAGCAGCCCGTCGGGCCCGTTCTGCAGGACCGCCCCCTCCAGGCCCAGCATGGTGGGGATGCTCGGGCCGTGGATGTCGACGTCGAGCAGGCCGACGCGCTTGCCGGCCATCTGCAGGGCCGCGGCGATGTTCACCGCCACCGTGCTCTTGCCGACGCCGCCCTTGCCCGACAGGACGACCAGCTTGCGGCGGATGCGGCAGAGCCGGGATTCAAGCTCGCGCCGCTCGCTGAAATCCTGCTCGCTTTCCCCTTTTTTGCGCTGGGCGGCCGAGCATTCATTGTTGCCGCAGCGGTCACAGGCCGTTGCCGGCGTTTCGCCCTGCTGCGGCCTCACTTCCTTGTCCTTGCTGTTCATGTCGTGCTCCTAGAGGTTGAGATTATTCCACATTTGCCGGATGTCGTCCACACAGGGCGCCTCGGTCTCCACCACCGCCTTCTGCTGCAGCTGCGCGGCGGTCACGGCGCGGTCGTAGCGCACGCGGCCGGCGATCTTCGCCCCCGCGCGCCGGGCCAGGCTTTCGATGCGCTCGGTCATTTCCCGGTTCAGGTCCCACTTGTTCACGCAGACGGCCGCCGCCATGCCGAAGTGGCGGGCCAGCTTCAGCACCCGCTCCAGGTCGTGCTCGCCGGAGACGGTCGGCTCGGTCACGACCAGGACCAGGGTGGCGCCGGTCAGCGAGGCGATCACCGGGCAGCCGATCCCCGGCGGGCCGTCGACGATGACCGGATCCCGCCCTTCCTCCGTCGCGATGCGCCGCGCCTCGCGCCGCACCAGCGAGACCAGCTTGCCGGAGTTCTCCGCGGCGGTGCCCAGCCGGGCATGGACCATCGGGCCGCAGCGGGTGTCCGAGATCATCCATTCCCCGCAGCGGCTCTCGGGGAAATCGATGGCCCGCTCGGGGCAGAAGCGGACACATACGCCGCAGCCTTCGCAGGCCACCGGGTCCACGGCATAGACCGGCGCGCCGTCGGCACGGGTCTTTTTCATGATGGCGCCGAAGCGGCAGAGCGCGGCGCAAGCGCCGCAGCCCGTGCAGTCCGCGGCGCGGATGACCGCCTCGTTGCCGCTGAAAAAATCGTGTTTCTCTCGCGGGCGCGGCGCGAGCACCAGGTGCAGGTCGGCGGCATCCACGTCGCAGTCGGCCACGACCGGGCGGCCGGCCAGCACGGCGAAGGAGGCGGCCAGGCTGGTCTTGCCGGTGCCGCCCTTGCCGCTGATGACGACCAGCTCCCTCACTCCTCATCTCCGCAGGCGGGCCTGCCGCAGCGCTCGTCGCGGCCGCAGCAGGTCCTGCCGGCACGCTGCCGGCTGCAGTCGTCGCCGCTCTTTCCGGCCGCGCCATGGGCGGCTCCCTTCATGATGAAGCCGGCCCCGCCGCTGATGATGCGCTGGATCCGTCCCCTGCACTTGGGGCATTGAGTCAATGGCGCGGCGGTGATGGGCTGCATCTTCTCGAATTTCCAACCGCATTTCCCGCATTCGTATTCATAGGTCGGCATGGTTCATTCCTCTTTGTCGTTATGGCCGAGAAGCAATCTCCCGGCCAGGGCGGCGAACGCCGGCCGGTACTCGGGCAGCGCCTCGACGATCAGCTCACCCCGCGAATAGGCCTCGGCGATGCGCCGGTCGTCGGCGACCTCCAGGATGATCTCGATGCCCGCCTCGGCGCAGAAGCGGTGCACGCGGTCGTCGCCGCTGCCAACGCGGTTGATTGCCACGGCGAAGGGGATGCCCAGCTCGCGGACCATGTCCACGGCCAGTTGCAAATCGTGAAGCCCGAACGGCGTGGGCTCGGTGACCAGCAGGATGAAATCGGCTCCGCGCACGGCGGCGATGACCGGGCACGAGGTCCCGGGCGGGGCGTCCAGGATGGCATGCATGTCCGGCTGCAGCCGTTCCTTGACGGCGCGGATGAGCGGCGGCGCCATGGCCGAGCCGACGTCCAGGCGGCCCGTGACCAGGGCGATCTTCCCGGACTGCCGGCTCTCCACCACGCCGATCCGGCTGGGGACCTCGCGGATCGCCTGCTGCGGGCAAACCCGCATGCAGCCGCCGCAGCCGTGGCACATCTCGGGAAACACCAGCGGCTTGGCCCCATAGGAAACGATGGCGTGGTAGGCGCAGAAACGGCCGCACTCGTTGCAGCCGTCGCACCGGGACTCGTCCACCTCGGGGATCGGGATGGTCACGATCTCCTCGCCCGCGGCCGCCCCGGGGAGGAACAGGTGGCTGTTCGGCTCCTCCACGTCGCAGTCCAGGAGCTGCAGCGGCCGGTCGAACGCCCGGGCCAGGTTCGCGGCCAGGGTGGTCTTGCCGGTGCCGCCCTTGCCCGAGGCGATGGCCAGGATCATTGCTTGCCTCTTGTTCCCGGGGGGGCTGGACGTCGGGGCGGGGCAACGCGGCCGCCGCTTTCCAGGTTGCTCAGGCGGCATCTCATGGCTGCCAGCGCCGCTTGCATATCCCGTAACCGTTCCTGCAGCGAGCGGCCGTCCGTGGTTCGAAGATCAGGCCCCATGGAGACGGGTTCCCCCGCCAGCCCGGCGAAGCCGGTCCTGGGTTCCCCGGGTTCATCCGGCATGTGGATCAGGCAGAAGCCGTTCGCCTTTCCTGTCATGGGACCCTGGCCGCGGGGCCCGGTTCCGTCAAATCCCGGCATCAGTTTATCTCCATGTCTTTTTGAATGTCGTCACCAGTGGCCCTGGACGTCGGCGCCCCCGGCCTCCTTCAGCTTCCCCTGCTTGAACTGCTCCACTGCCTCCGCCACGGTGGCGGCGTCCGAGTTGTAGACCCTGACGCCGGCGCTGGAAAGCACGCGGAAGGCGTTGGGGCCGCAGTGGCCGCTGACCAGGGCCCTGGCTCCCGAGCGGATCACGGTCTCGGCCGACTGGATCCCCGCCCCCTGGGCGGCGTTCAGGTTCTGCTGGTTGTCGATGACCTCGAATTCCCCGTTTTCCAGGTCCAGGACCAGGAATTTGGGAGCCCGGCCGAAGCGGGTGTCGAGCCCCGCGCTCAGGTCGCTGCCCGATGTGGATAAAGCGATCTTCATGGGTATTCTCCTTTTCGTTTGGTTCATGCTCCGATCTCTGTCGTTCGCCCTATTTGGACGGTTCCTCGTTCTCGATCTCCTCGAGCCGCTTGCGGATGGCGTCGAGCTCACCCTGCATGGCATCGGCCTGGTTTTTCAGCGCCTGCCTCTCCAGTTCCGGGTCGGGGTCGCCGACCGGGGCGCCATAGCCGCCGTAGCGCATCCAGCCCGGCTGGCCGCTTGCATAGTACCCGTTGCGCCAGCCGCGGCCGCCGCAGCCCGCGAAGCGGCCGCGGCCCCAGGCGCCGCCACCCCGGCCGAAGCCCGGGCCGAATCCGCGCCCGGTCACCGGGTGGCTGTAGCCCGGCATCCCGTAACCCGCGCAATAGCCGGCCGCACGGCCGGTCATGGGGCCCATGCCCCTGGGTCCCGTTCTGTCTCCTCTTGGCATTTTATCCTCCTTTTCTATGGTGAAGGGATCCTATTCCCTGATCAACGCCGTCCCGCATTTGGGGCAAAGCCGCTGCACGCAGGGCAACCCGCGTTCATGGGCCAGGCGCTCCCCGCATTTTGGGCAGACGCAGGTCCCGATCGCCCCGCCGGCCACGGGACCGCCCATGCGGCCGCGGCCCATCCCTCCTTGTCCGCGGCCGCCGCCCCCCTGGCCTCTGCCTCCGCCCTGCCCGCGACCGCCGCCCATTCCACCTTGTCCTTTTCCATTCATGGTCATTTCCTCCTTATGATAATTCCTTCCTCCGGCGCGACGGCTACCGTGCCGGCCGCAGCCGGGCATGACAAACTCAGCGCCCGGCAGTCTGCCGGCCAGCCAGGCTGCGATCACCTCCCGCAAGTCGCCGGAAACAAAGGGGATCACCTCGATCTCCGCCGAGGAGACCATTGCCTGCAACGAACGGGAAATGGCGCCGCAGACCAGGATGCCGACGCCCAGCTCAGCCAGGCGCATGGCTTTCTGCAGCGGCAGGTCGAGGGCCAGCGCTTCCCTCTTTTCGCCGACGATGCGGCCCGAGTCCGTTTCGACGACATGGACCTGGCGGGTCGCGTCGAAGACCGGCGCGATGCGCTCGCCCCAACAGGAAAATGCCGCTTTCACCTTAGGCATTGTTGCTCCTTACCCTGAAGATGAAGCAATTATGATGCCATTAATGTCCAAGTTGGGAAAAAGACCGAAGATGCCAGTCAGGCATGGATAATCGCCCAGGAGCCAGGAGACGGCTCAACTTTAAAAGGTAGCAATATTGCTACTATATGTCAGACGAAAGATGCAGAAACGCTACTTTTTATTTTGTCGCAACCGGCGGCCGGGAAGGTCCAGCCCCAGTTTCTTGATCCTGCGGAACAGGGTGGTCTTGTGGATGCCCAGCTCCCTGGCCGCGGCAACGCGGTTGCCGCCTTGGCGCTCCAAAGCGGAGTGGATGGCCTGGGCGTCAAGGATATCGTGGGCGGAGCGCACGCGGGAGCCTCTCCCCGGAACGGCGCGCAAGGCCGTCAATTCCGCAGGCAGGTGCTCGATGCCGATCTCCCCGGCGGCGCAGAGGATGAACGCGCGCTCGATGACGTTCTCCAGCTCGCGGATGTTCCCCGGCCAGTGGTGGGCCATCAGCAGCGGCAGCGCCGCGGCCGACAGGCCCTGGACCGACTTGCCCTGCAGGCGGTTGAAGCGCTCGATGAACTGGCCGGCCAGCAGCGGGATGTCCTCCTTGCGCCGGCGCAGGGGCGGCAGCTCGACGCGCACGACGTTCACCCGGTAGTAAAGGTCCTCGCGGAAGGCCCCCGTGCGCATGCGTTCGGCCAGGTCGCGGTTGGTGGCGACGATGATCCGAACGTCGGCGGCTTCGGAGCGGGTCGCCCCCAGCGGCTCGTAGGAACGCTCCTGCAGCACGCGCAGCAGCTTCACCTGCAGCGCCGGGCTGATCTCGGCGATCTCGTCGAGGAACAGCGTGCCGCCGCGCGCCATGGCGAAGCGCCCGGGCTTGTCGCGCTGGGCGCCGGTGAAGGCGCCGGCCTTGTAGCCGAAGAGTTCCGATTCCAGAAGGGTTTCGGGCAGGGCACCGCAGTTGACCGCGACGAACGGGCCGCGGTTGCGCGAACTGAGGGCGTGAAGGGTCCGCGCCACCAGTTCCTTGCCGGTGCCGGTCTCGCCCAGCACCAGGACGGTGCTGGGGCTGGCGGCGACGGCGGGCAGCACCTCGAAGACCCGCTGCATCAGGGGGCTGCGCGAGGCCAGGTCGCCGACGCGGAATTTCCCCTCCAGCTCGCTGCGCAGAGCCTCCAGCTCGGAGAGGTCGCGGAATGTCTCGGCGCCGCCGGCCACGCGGCCCGACCCGTCGCGCAGCACGGCGGTCGAAACGCTGATCGGGATGCGCTCGCCGCGGGCGTTGATGATGAAGCCGGTCCTGCCGATCAGCGGCTTGCGGCTCCTGATGGTCCGGCGCAGGGGGCACTCCGCCTCGCACATGCTGGAACGGAAGACGTCGGCGCAGCGACGCCCGATCGCTTCGCGGCGCGGCACGCCGGTGATCGCCTCGGCGGCACGGTTGAACGAGGTGATGCGCCAGTCGTTGTCCACGGTGAAGACGCCGTCGGAGATGCTTTCCAGTATGGCATCGGTCGGGGCCAGGAGCACCGATCTTTTTTTACCGCCCTTGTTCCTCATCATCCATTATTATACACCATATCCGCCGCGCCGGGCGGCGATTTTCCGGTTTCCGGTTCATTTCCCGCCGGACGACTGGCGTGGCAAGCGCCGGAAATTGACAAAGAGGGCGGCCCGGCATACTATTCATTCTGCTGACCGATCAGGAGGACATTATGAAGAAAATGATCGTCTTGTCACTGTTTATTGCCGTTTGCGTCGTCATGCCGGCCCGGGCCGCCGACGAGCCCCATCCTTTCTCCGTACATGACATGCTGGCCATGGAGCGCATATCCGAGCCCGCTGTTTCGCCCGACGGGCATTGGATCGTCTTCACCCTGAGGACGACCGACCTGGAAGCGAACCGCGGCCGCAGCGACCTGTGGTGCACCGACCTCGAGGGCAAGAGCCTGACCCGCCTGACAAGCCACCCGGCCGCCGATTTCAACCCTTGCTGGTCGCCCGACGGGAAAACGATCTATTTCCTCTCCACCCGCTCCGGTTCCAGCCAGGTATGGCGCATCCGCCGCGACGGCGGCGAAGCCGAGCCGCTGAGCGGGTTGCCCCTGGATGTGGGGAACCTGGTCGTCTCGCCCGACGGCGGGAACCTGGCCTTCAGCATGGAGGTCTTCTCCGGGTTGTGCCCCGCCGGCACGAAAAAGAAGCTGGACGAGGCCGCGGCCGCCAAAGCCTCGGGCCGCATCCATGACCGGCTCTTCATCCGCCACTGGGACAGCTGGAAGGACGGGCGGCGCTCCCACGTTTTCGTCATGCCCGCCAGCGGCGGAGCGGCGCGCGACCTCATGCCCGGCATGGACGCCGACGCCCCGTCGAAGCCGTTCGGCGGCGCCGAGGAGTTCGCCTTCACGGCCGACGGCAGGGGACTGGTCTTCGCCGCCCGCGACGCCGGCCGCGAGGAGGCCTGGTCGACGAACCTTGACCTCTTTGTCGTCCCCGTCGACGGCTCGGCCGCGCCGCGCAACCTGACGGCAGCCAACCAGGCCGCCGACACGCAGCCCTGCTTCTCTCCCGACGGCCGCACCCTGGCCTACCTGGCCATGTCGCGGCCTGGATACGAGGCCGACCGCTACCGCATCATGCTTCGCTCCTGGCCCAACGGCAGCGAACGGGAACTGGCGCCGGGCTGGGACCGTTCGCCCTCGGCGCTGTGCTGGTCGCCGGACGGCAGGACGCTCTACGCCACGGCGGAGAACGTCGGGCAGCATTCCCTGTTCGCGATCGACGCCCGCAGCGGCAAAGTGAACCTGCTGATCGGGAAGGGCCAGGTCTCCTCGCCCGCCCCCGCGGCCGGCCGGCGCCTGGTCTTCGGCCTCGACCACCTGAACTCGCCTGTCGAGCTGTGGTCGATCCGCGCCGGCGGCGGCGATCCGCGCCCGGTGACGCGCATCAACGCCGGCAGGGTCGCGGCCGCGCGCATGGGCGAGGCCGAGCAATTCCTTTTCCAGGGCTGGAACGACGAGACGGTTTACGGTTATGTCGTCAAGCCCGCCGGTTTCGACCCCGGCCGGAAGTACCCCGTCGCCTTCCTCATCCACGGCGGCCCGCAGGGCTCGTTCGGCAACCATTTCCACTACCGCTGGAATCCGCAGGCTTATGCCGGCGCCGGCTACGGCGTGGTCATGGTCGATTTCCACGGCTCGACCGGCTATGGCCAGGCTTTCACCGACTCGATCCGCGGCGACTGGGGCGGCAAGCCGCTCGAGGACCTGCAGAAGGGGCTGGCGGCGGCGCTGGCCCGCTATCCCTGGCTGGACGGCGAACGGGTCGGCGCCCTGGGCGCCTCGTACGGCGGCTTCATGATCAACTGGATCGCCGGCGCCTGGCCCGACGGCTTCCGCTGCCTGGTGTGCCACGACGGCAACCTCGACGAGCGCCTGGCCTATTTCGACACCGAGGAGCTCTGGTTCCCGGAATGGGACCACCTGGGAACGCCCTGGGACAACCCGGAGGGGTACGAGAAGCACAACCCGGTCAACCTGGTGAAGTACTGGAAGACGCCCATGCTCGTCGTCCACGGCGCCCTCGACTTCCGCGTGGTGGAGACGCAGGGGATGTCCACGTTCACCGCGCTCCAGCGCCGCGGCATTCCCAGCAGGTTCCTCTATTTCCCCGACGAGAACCACTGGGTGCTCAAGCCCCACAATTCCATCCTCTGGCACGATACGGTCATCGGCTGGCTCGACCAGTGGCTCAAGAAATAGGAGGGAAAGCACGAACTTCGTGACGCGTAACGCGTGACGCGTGACGAGAAAGAACGGAACTCGGCGTAAGGCGTACGGCAACAGCAAAGCAACGATCTTCGTGACGCGTGACATGTGAAGAATTAAATCCCAAGCACCAAGCACCAAATCACAAACAAGCACCAAGCTCCAATGTCCAAATGACCCAAACGAAGAAAAAACGCTGGAAGGGCTTTTGTTTTGGAAATTGATATTCAGATCTGCATGCCCGTCAGGAGAATACCTTTGCGCCAAATTCCTTTCTTCACTATCACTACCACTATCACTATCACTTTTCATTCGTAAACCGTAAACCGGTTTCAATTACTGACATTGAATTCCAATCTGATCTCCTGCTGACACTGACAGAGATATGATCGAAAGTTGAGTATGGATGTAAAAAGGATGTGTCGTATGCTATTAAATCAAGTTCTACCAAAAACTAAATTCAAGGGAGCATACGACA
>DIXU01000011.1 GCA_002436105.1 Candidatus Aminicenantes bacterium UBA6072 | reverse complement strand
GCGCTACGGTACGCGCCGCTAAGCCGAGGCCCTAGCGAGGCTTTTAGCGGCGCCACCTAGCGCTTGCGCTACGGTACGCGTCGCTATGCCGAGGTCTTCCGAGGCATCTAGCGACGCCACGTAGCGCTTGCGCTACGGTACGCAACGCCATGCCGAGGCTTAAGCGAGGCATCCGGCGTTGCCACTCAGCAAAGCTGAGGTACGCGCCGCTAAGCCGAGGCCCTAGCGAGGCTTTTAGCGGCGCCACCCCGCTGCTACTATGCATCGCTTTTCCGAGCATTATGCGAGAGAAAAGCGATCAAAGACTGAGCAGCGGGGGTACGCGTCGCTATGCCGAGGTCTTCCGAGGCATCTAGCGACGCCACCTAGCGCTGTCATTTCTGGAAGATACAGCGCTACGGGGATGGGGTGGCCGGCTGCTGCCGGCCACACTTCGTGCAGCTCGCTTCGCTCGCTGCCCCCGTTTTGCTGAACGCAAAACGGTCGAACCCCTCCGGTACGCATCACCAAGCCGAGGTTTTACGAGGCTTTGGTGATGCCACCCCGCAGGAAGCGGGGGGTTCGAACCCCCGTAGGACAAGTTCAGGAAGATGGCAGCGCTACGGGGATTCGAACCCCGGTTTAGTGACTGAGAATCACCCGTCCTAACCCCTAGACGATAGCGCCGCGCTTGGGGAAAATGGCTGGGATGCAGGGACTCGAACCCCGATAATATGATCCAGAGTCATATGTCCTGCCATTGGACGACATCCCAACGCAGGGAAATTATACCCGAGAATATTTTTTCTGTCAACCGTTTTTCGCTGTTCCGGCCCGACAAACAACTCAAGTCTTGGAAGCCCCGTAGTACTTGCGGATGTACTTCTCCTGGACGGCGTAGGACCAGTGAACGTCGCGCAGCAGCAGCGCCGCCGATTGCGGGTCGCCGGCGTCCAGGAAATCCACGATCTCCTGGTGCTCGTGGATGGAGGACTCCTCCCACTCTTTGATCCACTGCCGCTTCTGGGGAAAATCGTACAGGCGCTTCTTCAGGTTGTCGAGGATGCGCGCCAAGTTGCGGTTGCCGCAGGGATCGATGAAAACGTCGTGGAACTGCAGGTTCTTCTCGTAGAACAGGTCGAAATTGCCGGCGTCGATGGCCTTCTGCATCTGGCGGTTCAGCAGGTCCATCTTCTTGATGCCGGCCGGCCCCAGCTTGGGGAAGGATGTGCTCAGCGCCGCGCTCTCCAGGGCGCCGATCACCTGGTAGAACTCGCGGATCTCCTCCAGCGGCAGCGAGTTGACGTAGATGCCCCGCCGCGGGCTGATGGTGACGAAGCCCTCCATCTCCAGCTGGATCAGGGCGTCGCGCAGGGGGGTCCTGCTGACGCCCAGCATCCTGGCCGTGGCGTCCATGTTGATGGTCTCGCCCGGCTGCAGGCGGTGCTTCTGGAATTGCCGGCGCAGGTAGTCGTAGACCTGCTCCTTGAGCGATTTCACCACCAGCTTTCCTCCTGCCTTCTGCATGGCGGAAGTATAGCGCAGGAAAAAGTTCATAAGCAAGTCAGGAAAATAGCAGTCAGTAGTCAGTGGGTCGAGTAGTCAGTAGCCAGTAGCCAGTAGTCAGTAGAAGAGATCAATGCAAGTTCATGAAATGGAAATCGCTGAAACATACTTCTTCCCACTACTGACTACTGTCTACTGACTACTGTTATCTCTCTTCCGCATTCCCCTATTGACAGCCGGTAAAATTGCTGATATATCAGATATCAGAAACATGGGCTCTTCAGGCATCATTTTCGACATCAAGAAATTCGCCGTTCATGACGGCCCGGGCATCCGCACCACCGTTTTCCTGAAAGGCTGCCCTCTGCGCTGCGCCTGGTGCCACAACCCGGAGGGGATCGCTGCCGGCCCCGAGATCGCGGTCTTCGCCGACCGCTGCGTCAAGGGCTGCCGCGATTGCCTCGCCGCCTGCCCGCGCGGGGCGCTGAAAAAAGTCCGCGGCATCATCCTCCTCGACCGAAGCCTTTGCGACGGCTGCGGGGCCTGCGCCGAGATCTGCTCCGCCGAGGCGCTCCGGTCCGCGGGCAGGACGGTATCCGTCCCCGAAATCATGGAGGAAGTGGCCCGCGACATCCCTTTTTACAGGGAATCGGGGGGCGGCGTGACGTTCTCGGGCGGCGAGCCGCTGGCCCAGCCCGCGTTCCTGCGCGAGCTGCTCCTGGACTGCCGCGCCCGGGGCATCCACGCCGTTGTCGACACCTCGGGACATGCCCCGTTTTCCCTTTTCGAGGAGCTGCTGCCCCTGGTGGACCTTTTCCTGTTCGACCTGAAGGTCATCGACGACGAGAGTCACCGGCGCTTTACCGGCGTCTCCAACCGCCTGATCCTGGAAAACCTGGAAAAGCTCTCTTGCTCCGGGGCGCCGCTGTCCGTCCGCGTGCCGCTGATACCCGGCGTGAACGACGCGGACCGCGACCTGAAGGCCATGGCTGAATTCCGCGACGCGCTGCCGGGCCGCCACCCGCTGCACCTCCTCCCCTACCACCGCGGCTACGCGGCCAAGCGCCTGCGCCTGGGCCTCGACGCCGTTCTCCCCGACACCGCCCCGCCTTCCGGCGAGCTGCAGGAAAGGGCCGGGAAGATATTCGCCGGAAACGGTTCGACCGTCATCATCGGAGGCTGACATGACCGAACGGATCCGCAGACTGCGCGCCCGCTCGCTGCGGGCCGTTCCCGCCCTTTCCAGCGAACGCGGCGTGCTGCTGTCCCGCTACTACCGGAGCGGCGCCGCCGACGGCCTCTCCGTCCCGCGCCAGCGCTCCGGCGCCTTCGCCTGGCTCATGAAGCGCAAGAAGATCGTTATCCTGCCCGACGAGCTGATCGTCGGCGAGCGCGGCCCGGCAGCCAAGGCCACCCCCTCCTACCCCGAGATCACCTGCCATTCCCTGCGCGACCTGGACGTGCTCGACCGCCGCGAAAAGACCCGCTTCCGCGTCAGCGCCCCGACGCGCCGCGACTTCGCTGCGGAGATCATCCCCTGCTGGCGCGGCAGGACCATGCGCGAGAAACTTTTCGCGCTCATGGAGCCCGAATGGCTCGCCGCCTACGAGGCTGGGGTGTTCACCGAGTTCATGGAGCAGCGCGCCCCCGGCCATACCGTCTGCGGCGAGAAGATCTACGAAAAGGGGCTCCTGGACCTGCGGGAAGAGGTTCGCGCCGCGCTGCGGGCGCTCGATTTTTTCAACGACCCGCTGGCGCTGGCCAAAAGAGAGGAGCTGCTGGCCATGGAGGAGGCCGCCGGCGCCGTCGTCGCTTTCGCCCGCCGCCACGCGGAGAAAGCCCGGCAGCTGGCGAAGAAGGAAAGGAACGCCGGCCGCCGCCGCGAGCTGCGCCGCATCGCCGCCGTATGCGACCATGTCCCGGCCCATGCCCCGCGCGACTTTTACGAGGCGCTGCAGCACTACTGGTTCATCCACCTCGGCGTGATCAGCGAGGCCAACCCCTGGGACGCCTTCAACCCCGGCCGTCTCGACCAGCACCTCCTCCCCTTCTACCGCCGCGGCCTGGCCGACGGCAGCCTGGACCGCGAAAAGGCCCGCGAACTGCTGCAGGCCTTCTGGGTGAAGTTCAACAACCACCCCTCGCCGCCCAAGGTGGGGGTGACGGCCGAGGAGAGCGGCACCTACACCGACTTCGCCCTGATCAACAGCGGCGGCGTCGACCCCGACGGCAGGGACGCCGTCAACGAGGTCTCCTTCCTGATCCTCGAGGTGATCGAGGAGATGCGCCTGCTGCAGCCCAGCTCCATGGTGCAGGTCAGCGAAAAGAACCCCGACGCCTTCCTGCGGCGGGCGCTGAAGATCGTGCGCACCGGCTTCGGCCAGCCCTCGCTGTTCAACTCCGAGGCGCTGGTGGCCGAGATGCTCCGCCAGGGCAAGTCGCTGGCCGACGCCCGGCGCGGCGGCGCCTCGGGCTGCGTGGAGACCGGCGCCTTCGGCCGCGAGGCCTATATCCTGACCGGCTATTTCAACCTGGTCAAGGTGCTCGAGGTTACCCTCAACGACGGCCGCGACCCGCTCAGCGGCAAGTGCATCGGCCTGCCGACCGTCGACCCGGCCGGGTTCGGGGAGTTCTCCGACCTGCTGGCTGCCTTCGGGAAGCAGCTGCGTCATTTCATCGACATCAAGGTGCGCGGCAGCAACGTCATCGACCGCCTCTATGCCCGCGACCTGCCCGTCCCATTTCTTTCGCTGCTCATCGACGACTGCATCGCCCGCGGCCGCGACTACCACGACGGCGGCGCCCGCTACAACACCTCCTACATCCAGGGGGTCGGCCTGGGGACGATCACCGACGCCCTGAGCGCGCTCAACCACCATGTTTTCGTTGAAAAGAAACTATCCCTGGCGGCGCTGCTCAAGGCCATGCGCAACGATTTCCGCGGCAGCGAGAGGACCCGCCAGCTGCTGCTGAACAAGACGCCGCGCTGGGGCAACGACGACGAGCGCGCCGACGCCATCGGCCGCGAGGTGTTCGAACTGGTTTTCCGCGCCGTCGACGGCCGGCCCAACATGCGCGGCGGACATTACCGCCTCAACCTGCTGCCCACCACCGTCCACATCTACTTCGGCCGCAAGACCGGCGCCACCCCCGACGGGCGCCGCGCCGGCGAGCCCCTCTCCGAGGGCATCTCGCCGGTTCAGGGCTCCGACCGCAAGGGGCCCACGGCGGTGCTGCGGTCCGCGGCCAAGATCGACCATTTGCGCACCGGCGGCACCCTGCTCAACCAGAAGTTCGCGCCGGCGCTGCTGGCCGGCGAGGAGGGCATCGCCCGCCTCGGCCAGCTGGTGCGCGCCTACTTCGGCATGAACGGCCACCACCTGCAGTTCAACGTGGTCGACGCCGCCACCCTGCGCGCCGCGCGGAAAAACCCGGAAAAGTACCGCGACCTGATCGTGCGCGTGGCCGGCTACAGCGACTATTTCGTCGACGTCGGGCCGGAGCTTCAGGAAGAGATCATCAGAAGGACGGAACATCAGGAGTTTTGACATAAGTGTCAGTGACAGTGTCAGTGTCAGCAAGAGGCCTTACGGGTATAAGTGGTAGTGATAGTGATAGTGGTTGTGAAGAAAGAATCATTAATCTAATTGATATGCCGGGGTAATTCCAATCGCTGTTCTGCCTTTTGTAGGGGCGGTTCGCGAACCGCCCTTACATGAAGAAGGAATCCCAAATCCCAAGGGGATCTTTTCCTGGCTCTTGCTAATATGATCATTAACACCAATATTTTCTTTTCTTGTTTTGGTAATTGGAATTTGAGATTTGGAATTTATTTCATGGCTTCGTGACACGCGTCACGCGTTACGCGTCACGGCATTTCGGTCTTCCTGGTATTGCTTGTGAATTGCAATGTAATGGTTCCCTCGGCCTTGGCCTCGCCGTCGCCGACAACGATCTTGATCTCGGCCTTCTCCCCCAGGCGCTTGACGACTTCCTCGCTCAGGGCCCAGGTGATCAGGCCGCTTTTGGGATCGATGGCGATCCCCGGGTCCGGCGGCGACGGCAATTCAAAGGTCAGCTCGTCCCCGTCCGCGTCGCTGGCGGCCGCGCGGTACTGGAATTCGCCCGGCACGCTGATCTCGCCCACCGGCTCCAGCCGCAGCGCGGGCGGCGTGTTGAGCACCTGGATCAGGTCGCTTTTGGCCCACTCGCTCTCCGCGTCCTCGAGCACGGCTTTCACGCGGCAATAGACCCAGGAGCCGCGCTTGAGCTTTCCCTTTTCGATTTTGTCGCCCCAGACATCGGCCAGCTCCTGGCCGTTGGCATGCCACTCGTACTGGAAGCTGACGTTCTCCAGTGCCGGATCGTCCAGCTCGGCGACAACGGTGATGTCGTCCAGCACGGTGGGCGCCTCGGGGCTGAGGCGGACGGCCGTGATCCACAGCGGGACGTCTTCACTCCGGGCCGTGGCCGGCCTGGGCTCGTTGGCCTCATGGAAGCGCCTCTCGGCCAGCGGGGTCTTCTCCTCCCCTTTTTTCGAGCAAAAGGATAGGGCGATCATGGCCATGAACAAGACAACGAATGCTTTTCTCATCATCTCTGCCTCCGGCTGCCAGCGCCAACGATATTATAGTAAGTCAAGATATGGATTGCAAATGCAATCGGTTGACGGTAGACGGTTTACGGCAGACGGCAAAATAAAGAAAGCAATAGTAAGAATTTTAATTCCAAATCCCAAGCACCAAATTCCAAACAAATTCCAAATTCCAAATTCAAATGACCAAAACAAAGAAAAGAGTGTGTTCGTGTTAGCAGGAACCAGGAAGCGATCCCTTTATGATTTGGGATTTATCTTCATGTAAGGGCGGTTCGCGAACCGCCCCTACAAAAGGCGGAACAGCGATCGGGATTACCCCAGCATATCAATTACATTAATGATTCTTTCTTCACTACCACTACCACTATCACTACCACTTATACCCGTAAGCCCGCTTGCTGACACTGACACCGTCACTGACACTTTAAAAGAAAACGGAAGCGCCCCGCGGCGCTTCCGTTTTCGCTCTTGAGCTCTACCTCTTTTTCTCCTTCATGAACAGCATGCTGCCGGTGTAGATCAGCTTGATGGGCTTGATCGACTGCAGGGGCGGGATCGAGGCCACGTCGCCGGTGCCCTGGTAGATAATGTAATCGGTGCCCTGGAAGACGCCGCCGCCGGCGATGCGGCCGCTCTCGGAGATGCCGGACAGCGTGCCATCCCCGCAGTAGTTGCAGGTGATATCGTAGTAATACATCATGCCGTTCTTGGGGGCGTCGCAGTCGGAGCTGGTCTCCTCGGTGGAAGGCTGGTAGGTGTTGAAGTAGATGTGCGGCACCAGGTTGAGGTCAGGCAGGACGATCGGCTCGGGATCGAATAGCTTCTCGCTGTTGGCGGCCATGGGGAAAGTGAACCACCAGCCCCACTTGTTTTCCACCTTGATGTTGACGGGATCGACGACATTTCCCGTCCAGGTGATGGGCACCAGGTCGGAGAGGAGGATATCGGTTTTCTGCACGGTGATCGAGCTGACCGTAGTGCTGCCGTCGCGCAGGGCGATAAACTTGCCGGTGTCGGGATTGGTGCGCGAGCGCGTGCGGTCGCCGCTGCCGAAGGCCACCCAGAGGTTGAAGCACTGGTCGTAGAACACGGCCGGCGAGAGGTATATGGGATCGTAGCTGGGGATGACCAGGGTCTCTCCGGCGATGAACGAGGAGGGCGAGATGGTGGTGACGGTCACGATGTAGTCTTTCACCGGGTCAATGGCGTCGATCGTGCCCATGGCCTTGGATGTGAGGCCGAAGACATTGCGGTGCACGTCGAAGCCGGCGGCCTTGCTGTCCAGGGTGAGGACATCTCCGGCGATCGAAGAGATCGTGGTGGAGGCCTGGGGAACGTCGTGCAGCCCCTCCTTCTTGTACAGCTGATAGGCCTTCCACTGATCGGGATCGGCCGACGAGATGTCGGCCTTGAACAGGTGGCCGGCCACGTTGCCGAAGTAAATGGTATCGAGGAAGCCGTCGCTGTCGCGGTCGACCGGGGTGATGGCCGAGGGGATGGGGTAGCAGAATTCGGGCTTGGCGGTCAGGTAGCGGACGCCGTCGCCCGTGTAGGCGGCGTCGAGCTTGAGGTCGATCTGTGCCGTCCCCGCGGCGTCGGCGGCGCCGGCGGAGTTGTAGCCGAGCATCCAGATCAGCTTGCCGGTCGAGGCGTCGATCACGAACACGGCCTTGCCTGCGGTGGCGGCAGTGTTCTCGTTGTTGAAGGCCATGCCGCCGGCCAGCACCACCACCCAGCGGTCGAGGATGGTGTCGTCGGCCTGCAGCTCGCGGATCTTGCCCACGAAGGGCTTGCTCCAGCTGCGGCCGCTGTAGTCGTCGTCCTTGAACTTCCAGAGCACGACGGGGTCGCTGTCGGCGTCGGTGACGTCGAGGCAGTAGAAGGCGTCGCCGCCGTCCTTGAGACCGAAAACCAGGATGGTCTTCCAGGACTTGTCGGCGCCGTTGCGGTAGTAGATGTCATCGGCATGCAGGCGGCCGTCGACGGTATAAGTGTAGTTCTCGTCGATGACGATGTCCTTCAGCTTGGGCAGGACCTCGTCGGGGATGAAGCCCCAGCGCTCCTCGCCGCCGTGGGTGGCGTCGGTCGTGGCGTCGACCTGGTGCAGGATGCCGTCGTTGGTTCCGACGTAGATCACCTTGTCGCGGTTGGCCTGGTCGGTCAGGAGTTTTTCATAGCACCCCGGGTCTTCTTCGCGCGGCGTGCTGTCGCAGTCGGTTGGATTGAGGTTCTTGATGTATTTCTTGCCGACCATCGGCGGTCCGATATAGGCGATGTCGGAATGGAAGATGTCGCCGAGGGTGGTGCCGCCGACCGAGGAGATGATGGTCTGGGCCTGGGTCAGGTAGGTGGTGTCGGGGGCGACGTCGTCGGGAAGGCCGAGCAGGGGCTGCAGGGTGGCGGCGTTGGCCGTGGTGAAGGGGATGAGCGTCGTCAGCGATGTGTCGCCGTCGTGAGTGAACAGGCTGCGCGTGGCAGTCAGCAGCTTCTGCTGCGTGTCCCACTCGGGGACGCTGGCCAGCACGACGCTGCGCAGGCAGGTCAGCCCCGGATTGGCCGTCGCGCATTCGGTCTCGAAATCGTGGCGGCTGGTGAACTCGTTCGCGCCCGTGGAGTTGCTCTCCTCCAGGCTGCCGCTGCCGTCCAGGTCGGCGTACCAGTAGTCGGTCATCTTGTACGACTGCAGGTGGCCGCTCCAGATGGTGTTGACCAGCGAGGGCATGAAGTAGCCGACGAAGGAGAAGCCCTCGCCCACCGTCGAGGTGATCTTCTTGGGCGCGGTGAAGGCGGCGAATGCCATGTTGCGCAGCTGGATGCTGACGATGGCGTTGGTCAGCGCCTTTTTCAGGTCGTCGTAGCTGCTGGCGACGTAGTACTCGCCGTTGCCGTTGGTGGCCGTCTCCATCAACAGGTCGTTGTCCATGTTGAAGCCGATGACGTAGGTCTCGACGGCCTGCATCCCCTGGTATTTCTCCAGGAAGTCGCCGTACTCGATCTTCTTGTTGATCTTGCACTCCTCCAGCGCGGCCCCCTCCAGCCCGTAGCAGGGATCGAAGATGGAGTCGGGGAAGTGGTCGTTTTTCGCCATGTACCAGGCCACGTCGTCGAGGATGTCTGTTCCGCCGTTCAATGGCTGCCAGCAAGTATCGTCGGGGCAATAGGGTGTGCCGTCGGGCTTGGTCAACTCGGTCGGCTGCACGCCGGTGTCGGGATCGGGGTCGTGGGCGCCGTTGTCCTCGTCGCCCCATTCCGAGACCGGGTGGGTGGCGAAATAGGACCCGGTATAGAACGTATCCCCATAAAGGTCATGCCCTGTCAGCTCCTTGTCCTTGGTCGATTCGCCGTCGGTCATCAGGATGACGTACTGTTTCTGGCAGTAATCCTCGAGCGGGCAATCCTCGGCCACGCTCTTGTCTGTGTGGGGCTGGATGGTCGAGGTGTTCTGGCCGATCATATAATACCAGACAGCCGCCAGCGCCTCGGAAAGAGGCGTCCATGTTTCAGCGGAAAGATATGAAATATTATTTTGGATCATCAACTCCAAAGCAGAAAGGGTGTTGAAGTTGGTCATATTCTCGCGGACATAGCCGCCGTGTTCGCTGTTGAAGACGGAAAGGCCGAGGTTGACGTCGCCGTGGACCTCGCGCATGACGTCGGCCAGCACCCGGCGCAGCACCTCGATGCGGGTGAAGCCGAAATCGACCAGGGTGCCGCTCTTGTCGGGGAACTTGCCGGTGGTGGCCCAGTAGGTCACCTCGGCGAGCTGCTGCTCGGTAGCATAGAAGGCCAGCCAGTATAGGTATTTGCGGTCATAGCGGGTGGGATTGGTGGTAGCATGTGGGGTCCCGGCGAGGTCGTAGCTCCCGTACAGGCTGACATTGCTGAAGGTCTGGTCGAAGCCCGTGCAGGCCTCGCCAACTGGGTGGAATTCGGCCAGCCCGTTGTTCAAGCTGGTCTCAATGTGATAGTTGATGTAAACATAGGAGCCGTTCGATGGCGGGCCGTTGTAGCCGGAAACGGTCACGAGCCAATAGCCCAGCTTGCTGGAGACGCTGGTGATGATGGCCTGATCATCGATTCCCGTGCCCCAGCCGTCGTAGTCGATGACCTGTCCCACCACCGGGAAGGCGATCCCGGCCTGGTTGTCGATGCCGTACTTGGAGATCTCCCAGCGGCTGTAGTCGCCGGCGCGGTAGAGCTCGTTGAACCTCGCCCGCAGGTCCCATCTTGGCAGAACCTGGCTCTGCGCGCGGCAGATGTTGAAGGAAATGGTCGAAGAGAGATTGGAGGTCGAATTCCAACTGTCATTCAAGTTGAAATTGAGTAGAGTCTCATCCAGATTCAATTTCTGCCCAGTAGCGTCTGTGAAGTATCCTTCTGTTGGAGTCACTATGTAGTACGGCTCTCCCTTGGGATTGTAGGCCGGATGGTAGATGGCCGTGTTCATCGAGCCCGAGTTGTCGGCCAGCACCATGATGTTGGGGCGGATGCTGGCGGCGTTGTCGACGCCGATGAACAGGTCGCGGTCGTCCTGGTAGTGGGACACCTGGCCCCAGGCCGGTCCGATCGCCAGAATAAGAACCGCCAGTAAAAAGATGCTTTTTTTCATGTTCTCCCCCTTAATAACCGGTCATTAGTATCGAATAGATCCCCGCCTCGATCTCGGTGTAGGAGCGCTTCTGCTTGGCGGCCCCCATCTTGACCTCGGCGGTGATGGGCACGTACCAGATCACCGGCGTCACGCCAGTCGAGGCGCCCAGCGAGATGCTGGGCAGCGGCGGCGGATCAAAGCCCTGGAACGACTTGACGTTCTGGGTCGAGCTGTTCTGGAAGTTGACCAGGGTGCCGGTGATGAACTTGCGGGCGATCCCCCCCTGCGCGGTATCGAATTCGTCGGCCGGCACGTAGATGGTGCCCGGGTCGGCGGTGGTGCGGATCATCTGGGTGACGATCTCCAGCCCCTCGATGGCCTCGTAGTAGGACATCTTGTTCATCAGGTGGTTCTGGGTGGTGTGCACCTCGGTGGTGCTGACCGTCAGGCCGGCCACCAGGATGATCGACAGGATCAGGGTGGCGATGATCGCCAGAACGAGCATGCTGCCTTTTTCCATTTTGTCTCTCCTACATCTTGACATTGTAATTGCGCGGCTGGACCAGGAAGGAAAAGGTCCGGTAGTTGTACTTGCCCGCCGGCAGCGCCTCGGGCCCGCGGTCGGCCAGCTGCGGCAGCTGGTGGGTGACCTGGCCGCGCCCCGGGTAGTCGTCGGTGAGGGCGACGACATGGACGGTCATCTCCTTCAGCGTCTTGACGCGCAGGGCGTTGAGCAGGGCGTCCAGGTCGGAGCTGCCGCCGTAGGTATAGTAATCCTCCCGCGCCGACACGTCGGGGAAGCCGGGATAGGCGGTATAGGTCAGCTGCAGGTCCCAGACGTTCTCGGCGATCGCCCCCTTGATGATGTTGACGTCGGGGTCGGTCAGAACGGCCGCCTTGCCGAAGCAGTCGCTGACGCGTACCAGGTCGCGCACCTTGCGCCCCTTGGCGGCGTCGTCGCGCTCCTGCACCAGGTAGATGCTGAAGTCGCCAAGGCGCATCACCGGCGAGTTGACCGGGTAGGTCAGCGTGTTGCCGGCGGTGGAGAGATCCTTGTAATTTGTCGTATCCAGCAGCCCCGAGTGATAGACCGACTCGCCGCGGACATCCAGCGAGTTGCCGCCGACCGCGGTGACCACGAAGACGAAGTAGCCGTCGGGGCCGATGAGGATGCCCTTGTCGCCGGGCGCCCAGGCGGGGTCGGCGACGGTGTTGTTCACGATCAGCGAGGTGGGGCTGGTCATGTCGGCCTCGCTGACCAGCTTGCTGACGGCGTTGGGGTCGCCGCTGGCCACGATCACCCCGTCGGCGAAGTCGTCGTTGTTCAGCGGGTGGATGCCGTTGAAATTGGGCGGCACGGCCAGGAAGCCGCCGGTGTTGACCAGGGTCATCACGGCGCCGGCGTTCTTCAGCTCCGAGCTGAAGACCGACAGCAGGTAGCGCGACTCCTGGGTCTGGCGCACCCGCGCCTGCTCGGTTCCCGCCACGTCGCGGTAATACATGATCATCATGTAGATGGCGCTCATGACCAGGGCCATGATGATCATGACCACCATCGACTCGACCAGGGTGAAGCCCTTGCGGTTCTTCATGTCAGCCTCCGCGCTGCGAGTTGAGCACAACGCGGAATGGGTAGCGGTCGTTGTGCCTGCCGTATTCGACGGTCACCCGGATGACGTTCATGGCGGCTAAGTCCGGGGACGGGGTGACCACGGTGGTGCGCCGGTACTGGTCCTCGCGGTCGGGGTCGACGGTGGAGACGACCAGCTTGCGGTTCTGCTCCACCACGTAGTCCACGCTGTCGGCCGGCATCTGCGAGGCGGGGAACTTCAGGTACTCCTCGATCTTGGCCTCGGCCAGGGAGATGGCGATGTTCTTGGCCCCGGCGTAGCGGTTGGAGACCATCTGCTGCGTGAAGCCGGAGAGGATCGAGACCACGACGAACAGGACGATGGCCATGGCCAGCAGGGCCTCGACCAGGGTGAATCCTCTAGTGTTTTTCAACTTTCAACCCTCCGTACGGGAAAATTTGGATGGTGCGGCTGTAGACGACCGGGTCGCCGGCGCCGCCGCGCCCCTTGCGGATGTAGAAGTTCTGGCTGATGGTGCCCACGGCGGTGGTCATGTCGGGAGTGCCGTCGCTCTTGAGCAGGCGCACCGCGCCGGTGGAATTCACCGCGAAGTCGCTCACCTCGCCGGGGTTGAAAAACGGGCGGTCGGTGAAGGGCGTCACCGTCTTGACCGGCGTCCAGTCGTTGAAATGGGTGATGTCGGTCTGCTTCTGCAGCGTGTAGGAGTTGCCGTCGCCCGAGAAAGTGATGGCGACGTAGCGGTTCTCTGTCGAGGCCAGGAGCTTGGCCGACGAATAATCGGCCAGGAAGTTGTTGACCAGGCCGGTGATGCGCGAGTTGGCCGTGACGCTCTCCCCCACCCGTGCCGTCATGGTCACGACCACCGCCAGGACGGCCAGTACGACCAGCAGCTCGACAACGGAAAAGCCTTTCTTGGTTTTCATCAGCATCTCCTTTTTTTTTAAAGCATGATCAATGCCAAGATCAAATAGTATTGCCCGATGAGGGCAAAAGCCAAAATCGGCTTTTCTGTAGGGGCTTTCAGCGTGCGCTCCCGGATCTGTCCCAGGAATCCTCCTGGGTACTTATTATACAGTTGTGATGCCGTCTCCACATCCGTTGCCTCCATGCACCGCAAGCGCCATTTTCCGAATCGCCCTTCCCTTCACTCCCGCCTGGCGGCCATTTCCCTCCGGCATTTCCTACTTCTGCCTTTTGCCTTTTTCCTTTTGCCTTTTCAGCCTGTGCTTGCCCAGCAGAAACAATGCCGAAAAAAGGAGAAGGTTGAGCAGGATGGCCGCGAAAAGGAGATAAAAACCGACCGTATGGATGACCTCCACGTGCGCGCCTCAGATCCGTCGCCCTCTGCCGGCGTGCCGGGGATCGGTCATGCCTTGATCTTGAACCGCGGCCCGGTGAAAACGAAGCACAGGGCGTTGAAGAAGAGGCCGAGCAGCAGCCCGAGCACGGCGAAGGCCAGGAAGCCGGCGATGCCGCCGACGGCGCCGAAGAAGAGGCCGCCCAGGAACTTGCCGCGCATCTCCTGCAGCATCACCGGGAACTGGTAGATCAGGTCGCCGAAAATGCTGAAGATGCCGAACGAGGCGCCGACGACGACGCCGAGGACCAGTCCCAGGCCGCCCAGGAAAACGATCAGGGAGAGCACGCCGACCGAGCGGAATTGCATTTCGCTGCCGGAGGGGCGCCGCTCCTGCCTTGCCGTGGCCGCCTTGGGGCTGGCGCCGCAGAAGCGGCAATACGCGTCGTGCTCGTCCATGCGCGAGTGGCAGAATTTGCACAGGGTACCGGCCGGCTCGCCCTCCAGCGGCGATTCCTGGCGCTTGCGGGGCTGCGGGGCGGGCTCCAGCTCGATGGTCGCGGCCGCGGCGGCGGGCAGCGGCGCCTTCGTTTCCGCCGGGTCCGGCTCGTAGGGATCGGCGGGCTTCCAGGCGCTGCCGTCGTAGACGTACCAGCCGCCCGTCTTGCCGCCCAGCATCCAGAAGCGGTTGTCCTCGTCGCGCAGCATCATCTTCTTCAGCTCGGACTTGGCGTCCTCGACGGAGATCTCCCCGGCCGCCTGGCGCTCCTTCAGATCCTTGTAGAGACCTTCGATCTCCCTGAATTTTCTGGCATCCATCTTCATTTTCCTCCGCGAGCGATCTCCCTCATGCCGCCGACCAGGTACAATGAACCGCATATGATTATAGTTCTTTTGAATTTTTTTGCAACCGCCAGCGCGCGCGCGTAGTCGCGCTCGATCCGGCATTCCTTCCCCGGAAAGAAGCGCAGCAGCCTTGCGGCCGGCAGCGCCCGCTCCGAGCGCGGTTCGGTCAGGACGACGTGCCCTGCCAGCGGCGCCAGCAGGCGCGCCATGGCCGGGTACTGCTTGTCGCGCAGCACGCCGAACAGCAGCGTGAAGCCGCGGATGTTCTCCTCGCGCAGGTAGCCGGCCAGGGCGCGGACGCCGGGCAGGTTGTGGGCGCCGTCCAGGATAACCGGCGGCCTCTGCGCCAGCAGCTCGAGGCGGCCGGGAATGGACATGGCGCGGATGCCGGCGGCAACGGCCCCGGCGCCGGCCGCGATACCGCGCCGCTCCAGCTCGTCGATGACGGCGACGGCCAGGGCGGCGTTACGGCACTGGTGGCGGCCGCGCTGCGGCACCCGGAAGCGGTAATCCCTTTCGCCGGTGAAATAGCGGCAGGCGTAGCCGTCCCGTTCCTTCTCGATGTCCAGCCGCCGCGGCGGGGCGAAGGCCTCGATCAGGGGCGCCCGCCGGCGCGCGGCGACGCCGCGGATGACGCGCGCCCCCATGGAGCGCGGCGGACAGCCCGACACCAGGGGGACGCCGCGCCGGGCGATGGCCGCCTTTTCGCCGGCAATGGCCTTCAGCGTCCCGCCCAGGATGTTCAGGTGGTCCAGGCCGACGTTGGTGACCGCGGCGATCTCGGGCCGGATCGTGGAGGTGGCGTCGAGGCGGCCGCCCAGCCCCACCTCCAGCACCGCCCAGTCGGCCTTGATCTCGGCGAAATGGTGGAGCGCGGCCAGAAGGAGGGTCTCGAAGAAAGTGGGCAGGTTGGCGATGCGGCCCGCGCCCAGGAGTTTCTCGCCCAGCGCGCGCACGGCGCTGACCGAGCGGGCGAAGGCGGCCCGGGAAACCGGCCGGTCGTTGACGCGGATGCGCTCGCGAACGTCCTGCAGGTGCGGCGAGGTGAACAGTCCGACCCGCAGGCCGGAGCGCTGCAGGATGGCGGCGATGTAATGCGAGGTCGAGCCCTTGCCGTTGGTGCCGGCCACCTGCACGAAGCGCGAGCCGCCGGCGGCGAAAGGGGCACTGGCGATGACGCGCCGGATGCTTTCCAGGGAGAGCTTGCCGGTCTCGCCCTGGATCCTCTCCAGGTATGAAAGTGCCGCGGCATAACGCATCGGCCCTTCAGCAGAGGGGAACGGCTAGTTGTCCTGGCCGCCCTCGCCTTCCTCGAATTCGTTCCTGACGCCCAGGATGTTGGACGCGCCGTCGTAGATGAGGCGGGTGGCTTTTTTCTGCTCCTGCAGCTGGGCGATGAGGTCCTTGACCCGGGCCAGTTCCTCCTCGATCTTGGCGTCGATTATCTCAATCTGCTTCTTCGCTTCCCGGAGCGTGGACTCGTAAAACGCCTTGGCCTCGACTTTTAGTTTTTCCATATATTCACCTCGTTATTTTTTAATGGACATGGGGAAGGTCTTCCAGACCTTGACGCGCAGGTTGTCCTTCCTGGCCGGCTGGAACTTGTAGGACTTGACCGTTTCGGTCAGGATGGAGTTCAACTGGCCGTTATTGGTCTTGCGCAGCATGCGCACCGTCTCGACGTCGCCGTTGTGGTTGATCAGCACGCTGAAGATGACGCTCTGGTTGTCGGTCATGGCGGAGCGGATGGAATCGGGGATGCTCGGCGCCGGGGTGGAGATGGCCACCGGTTCGGCATCGACCTCGTTCAGCGGGACGATATCGCCCTCCTTCACCCGCTTCATCTCGGCGAGCTTCTTTTCCTCGGCCAGGCGGCGATCCTCCTCCGCCTTCTTCAGGCGGTCGGCCTCCTCCTGCTTCTTGCGCTCTTCCTCGTCCCGTTGCAGGCGCGCGGCCTCCTCCTGCTTCAGGCGATCCTCCTCCTCCTGCTTCAGCCGGTCGGATTCGGTTTTTTTGCGCCGTTCCTCCAGCAGCCGTTTCCTCTCCTCCTCGGCCTGGACCTTCTTCAGTTCCTCATCCTGCTTCAGCTTCGCCTCGTCCAGCAGCTTCTGGGTGGCCGCCAGCTCGTCGGCGATCCGCTTCATTTCCGCCTGCTTGGCGGCTTCCTCGGGGGTCGGAACGGCGGTTGCCGCTGCGGCCCCGCCGGGCTTCAGAGCCTGCGCCGCGGCCGCCCTGCCCCCGGGGGCCGTTTCAGCGGCAGGCTTGTCGATGACGAGGAAGTAAAGGCCAACGGCGACGGCGGCGAGCAGCAGCACGGCCGCCAGCGGCAGCAGAGGGGATCGCTTCTTCTCCTTCTCCAGGTCGCGGAACAGCGACTCGGGCTTGAACTCCGCTTTTTCCGCGGTGGGGCGCTTTCTGGACGGGGCACCGGGCTTGTCGTCGTCAAAGCTTATGCTGACCAGATCTTCTGGCGGTGGCGGGGCGGCAACGCGGACCGGCGGCGGGGGCGGGGGCGGGATGGGCTCCGCAACCGGCATGGCCTTTTCGATCGGCGGCGGCGGCTTGGGCACTTCGCGCGCCTTGAGCGCATAGGGCAGCGGCTTGAGGTCGACCTTGATCCCCTCGCGCTGGATGTCGCCCTCGAACAGGCCGAAGATGAAGTGACTCAGGTGCACCGGTCCCGGCGCGCGGTCGAACTTCCTGTGCAGGTACGCCTCGAGGTCGGCGATCATGGCCGCGGCGCTCTGGTAGCGCTTGTCGCACTCCTTGTTCAGCGAGGTGAGGAGGATCTTTTCCAGCGCCGGGTCGATGTCGGGGTTGATCTCGCGCGGGTTGATGATCTCGCCGTTCTGCACCTTCTTGAGCACCAGCATCTCCGAGGTGTCCAGGAAGAGCTTCTTGCCGGTGAGCAGCTCGAACAGCACCACGCCGGCGGAATAGAGGTCGGAGCGGTAGTCGATGCCGCTCTCGCCGCAGGCCTGCTCGGGGGACATGTAGAGCAGCTTGCCCTTGAGGGCGCCCGAGAGGGTCTGGTGGATCTTGATCGAAGCCTTGGAGACGCCGAAATCGGTCAGCTTGACGTCGCCGTTGTAGGAGATCAGGATGTTGGGCGGCGAGACGTCGCGGTGGACGATGTCCAGCGGGCGGCCGCGGCTGTCCTTGGCCTTGTGCGCATAGTTCAGCGCCTCGAGGATCTTGATGGTCAGGTAGATGGCGATCTCCTCGGGGAACCACTTGTCGCGCTCGCGCAGCCGCGTCTGGATCTCGCGCAGGTCCTTGCCCAGCACGTATTCCATGGCGATGAAATAATAGTTGTCCTTGCGGCCCAGGTCGTAGATCTGGACGATGTTGGGATGCGAGAGCTCGGCGGCGATCTTGGCCTCGTCGACCAGCATCTCGATGTACTTGTCGTCCTCGCCGTAGCCGGAAAGGATCTTCTTGATGGCGATGACCTTCTCGAAGCCCTTGACCCCCTTTTTCTTGGCCTTGTAGATCTCGGCCATGCCGCCGCGGGCGATCATGCCCAGCAGGACGTAATCCCCCACCTCGTTGGGGTTTTCCACGACAGCGGCCGTTTTTTCGGGTTTCGCTTCCCTGGCGTCGCTGACCTCTTCGCTGCTGCGCCTGGCCGCCGCTTCAACCGGGGCGACGGACGGCTTCGGGGCGGGCGCGGGAGGCGGAGGGGGAACCGGCGGCTTCACGGCCGGTGCGGCCGGGGCCTTGGCAGGGGGCGCGGGCTCCTCTTTCAGCATGGCCGCTTCACCCAGGTCGATGACCTCGTCGGCGATCTCGTCGCGCATCCCCGCAACGGGCGGCTGCTGCGCCGGCGGCGGGGCCATGGGCCGGGGAACCGCCTTGATCTCGGGCATGATGACGGTTTTCGGCTCCGGGCGCGGCGGCGTCGGCGCCTGCGGCGTGGGCGCGGCCGGCCGGGGTGGAGACGGCTTCTTGCCCAGGCCGAGCCCGGAGAGGGTGTCCTCGAACTTGCGGGCGATGTCGTCCTCGATCTTGCGCATCTCCTTTTGCCGCACCTCGGGCTTGGCCTGCTGTGTCCTCAGACCCTCCAGGCTGGCGTCGATGCGCTGCGCTCCGCCGGCCGGAACGGCCGTGGCATCAGGGGAGGGAGCGGATTTCTTGGCCACGCGCAGGCTGTCCAGGTCGAACGACGGCGCGGCGATGCGGGTGCGGCCCTTGAGGTCGCCGCCGAGGGGGCCGGGTTCGGCCTTGGCGGGCGGCGGCTTCAGCAGGACGGTGCTGGCGGGATCGGGCCCTGTCTGCGCGGGGCGGGGCGGCCCCGTCTGCGCGGGGCGGGGCGGCCGCGGCGGCTCCGCTTTCCCGGGCGTGGCCTGCTTTCCGTCGCCCAGGTCGATCTCGAACGCCGGAACCTGGTCGATCTTCTGGATGATGTCGCCGAAGATGTCCGCCGAGCTCAGCTTGCCGCCCTCCTCATCCTCGAATTTCGGCGCCGGGACCTTGGCTGTGTCGAACACGGGGACGCGGGTGGCCGCCGGATGGGCGGCGGAGCCCAGTTCGGCCTCCGCGACGCCGAGCAGATCGAGCACCCTTTTCTTGAGCCGTTCCCGCTCCAGGGGCTTCTCGAAGAAGTCGTTGGCGCGATACTGGGTGATGGCCTGGTGACGGTATTCCAGCCCCTTGTAGATGGCGCTGATGACGATGATCTTGATCCCGGGATATTCCTGCGAGACGGCCAGGGCCAGGTTGAAGCCGTGGAAGCGCGGCAGCATGGCCGCGGTGATCATCAGGTCGAAGGCACCGTCGTGCAGCAGCCGCTTGGCCGTCTCGCCGTCGCTGGCGACCACCACCTCGAAGACCGGAGGGGGGAAGAGCTCCTTGACGACGTGGATCGTCGACTCATCGTATTCCACCAACAATATCTTTTTGGTCATGCTCCTCTCCTCCCGTTCCGGCCCGGACCCGTACCGGCCCGGCCCGGTTCGGCAGCCGCCCTACAAGATCGATTTGCCGGCATATTTCTCGAACATGCGGATCTTGTCCCGGACCTTGAACGTGACGGGCAGGTTGATCAGGGCCAGCAGGAAGCCGGCGACGAAAAAATGAAACGTCCGCTGGAACGGCATGCCCAGCAGCGTGATGACCAGGCCGAAAATGGCGATGAGCTCGGCCAGCGACAGCAGGATGATGTCGATGATCCGCCAGCGCTGCAGCAGGGCGTCCAGGGTGAAGTCGTCGCGGACCAGGCGCGGGGAGAAATAGATGGTCTTGCGCACGGCCAGGACGGCGATGATCAGCATGATCGAAACGATGTTCAGGATGTTCCAGGCATTGAGAACGGCCTTGCCGGCGGCCAGGGTCACCGCCGGGCGGGACTGGGACAGGGCGGGAACCAGGTACGCCACCAGGGTGTAGATGGCGATCGAGGACAGCATGGCCAGGGAGATGACCATGGTCAGCCGCGACTCGCGCCGGATGTGCTCCATCTCTATCTTTTGTTTTTCGAAATCTGCCAGCATGCGATTGCTTTACCATATCTATCCCGTATTTGTCAATAATCCGCCGCGGGGAAAAAAAAGCGCTTCGCGGCCGCTGCGGACGCGATTGACTTTTGGGCGCTTTCACGATATAAGTGGGAGCATCATGTGCGGAGTCTTGGGCATTTTCTCCACCGAGCCGGTCATCGGCCCCCTGTACACCGGGCTGCTGACCCTGCAGCACCGCGGCCAGGATTCGGCCGGCATCCTGACTTATGACGGCCGCTACCACCTGAAGAAGGGCAACGGCCTCGTGCGCGATATCTTCGAAGAGCGCCATGTCGACCGGCTCAAGGGCTCCGTCGGCCTGGGCCACACCCGCTACCCCACCGTGGGCGAAGGCACGGGCGAGGACGCCCAGCCTTTCTGGCTCAACCACCCCTACGGCATCGCCGCCGTTCACAACGGCAACGTGGTGAATTTTTTCGAGCTGAAGAAGGAGCTTTTCGAGAAGTCCCACAAGATCATCAATTCCAACTGCGACGTCGAGGTGATCCTCAACGTCTTCGCCGAGGCGCTGGAGAAGTCGGTCCGCCAGGAGATCACGCCCGAGGGCGTGTTCAACGCCATCCGCCAGGTGTACCGGCGCGTGAAAGGCGCCTATTCGGTGGTGATCCACATCGCCGACCGCGGCATGGTGGCCTTTCGCGATCCCTACGGCCTGCGGCCGCTGCTCTTCGGCAGCGACCGCCGCCAGATGATCCCGGCCTTCGCCTTCGCCTCCGAGAGCGTCACCCTCGACGTGCTGGGCTTCGGCGACGTCCGCGACGTCCCGCCCGGCTCGGCCGTGTTCATCGACCAGAACCGCGCCGTCCACGAAAAAAAGCTGCAGCCGGCGCCGTTCAAGCCCTGCATCTTCGAATACATCTACTTCGCCCGCCCCGATTCCTATCTCAACGGCATCAACGTCTACCAGGCGCGCGTCGACCTCGGGCGCAAGCTCGCCCGCCGCATCCAGAAGAGCGGCATGTCCATCGACGTGGTCGTGCCGGTGCCCGATTCCTCGCGGCCGGCGGCCATCGAGATCGCCCGGCTGCTCAAGCTGAAGTACCGCGAGGGGCTGGTCAAGAACCGCTACATCGGGCGCACCTTCATCATGCCCGGCGACCACGTGCGCCAGCGCACCATCCGCCAGAAGCTGAACCCCATCGTCGACGTGTTCCAGGGCAAGAACGTGCTGATCGTGGACGACTCGATCGTGCGCGGCAACACCTCGCGCTCCATCATCCAGATGGTGCGCCAGGCCGGCGCCCGCAACGTCTACTTCGTCTCCTATTCCGCCCCGCTCACCCACCCCTGCGTCTACGGCATCGACATGCAGACCCGCTCCGAGTTCATCGCCAGCGGCGTCCGCGAGGACGAGGTCGCCGCCCGCATCGGCGCCGACCGCGTGCTCTTCCAGGACATCCGCGACATGGAGGCGGCGGTGCGCCGGCAGAACCCGGCCATCCGCTCCTTCTGCACCGCCTGCTTTTCCGGCAAGTACCCCACCGGCGACGTGTCGCGAAGCTACCTGGAGCAGATCGAGCAGGAGCGCGAGCAGCTGAAGCTGAAACAGAAGGAGCTGGCCCTGAAATTCTGATGAACAGCCACCTGCCGATCTCGGGTTCCCTGGGCGAACTGGACGTCGCCGCCATCCTGGCGCGCATGCACGTCCAGGCGCTGGACGGCCAGCTGAAGATCGCCGCCGCCCGCTTCACCAAGACGCTCTGGCTGCAGGACGGCTGCATCGTGTTCGCCCAATCCAGCCTGGCCGACGACGCCCTGGGCCATTTTCTCGTGGGCCGCGGCGTGATCGACGCCTCCCAGCTGGAGAAGAGCCGCCGCCGCATGCAGAAGAACCACAGCCGCCTGGGCCGGGCGCTGCTGGAGATGGGCCTGATCACGCCCGAGCAACTGTGGAGCGAGGTGGGCGCCCAGATGCGCGCCATCGTCTTTTCCCTTTTTCCCCTGCGCGCCGGCCGCTACGACATCGGCCGCCCGAGCGAGGACGCCCGGGAGAACATCCGGCTGGAGCTGCCCGTGCCCGAGGCGATCCTGGAGGGCGTGCGCCGGGTTCCCGACAGCGAATTCATCGAAAGCCGCTTCGCGGCCGGCACGGACCTGTTCGCATCCCCCGACAATGCCATCGGCCCCGTCTCCCTGAAGCCGCACGAGGCCCATGTGCTGTCCCTGGTGCGCGGGGCCACCCCCCTGGATGAGGTGCTGGCCCGCAGCGAGCTGCTGCGCTTCGACACCCTGAAGGTCCTCTACGCGCTGCGCACCCTGGGATTGGTCTGCGACCGTCCCCAGCCGGGCCGCGCCCACACCCCGCACTCGCTGCCCAGCCCGCCCTCGACCTTCACTTCGTTCGACGAGGCCCTGCAGAATTACAACGCCAAGTTCGAGCATATCTACCGCGTCCTTTCCAAGGAGATCGGGCCGGTGGCCCACGCCATCCTCACCGACGCCATCACCGCCGTCCTGGATTCCATCCCGCCCTGCTTCCAGGGAGTGGAGATCCGCGGCAACGGCCGCGTCGACGAGAAATCGATCATGAAAAGCGTCTGGTACGAGAATTTCGCCGAAGCCGGCGGCGAGTTCCTGCGCGGGCTCGAGGAGATCCTCTACGCCGAGATCTATGCCGTGAAGCGCCACCTGGGCAAGGAACACGAGACCCTGCTCCTGCAATGGATCCGCAAGCCAGGCAACTGACGCGCCGGCGCCAGCAGCTGGCCTTCCTGGCCCTGCTGTTCATCGCCCTGCTGCTGCTCGGATAATGGGACCCGTCATCCAGATCCTCGGGCCCACCGGCGCCGGCAAGAGCCGCATGGCCCTGGCCGTCGCCGAAGCCATCGACGGCGAGGTGATATCGGCCGACTCGGTCCAGGTCTACCGGGGCTTCGACATCGGCAGCGACAAGCTCGACCCGGCCGAGCGCCGGCTCATCCCCCACCACCTGATCGACATCATCCCCGACTGCGCCCAGTTCAACGCCAGCCGCTTTCTCGAGCTCTCTTTCGCCGCCGCCTCCGGCATCTGGTCGCGCAACCGCGTGCCCGTCGTCTGCGGCGGCACCGGCCTCTACCTGACCGTCATGATGCAGGGTATCTTCCCCGAAACCAAGAAGAGCGGTTGCCGCGAAGAGCTGAAAAAAACGGCCGTTGAAAAGGGCTGGGGCGCCCTGCATGCCGAACTGCAGCGCATCGACCCCGAATACGCCCGGAAGATCGGCGTCAACGATCACGTGCGCCTGGTCCGCGCCCTGGAGATCCACCGCAACAGCGGCCTGCCCCCCAGCGAGGTTTTCCGCCTCAGTTGCTCGCCGTTCGCCGGCTGCCGCTTCATCCGCGTCGGCCTGCACGTCGAGCGGCCGGCGCTGTACCGTGCCATCGACGCCCGCGTCGAGCGCATGCTGGCCAACGGGCTGGTCGCCGAGGTTCGCGGGCTGCTGCGCGCGCGCGGGGCGGCCTGTCCGCCTTTCCGCGCCCTCGGCTACAAGGAGGTCCTCTCCCACCTGCGCGGCGAGATCGGCCTGCAGGAGGTTCGGGAACTGATCCAGCGCCACTCGCGCCAGTTCGCCAAGCGTCAGCTCACCTGGTTCCGCCGTGAAAAGGACATCCGCTGGCTGCCCGCCGCCGACGCGGATGCCGTGATCGCCACCATCCGCCAATGCCTGTCGAGCAAGCCGTAACCTGCGGCTGGTTCCCGGCCAAGATGAGGGACGCCGAGATCGCGGCCGCCATGGGCGAACTGCAGGCCCTGTGCCGCGCCGCCGGCGCCGTCGTCGTCGGCCAGGCCTGGCAGCGGCGTCCCGCTCCCGACCGCCGCACCCTGGTCGGCCAGGGCAAGGTCGAGGAATTGCAGCAGCTGATCGCCGCTTGCGGCGCCGCGCTGGTGGTCTTCAACAACGTGCTGACCACGCTGCAGCAGCGCAACCTGGAGGATACCCTGCGCGTCAAGGTCATCGACCGCAGCCGCCTGATCCTCGACATTTTCGCCACCCGCGCCCGCAGCCAGGAGGGCAAGCTGCAGGTCGAGCTGGCGCAGCTCCTCTACCTGCTGCCCCGCCTCACCGGCAAGGGCATCGCCTTGTCCCGCCTCGGCGGCGGCATCGGCACGCGCGGCCCGGGCGAGAGCAAGCTCGAGTCCGACCGCCGGCTGATCAAGGACAAGATCGCCCGCATCCGCCGCAAGCTGAAGGGGGTGACGCTCAACCGCGACCAGCAGCGCCGCAACCGCCGCGAGCTGCCGGTGCCGCTGGTCGCCCTTGTCGGCTACACCTCGGCGGGGAAGTCGACCCTGTTCAAGGCCCTGACCGGCGAGAACGTCTTCATCTCGCGCGAGCTCTTCGCCACCCTCGATCCCCTGCTGCGCCGCGTCGACCTGCACGACACCCATCCCGGCTACTACTTCATCCTTTCGGACACGGTGGGCTTCATCCGCGACATGCCCGCGGAGCTGTTCACATCCTTCACCGCCACCCTGGAGGAGGTGCGCCAGGCCGACCTGCTGCTGCACGTGATCGACTGGACCCACCCCGACTGGACGGGGCAGAAGCACGAGGTGGAAAAGGTGCTGCGCCAGCTCGGCGTCGACCCGGCCCGCGTCATCCCCGTCTTCAACAAGATCGACCTCTGCCGGGACCGCGAGTGCCCGGCCGGGGACGGCGGGGAAGGCCAGGTGCTCGTCTCGGCCATCGAGGGCACCGGCCTGGCGACGCTCAAGCAGGAGGTCTTCCGCCGTTATTTCGCCGACTACGCCGCCTTCACCGTCGACGTGGACGACGAGCAACAGCTGGACGCCCTGGGCCGCTGGGCCATCGTGCTGGAGAAAAGCCGCGCCGGCGCGGGGTTCCGGGCCGCGGTTTTATGTTCGCGGGAAAAAATGCTACAATTCAGGGAAACGCACGGAGGTGTGATCCGATGAAAGCGATGCTGCTTGCGGCGCTCGTTCTGCTCTTCGTCGCCTGCGGAGGCGTCAGGCCCGTCACCGTCGATTTCCATCTGCCCGCGCTCGAAAGCGGCACCTTCCTCGATTCCTTCTACCGCCAGGGCTGGGAGCAGCTGCGCCAGGGCGACAGCGAGGCGGCCTACCGCTCGTTCCAGAACAGCGTGGCCCCGCTGGACAAGAAGCAGGCGGCCTTCGGCTACGTCTTCCTGGCGCGCAAGAAGTTCAGCGCCGCCTCCGAGCAGTTCGCCCGCGCCCTGGAGTCCAATCCCGCCAACCTCGAGGCCGGCATGGGCCGGGCCATGATCCTGGAGCTCGAGGGCCGCACGCCCGAGGCCTTTCGCGCCTACGGCGACCTGCTGCTCCAGGCGCCCGAAGACGCCTGGATCAGGCTGAAATACGAGTCCATCCGCTCCGACGCCACCCAGGCCCACCTGCTGGAGGCGGAGCAGGCGAAGGGACGCGACAACAGCCGATATCTCCGCGCCCTCGAGCAGGCCTCCTTCTATTCCCCCGACATGACGGCCATCACCCTGCAGATCGCCGAGCACTACTACGCCGAGGGCGACCTGCAGCGCAGCCTTCCGCGCTACGAGGCCGTGCTGGAGAAGGAGCCGCACAACGAGGCCGTGCTGCTCAAGCTCGCCGCCATTTACGAGAAAAAGGAAAAGCTCGACCTGGCCATCGTCACCCTGGACCGCCTGCTGGCGCTGAAGCCCGGCGACCCGTTCCTGGAGAGCGAGAAGAAAAGGGTCCGCGACCGCTTCCAGGAAGTGACCCTGCCCGAGAAGTTCAAGCGCATCTTCTTCAAGACCGAGGTCAACCGCGAGGAGCTGGCGGCGCTGGTCGGCTTTTATTTCGACCGCTACATCGAGATGGACCGCTCCCCCGAGATCATCACCGACATCGACGGCTCGTTCGCCAGGGAGCAGATCATCAAGACCGTAACCGCCGGCATCCTGCGCGCCCTGCCGGACCATACCTTCGCCCGCTTCGTCACCCCCGACCGCGCCCGCTTCGCCGTGACGCTGCAGGCGCTGATCGACTACCTGCGGCAAAAAGGGCATGTCCTGCGCTTCACGCCCCTGACCGCGGCGCCGGTCATCGCCGATCTTTCGCCGCTGCACAAGGAATTCCAGGCCATCTCCTTGCTGGTCAACTCCCAGGTGCTGGCCCTCGACCACCTGGGCAATTTCAACCCCACCAACCCCGTTTCCCCTTCCGAGGTCATCTTCGCGCTCAAGAAGATCTTTAACGCCATAGAAAATTAGTGTTAGTAGTCAGAAGTTAGTGCGCATTGGGGTCATGCGCATTGGGGTCAGGTCTCGATATTAGACATTCGAGTCAAGCATCGGGGTCAGGTTTCGATATTATCATGCATCGGGGTCAGGTCTCGATATTAGACATTCGCAAGAATATCTCATAAGATCTCATCCATCTTTCATCACTCTGCGCTTCATGACTTCTTTGGCCAATCGCTCCATTAATCGCCGGCTCGTTTTGTTTGTTTTCATCTCCTCCTCAAACCGCCGCGCCAACGCCGAAACCGCCGAGTAATCCATTTTCACGATCGCGCCGATTTCCTTCAGGCTGTTTGCCGTATACCGCCGCAAACCATATATCAACAACTTGCGATACACATTGCCACGCTTCTTTTTCCAAATAGCTTCTTCTTTTATGCGCATGTCTGCGAGGATGATCTCCAGAATGTCATCAGCATTTACCAGCTTCATTTCCCGGGCATCTGGCTGCTCCCTTTCATTCAATGCTCCGCCGGCTTCTCGCACTTCTTTAAATGCCTTGCGCAAGAAAGCTTCACTGCCTAAAAGTGAGTTCTTCCCATAAATCTCTTCAGGATCGATTTCACTCCCTTTTTTATCGTAACTTGCCACAAATTTACTATATTCACTGCTCTTTCCATTGAACATTTCCAGCAAATCCATTGTTCTTAAAAAAGCGGGTTGTTTTAACTTCTGGCTGTAAAAACGGTAGCTGCTATATTTATAAAGGGATGGCTCCGTCACCATCCCGGCGCGCACTGGATTCAGATGAATATACGCACTTAACACTTTTAAATATTCATCCTTCTCCACCAAGATCGCCTTATAGCGCCCCTGAAACACCGAGCCGACGATTTTATACTTATAACGGAACCAGTTGCTGTAACTGGCGTTCAGGTAGTGCATGGCCTGGCTCAAGTTGCCTTGCGGTGTTTCTACCAGCAAGTGGTAATGGTTGTCCATCAGCACATAGGCATGGATCAGCAATTGGTACTTTTCGGCTGTCTCCCCGACCTTGATCAGAAATTTATCCTTGTCGGCAGTGGAAGTAAAAATGGTTTCAAGGCGCTCTCCCCTGGCGATGATATGATAGAAAGCGTCGTCGTATTCGATCCGCAACGGCCGCGACATGAAATGATCTTATTGATACCTAAGCGAATTGTCAATGTCTAATATCGAGACCTGACCCCGATGCCCTCTAATATCGAGACCTGACCCCGATGCCCTCCCCATCTCTTCATAACCGGCGGAACGGATAAAAAAGGAGCTTCAATTGCACGAGGAGGATCGGCTCGGTGACTCCGACGATCCTGGGAATGTAGCCGAAGTTCAGCCCGATGCGGTTGAAGCCGAGGGTCAGGTACGGCAAGGCGAAAACAGAGAACCGCCCCTGATTGTACTCGGCTTTTTTCAATCCGCCCATGATCACCGCCAGGGAACCCCACATTTTCTTCAGGTCGCCGAGCCAATATCCCGGGGCCAACCCGATCCAGTAGGACGTCCTGTCATTGCTGTCGTTGAACATGAAGTGGCCATTGGCGCCGATCAGCCAATGGCCCTTTTGCAAATAGGTCTCGACGCCCAGCCCGAGGTGAAAGTTGTTGAATTGGTCATCGTAAGGATGGAAATGCTTGCTCAGGCTGGGACCGGTCAAATGAACCAGGAGTCGCCCCTCGCGCGGAAAAACCATTGCCGGGGCGGCCAGGACAAGCAAAAGCGAGCAGGCCAGTAAATCAGCGCATCGCATCGGCATCTGAAGCATCAGGATCGGGTCTCGATAGCAGATGTTCGCAAGAATATCTCATTGATCTTTCAGCACCCGGCGTTTCATGACTTCCTTGGCCGACTGATCCACCCATCGCCGGCTCGTTCCATCTAGATTGACAATATCTACCAGCAAGACCTGACCCCTCGTTTGTTGACTACGGACGGATTCATTTTTCTGGCACACGGCGCCGCACCTCGGAGACGATGCGCGCGAACTCGGGGTCGCCATGGAGCGAAAGCAGGTCCCGCTCCTCCCCAATGGCTCGCATCCAGGGCATATCGCCCCCGGCGGGCAGGGCGCGCTTGAGCAATGCGAGGGCCTGGGCGCGGTCGCCGCGGAGGGCGCGGATGCAGGCCAGGCCGTACAGGCTGATGGCCACCTCCGGATGGCCGGCGCCCAGGGCTTTCGTGCGCATGGTCAGGCAGCGCCGGTGAATCGCTTCCGCCGCCGCATACTCAGCCTGCACCTTATGAAGCAGCGCCAGATTATGGAGGCTTTCGGCAACGTCCAGGTGGTCTGGACCCAGGGCTTTCTCGCGGATGGCAATGCTGCGCCCGATCAGCGCCGCGGCCTCGGCGTATTGGCCCTGCTCCCTGTAGAAGTCCCCCAGGTTGCTGAGGATCTTGGCGACTTCCGGATGGTCGCCGCCCAGCGCTTTCTCGCGGATGGCCAGGCTGCGCCTGTAGAGCGGCTCGGCAGCCGCAGACTTGCCCTGCTTCCGGGAGAGCATCGCCAGGTTGTTCAGCGCCGAAGCCAAATCGGGATGTTCCGGACCGAGCGTTGCTTCCTTGATCGCCAGGGAGCGCTTGAAGAGCAATTCTGCGGCGCCGTATTTTTTCTGCCGGTAATACACCGCCGCCAGGTTGTTGAGCGCGATCGCCAGGTCCGGATGGTCGCCGCCCAGGACTTTCTCATAGATCGCCAGCGCCCGCTGGAACAGCGGTTCCGCCCGGTCATGGAAACCCTGGGCATAGTACAGCCTCGCCAGGTTGTTGAGCGACGTCGCGACATCATCATGTTCGGGTCCGAACAGGTTCTCGCGGATCTCCAGCGCCCGCTGGAAGACGGGCTCGGCCTGGGCGTAGCGGCCTTGGAGTTGATACAAAACGGCCAGGTTGTTGAGCGACTCGGCAACAAGTTCGTGATTGCCGCCAAGGATCTTTTCGCGCAAGGCCAGGGATCTTTCGTAGAGCGGCTCGGCTTCGGGGTAGCGGCCCTGGTTCTTGTATAACAGCGCCAGGCTGTTCAACGACGTCGCCAGGTCGGGATGCTCCCGGGCAAGGCGGCTTTCCCTCGCCCGCAAGGCTTTGCCGAGCAGTTCTTCCGCCTCCTTGAAAAGGCCGAGATTGATGTACACGTTCCCCATGGTGTCCATCAGCCGGGCCTGGATGAGCGGCTGGCCGCTGAGCTCGGCGTCGATCCGCCGGGCGCCCTCGTCAAGTATTTCCCTGACGGTGATGTTGCCGCCCTTTCCTTCGTTGGGATCGGAGACCTGGAAAAGGTCCGCCAGAAACGAGGATACCTGCATGGCCGTCGCCGCCTCGGCTTCGGCGGACCTCTCGGCGCGGACGGCGCGCCGGGTCTGGACCGCCATCGCCGCGGCGAAGACCGCCAGCGCCGCGACGCCAGCGGCCAGGAGGATCTTCCTGCGCCGGCGCGCCGGCTTGGCATGGATCCACTCCAGCCGTTCGGCCACGTCCACGGCGGTCGGTCGCGCCGCCGGCGCCATGGATTTGAGCCTCTCGATCAGAGCGGCCAGGCTGGCGTCGACTCCCTCGATGGCACGGGTCTTGCCGGTGATGACCAGCTTCTGCATGGCCTCGAAATCATCGACCCGCTCATAGGCCGGCTGGCCGGTGAACAACTCCTGGAGAATCAGCCCGAACGAGTAAAGGTCGCTGGCAATCGTCGCCTCCCCGCCGCGGGCCTGCTCGGGGCTCATGTACTGCAGCGTGCCCATGACCATGCCGGCCTCGGTCAGCTTGTTCGCGTCCCGTGGCGGAGCCGCCCGGCCCGCCTCCGCCCCGTCACCCGCGGGACTCAGGGAACGGAACTTGCCCGAGCCGCTGGCGATCAGCTTCATCGTGATCTCGTCCTTCTGGGAGCGTGACAACCCGAAATCGAGCACCTTGACCTGCCCATGGTCGGTCAGCATGATGTTGTCCGGCTTGAGGTCGCGATGGATGATGCCCTGGGCATGGGTGGCCACGAGCACGCCGGCGATCTGCCGGGCGATGCTGAGCTTCTGCCCGAATTCCATCCCGGCGGTCGTCACTTCAGCGAGGCTCCGGCCGGGGATCAGCTCCAGGACGAGGAAATCGGCCGTATCCCCCTCGATGTAGTCGAATATCTGGCAGATATTCGGGTTGGCGAGCCTGGAGAGGATGCGTGCCTCGCGCAGGAAGCGTGTCTTGGCTTCGGCGATCAGCCGGTGCTCGGCGCGTATGCTCTTCATCACCACCCGGCGGTTGAGCTTCTCGTCAAAGCCGACATAGACCTCGCCCATGCCGCCCTTGCTCAGGAAATCGATGATGCGGTAATGGGAGATGCGTGTTCCGAGCAGATCGCTCATGGGCTCGCTCCTTCACTCCCCCGCCGGGACAACGGCCTTTGACCGCCGCGGCCTTCATGGCCTTTCCGTTCGCCGTTCAGGGAATCCCTCGCATTCAAGCGCGACATGAGAGCAGGGTAGCGATAAACCTCCGGATTGTCAATGATCGGTCCCGGGCGCATCCGGGGCAAAAAAAAAGGGCGGCCCGGAGGCCGCCCCCAGAAATCATGTCAAAAAAAAACGGCTAGCGTCCCTGCATGTCCTTCATGGAGAGGGATTTCTCCTTGGTGAAGCCGGCGGGAACGGAATAGAGGCCGGCCGGGGCGGGCTTCTGCGAGATCTCCACCACCTGGCTGGTCACCTTCATCTTGCTGCCCATCATGTCCATGCTCATCTCCGAGCCGATCTGGAAGCCCTTGATCTTGGCGAACTCGGCGATGGAGGCGTCGTCCATGAACTGCATCTTGGAGACGTTGGTGTACATCTTGGAGAACATCTTCCAGTCAAAGGGCACGTCGGTGCTGGCCCAGATGACCATCTTCATCTTCATCATCATCATGCTCATGTCGACGTCGTAGCCGGAGCAGTTCCACTGGCCGAGCTTCTTGGCCTGGCCGTTGGGCGTCACCTTGACCGTCATCTTCATCATCGACGCCATCGAGGCGGCCTCGGGGGGCAGGAGCTTGGCCATGTCCAGGGGCAGGGCCGCTTCGACGTAATTCTTCTCCTTCAGGTTGACGATGTACATGACGTTCTTTTTCATGTCCAGGATCGTCACCCGCTCGCCCTGCTTGTTGAACAGCTGGCTGTCGTTCACCCACTGCTCGGTGACCTCGTCCTTGGCCGGCTGCTTCTGGCCCATCATCTCGAAGGCGTCGGTGCGGACGTTGGTCTTGATGTACACGTCGGCGGGCAGCAGCAGCGCCACCGCCATGACAACGATCAATGCCAATAGTGCTTTCTTCATGGTTCCTCCTTGGGAAAGGCCATCATAGCCCCGAATGGCGTTGAAGTCAATACGCCTCCATGGATGCCGGGCAAGAGGTCAGAGGACAGAAGTCGGACGACAGAGGTCAGAAGTCAGAGGCGAGATACGGAAGGGGATGCCATCGGCGCAGGGTTCAGGGCGCAAGGCGCAGGGTTTAGGGCGCAAGGTGGAAGAAACGAACTAGTAGGAATTAAATTCCAAATCCCAAGCACCAAATTCCAAATAAATTCCAATTCACAAATTCCAATTACCAAAACAAGAAAGGGAAAATATTGGTGTTAGTGATCGTGTTGGCAAAAGCCAGGAGACGATCCTCTCAGGTGGAATAAATTTAACTTGAGTTGA
>DIXU01000017.1 GCA_002436105.1 Candidatus Aminicenantes bacterium UBA6072 | reverse complement strand
AAGGAGTTGGTAGCGGGGGTAGGATTTGAACCTACGACCTTTGGGTTATGAGCCCAATGAGCTACCTGGCTGCTCCACCCCGCGATCCAAGGAAGCATTATAACCGCGGCGGCCGGGAAAGTCAAGCGCAGGTTCCCGAAACGCCGGGGCCGGATGAATTCATTTTTTTGAAACTGTCCTAAAATGGGTACATTTTTAGCGAGTTTTCCTGGCAAGCGGCTTGCTTGCAATCCGTTGGGAAGCCGGAATGCCAAATAAAGAGTGCATCAGTTCATTGAAAAAAAAGGCGGCGGCGACCCCTGCTGGGCAGGGGAGCGATCCCAGGGAAAAAATAATTTGAAAAAATACTGGAACTGTTGCATTATGTCATCCATAATATTATGGCGTGCAAGCAAGACATGCAAGAAACAGAAGCGCAGCGAGTTTTTAATGTCTGGGCGGTTCATGGGCCTGGCTACGGCCTTGCCCGGGGAGGTTGAATTGAAAAAAATCATTTTCTTGACCATAGCCGTCGCCGTGCTGGCCGGTTGCGCCGCGCGCGGCTACCGCTCCGATTTCGAGTTCGCCAACAAGCTGATCCGGGAGGGGCTGTGGCAGGAGGCTCATTTCCGCCTGCAGAAGGCGCGTGCCGCCGGCAACGACTCGGCCGCCCTGCACAACAGCCTGGCCGTGGCCCTGGAGGGCCTCGAACGCTATGACGAGGCGCGCAGCGAGTACGAGCTGGCGCTGAAAAAGGACCCGGGCAACGAGAAGATCCAGAGCAACCTCGACCGCTTGAAGAGGAACCAGGAGAAAGCCGTTCATGAAAAAAAGTAAACTGCTCCTGCTGTTGCTGCCGGCACTGCTGGCCGCGGCCTGTTCCGATTCCTTCGCCCCGGTGACGGTCCCCTACACCCCCCGCAGCGTCGCCGACTTCGCGGCGTATCCGGACCTCTTTTTCATCGACTTCGTATGTGATGTCCCGGACCTGGGGTTCGACGCCGGGGCCGAGGTGCGGAGGATCTTTATCGAGGAGATCCCCTATGCCACCGGCAAGGATGTCGTCCGGCTCGAGCCCGAGCACTGGGCCGCCATCCTGGACGTCCTGCAGCGCTACCGCCTGGCCGTGGACATCCGCTACGAGGACAGCGTTTTCTTCCAGCGGGTCTTCCAGGCCAACCCCAAGGCGCTTTTTTTCACCGGCAAGCTGAAGCTGGACACCAAGAAGATGGGCGTGATCAAGGAAGTCCGCGACGAGCTGGGCAACAGGAAGAACGCTTATGAAACCGTGGAGAGGTGGGAGATGGAGATGCAGGTGGCGCTGATCGACGGCGACGGATCGCGGATCCTCTGGCAGGACCAGTACGCCGAAAAAGGCGAGCCCGTCCCCGGCGCCACGGCGCGCTTCCGCTTCAGCCACATGCTCGCCAAGCTGGCCGCCAAGCTGATCACCGCGCTGCAGCCCCGCAAGGCCCTGCAGGAACGTTTCATCCTGAGCAAATAGGACGGTTCCCATGAAAAAAAACATCCTAGTCCTAATCCTGATGCTGTGGGCCGCGGCGCTGCCCGCGCAATATTCCATGTTCTACGGCAAGAACAAGATCGTGCGCCAGGCCTTTCCCTGGAAGTACGCCGATACCAAGAATTTCCGCATCTACCATTATATCGACGACCCGGAGCTGCTGAACCGCGTCGCGGTCGAGGCCGAGAAGGCCTACGAGAAGCTCTCCTCGCTGCTGAACATGACCATCGAGGAAAGGACCCCGATCATCTTCTACAACAAGCAGACCGACCTGGAGCAGACCAACCTCTACCCGGGGATCATCGCCCCCGGAAGCTTCGAGGGCTTCACCGAGCCGGTCGGCCACCGCGTGGTCATCTACGGCAACCGCACCGCCGAGGACCTGGGCCGGCTGATCATCCACGAGCTGTCCCATTCGTTCCAGCATGAGATCCTGTACAAGAACCGCCCCGCGGGCATGTTCGACTACAACCGCCCGCCGCTCTGGGTGCTGGAGGGCCATGCCGAGTTCATGACCGGCCACTGGGAAAGCTTCAACCTCATGACCGTCATCGATGCCGTTCTCAGCGACCGCATGCCCGAGGTGCAGGAGGACGGCGACATCTACGCCCCCTACGGCACCAACCGCACGCCCTATGATTTCGGCCACCTGATGTACGAGTTCTTCTATGAGAAGTTCGGCAAGAAGGGCATCCGCGACCTGCTGCAAAGCCAGCGGCGCCCGGCCCTCGTCAGCAAGCGGCGCTCCTTCCTGGACCATTTCAACTACACGCCCAAGACCTTCAATTACGAGTTCAAGAAATATGCCCGCGAGCGCTTCAAGGCCTTCATCGGCCGCGAAAATCCGGAAGACTACAGCTTCATCATCGGTCCCGATTTCCCCTTCGCCTACTCCTTCTCCCACCAGGTCTCCCCCGGCGGCGAGCTGCTGGCCATCGTCACGGTGAACTACCGCAGTTACAAGATCGACATCATCCTGTTGTCGCTGAAGGACGGCAAGGTGATCAGGAACGTCACGCCGGGATTCAAGTCCACCTATGACGGCATCGACTTCAAGTTCATCCCCTCCGACGGCCGCGCCTTCAGCTGGGACCGCCATGGCGAGAACATCGCCTTTTTCGCGCGCAAGGAGCTCGACACCTACCTGGTCGTGCTCAACGCCCTCGACAACCGGGTGGTCAGGAGATTCCTCGTCGGCGACGTGCAGAAGCCCAGCTCGCCGGTCTTCCATCCCCGGCAGGATCGGCTGCTCTTCACCGCCATCGAGGGCATCCGCTCCTTCCTCTATTCCCTGGACCTGGCGAGCGGCCAGGTGCGCAGGCTGACCGACGGCCGCACCTACGTCAAGGCCGTCGACATTTCCGCCGACGGCGAGAAGATCGTCTACTCGGCCACGGCCGGCGGCTTCGACCGCCTGTTCCTCGCCGCCAGCGAAAACCCCGACCAGGCCATGCAGCTGACCCGGGGCGAATTCAACGACATCGCCCCGGCCTTTTCCCTCGACGGCAAGACGGTCTACTACAGCTCCGACGAGCTCGGGGCCTACAACATCTGCTCCCTGGACCTCGAGAACCGGACCTTCCGCCGCCACAGCGACGCGCGCACCGGAAACTTCTTCCCGGTGGAGATCCCCGGCGAGAAGGGCAAGCTGGTCATCTCCTCCTTTCACAAGGGCAGCTTCCTGCTGTTCAAGAAGGACGTCGAGCCGGCCCTGGCGCAGCAGGTGGTGGAATTCAGCGCGCCGCAGCATGCCGCCGTGGCCGCGCCCGTGGCCAGCGGCGACGCCGCCGCGGCCATGCCCCTCACGCTGGAGGTCAAGAAATACAAGCCCTTTGAAAAGCTGGTCATCAGCTCGCTGCCGCCGGTCAACCTGGGCATCGACAGCGGCGGAGGATTCTACGGCTCCTCCTACCTGAACGTCACCGACATGCTGGGAGACCACAACTTCATCTTCTACCTGGCGTCCTACTACGGCTACCGCTCCTATCACCTGGCCTATCTCAACCAGCGCCGCCGCCTGCAGTTCTACGGCCACCTGTTCTCCGAGAGCGACGCCTATTATTACCCCTATGTCAGCGACCTGTACCTCTCGCTGCGCAGCCGCATCGGCGGCGACTTCTCCCTGATCTATCCCTTCTCCCGTTCCACCCGCGCCGAGCTGACCCTGTCGGCCTACCATCAGGAGGAGGACTCGGACCTCTTCTATTACGGCTTCGAGCTGCCCTACGGCCAGTTCTTCAACGGCTTCGCCCTGCCGCTGCAGGCGGCGCTGGTCTCCGAGACCACGCGCTTCTCCCACTACGGGCCCAACAGCGGCCACACCTTCCGCCTCAGCGCCGCCAAGTACCTGAAGTTGTTCTCCAACTCGCTGGACGCCTACGCGCTGGAAGGCGATGCCCGCAAGTACCTGCGCCTGGACAACAACACCCTGCTGGCCTTCCGCCTGAGCGGCTTCTACTCGGGCGGCGACAATTCCCTGCTGTTCTGGACCGGCGGCAACAACACGCTGCGTGCCGCCAATTTCCGCGGCGTGGTCGGCAACAAGGGCTTCTTCTTCAACGCCGAGTTCCGCTTCCCGCTGGTCCATGCCGCCCTGACCCCCATCGGCGTCATCGGCCCGCTGCGGGGCGTGTTCTTCTTCGACCTGGGCGGGTTGTGGTTCCATGGCGAGCCGTACCGCGTTTTCGAGAAGGGGAGATTCAAGGTCCAGGACGCGCTCTCCTCCTACGGCTACGGCGTCGAGTTCTTTTTCTTCGGCTACCCCTTCCACGTCGAGTGGGTCTGGCGCACCGATTTCACCCAGAAGAAATACGCCGGCGTGAATTTCTGGATCGGCTTTGATTTCTAAAAGGAGCCCAGGGGTAAAGACGGATAGAGGGGTAAAGGGGTAAAGCAAGAACCCCGTCCGGAAGATGCAGGTCCTTGCCTTTGCACTTTATTTCTTCACCTCTCTACCACTCTACCCCTTTACCACTTTACCCCTTTACCTCTCCCCGGCGGCGGCGTTGACTTTGCCCGGGAAAAATGCGAAAATGCCCGGGGAAGAGAAAGAAATGCTGATCAACCACACGTCGAAGCAGGTGACCGCCAAGATCGTCTATTACGGCACCGGCCTGGGCGGCAAGACCACGAACCTGCAATATATCTATTCGGTGACCAATCCGCGCACGCGCGGCGAACTGGTCTGCATGGAGACCGAGATCGAGCGCACCCTTTTCTTCGACCTGCTGCCGATCAACGTCGGGCTGGTCAAGGGCTACGAGACGCGCTTTCAATTGTACACCGTGCCCGGTCAGGTCTTCTATGATTCGACGCGCAAGCTGGTCCTCAAGGGGGCCGACGGCATCGTGTTCGTGGCCGACTCGCAGGAGCTCATGGAGCAGGCCAACCGCGAGAGCCTCGACAACCTGAAGGAGAACCTGGGATTCTATTCGCATCGCATCGAGGACATGCCCATGGTTTTCCAGTACAACAAGCGCGATTTGAAGAACATCTCGCCGTTGGACAGGATGAACGGCGCCCTGAACCAGCTCAGCCGCCCCCATTTCGAAGCCGTGGCCCGCAACGGCCGCGGCGTCATCGAGACCCTGCGCGAGATATCGTCCCTGACGCTGGTGCGCATCAAGGAGGCGCTGGACCACTCCGTTCGCACCCCCAAGAACGTCGCCGTCCATTTCGACGTCAACCAGGGCCAGCAGATGGTCAAGATGGAGGACCTGCCGGTGAAGAAGGTGAGCGTCGAGCAGCTGCAGGACCGCGAGGCCGGCCAGGAAGTGATCACCCAGGCGCCGGCCTCCCCGCCTGCCGGGGAAAGGGCCGCAACCCAGCCCGCCTCCGAGCCCCGCCGCCCCGCCCCGGCCAGCCGGTCGCTGGGCGATCTGCTGGGAGGCCTGGAGGATCCCAGCCGCATCACGCGCATCGAAAAAATCTCCGCGGTCAACGGCCGCCTGGGCGTGGAGATCCGCGACGGCGAGGGCCGCTCCCTGCGTTCTCTCAATATCACCCTGCGTCCAGAGACCAAAAAGGTCACCATCATCCTTGATGTCAAAAACTAGGCCGTTCCTGCCGCTCGCCGTTCTTCTGCTGGCCGCCGCCTGCGCCCCGTCCCGCCCTTCCCTGCCGTCGCCGCGCACCGCCCCCGCCGCCCACGCGGTCCCGGACCCGGCGGCCAGGGCCGAGGCCATTTTCCAGAGCGGCAAGACCCGCCTGGAGAAGGGGGACATGCCGGGGGCCAGGCAATACTTCGACCTCGCGCTGGACGTGCTGCTCGCCGCCGGCACGGCCGGGGACGGCCCCCACGCGGCGCTGAACGGCCTGGCGCGCAAGATCGCCGACATCGAGCTGAGCTACCTGAAGGACAAGAACAGCCCCGAGAACGGCGAGCACGAGGCCTTTCTCGATCAGGTCATCGCCACGCCGCTGTTCCTGCCTTCGGAAAAGGACGTCCAGGACCTGCAGCATAAGGTTGACGCGGCGGCCGTCGTCTCCTACAGCCTGCCGGTGATCGTCAATCCCCAGGTGGTCTCCTTCCTGAAGGCCTTCCAGACCATCCGCCACGACGGCATCCAGCGGGCCCTCGACCGCATGGGCGAGTTCATCGGCCCCTTCCAGGAGATCTTCCGCCGCCACGGCCTCCCCGAGGACCTGGCCTACCTGCCGATCATCGAGAGCGGCTTCCGCGTCGATGCCACGTCGCGGGCCCGCGCCCGGGGCGCCTGGCAGTTCATGGCCGCGACGGCGCGCCTGTTCGGGCTGCGCGTCGACTGGCAGGTCGATGAGCGCCTTGACCCGTTCAAAGCCGCCGATGCGGCGGCTCGTTTCCTCAAGCACCTGTACGAGGAGTACAACGACTGGTACATCGCCCTGGCCTGCTACAACGGCGGCCCGCGCCGGGTCGAGAGGGCCATGCGCGCCCTGCAGACGGCTGATTTCTTCACCATCAACCGCAGCCGGCACATCCGCCGCGAAACCAAGAACTACGTGCCCGCCTTCCTGGCCTCGCTGATCATCGCCCGCTCTCCCTACGAATACGGCTTCACCCTCGGCAACGGCGAGCCCCTGCTGGCCGGCAGCAAGACGGTCGAAGTGCCCTCGCCGGTGTCGCTGCCGCAGGTGGCCGAGCGGCTTCGATTGCCGCTCGCCGAGCTGAAGAAACTGAACCCGGAACTGCTGCGCGATTTCACCCCCAGCAACCTCCCGGCGTATGACCTGCGCGTGCCGGCGACGGCCGACGAGGCGGCGCTGGCCGGGCTGGAGCGCATCCCGGCCGGCAAGATCCCGCGCTACCGTTCCTACCGCGTCCGCCCCGGCGACACGCTGTCCACCATTGCCCGCCGCCACGGCACCTCGGCGCGGCGCATCCAGTCGGCCAACGGCTTGCGCTCCACCCTGATCCGTCCGGGCATGAACCTGATCATTCCCGGGGGAGATTGATGGTCAGCCGCATCCACTCGGCCGTGCTCAACGGCCTGGAAGTGGTGGCCACCGAGGTCGAAGTCGGCTTCTCGCGCGGCATCCCCGGCATCGTCATCGTCGGCCTGCCGGACAATGCCGTCAAGGAGAGCCGCGAGCGCCTGAAGCTGGCGATCGGTCACCAGAATCTCGACTATCCCCAGGCCACCAAGATCGTGGTCAACCTCTCCCCGGCCGACCTGCGCAAGGAGGGCTCGGCCCTCGACCTGCCCATGGCCGTGGGCATCGTCAAGAACCGCTACCGCCTGTCCGGGGCGGCTTTTTCCGATCTGCTGTTTTACGGCGAACTGAGCCTCGAGGGCGAGTTGAACCCGGTCAGGGGGGTGTTGAACATCGCCCTGTTCGCCCGCCAGCACGGCTGGCGCGGCATCGTCGTCCCCTATGAGAACCGGACGGAAGCCCAGTTCGTCAGCGGCATCGAGGTCTACCCCCTGAAGAACCTGGCCGAGGTGATCGAAATGGCCGAGCATCCGGAACGCTTCGCCCCCGCTCGCGGCGCCGACGCCCGTCCCGCCGCCGACACCGCGGACAACGATTTTTCCGAGATCAAGGGGCAATACCTGGCCAAGCGGGCTATGGAGATCGCCGCCGCCGGCTCGCACAACGTCTTGATGATCGGCGCCCCGGGCTCTGGCAAGTCGATGATCGCCAGGGCGCTGCCTTCGATCCTGCCGGAGATGAGCGATGACGAGGTCCTGGAAACCTCCCTGATCTACAGCGCCGCCGGCCTGCTGGGCGCCGGCGGCGGCCTGATGCGCTGCCGGCCGTTCCGCTCGCCGCATCACACCATCTCCGACGTGGGCATCAGCGGCGGGGGCAAGTATCCGCTGCCCGGCGAAATCTCCCTGGCGCACAACGGCGTGCTTTTTCTTGACGAGATTCCCTATTTCAAGCGCTCGGCCCTGGAGGTGCTGCGCCAGCCGCTGGAGGACGGTCACATCACCGTCTCGCGCTCGCTGACCTCCGCCACCTTCCCGGCGCGTTTCATGCTGGTGGCGGCCATGAATCCCAGCCAGGACGCCGCCGGCTTCGGGGCGGGCGGCTTCGGCGCCGCTTCTTCCCAGGGGCGGCGCTATTACTCCAAGCTGTCCCGGCCGCTGCTCGATCGCATCGACCTGCAGCTCGAGGTGAAGAAGGTCAAGCTGGAGGAGATCACTTCTTCCGCGCTGGCTGAAAGCTCCGGCGCCATCCGCGCGCGCGTCTCCCGGGCGCGCAAAGTGCAGGCGCTGCGTTTCGCCGGGCTGAAGCGCAAGCTGTTCGCCAACGGCCAGATGCGCAACGCCGAGATCCGCCGCTTCTGCCCGCTGGACGGGGAGAGCGAGAGCCTGCTGCGCCAGGCCGTGGAAAAATTCGACCTGAGCGCCCGCGGCTATTTCCGGGTGCTGAAGGTGGCGCGCACTGTCGCCGACCTGCAGGGCGAGGAGCGGATCGCGCCGCCACACGTGCAGGAGGCGCTGCAGTACCGCTCGCTGGACATGAGCCGGTTCTGAGGAGCGGACAACGGGATGAAATTCCAGAAAAGGCACCTGGCGCAGATGCTGGCCCTGATCGCCGCTGCCGCGGCCGTGGGACTGGCCGTCAATTTTTTCTCCGCCGAGCCCCTGCCGCTGCTGCAGCCGCTGCCCAGGCCGGCTTCCTCCATGCCGACCGTCGGCGAAGTGGACGCCGATTTCGTCGACCAGGTGCGCGGGGCCCCGGGCACCCTGCTCGTGGACGCCCGGGCCGCCGCCGCATTCCGCCTGGGCCATGTTCCCGGCGCGCTCAGCCTGCCGCTGGGAGAATTCGCCGAGGTCTTCTCCCGCCTGGAACCGAGATTGCGCCGGGCGGGCCTGCTGATACTGTATTGCAGCGATCCGACCTGCAGCGACTCACCCGAGCTGGCCCGCCGCCTGTGGGAAAAAGGGCTGCGGAACTTCCTCCTCTTCAAGGGGGGGATGGAGGAATGGACCGGGAGGGGCCATGCCGTTGAAAAGTAACCTGAGCGGGATGCTTTCCTCAGCCTGGCTGCAGGGACTCTGCCGACTGGCGCTCGGCGGGATCTTCATCTATTCCAGCCTGGACAAGATCGCCCACCCGGACGAGTTCGCCAGGATCATCGCCAACTACGCCATCCTGCCCGACCGGCTGGTGACCCTGCCGGCCCTGGTCCTTCCCTGGCTGGAGCTCTTCACCGGGCTGCTGCTGGTCGCCGGCATCTGGGCGCGCAGCGCGGCGGCGCTGCTTTCGCTGCTGCTGCTGGCCTTCATCCTGGCCCTGGGCGTCAACGCCCTGCGCGGCATCGACGTGAGCTGCGGCTGCTTCTCCACCTCGGCCGAAATCAAGGAAAACGCCTGGGCCCTTATTCTGCGCGACCTGCTGATCCTCATTCCCGGACTGGTCGTCGTGTTCTTCGGCCGGGAGAAGGGGAAACGAGACTGACTGAACTTCGTAATTTGTGATTCGTGATTCGAAAGAAAGAGAAGCTGTTTTTGTCTTTCGCGTCACGCGTTACGCGTTACGCGTCACGTAGGTCCATTTCTTAGTCATCCCATGTCACGCGTCACGCAGGCACATTTCCCATTCCTGCAAGGGTAATTTCATTCCTCGATCGTCATGTCGCGCTCAAGCTGCTCGGCCTGCTCGGCGGCCAGCATGGCGTCGTCCATGGAGATCTTGCGGGCCTTGACCAGGTCGATCAGGTGCTGGTCGAAGGTCTGCATGCCCAGGTCGCGGTTCTTGGCGATATGGGACAGGATCTCACTGGTCTTTTCGGGGTTTTTGAGGCACATCTCGATGGTCTTGTTGGCCAGCATGATCTCGCAGGCGGGGAACATGCCGCTCTTGTCCATGCTGGGCAGCAGCTGCTGGGAGATGATGGCCACCAGGTTCTCCGACAGGCGCTGGCGCACGGACGGGTGCTCATCGGCCGGGAAATACCCCAGCAGGCGGTTCAGGGTGCGCATGACGTCCGGGGTGTGGATCGAGGCCATGACCAGGTGCCCGGTCTCGGCGGCCTTCAGGCAGGTGTCGACCGTCTGGTGGTCGCGCAATTCGCCCACCATCAGCACGTCGGGGTCCTGGCGCATGGCGGCGCGCAATGCCGAGGCGAACGACTCGGTATCCGGGCCGATCTCACGCTGCGAGACGACCGAGAGGTTCTTTTCGAAGAGGTACTCGATCGGATCCTCGATGGTGATGATGTGCAGGCGGCGCTTCTGGTTGATGTGGTTGATGATGGCGGCCAGCGTGGTCGACTTGCCGTTGCCCGTGGCGCCGGTGACCAGGATCAGGCCGCGCTTGAGGGCGGCGATCTTCTCCAGCACCTTGGGCAGGTTGAGCTCCTGGAATGTCCGCGGCTTGAAGGGGATCAGGCGCAGCACGGCGGCGTAGCGCCCGTTCTGGCGGTAGACGTTCACGCGGAAGCGGGCCACGTCGGCCAGGGCGAACGAGCCGTCGTAGTCGCGGACCTCCTTCTTGAACTTCTCGGCGTCGGCGTACTTGGCTAGCGTCTGGCCGATGGCCACCATGTCTTCATCTCCCAGCGGGGGGTGCTTCAGGGGAAAGAGCTCGCCGTGATGGCGGAGCAGGGGCGGTGAACCCACCTGAAAATGGATGTCGGACGCCCCCTTCTCGGCGGCAAAGGTCAGTATCTGGCTCAGGTTGACGATCGGCATGGTTTCCTCCATGGAATGGCCAGCGCTCGGGTCATATGGGGAATTGTAGATGACTCGGGGGGAAAATTCAAGTGCATTTTAAAAAGATGTCAGACGTTAGACGACAGACGTTAGCAAGAGAACGACAATTTTAGGGAAGCGAACATCCGGCCTGAATGATGCTGCTGAAAGCCATCTCTTTTCTGACCCCTATCGTCTAACGTCTAGCGTCTAGCTTCTAACGTCTAGCGTCTAACGTCTCTCTTCCAGCGTCTATTTCTTCCGGTCCCTGAATTTCTGGACATCCCGGTCCATTTCGCGCCGGATGTCCCGCTCCTTCAGCTTCTGCTTCTTCTCGTATTCCCGCTTGCCGCGCGCCAGGGCGATCTCGGCCTTGATGCGTCCCTTGTCGTTGAAGTACAGCTGCAGCGGCACGATGCTGAAGCCGCGCTCGCGGACTTTCTGGTCCAGGCGGTGGATCTCGCGATCATGCAGCAGCAGCTTGCGCCGCCGCTCCGGCTCGTGGTTGAAGACGCCGGCCTGCTCATAGGGGTTGATGTGGCAGCGCAGCAGCCAGGCCTCGCCGTCCAGCACTTCCACGTAGGAGTCCTTCAGGCTGACGCGGCCGGCGCGGATCGACTTGACCTCGCTGCCGACGAGGGCGATGCCGGCCTCGAAGCGGTCGAGGATCTCGTAATCGTGGAAAGCCTTTCTATTCTGTGCGATGGGCTTCATGGCCGATGATGACGATCTCCTCGATCTTGCGCCGGCCCATTTTCTTGGCCACCAGCAGGCAGTTCTTCACCTGGACGCGGGCATTCTCCAGGGGCAGCCGGCCGTACTCGTAGATGAACAGGCCGGAAAGCGTCGTGTAATCCTTTCTTTCGGGCAGGTCGAGGTCCAGCTCGTCGTTGATCTCCTCCACCGGCATGCTGCCCTTGACCAGGTACACGTTGTTGCTCAGTTTCCGGATGCCCCGGCCGCGAACTTCCAAATCACCCAGGATGCCGCGCAGGATGTCGCTGAGCGTGATGATGCCGATGGTCGAGCCGTATTCGTCCAGCACCACCGCCAGGTTCAGCTGCTGCTTCTTGAATTCATTGAGGATGGTGTTCAGCGACGAATACTCCGAGACGAAGATCGGCTTGGCCGCGATTTTTTTCAGGTCCAGGCGCTCGATGCCCTCGGTAAAGACGGCGGCCAGCAGCTTCTGGGTGTCGATGACGCCGATGATGTTGTCCGGTTTTCCCCTGTACACGGGGATCTTCGAAAAACCCTTCTCCAGGATGAGCCGCTTCAGCTCCCTGACAGGGGCGCCCTCCTTGATGGCGCTGATGGCCACGCGCGGGGTCATGATGGCCTTGATGTCCTTCTGCGAGATGTCGATGATCTCGGTGAGCATCTTCAGGGTCTCCGGATGGTGCTGGAACAGTTGCGCTTCCATGGAGAGAAACTGCTTGATCTCCTCCAGGCTCAGCTCCTTCCGGCCCCAGGCCTTCACCCCCAGGCGGTGGTGAAACAGCTTGGGAAGCAGGGCCAGCGCCTTGACCAGCGGGTAGAAAACGAGGGAAAGGAAGCGCAGGGGGCGGGCGTAGAGGAAGGAGAGCTTGTCGGCGTGGCGGTAGGCGTAGGACTTGGGCGTGATCTCGCCGAAGACCAGCAGGATCAGGGTGGTCAGCAGGCTGGAGATGAGCAGCAGCGTCGCCTCGCTGCCGTGGAAGAAACGGGTCAGCAGGTAGGCGGAGACCGAGGCGGCGGCGACGTTGACCAGGTTGTTGCCGATCAGGATGGTGGAGAGGAACTCCTCGGGCTTTTCCAGCAGCCGGGCCAGCAGCAGGGCCGGCTTGTGCTTCTTGCGGGCGCGATGGGCCAGCTTGGCGCGGCTGATGGTCAGCACCGAGGTCTCGGCCGAGGAAAAGAAGGCGCTGGCCAGGATCAGCAGGATGAAGAGCAGAAGGGGGAGGAGCAGGCTGCCGCTGTCCATCCGCGCCTCAACTTCCGTTCCCGACAGGCGGGGTCATGTCGCTCATTTCCTGCTGTACAGCTGGTAGACGATCTTGTACAGCGAAGTGCCGATGCAGTCGTTGATCAGCTGCACGTCGCGGGCCTCCTTGGGCACTTTCAGGATCTTGGGCGCGAAATTGACCACGCCCCTGACGCCGTGGCCGATCAGCCTGTCCAGTGTCTCCTGGGCCGCCTCCTCGGGGACGGTCAGCAGGGCGATGCGGATGTCGGGGTTTTCGTTCAGGTAGGCTTCCAGCTGGTCGATGTGCAGGACCGGCTTTTTCTGCCCGGGCTTGCCCACCTCGGTGCCGACCAGCTCGGGCTTGATGTCGAACAGGGCCGTCACCGTGATATTGCGGTCCTTGAACAGCTTGTAGTTCGAGAAAGCCTGGCCGATGCGGCCGGCGCCGATGATGATCACGCGCGCGCCGTGGTCGATGGACAGGATCTTTTTCAGTTCGCGGAACAGCTTCTTGACCAGGTAGCCCTTCTTCTGCTTGCCGATGGAGATGCCCAGGTAAAAGAAGTCCTGGCGCACCTGGTTGCAGGAAACGCCGGTGACTTCCTCCAGCTTCTTGGAGGAGATGTAGGTGTTTTCCGGCAGGTTCAGCTTGAGCAAGGCCTCATAATAAAACGAGATCCTGCGGATCACCCGCAGGCTGATCTTCTTCTTCATGAATCCCTCATGATATAGTTTACGTTAAAATTAATGGTATCCGACCCCGGCCGAAAAGTCAATGGCCTGGCGGCGCGCAAAAAAAAGGCGGGCGGGCGGCCCTAGCGTTCCCCGCCGAGGGGTGAGCGCACCGCGGCCTCGACGTCCGCGGCCTCCTTGGGGATGGCGGGACCGAGCACGCGCCGGCCGCTCGCCGTGACCAGCACGTCGTCCTCGATGCGGATGCCTCCGAAGCCGCGCAGCTTGTCCACGCGGTCGTAGCGGATGAACCGGGCGTGCTTCCGTTCGGCGCGCCACAGGTCGATCAGGGCCGGGATGAAGTAGATGCCGGGCTCGACCGTCAGCACGTGGCCGGGCTCGAGCTTCCTGGCCAGGCGCAGGTAGGCCAGGCCGAACTGCTGGCTGCGCTTGAACTTGTCGTCGTATCCCACCCAGGCTTCGCCCAGGTCCTCCATGTCGTGGACGTCCAGCCCCATCATGTGCCCCAGCCCGTGGGGGAAGAACAGCGCGTGGGCGCCGGCCGCAACGGCGTCCGCCGTTGCGCCCTTCATCAGGCCCAGGTCCTTCATGTGCTCGACCAGGACGGCGGCCGCCTTGAGGTGGACGCTGCGATAGCTGATGCCGGGCCGGACCATGGCGATGGCGGTCCGCTGCATGTCGAGGACCGTTTCATAGACGGCCCGCTGCAGCGGATCGAAGCGGCCGCCCACGGGGATGGTGCGGGTGATGTCGCTGGCATAGCCGCCCGCCGTCTCGGCGCCGGAATCGATGAGCAGCAGGTCGCCTTCCTGCAGGCGATTGGCGTGGCAGTGGTTGTGCAGGGTCTCGCCGTGCACGGTGACGATGGCCGGGAAGGCCAGCTGGCCGCCGCCGGCCAGGGCGATGCCCTCGATCCAGCCGGCGATCTCCCGTTCATAGATGCCCGGCTGGGCCATGGCCATGGCTTCGCGATACATGGCGGCGCTGACGGTCACGGCGGCCTCGATCTCGCGGATCTCCTCCGGGCTCTTCAGCGCGCGCTGGGCGACCGCCGCCTTGACGAATTCGATCGAGGCGTAATCCTTGACCGTTTCGGCGCGGATGCCCAGCAGCTTTTCCAGCCGGAGGGCATTCTCGCTGCGGTAGGGGGGCAGGAAGTGGACCTTGCGCCCCTGGCGCACGGCCTGCTGCAGCACGCCGGCCAGCTCGGCCAGCGGCCGGCAGTCGTTGATGCCGACCCCGGCGCAGCGGCTTTTCAGGGCCGGCTGCGGGCCCATCCAGATGATGTCCTCCATGTCCACGTCGTTGCCGAAGACCGTCTGCCGGCCCTCCTCGACATCCATGACCGCGGCCAGGCCGGGGAAATCCAGGCCGAAGAAATAGAGGAAGGAGCTGTCCTGGCGGTAGCGGTAGGTGTTGGCCGGGTAGTTCATCGGGCTCTCGTTGTTGCCCAGGAACAGCAGCAGCCCCGACTTCACCTGCCGGAGCAGCTTTGCCCTTCGTTGCGCGTAGGTTTTCTTGTTGAACATGGTGGCTTCTCCTTGCAAAAAAGAACAGTTTACCCAAGCACGGGAATTAAATCAAGCGCGGCGGCATGTCGCCGCCTCGCGACAGCCACCTGAGCGGCAACGGTTGCCCGCGGCGGCGATTCGATCTATAATTCCCTTTCGCTCGCATCAGGAGGCATGATGAGAAAATTCGCAGTGTTGGCGCTGGCCTTGTTTTTCCAGTTGGCTGCGGCCTGGGCGGTCTCCGACGCCAGGCTGCTGCGCTTCCCGAATATCAACGGCGACCTGGTGGCGTTCGTATACGCCGGCGACATCTGGACGGTGCCGGCTTCCGGCGGCGATGCCCGGCGCCTGACCTCGCACCCGGGCCTGGAGCTGTTCCCGAAGATCTCCCCCGACGGCCGCTGGATCGCCTTCTCGGCCGAGTACTCGGGCTCGCGCCAGGTCTGGGTCATGCCGGCCGCCGGCGGCGCGCCGCGGCAGCTGACCTGGTACAATGACGTGGGCATCATGCCCCCCCGCGGCGGCTACGATTACGTGATCATGGACTGGACGCCGGACAGCCGCCGGGTGCTGGTGCGCTGCAACCGCACTCCCTGGGGCGAGCGCATGGGCAAGTATTTTTTGGTCTCCCTTGACGGCGGCCTGGAAACGCCGCTGGCCATTCCCGAGGGCGGCGGCGCCTCGTTCTCCCCCGACGCCACCCAGATCGTCTACACGCCGATCGAGCGGGAATTCCGCACCTGGAAGCGCTACCAGGGCGGCCGCGCCCAGGACGTCTGGATCTACGACCTGGAGAAGAACGCGTCACGGCGACTCACCGACTTCCCCGGCACGGACCAGCATCCCTGCTGGTGGGGGAACAAGATCTATTTCGTTTCCGACCGTGACCTGACCCTGAACATCTTTTCCTTCGACCTGGACAGCGAGAAGGTGGAGCAGCTCACGCGGCACAGGGAATACGACGTGCTCTGGCCGTCGGGGCGTAACGGCCGGCTGGCTTATGAGAACGGCGGCCGCATCCACGTGATCGACCTGGCCTCGGGCCGTGAGCGGGCGCTGGCGGTCGACTTGAAATTCGACAATCCCGGCGTGCTGCCGTACTTCAAGCCGGTGAGCGAGTTCATCTCCGGCTACGATATTTCTCCCAGCGGCAAGCGGGCCGTGTTCGACGCCCGCGGCGACCTCTTCACCGTCCCCGAGAAGGAAGGCCTGACCTACAACCTGACCCGGAGCCAGGGCGTGCGCGAGATCTTCCCCGCCTGGTCGCCCGACGGCCGGTCGATCGCCTATTATTCGGACGCCAGCGGCGAATACGAGATCTACCTCATCGACGGCAACGGCGCCGGCGCGCCGCGGCAGCTGACCCGGGGCAGCCGCACCTGGCGCTTTCCGCCCAAGTGGTCGCCCGACGGCCGCATGCTGCTGTTTTCCGATCGCGAGCAGAAGCTGCAGTTCCTGGACGTGGCCGGCGGCGCCGTCACCCTGGTCGACAAGGCACGCGGCCATGACCTGACCGACTACAACTGGTCGCCCGATTCGCGCTGGCTGGTCTACAGCAAGGACGGCGACAGCGGCCAGGACGCCGTCTGGGTCTACAGCCTGGATCAGCAGCGTTCCTTCCAGCTGACCGACGCCGCCTACAACGATTTTTCGCCGGTCTTCTCCGCCTGCGGCCGCTACATCTACTTCCTTTCCAACCGCGATTTCAACCTGACCTTTTCCGATTTCGAGTTCGATTACCTCTACAACCGGGCGACGCGCATTTACGCCCTGGCCCTCACCCGCGGCACGCCGCCGCTGTTCAGCGACCGGAACGACCTGGAAGAGGGCAAGGCCAAGGCCGGGGCCGCCGGCAAGGATGAAAAGGGCGCCGCCGCCAAAAGCGAAGCGGCACGCGTGAGCATCGACGTCGAGGGCGCCGGCGACCGCATCACGGTGTTCCCGCTGAAGAGCGGCGATTATGCCGCGCTGCGCGCCATCGACGGCGGCATCCTGTATTTCAAGGAAAAGGAGATCCGCCAATTCAAGCTGGAGGACAAAAAGGACAGCCTGGTGATCGACGGCGTCGATTCGGCCGTCCTGGCCGCCGGCGGTTCGAAGGTCCTCTACCAGGCCCGGAACCAGTTCGGCATCGTCGGCCTGGACCCCGACCAGAAAGCCGGCGCCGGCGCCCTGGATCTCTCGCGGCTGGAGATGAAGATCGATCCCCTGCGCGAGTGGGCGCAGATATTCCACGACGGCTGGCGCATCTTCCGCGACTGGTTCTATCAGAAGGACCTGCACGGGGTCGACTGGCCCGGGCTGAGGGAGAAGTACGCCCGCCTGCTGCCCTTCCTGGCCCACCGCGCCGACCTCGACTTTGTCTTCGGCGAGATGGTCGGCGAGGTCAATGCCGGCCATACCTACGTCAACTGGGGCGACTTCCCCCGCGTGCCGCGCATCGACACCGGCCTGCTCGGGGCCGAGCTGCAGGCCGACGAAACGGCGGGTCGCTACCGCATCGCCAGGATCTTCGCCGGCGAGAACTGGAACGAGTCCACCCGTTCGCCGCTGAGCGAACAGGGCGTGAACGTGCGGGTCGGCGATTACCTGATCGCCCTCAACGGCTCCGAGGTGACCCTGCGGGACAATCCCTACCGCTTCCTGGAGAACACGGCCGGGCGCAAGGTCGCCATCCGGGTCAATGCCCGTCCCGAGCCGGGCGGCGCCCGCGAGTACTGGATCCGGCCGGTCAGGAGCGAGCTCGGCCTGATGTACCTCGACTGGGTGCGCTCGCGCCGCGAGATGGTCGACCGGCTGTCGGGCGGCCGCATCGGCTACATCCATGTTCCCGACACCGCGCGCGACGGCAACACCGAGCTGTTCAAGGGCATGTACGCCTACAAGCACAAGGAGGCGCTGATCATCGACGAACGCTACAACGGCGGCGGCTTCATCCCCGTGGTCATGGCCGAGCTGCTGGCGCGCAAGACCCTCAACTACTGGGCGCGGCGCGGGCTGGAGATGAACCCCGACCCGGGCGTGGCCCATGACGGGCCCAAGGCCATGCTGATCAACGGCTACTCCTCCTCGGGCGGCGACGCCTTTCCCTATTACTTCAAGAAGAAGAAGCTGGGCGTGCTGATCGGCACGCGCACCTGGGGCGGGCTGATCGGCCTTTCGGGCAATCCCGATTTCGCCGACGGCGGCTCGCTCAACGTGCCCACTTTCGGCTTCGTCGACGACGAGGGGCGCTGGGCCGTGGAAGGCGAGGGAGTGGCGCCGGACATCGAGGTCATCGACCGGCCCGAGCGGATCGCCGCCGGCCAGGATCCCTGCATCGAGAAGGCGGTGGAGGTGCTGCTCGAGCAGCTGAAGCAGAAGCCGCCGAAGAAGCCGGCCATGCCCGGGGAGCCCGACCGCTCCAAGTGGATCGAGAAGGAGATCAAATGATCAAGATCAACCGGTCGCATGGAGTGACGAAAGATTTTACGCCCCTGCGGACCTGAGAACGCGGGAAATCCCGGGCATTGACCGCCGGCGGTTGACATGCGGGGAAAAATCGGTCAGAATACCGCCTTGGCAGCGAAAGCCTTCCGCAAATCAAACCCCGAATGGTGAAAATGGAAAAGAAATTGTATTCGGTCATTGCCGGCACCGGGTCGTACGTCCCCGCCCGGCGTGTATTGAACAGCGATTTTTTGGCCGGGACCTTTTTCGACGCCAACGGTGAAAAGCTGAAGAAGAGCAACGAGGAAACGATCGGCAAGCTCTCCGAGATCACCGGCATCAAGGAGCGGCGCCATGTGGCCGATGACCAGGTGGCCTCGGACATCGCCTTCCTGGCGGCCGAGGACGCCCTGAAGTCGTCGGGAATCGACAAGGAGTCGCTGGACTATATCATCGTGGCCCACAATTTCGGCGACGTGCGCGCCGGCAATGTCCGCTCCGACTTCGTCCCCTCGCTGGCGGCTCGGGTCAAGCACAAGCTGGGCATCGTCAATCCCAGGACAATAGCCTACGACCTGCCCTTCGGCTGCCCGGGCTGGCTCCAGGGCGTCATCCAGGCGAATTACTACATCCGCTCCGGCGACTGCCGGCGCGTCATGGTCATCGGCGCCGAGACCCTGTCCAGGATCTGCGACCCTCATGACCGCGACAGCATGATCTACGCCGACGGCGCCGGCGCCGTGATCCTCGAGGCGGTCGCCAGCGACCGGCCGCTGGGCATTCTTTCCCACGCCGCGCGCAGCGACACCCTCGAGCACGCCTACATGCTGTGGATGGGAAAATCCTTCGATCCCGGCCACCAGGGCAATGAATTGTACCTGAAGATGGACGGCCACAAGCTGTACGAGTACGCCCTGAAGACGGTGCCCCTGGTCGCCAGGGAAAGCGTCGAGAAGGCCGGGCTGAATATCGGCGACATCAGGAAGATCCTGATCCACCAGGCCAACGAAAAAATGGACGAGGCGATCGTCAAGCGCCTTTTCAAGATCTGCGACGGCGGCGAGTACAAGCCCGAGGTGATGCCCATGATCATCTCCTGGCTGGGCAACAGCTCGGTGGCCACCGTGCCCACGCTGCTCGACCTGCTGCTGAAGGGCAAGCTGCAGGACCATGCCCTCGCTCCGGGCGACAATATCGTCCTGACCTCGGTGGGCGCCGGCATGAACATCAACGCCGTCGTCTACCGCATGCCCTGAGGCGGCGCGCGTTGTTCCCGAATTGACATTCGTTGTTTTTTGATTCAAAATAGAAGCGATAAACAACAAAAGGAGAACATACCATGGGAACCAAAGCCAGAGAGATCGCCGGGGTGAAAGTCGATGAACTGCTGAAGATGCTGAACAAGGCCTACGCCGACGAGTGGCTGGCCTACTACCAATACTGGGTGGGTGCCAAGGTCGCCGTCGGCCGCATGCGCGGCATCATCGCCGGGGAACTCGAAGAGCACGCGACCGAGGAACTGAAGCATGCCGGCATGCTGACCGAGCGCATCGTCACCTTGGGCGGTTCGCCGCTGCTGACGCCGCAGGATCTGCTGAAGGAATCGGGCTGCGGTTACGACGCGCCGTCCGATCCGGACACGAAAAAGCTGGTCGAGCAGAACATCAAGGGCGAGCAGTGCGCCATCGTGACCTACAAGAAGATCCTCGACTACGTGGCCGGCAAGGATCCCATCACCTACCATATCATCCTGGACATCCTCGAGGACGAGATCGAGCACGAGGAGGACCTGGAGGCCATCCTGGCCGACATGGGCGTTCCGGCCAAGTAATCCGGCCTTCCCCGGTTCGGGCGCAGGGCACGGCGGACCCCGTCGCCCGGCTGCCTTGGGGAACGCGATGTTGCGCAAGATCCGGGGGGCGCTGGGCAGCCCCTATCCCCTCGAGCCCTCGCTTCTCCCCCTGCTGCTGTACGGGCTGGGCTGCGGCCTGTTCGTGTTTCTTTTCTTCACCGTATTCGAGCCGTGGGGATTCTCGCTGCTCCCGGCGGCGCCGCGCCGGGCGCTCTTCGCCGGCTATGGCCTGGTCACCTTCCTGGCCATTTTTCTTAACGGCCTGCTGCTGCCGCGCCTCCTGCCGCGCCTGTTCCGCGAAGAGTCCTGGACGCTCGGCCGCCAGATCCTCTGGATGGGCTGGGTGACCCTGACCATCGGCCTGGGCTGTTATTTGCTTTCCCGGGCGCTTTGCAGCCATTACGGCATCCCGGCCCATTGGGTGCGGCTGAAGACGATCGTCGTGGATACGTTCCTGATCGCCATCTTCCCGGTCACCCTCATCAACCTGGCCAATTCCGCGCTCCTGCTGCGGCGCAGCGCCCGCGTCGTCGAAGAGGCCAACCGGCGCCTGGAAGGACCCGGCGCGTCGCCGCCAAAAGGTTCCGCTTGCGCTGAGCGCCTGCGCATCACGGCCGAGAACGAAAAAGACTCCCTCGACGTCATCCTCGCCGATCTCCTCTGCATCCAGGCGGAGGAGAACTATGTGCGCGTTCATGTCCGGGGAGAGACATCCCCCCCGCCGCTGCTGCGCAGCAGCCTGACCCGCATCGAGCGCCAGCTGCGCTCCTGCCATCCGCCGCTGTTCCGCTGCCACCGCGCCTGGATCGTCAACACCGCGCGCATCGCCCGGGTGGAGGGCAACGCCCAGGGGCTCAAGCTCACCCTGAAGGACGCCGCTGGCGTGATCCCCGTGTCGCGGCGCTACGTCCACGAGTTCCGCCGCGTGATCCGCGGCGTCTAGCCTGCGCCGGCGCTTCGCCGCTTGACACCCGTCCCGGCCCTTGTTTTTCGTCCCCGATCCTTGCCGCCGGTCACATCGCCTGGCCGCCCGTCACAGGACCCCTTTGCGGCCGTTGCGGCCGTGTTATGGTGGCCATGAACCGAGCCGTTCCCCCTGCCGGGCCGGAGCGCCGGTCAAGGAGAAAAACAATGAACCGTCCATCGTTCGCCGGACATGCCCTGCCGCTCGCGGCATGGGGCGTCATGCTGATCGTTTCCGACCTGCCCGATATCCTGCTTGCCTGGCCGGGGGTTCCAGTGCCGTCCTGGATTTTCTGGGCCAAGGCCGCTTTCCTGGCCGCATTCTTCGTCATGACGCGGATGCGCAGGGCCTTGCGGCCTCTCTGGCAATATGCCCTGGTGCTCTTTACCCTTTTTCTGGCCCTCGGCCTGACCTCGCTGCTGCGGGGCACGGCCTGGTTCCAGGGCCATTTCAATTACCGCGGCGTCCCTTTTTTCAAGGGCTTCGCGGCGGTCATGGTGCTGGATATCCTTGTCGCCCTGGCGGTGCTTGCCGTCCTCTGGATCATGAAGCGCGACCGCCGGGCGTTCTTCCTGGCCAGGGGCAGGCTGGATGCGCCGGTCGAACCGATCCGCTGGCTGGGGATCAGGGCGGGGGAGTCCTGGAAAGCATTCGCCTGGATCTTCGGCGGCGTTGCGGCGCTGGCGGTTTTCATCCCGACCGTCCTGGGCATCTCCCCTTCGGGATCAGCCTTGCTGAAGGCGCTGCCGCTTTTGCCGGCATGCGTCTTCCTGGCGGCGGTGAACGCCTTCACCGAGGAGGCCTATTTCCGCTGCAGCCTCCTCTCCACCCTGCACGAGGTGATCGGCAGGGGGCACACGCTGGCGCTCATCCTGGTGTTCTTCGGCCTGAGCCACTGGCTGCACGGCTCGCCGCCGGGCCTGGTCGGCTGCGCCATGACCGGCTTCCTGGCCTGGATCATGGCCCGCAGCATGCTCGAGACCCGCGGCATGCTGGCCCCGTGGATCATCCATTTCCTCCCCGACGTGGTGGTGTTCTTTTCCTACGCCCTGCTTTTTGCCGGGTCGTGAGCGGAGCGGGGGGACTGATCCTGGCGGATCTCCGTTCGCCTCAGCGGCAGCTGGCGGCGATCGCCGCGGCGAAGTCGTCGACCTGCTTTTCCGAGGTGTTCCACGAGCACATCCAGCGCACCTCGCACTTTTCCTCGTCCCAGGTGTAGAAGAAATACTTTTCCAGAAGCTTGTCCAGGGCCCGGCGCGGCAGGGAGGCGAACACGGCGTTGGCCTGGACCGGCTGGACGATCTTCACGGCGGGGATGGGCTTCACTTTTTCCGCGAGCCGCCCGGCCATGCGGTTGGCGTGGCGGGCGTTCTCCAGCCACAGGTCGTCGGTGAAAAAGGCGGAGAACTGGGCCGCAATGAAGCGCATCTTGCTGGCCAATTGCATCTTCTGCTTGCGGATGAAGATCGTGTCGCGGCTCAGCTCGGGTCGGAAGCTGACCACGGCCTCGCCCATCAGCAGCCCGTTCTTGGTGCCGCCGAAGGAGAGGATGTCGACGCCGAGCCCGCCCGAGATCTCGCCCAGCCCCAGGTTCAGCGAGGCGGCGGCGTTGCAGAGCCTGGCGCCGTCCATGTGCAGGTAGAGGTCGTGGCCGTGGCAGAAATCGGCGATGGCCTTCACTTCCCCGGCGCTGTACACCGTCCCCAGCTCGCTGGCCTGGGTGATGGAGACGACCGCCGGCTGCACGCGGTGCTGGTCGAGGCGCCCCTGCAGATGGCGGGAGATCAGCTCCGGCGTCAGCTTGCCGTCGGCCGTGTGCACGGTGAGCAGCTTGCAGCCGGTGGCGCTCTCGGGGGCGCCGCACTCGTCGGCGTTGATGTGGGCGTGCTCGGAGCAGATCACCGCCTGGAATGAGCGGGCCAGGGTCGATATGCTGATGACGTTGGCCCCGGTGCCGTTGAAGACCATGTAGGCGTCGACCGACTTGCCGAAGTGGGCGCGGAACTTTTCCAGGGCCGCCGCGGTGTGGCCGTCCAGGCCGTAGGCCACCGCCGGACCGCCGTTGGCCGCCGCGATGGCCTCCAGTACCGCCGGGTGCACCCCCGAATGATTGTCGCTGCCGAATGTCGTGTCCACTGCCATGCTTCCTCCTGGAGGCGGCCCGGGGCCGCCGGGGTTCACGTTTTCTTGATGATCACCACGGTGACGTCGTCTTCGGGCGCGGGGTTGAAGGCGAGCAGGTCGGCCTTGACCTTCGCGAAGATGGCCCGCGCCGGCAGGTGCTTGCCGGCTTTGAGTACCCTCTCCAGACGTTCGGGGAAATACGGGTTCCCGTCGGGATCGCGGTGGTCGGAGAGGCCGTCGCTGTAGAGGAGCAGGATGTCGCCCTGCCCCATGAGGCTGATCTCGTTGACCGTGTACTTCTCCTTGACGCCCAGCAGCGGCACCGTCTTCTCGCTGTGGCCGCGCGAGGGCATGGTGCCGATCTGGGGGAAGGAGACGAGCTGCGCGTCGCTGATGGCCACCAGGCGGTCGAACTTGTTGGAGAACACCAGCGGCGGCGGGTGGGCCGCCGACAGGAAGCGGAACGTGCCGCGCTCGGTGATCTCGCCGTAGACCATGGTCAGGGTCTTGTTGATGCCTGACGAGTTGAAGAAGCGGGTGTTGATGTTCTCGAACAGGGTGGTGGTGATCTCGCCGAAGAATTTCAGCTCGTAGGAGACGCCGAGCAGGAACGCCTGGTGGAACACCGAGGCGATGAAGGCGGCGCCGAAGTCGTGGCCCTCGACGTCGATGACGGTGATGCCGGCCCGGGCGGCGGTCGCGCGCAACTTCGCCTTCAGTTCCTCGGGCGCCTCGCGGATGAGCTTGTCCATCTTGTAGCGTTTCTTGAAGTCGACGTAGATGATGTGGTCGCCGCCGGCCTGGCCGTTGCGCGGCAGGGACTCGCCGTAGACGTCGATCCAGGGCACCTCGGGCAGCTCGCTGGGCGGCGGGTCGAAGTGGCGGGCCAGGCCGCTGAAGTTCTCGAGCTCCGCGGTCAGGAGGGCGATCCGCTGCCGCGCCGCCGCCAGCTGCTCGTTTTCGCTGATCTCTTTCATGGCCTAGAACATGATCTCGATGGAGTCGGGGCCGGTGAGCTTCTCGATATCCTTCTTCATGGCGGCCGTGGCGCGCAGGCCCTGGCCGGTCTCGGAGTTGATCACGACGCGGGCGCCGTCGGGGTGGTTGACGACGACCATGTAGGGAACCGAATCGCGGTTCTTTTCCAGCTTCTGCTGCAGCCGTTCGTTGAAGGTCTCGTCGATCTGCTCGTAGCCGATGGTGATGACGATCTTGCGCGCCTTCTTCTTGAGCATGGCCTCCAGCTCCTGCAGGTTCTCCAGGTAGACGGTCTCCTCGCTGTCGTTGTCGCTGCCGCCCGAGCGGCTGCGTCCCTCCATGAAGTAGGGAACGTCGACCTTCAGCACCTTCTCCAGCTCGCGCCAGCGGTCCTTGAAGCACAGCACCTTGATGCGCCCGGTCAGGTCCTCGAAGAAGATCTCGCCGTACGAGTCGCCCTTCTTGGAGGTGCGGCGGGCGAACTCGGTGACCACGCCGCCCAGCTTGATCATCTCGCCCTTGAACTCGTGGGTCTGGACGGCCAGGACGCTGGTGTTGGACACCTTGCGGATCTCGCTGCGGAATTTCTCCAGCGGATTGTGGCTGACGTAGATGCCGGCGATCTCCTTTTCGCCCTTGATCATCTCGCTCTCGGGCCATTCCTCCAGCGCCAGCAGCTCGCGGGGGATGTAGTCATCGGCGATCGCCTCGGAGAACAGCGGCCGCTGGTTTTTCTGGCGGCTGCGGCTGAGGGCGGCGGCGCGGCGCAGCACCTCGCCGACGCTTTCGTAAAGGACGCGGCGCTTGAGGCCGAAGCAGTCGCAGGCCCCGGCCTTGACCAGGCTTTCCAGCACGCCCTTGTTGACCTTGGCCAGGTCGACGCGCTCGACGAAATCGTTGAAGTCGCGGAACTCGCCGCCCTGTTCGCGCGCCTGCAGGATGATGCCTAGGGCGGCGCTGCCCACGTTCTTCAGCCCGATCAGGCCGAAGCGGATGGCGCAGTCGCCCTCGACGCGGAAGGTCTCGCGGCTGCGGTTGATGTCCGGCGGCAGGATGTCGATGCCCATCCTCTTGCTCTCGGAGATGTACTGGATGATCTTGGAGGAGGTGGTGGTCTTGTCGGCCTCGGAACTGAGGTGCGCCGACATGAAATAAACGGGGTAGTGCGCCTTCAGGAAGGCGGTCTGGTAGGCCAGGTAGGCGTAGGCGGTGGAGTGCGACTTGTTGAAGCCGTACTCGGCGAACGTCTTCATCTGGCCGAAGAGTTCCTCGACCTTCTTCTTGTCGTAGCCTTTCCTGGCCGCCCGTTCCAGGAATTTCTTTTCCAGCGCCGGCACCTTGGCGACGTCCTTCTTGCCCATGATCTTGCGCATCTCGTCGGCCTCGCTCATGGAGAAGCCGGCGATGCGCACCGAGATCTGCATGACCTGCTCCTGGAAGACGATGATGCCCCAGGTGTCCTTGAGGATCTCCTCCAGCTCGGGGAAGATGTAGGTCACTTTTTCCCTGCCCAGCTTGCGGTTGACGTAGACATCGGCCATGCCCGACTGCAGCGGGCCCGGGCGGTAGAGGGCGTTGAGCACGATCAGGTCCTCGATCCGGGTCGGCTTGGACTTCTTGAGGTAATCGCGCATGCCCGAGCTTTCGAACTGGAAGATGCCGTCGGTCTCCCCCTTCTGGAAGATCTTGAAGGTCCTGGCGTCGAGCAGGTTGAGGTTCTCCAGGTCGATGACCTTGCCCTCGCGCTCGCGCACCTCCTGGATGATGTTGCGGATGATGGTCAGCGTCTTCAGGCCCAGGATGTCCATCTTGAGCAGGCCGATGTTCTCCACTTCCTCCTTCTCGAAGTGGGTGGTGATGTCCTCGCGCGTCTTGTACAGCGGCATGAACTCGGTCAGCTTGCGCGGCGCGATGACCACGCCGGCGGCGTGCTTGCCGGTGTTGCGGATGTTGTTCTCCAGGCGCAGGGCGTAGTTGACCAGCTTGATGAACTCGGGGCTGTGCTGGATCTCGCGCTGCAGGTCGGGGATCTTGTCGATGGCGTCCTGCAGCTCCACCTTGGGGCCTTCGGGCACCAGCTTGGCCAGGCGGTTGACGTCGGCCAGCTTGACCTCCATGACGCGGCCGATGTCGCGGATGGCCAGCTTGGCCTTCATGCGGTTGAAGGTGACGATCTGCGCCACGTTGTCCTCGCCGTACTTGGCGCGGATGTAGGCGATGATCTCCTCGCGGCGCTCGGCGTCGAAGTCGATGTCGATGTCGGGCAGGGAGACGCGCTCGGGGTTGAGGAAGCGCTCGAAAATCAGGTCGTATTCCAGCGGGTCGATGTGGGTGATGCCCATGACGAAGGCCACCAGGCTGCCCACCACCGAGCCGCGGCCGGGGCCCACCGGAATGCCGGCTTCCCTGGCGTGGCGGATGATGTCCCAGACGATGAGGAAGTAGCTGGGAAAGCCCATGTCGCGGATCTTCTCGATCTCGTAGAGCAGTCGCTCCTGGTACTCCTTGCGGCTGTGCTTCAGGTGCTTGGCCTTGGCCAGGTACTGGTGCTGGATGCGCTCGAAGCCCTCCAGGCACAGTTTCTCGAAGAAATCGTCGACGCTCAGTTTGCCGGGGGTCTTGAACTCGGGCAGGAAGTACTTCTTGAGCTTGAACTCGAAGTTGCAGCGCGAGGCGATCTCGAAGGTGTTGGCCAGCGCCTGCGGCGCCCGGGCGGCGAACAGCTCGGCCATCTCCTCGCTGGACTTGAAGTACATCTGGTCGGTCTCTTTTTTCATCGCCCGGTCGGGATTGCTAATGACGTCGGTGGTCTGCAGGCAGATGAGGATCTCGCGGGCGTCGGCGTCCTCGCGCGTCAGGTAGTGGACGTCGTTGCTCGCCGCCAGCGGGATGTCCATCTCCGCGGCCAGGTCCAGCAGCAGCGGCAGCGCCTGCCGCTGCTCGGCCAGGCCGTGGTCCTGCAGCTCGATGAAGAAGTTGTCCTTGAAGGTCTCGCGGTACCAGCGCGCCGCCGCCCTGGCCTTGTCCGCCTGGCCGCGCAGCAGGTAGTGGGGCAGCTCGCCCTGGATGCAGGCCGACATGACCAGCAGGCCGTCCTTGTATTTCTCCAGCAGCTCCTTGTCGATGCGCGGCTTGCGGTAGAATCCCTCCAGGTAGGAGGCGGTGATCAGCTCGCAGAGGTTGCGGTAGCCCTGGTCGTTGCGCACCAGCACCAGCAGGTGAAAGTAGTTCTGCTCGTCCTCGCGGCGGTTGGGACGGTCGAAGCGCGAGCCTGGAGCCAGGTAGAGCTCGGAGCCGATGATGGGCTTGACCTCGCTCTGCAGGGCCTTCTTGTAGAAGTTGACCGCGCCCAGGATCGAGCCGTGGTCGGTCAGGGCCACGGCCGGCATCTGGAAGGCGCGGGCCTGGCGGAGCAGGTCGTCGATCTTCAGCGAGGAGTCGAGCAGGCTGTACTCCGAGTGCAGGTGCAGGTGGATGAAGCTCTTCATTCCCATTCGATGGTCGCGGGCGGCTTGGAGGTGACGTCGTAAACGACGCGGTTGACGGCGCGGATGCGGCGCACGATGCGCCGCGAGGCGGCGTCCAGCACCTCGGCGGGCAGCGCCGCCCAGTCGGCGGTCATGCCGTCGGTGGCGGTGACGGCGCGCAGGGCCACGACGTTGCCGTAGGCGCGCTCATCGCCCATGACGCCGACCGAGCGCACCGGCAGCAGCACGGCGAAGGCCTGCCAGACCTTGTCGTACCAGCCGCTGCGCCGCAGCTCCTCGATGAAGATGGCGTCGGCCTGCTTGAGCACGGCCAGCTTGGCCGGAGTGACGGCGCCCAGCACGCGCACGGCCAGGCCGGGGCCGGGAAAGGGGTGGCGGTCCAGGATGTCGGCCGGGATGCCGAGCAGCCGCGCCACCTGGCGCACCTCGTCCTTGAACAGGAAGCGGAAAGGCTCGATGATGCGCCCCTGGCGCTCCAGCTTCTGCACCTCGCGCACGCGGTTGTGGTGGGTCTTGATGGTCTGCGACGGCCCCTGCACGGGGTTGCTCTCGATGACGTCGGGGTAGAGCGTCCCCTGGATCAGGAAGTCGAAGTCCTTCAGCCCGCCGTAGAAAACGTCGATGAAGGTGCGGCCGATCACCTTGCGCTTGCGCTCGGGCGCGGCGATGCCCTTGAGCCCGGCCAGGAAGCGGCGCGAGGCGTCGACGTAGGCGACCTTCAGCTTCAGGCGCCGGCGCAGGTTGTCCAGCACCTCGCGCTCCTCGTCCAGGCGCAGCAGGCCGTTGTTGACGAAGATCGACGTGACCTTCGCGCCCAGCGCCTCGCGCGCCAGCACGGCCAGGGTGGTGGAGTCGACGCCGCCGCTCACCCCCAGCACCACGCGCTTGCCCAGGCATTGCGCGCGCAGCTTGGCGGTCTCCTCCTCGACGAAGTTCTTCATGCTCCAGGCGCGGGGAGCCCGGCAGACGGCGAAGAGGAAATTGGCCAGGATCTTTTTCCCCTCCCGGCTGTGAACGACCTCGGGATGGAACTGCACGGCGAAGATGCGGTTGCGCCGGTCCTCGACGGCGGCGATGGCGCCGTCGGCGGAGCGGGCGGTCACGGCGTAGCCCGGCGCCAGGGCGGCCACCGAGTCGCCGTGGCTCATCCACACGGTGCTGCGGTCGCGCACGCCGGCGAACAGCGGCGAGGCGCCCGCCAGGAGCAACTGGGCGTTGCCGTACTCGCGCTGCGCCGAGCGCGCGACGCGCCCGCCCAGCATGCGCGTGAGCAGCTGCATGCCGTAGCAGATGCCCAGGATGGGGATGCCGGCCGCGAACAGCTTTTTGTCCACGCGCGGCGCCCCCGGCGCCAGGGTGCTGGCCGGGCCGCCCGAGAGGATGACGCCCGCCGGCGGCTCGGCGAGGATCTTCTTCAGGTCGTAGTGAAAGGGCTGGATCTCGGAGAAAACGCCCAGTTCCCTGACGCGCCGGGCGATGAGCTGTGTGTATTGCGAGCCGAAGTCGAGGATCAGGATTTTGTTTCCCATGGATGGCCCGATTCTAGCAGATAAGCGGCATGGGTTCAATAAGGGATTTTCCGATCGTTCAGCCCGCGGCAGGCGGAAAATTGACAGGAATGACCCATCGAACTATACTGGCCGCCGATGCCCGAGCTGCCCGAAGTGGAAACCATCGTCCGCCAGCTGCGCCCGCAGATCGAAGGGAAAACCATCTCCGCCCTGCGCCTGTTCTGGCCGCGCTCGGTCGAAGGCGTGCCAAAGGAATTCCGCCACCGCGTCAGGGGCATGGCCGTGGCTGCCGTGGCCCGGCGCGGCAAGTACATCGGCGTCGAGGGCGCGGACGGCACTTTTTTCACCGTCCACCTGCGCATGACCGGCAAGCTGGTGATGGAGCTCGGCGCGGCCGACCGCAGGCATTTGCGCCTGCAATTCACCTTCACCGACGGCACGAAGCTTTATTTCGTCGATGCCCGCAAGTTCGGCCGACTGCACCTGTGGCCCTGCCGCGGCGAGTCCTGCCCTGGGCTGGGCCCCGAGCCGCTGCGTGCGGAGACCGTGCGCCGGGTTCTGAAGCATCTGAAAACAAAGAGGCCCGTCAAGAGCGCATTGCTCGATCAGACCATCCTGGCCGGCATCGGCAACATCTACGCTGACGAGGCATTGTTCCTGGCCGGCACGCATCCTTTGACTCCCGCCGCCTCCCTGAGCGATGGGCAGCAACGGCGATTGGCGTCGGTCATTCCCCAGGTCCTGCGCCAGGCCATCCGCCGTCGGGGAACCACCCTCCGCAACTACCGCACCGTAGCCGATGAGAGCGGCGAAAACCGGGAGCATCTCAACGTCTACGGCCGCGCCGGCGAACCCTGCCCGGCCTGCGGCACAGCCATCGATAAGATCCGCATCAATGGCCGTTCCAGCCATTATTGCCCTGACTGTCAGAAGATGAGATCAGTGACGAGTGACAAGTAACGAGTAACGAGGCGAAAAACGGTAATCGCTCGTTCGATTGATGTTCCTTGTCACTTGTCACTTGTCACTAGTCACTTGTCACTTAGATCCGATCAGATCCTGGCGATCAAGGACGAGATCCAAGACCCAACGGCGCGGGCCAATGACGCCAGCATTCCCGGGATGTTCTCGTAGTTGAAGAAGATCCAGGCGGCGAAGGCCAGGACCAGCAGCAGGTTCAGGAGAAAAAGGCGGCGCGGGTTCTTTTTCCGGCGCCGCGGCTGGGGCCTGGGCGTGCGGCGGGAGGCCGACTCGGCGGCGGCGCCGCTCTGGCGCGTCTTGTCGCGGTCGCCCGTTTTCGGCAGGGCACCGAACTCCGGCTTGCCGGCCCTGGGCAGCTTGAAGGGCCTGAACAGCGGCTTGACCAGTTCCTGCCACTCCCTTTCCGTCCCCGGGCGCTTGTTCCTCTCCTTGGCGAGCATGCGGTCAAGCAGCGGCTGGTAAGCGGCGAGTTCATCCGCCAGGCGGGGGACCGGCTCGGTGACGTGCTTCATGATGACGGCCATGGTCTGGCTGCCCTTGAAGGGGGGCGCGCCGCTCAGCATCTCGTAAAGGACCACCCCCAGGCTGTAGACGTCGCTGCGGCCGTCGGCGCGCTTGGCGTTGAGCTGCTCCGGGCTCATGTAGCGCGGCGTGCCCATGCTCATGCCCGAGCGCGTCAGCTGGGTGGTCGATTCCAGCACGCGGGCGATGCCGAAGTCGAGGATCACCGGCGTGCCGTCGGGGCGGAACATGATGTTGTCGGGCTTGACGTCGCGGTGGATGAAGCCCTTGCGGTGGGCGTAGAACAGGGCCGCGGCCACCTGGTTGGCGATGGTCAGCGCCTCGTCGGGGACGAGGCGGCCGCGCTCCTGGATGCGGCGCTTGAGGCTCTCGGGGAAGAACTCCATGGCCATGAAGCGCAGCTCCGGGGTGCGGCCGGTCTCGTAGACGCGCACGATGTTGGGGTGATGCAGGCTGGAAATGGTGCGCGCCTCCTTGATGAAGCGCCGAACGGCCATCGTCTCGGCGAAGCGCCGCCGCGCCAGGACCTTCACCGCCACCAGGCGCGCGTGGCGCCGGTCGACGGCCAGGAAGACGTCGGCGGCGCCGCCGCTGCCCAGGAATTTCTTCAGCTCGTAGCCGGGGACTTCCGGGAAGACGGCCATGCTAGCTTTCCGGGGCGTCCGCTGGCAGGGACGCCGCCTTGTCCCGGCTGCGATACATCGCCTGGTCGGCCTCGCGCAGGCACTCCTCGACGGTCGCGCCCGGGCGGAAGGTGGCCGCCCCCAGGCTTACCGCCGCCTTCAGGGCCTGCCCGTCGAAGCGAAAATCGTGGCGGGCGACCTTCTGGCGGATGGCGTCGCAGATCACCCGCGCCCCCTCGGCGTCGGTTTCGGGCAGCAGGAAGAGGAACTCGTCGCCTCCCCAGCGCGCCACCATGTCCTGGGCGCGCAGGGAGCCGGAGAACAGCGCGGCGGCGGCCTTGAGCACGAAGTCCCCGGCGTCGTGGCCCAGGCTGTCGTTGACCTCCTTGAATCCGTCCAGGTCGGCCATGACCAGGGTGAATGGCTTTTGCGAGCGCTGGAAGCGCTTTTCCTCGCGTACGATTTCCTCCATGCCGGCGCGGCGGTTGGGCAGCCCGGTCAGCTGGTCGCATCGGGCAAGGCCCTCCATCTGGCGATAGGCCTTCTCCAGCTTTCCCTGCTGGGCGCTGATGCGGCGGTTGGCCTCCTCCAGCCAGCGGTTGGCCCTGGCCTTGGCGCGAAAATTGTAATAGAGCACCGCGGCCAGCAGCAGTACCAGCAGCGCCACGAAGAACAGGAAGTTGCGCTGGCTGCGCTGCTTGGCTGAGGCCAGCGCGGCGATCTGTCTTTCCCGCCTCAACAGCTCGTTCTCGCGCTGCTTCTTCTCCACCTCGTAGCGGGTCTGCATCTCCACCGTCTGCCGGGTTTTCTCCTCGTTGAACAGGTTCTCCCACAACTCGTGGTAGCGGCGATGATCGGCCAGTGCCCGGGGGAATTCGCCCAGCTTTTCGTGGACCAGCGCGCTGAGCAGCAGGATATTGGACAGATCGCGGTTCTGTCCCGCCTTTTCGGCCAGGGGCAACGCCTCTTCCAGTGCGGCCAGCGCCGCCGGATAGCGGCCCATTAGCTGCAGGCAGTCGGCGATGGTGTACAGCGAAATGATCGTGCCCCGCACCTGGCCGATGCGGCGGTCGATGGCCAGCGCCTCGCGCAGCATGGACAGGGCCTTTTCCGGCTGCCCCTGCATGCGGTAGAATTCCCCCATGTCGTGCAGGCCGTTGGCCAGCAGGTCGGGTTCTCCATGCTCGCGGGCCAGCTTCAGCGAGTCTTCCTTGTAAGGGAGGGCGGCGGCGTAATTCTTCTTGAATAGGTGCACGTTGCCGATCTCGTTGAGCGCCATGATGATGCGCCGGCGGTTGCCGAGCGCCTTTCCCGACTCGTAGGCGCTGGTGAAGTATTTCAGCGCCAGGTCGTAGTTCTCCAGGTCGCGATGTACGTAGCCGATCAGGTAGGCGCTGGCCGAGGCGTTCTCGCTGTCGCCGCTCTTTTCGGCCGCCGCCTCGGCGCGAAGAAGGAATTCCAGGGCCCGGTCATGGTCGCCCAGGACGAGTTCGCTCAAGCCGCTGTCTTTCAGCAGGCGCGCGGAGGGCGCCGCGCCATGCTCGGCCAGGATATCCAGCGCTTCATTGAAGGTGCGCCGCGCTGCCTTGTGATCGTGCCGGTCCTGCTCGACCTCGCCGCGGATGGTGAGCGCCGCCGCCAGCTCCCCGGCGACGGCCCTCCGTTCCGATCCGGGAGCCCGGGTCAGCTTCTGTCTCAACGCCGCGATGTCATCCGAGGATGGGGCGGCCAGCATCATGCCGGCGAGGCAAGCAAGGAACGCCGCTGTTTTTTTCATCGCGGATGGCCGGCTCATGGTAGGCAAAGCCCGGACAAAAGTCAACCGGACTGCGGACGGGTTACCGGTCGCCAACCGGTCAGGCAATGGGGGGCGCTGCCTGGCGGTAGAGTCCCAGGCGCTGGAACAGCCGCAAGCCGCCCCAGAGGGTCAGGAACGAGCCCAGGCCGGCCGCCAGGAACCGCCGCCATGGCGAGGTGGCGATGGCCGGAAGCAGGGATGCCCCTTGGCGCAGCAGCAGGCTGAGCAGCCAGAACAGGAGGCCGCTGAGCAGGACGCGGGCCAGGCGGATCCAGAAACTGCCGTCGTCCCCGGGAAGCCCGGAACGCAACAAAATGGTGAAGGCTGCGTTCAGGCCGATATAGAAGCCGGCGATGGCGGGGCTGAGCAGGGAGAAAGCCGCCAGCAGCAGCGGCAGGATGAAAAGGAACAGCGCATACAGGGAGGTCGGCAGGGAGCGGCACAGGCCGGAGAGCGCGGCCGCGAAAAAGCGTTCCCGGCTGGCTTCGCTGCCGATCAGGCGCCAGGCGGAAAGGAGCATCAACCCGCCCAGCAGGATGCCGCCGAGGATGTCGGCCAGGAAATGGACGCCCAGGTAGAGGCGGGTGAAGGCGATCAGCGCCACCATGAACGGGGCGAGCCAGGCCAGCGCCCGCTTGCGGAAAACGAGGGCCAGGCCGCCCCACATGGCCACGGCCCCCGTCGTGTGGCCCGAGGGAAAGCCGAACGACAGGTGCTGCTGCCGGAAAGCTTCGATGGCGGCCTGCCGCGGCAGGTCAAAGAAAGTCCTGCCGCCCATGTCATGGAGTGGGGCGACCGGTTCCCAGTGCGTATCGAGGAGGGCGACTCGGCTGTCGGTGAAAAAGGGGCGCGGCAGGCCGAATACCTGCTTGGCGATCTCGCTGACCGCTGCCGTCCAGGCAATGATCTGGAACAGCAGGAAGCCCTTGCGCAGGCTGAACCCGAACATGACGGCGATGACCGTGGCGATGACGAAAAAGTAATAGCCGCTGGCCGTCACCTGGAGCATCAGCCAGGTCAGCAGGTCGGATTGGAGCGATTGCAGGGCGATATGAATCCCGGTCTGGAACATGGCGCGCACCTCGCTGTTTTTTCGCCATTCTCGGCTTTGCCGCCCGTTTTGTCAACCGGCAGCGGTTGACAGCATAACCTTTTTGGTTTATTTTCCGTACATAGAGCTCACGCAGACAGCGCCGCACCGGGTGCTCCGGCATGCCGTTCCGGCCGGTAGCGGGCAGGCAGGGAAATCAGCATGAAAAAAATATTTTTGCGCAGGAACACGAAATGGATCATCGCCGCCGCGCTGGTCGCGGTCTTTCTGGGCTGGAAGATCTACCAGAAGGCAAAAAGTAGCGCGGGCGGGCCGGGCTTCGGCGGCGTTGCCGTGGCCGTCGAGGTCGCCCCGATCACACGCGGCGCCCTGCGCGACCTGGGAAGCTACACCGGCACGATGACGGCCAAGACCAACGTCACCGTCTCCCCCAAGATCGCCGGCCGCCTGAACCGCCTGCTGGTCGATATCGGCGACCCGGTGCGCAGCGGCCAGCTGCTCGCCGTGATCGATGATGACGAGTACCGCCAGCAGGTACTCCAGGCCGAGGCCGACCTGCGCGTGGCCAAGGCCAACCTGGAGGAGGCGCGCAGCTCCCTGATCATGGCCGAGAGGAACCTGGAGCGGGCGCGCGCCCTGCACCAGAGCGGCATCCAAAGCGACGCCCAGCTGGACCAGGTGACCTCCGCCCATGAGTCGCAGAAGGCCCGTTTCCACGTGGCCGAGGCCCAGGTGGCCAACCGCGAGGCGGCGCTCGAAAGCGCCCGGGTGCGTCTTTCCTACACCCGCATCGCCGCGACCTGGGAGCGCGGCCGGCCGGTGCGTTACGTCGGCGAGCGCTTCGCCGACGAGGGGGCGCTGCTGGCGGCCAACACGCCCATCCTTTCCGTGATCGAGCTGCAGCCGATCACGGCCGTCATCCACGTCACCGACCGCGAGTACTTCCGCCTGAAGACCGGGCAGCCGGCGGCGGTCAGCGGCAGCGCCTTCCCCGGCAAGAACTTCTCCGGACGCATCGTGCGCATCGCCCCGCTGCTGCAGGAGGCATCGCGCCAGGCGCGGGTGGAGATCGAGGTCGATAACCCCGAGCGCCTGCTCAAGCCCGGCATGTTCGTCACGGTCGAGATCGAATTCGCCCGCCGCAGCGGCGTCACGGTCGTCCCCTACAACGCCCTGGCCAAGCGGGGCGGGCAGGAAGGGATCTTCTTGGTCAGTGAAGACAGCCAGATGGCGCGCTTCCTTCCCGTGCGCACCGGCATCGTGGAGTCGGGCCGGGTGGAGGTCCTGGAGCCCAGGGACATTTCCGGTCGCGTCGTCGTCCTGGGGCATTACCTGCTCGAGGCCGAGGGCCGGATCATTCTGCCGGAAGCGAAAAACGGCAAGCCGCCCGCCGCGGCGGGCAAAAAAGCCGGAGGCGGCAAATGAACATTTCCGGGTTTTCCATCCGCCGGCCCGTTTTCACCGTCATGCTCACCCTGGCCATCGTGGCCATCGGCCTGGTGGCGGTCAGCCGTTTGCCGATCGACCTCATGCCCGAGATCACTTTTCCCACCCTGGCCATTATGACCAGCTACGAGAACACCGGGCCGGAAGAGATCGAGCAGATCATCACCCGGCCGATCGAGGAGGCCATGAGCGCCGTGCCCGGCGTGGAGGAGGTGTATTCCGTATCCTCCGAGGGCAGCAGCAGCGTGCGCGTCATGTTCGACTGGGGCGTCGACCTGGACGCCGCCGCCGACGACGTGCGCGAGCGCCTCGACCGCGTCATCGGGCGCCTGCCCGACGACGTCGAACGTCCGATGCTGCGCAAGTTCGACCCGGCCATGATGCCCATCCTGCTGGTCGGCGCCCTCAGCAACCTGGATCCCATCCAGACGCGGCGCATCATCGACGAGCAGATCCTCTACCGCCTTGAGCGCGTCCCCGGCGTGGCCTCGGTCGACGTCTGGGGCGGCCACGAGCGCGAGATCCAGGTCAACCTCGACGTGGACAAGATCAAGGCGCTGGGGCTGCCGCTGGACCTGATCATCAGCGGCATCCGCGAGGGCAACGTCGACCTTCCCGCCGGGGTCATCGAGCGCGGCAACTACGAGATCCTGGTGCGCATCCCCGGCGTATTCGCCCACCTGGACGAGATCCGCGACACGGTCGTGGCCGTGCGCGGCGGCGTCCCCGTGCGCCTGAAGGAGATCGCCGAGATCATCGACACCCACCGCAAGATCACGCGCGTCGTCCGCGTCAACGGTATCCCCGGCACCCGCCTGGCCATCTACAAGCAGTCGGGAAAGAACACCGTCCAGGTGGCCGCCGGCGTTCTCAGGGAGCTTGAAAGGATCCGCGAGGACCGGCCGCAGATCCAGCTCATCCCCGTGCGCGACAGCTCGGAGTACATCAAGCGGGCCATGGGCAACGTCAGCACCACCGCCCTCTACGGCGGCCTGCTGGCCGTTCTCGTCCTCCTTGTGTTTCTGGGCAGCATCCGCAGCACCCTGGTCATCGCCACCGCCATCCCCGTCTCGATCATCGCCACCTTCGCCCTGATCTACTTCAACGGCTTCACCCTGAACATCATGACCCTGGGCGGGCTGGCGCTGGGCATCGGCATGCTGGTCGACAACGCCATCGTCGTGCTGGAGAACATCGTGCGCCTGAGGGACGGCGGCGCGCCGCCGATGCAGGCGGCGCTGGACGGGGCCCACGAAGTCGGGGCGGCGGTCATCGCCAGCACGCTGACCACGCTGGCCGTGTTCATGCCCATGGTCTTCGTGCGCGGCATCGCCGGCATCATGTTCAAGCAGCTGGCCTTCGTGGTCAGCTTCTCCCTGATCTGTTCGCTGGTCGTCGCCCTCACCCTGGTGCCCATGCTCTCCAGCCGTTTCCTGGGCGCGCCGCAGCCCCCGCGCTCGAAGCTGGAAAGATGGAAAGTACGGACGGTCGCCTCCATACAGGTCTTCTTCACCCGGCTCGAGGGCGGCTACAAGCGACTGCTGCACTGGGCCCTCGACCACCGGCCGAAGGTGCTGGGAGCGGTGGCCCTGCTGCTGCTGGGCAGCATCGCCCTGGTCGGCCTGGTGGGCAGCGAGTTCATGCCGGCCACCGACGAGGGCGAGGTGCGCCTCAGCGTCGAGATGGAGGTCGGCACGCGCCTGGCGGTCCTGGATGAAAAGTTCCGGGAGATCGCCGCCATCGTGCGCCGCCAGGTGCCGGAGATGGTCAGCCTCGAGGAAAGCTTCGGCGGCGGCGGCTGGCGCTCGGGCTCGCATACCGGCGACCTCACCATCAAGCTGGTTCCGCGCGGCCGGCGCTCGCGCTCGAGCGAGGAGGTCGCCATGGGCCTGCGTCGCCATTTGCAGGGCATTCCGGGCACCGTCATCCGCGCCCGCGCCGGCGGCGGCTTCTTCCTCATGCGCGGCGGCGGCGGCGAGGAGCGCGTCCAGGTGGAGGTGCGCGGCTTCGACCTGGAGAAGAGCGACGCCCTGGGACAGCAGGTGAAAAGGGTCGTCGAGGGCGTACCCGGGGTCTCCGACGTCCGCCTCAGCCGCGACCTGGGCAAGCCCGAGGAACTGCTGGTCATCGACCGCCACGCGGCCGCCGACATGAAACTCTCGGTGAGCCGGATCGGCGGCACCCTCGAGACCGTGCTCTCCGGCACCCAGGCCAGCACGTTCCGCGAGAGCGGCAAGGAGTACCGCATCCTGGTCAAGGTCAAGGACGCCGAGCAAATGACCATGGACGACATCCTCGATCTGACGCTGACCAACAGCGACGGCCAGCCGGTCAGCCTGCGCAACGTCGTCAGCGTCAAGGCGCGCAGCGGCCCGCAGCGCATCGAGCGCCGCGACCGAGAGCGCGTGCTGACCATCTCCGGCGACATCGAGGGGCGCGACCTCGGTTCCGTCCTGGCCGACATCCGCTCCGGCCTGCGCCGCGTCCCCGTGCCCCGCGAATTCTCCGTCACCTTCACCGGCGACTACGAGGAGCAGCGGAAGGCCTTTCGCGAGCTGCTGGTCAGCATCCTCCTGGCCCTGATGCTGGTCTACATGATCATGGCCATGCAGTTCGAGTCGGTGCGCGATCCGTTCATCGTCATGTTCTCGGTGCCGCTGGCCGTCATCGGCGTCATCTGGATGCTGCTGATCACCGGCACCACCTTCAACATGCAGTCCTACATCGGCTGCATCATGCTGGGCGGCATCGTGGTCAACAACGCCATCCTGCTGGTGGACCATACCAACCTGCTGCGCCGCCGCGACAAGCTGGGGGTGCGCGAGGCCATCGAGGAGGCGGGGCGGCGGCGCCTGCGCCCCATCCTGATGACCGCCTCGACCACCATCCTGGCCATGCTGCCGCTGGCCATCGGCATCTCCGAGGGCAGTGAGGCCCAGGCGCCCATGGCCCGCGCCGTGGTCGGCGGCCTGCTGAGCTCGGCCCTGATCACACTGGTCGTCATTCCCGTCGTCTATTCGCTGTTCGAGGGAAAAAAAGACAAAGTCCGGTCATAGGCGCCTTGCCCGTGGAGGAGAGTTCCCGGCTGTTTGCCGGAGTCCGATTTTTGCGCTAGAATCGGGTCCTGGAGGTGCCTCATGGCCGAAACCCTGGAGATCACCCATGGCGAAAAGTGGCCGTTTCTGCCGTTCCGGATGGCCGGCCGTTGCGGTCCGATCGCCGGCACCGGGAGCGGTTCCTCCGCTCTTGTCGCCAGGTTCAGTGAAGGTTCCCCTGACGCGGGCGGCGCATGAGCCGGGGGATCTACATCGCGGGTGCGGGCAAGGACGCGGGGAAGACGACACTCTGCCTGGGCCTCGCCGAAGTCTTCAACAACCTGGTCGAGGGCGGCGTGTCCTTCTTCAAGCCCCTGGGGCAGAAGATCACGGTGGTCGACGGCGAATCGGTGGGACAGGATGCCTGGTTCATCTCCAAGGCCCTCGGGCTTTCCTTTTCCCACATGGAATCGACCCCTTTGCTGGCATCCCGGGGCGCTGCCGAGAGATATGTGAGAACCGGCGAGCCGCGCGGCATGCGGGACGCCGTGAAGCGGTCTTTCAAGAACTATCTGAAGAACAGCGGCCTGGTTCTGGTGGAGGGAACCGGTCACCCGGGTGTCGGGTCGGTTTTCGACCTGGGAAACGCCAGGGTGGCCTCCGGGCTGGGGATCCCGGTCGTGCTCGTCCTGGATGGGGGAGTGGGAAGCACCATCGACAGTTTCTGCCTCTGCCAGGCGCTGTTCAGAACTCATGGCGTTCCCCTGCTCGGAGTGGTGATCAACCGGGTGCTCCCTGCCAAAATGGAGGCCGTGGCCCCGGTACTGCGAATGTGGTTCGGCGGCCAGGGCATCCCCGTCTTCGGCATACTTCCCTTCGAGGAGCGGATCGCCCGGCCGTCCATCGCCACGATCACCCGGGAGATCGGCGCCTCGCCCCTCTTCAGCTCCGCCGCCGCCCCCGCAGGCGGCGGCTCGGGATTCATCGCGGCCTTTGATTCTTCGGAGGAAGTACTCAGGAAACTGGAATCCGAGGCGGGCAAGGCCCTGCTGGTGAGCCATACCCGGCCCGATGTGATGGACGCCGTGATCGTGTCGCGGCTCTCGGGAGGGCCCTGCCCCCCGGTCATGGTGGCCTGCGGGGGAGCTCCGGATCATCGGCGGCAGGCCGCCTGCAGCGCGGCGGGGATACCGCTCTACTTCACCGAGAGCAGCCTGGAGGGATCAGCGCTGAAACTTTCCCGCCGCCTGTTCAAAACGGAACCCGATGAAAATGAAAAGATCGCCTCGATCATCGAGATGGTGACGCGGCAGGTGGACGCCGAAGCGATCCTCAGGGCCCTGGATGGCGGCGGCGGCTCTTCGCGGAGAAAATCAGGAAAGGGCATCATCGGGTTCCTGAAGCGCCTGTTCCGCCGCGCTTGAGAAACCGTCCGCCTTTTTGCTGCCCGCCAACGGCTGGGCGTCTCCGCCGGTTGCTTTCGGCACCGGCATGGCCATTTGACAGCCTTTGCAATAGTATGTTACCATTTTTCTTGATTTTTCCCGGAAGGGCCGCCGGGGTTCCATGGCACGAGTTTCCCGGGCTTTTCCCGAACAACAAAGGAGAACAACCATCATGAGCAACAAGAAAGCGACCATCGACGGCAATACCGCCGCAACGCACGTCGCCTACGCCTTCAGCGACGTGGCGGCCATCTACCCGATCACGCCCTCCTCGGTGATGGGCGAGCTCGCCGATTCCTGGGCCGCCCACGGCCGCAAGAATATCTTCGGCACGGAAGTCGACGTCATCGAGATGCAGTCGGAGGGCGGCGCCTCCGGGGCCGTACACGGCGCCCTCTCGGCCGGCTCGCTGACCACCACCTTCACCGCCTCGCAGGGCCTGCTGCTGATGATCCCCAACATGCACAAGATCGCCGGCGAAATGCTGCCCACCGTGTTCCACGTGTCGGCGCGCTCGCTGGCCTGCCAGTCGCTCTCCATTTTCGGCGACCATTCCGACGTCATGTCGGTGCGCAACACCGGATTCGCCCTGATGGCCGCCGCCTCGGTGCAGGAGACCATGGACCTGGCCGTTGTCTCGCACCTGGCCACGCTCGAGTCCTGGGTCCCCTTCCTGAACTTCTTCGACGGCTTCCGCACGTCGCACGAGATCCAGAAGGTCGAGATGATCGATTACGAGACCATGGCCTCGCTGCTCGACATGAAAACCGTCGAGGATTTCCGCGCCCGGGCGCTGACCCCCGATCGCCCGGTGCTCAAGGTCGGCCAGCAGGCCCCCGACGTGTATTTCCAGGGCCGCGAAACCGTCAACCGCTACTATGAAAAAACCCCGGCCATCGTGCAGAAATACATGGACCTGGTCGGCAAGAAGATCGGGCGCCCGTACAAGCTGTTCGACTACGTCGGCCATCCCCAGGCCGAGCGGATCGTCATCGCCATGGGCTCGGGCTGCGAGACCCTCGAGGAGACGGTCGAGTACCTGAACCGGAACGGGGCCAAGGTCGGGCTGGTCAAGGTTCGCCTCTACCGTCCCTTCGCCCTGGATGCCTTCCTGGCCGCGCTGCCCAAGTCGGTAAAAAAGATCGCCGTCCTCGACCGCACCAAGGAGCCCGGCGCCCTGGGCGAACCCCTCTACATGGACGTGGCCACGGCCCTGGCCAACCGCGGGCTGACCATCGTCGGCGGCCGCTACGGCCTCAGCTCCAAGGAGTTCACCCCGGCCATGGCCAAGGCGGTCTACGACCACCTCGACGGCGCCTGCTTCCACGATTTCACCGTGGGCATTCATGACGACGTCACCCGGCGCTCGCTGCCCTTCGACGAGAGCTTCTCCATCGAGAAGAGCGACACCATCAGCTGCATCTTCTGGGGGCTGGGCTCGGACGGCACCGTCGGCGCCAACAAGAACTCGATCAAGATCATCGGCGACCACACCGACATGTACGCGCAAGGGTACTTCTCCTACGATTCCAAGAAGTCGGGCGGCATCACCATCTCCTACCTGCGCTTCGGCAAGAGCCCCATCCGCGCCCCCTACCTCTCCACTTCGGCCAACTTCATCGCCCTGCACAACCCGGCCTACATCGGCCGCTACGACGTGCTCGCCGGGATCCAGGAGGGCGGCACCTTCCTGCTCAACTCCGAGTGGAGCAACGACGAGGTCTTCGACCACCTGACCCGCGACATGCAGGAAACGATCATCCGCAAGAAGATCAAGTTTTACAACATCGACGCCCTGAAGATCTCCGACGCCGTCGGCCTGGGCAAGCGCATCAACACCGTGATGCAGGTGGCCTTTTTCAAGATCTCCGGCGTGCTGCCGGGCGACGAGGCCATCCGGCTGATCAAGGAATCGATCCAGAAGACCTACGAAAAGAAAGGCGAGAAGATCGTCCAGATGAACTGGGACGCGGTCGACCGCACCAGCGAGGCGCTGCAGCAGATCCCCGTGCCGGCGTCGGCCGCCGGCATCAAGGCCTCGGCGCCGGTGCCGCAGCTGATCCCGGACAACGCTTCCGAATTCGCGCGCACCGTGATCGACCCGCTGATGCACCTCAAGGGCGACGGCGTGCCGGTGTCGCAGATGCCGCTCGACGGCAAGGTGCCGACGGCGACGGCGAAACTGGAGAAGCGCGGCATCGCCCCGCAGGTGCCTCGCTGGATCAGCGAAAACTGCATCCAGTGCAACCAGTGCTCGCTGGTCTGCCCGCACGCCGCCATCCGCGCCAAGCAGATCGAGCCGGCGCAGCTGGCCAAGGCCCCCGCCTCCTTCACGACGGTCAAGTCCACCACCAAGAACGAAAGGAACCTGCAATACAAGGTGCAGGTCTATATCGAGGACTGCACCGGTTGCGGCAACTGCGTCCATGTCTGCCCGGCCAAGACCAAGGCCCTGGAGTTCCGCGCCATCGACGAGGAGCGCCGGGCCGGCGAGAATGCCAACACCGAGTTCTTCGAGAACCTTCCCGACAACATCATGGACGGCACCACCATCGCCCAGTTCAAGGGCGTGCAGTTCCGCAAGCCGCTGTTCGAGTTCTCGGGCGCCTGTGCCGGCTGCGGCGAGACTCCCTATGTCAAACTGGTCACACAGCTCTTCGGCGAGCGCATGATCGTCGCCAACGCCACCGGCTGCTCCTCGATCTACAGCGGCACTTTCCCCACCACGCCCTACTGCGTGGGCAAGGACGGCCGCGGCCCCGCCTGGGCCAATTCGCTGTTCGAGGACAACGCCGAGTACGGCCTGGGCATGCGCCTGGCCGTGGACGCCAACCGCAAGCTGCTGCGCGCCGCCGTCGACCGCCTGCTGCAGGGCGGCGTGAAAAAAGACCTGGAAGGCGCCCTGAAAAAAAGCCTGGAGCTCTGGTCAGATACCGGAGACGAGGCGCAGGCGGCCGCCGACCGGGTCCGCGCCCTTCTGCCCGCCGCCCTGAAGGCGGCGCCGGCGGACAAGCAGGCGGATCTGCGCAAGGCCATCGAGCTGCAGGATTATTTCGTCGACAAGTCGGTCTGGTGCATCGGCGGCGACGGCTGGGCCTACGACATCGGCTACGGCGGCCTGGATCACGTGCTGGCCACCGGCAAGAACGTCAACGTGCTGGTGCTGGACACCGAAGTCTACTCCAACACCGGCGGCCAGGCTTCCAAGGCGACGATGCTGTCGGCGGTGGCGCAGTTCGCCTCGAGTGGCAAGCGCACCGGCAAGAAGGACCTGGGGCTGATGCTGATGAGCTACGGCTACATCTATGTCGCCTCGGTGGCCCATGGCGCCAACATGAACCAGCTGGTCAAGGCGTTCCTGGAAGCCGAGGCCTACCCCGGGCCCTCGATCATCATCGCCTATTCCCCCTGCATCATGCACGGCATCGACATGGGGCTTTCCAGCGCCGAGGCCAAGAAGGCCGTCCAGGCCGGTTACTGGCCGCTCTACCGCTACAACCCGGCGCTGGCCGCGGAAGGGAAGAATCCCTTCATCTATGAGAGCAAGGACCCCAGCCTCGACATGCAGGATTTCCTGGCCAAGGAGATCCGCTTCGCCACCCTCAAGCTGCAGTTCCCGAAAGTGGCCGACAGGCTGTACGAGCAGGCCGTGGCCTTCAGGAAGGGCAAGCACGACTACTACAAGAAATTGAGTGAGATGAAATAGGACCGCCGGCGCAGAAGGAGCGGGCGTCATGGCCGTCGACATCCAGCACATCGACCTGGAGCATCCGCACCGCCGGCTGCTGCAGCATGCCGCGCGCGTCCTGGAGGGCGGCGGCCTGATCGTCTACCCGACCGACACCATTTACGGGCTGGGCGCCGACCTGTTCAACAAGGGGGCCATGGCGCGCATCTTCAAGCTGAAGCAGGCCTCCGCGCAGAAGCTGCTCAGCTTCATCTGCCCCGACCTGGCCGCCGTGGCCGACTGGGCCTACCTGCCCACGAGCTCCTACCGCATCCTGCGCCGGGTCACGCCGGGCAAGTACACCTTCGTCCTGCGCGCCAGCAAGCAGGTGCCCAAGATCCTGCTGCAGAAGCGGCCGACGGTCGGCGTGCGCATCCCCGACTCGGCGGTGGCCCTGGGCCTGGCGCACGAGCTGGGGCGGCCGCTGCTCTCCACCTCGGTGCCCCAGGGCGAAAACGACTACTTCACCGACCCGCAGGAGATCGCCGCCACGTTCCGGCATGACATCGACCTGGTCCTGGATGCCGGCGTGCTGGCCAACGTGCCGTCCACGATCATCGACCTGAGCGGCCCGGCGCCCGTGCTGCTGCGCGCCGGCGCCGGCGCAACCGAGCCCTTCGGCCTGTGAGCGGCGAACGCGCCCGGTTTGCAATTCGCCCGGGCGCGCGGTACAATAGCCCGGGGTGCATATGACAAAGGCCAACATCATCACCATCATCCGCATCATCATGGTCCCCTTCGTGCTGGTCATCCTGCTGACCGAGATGGAGAACAAGGAGATCATCGCCTTCGCCGTGTTCGTCATCGCCGCGGTGACCGATGCCATCGACGGCTATGTCGCCCGCAAGTACGACCAGGTCAGCGACCTGGGCAAGTTCCTCGACCCCCTGGCCGACAAGCTGCTGGTCGCGGCGGCGCTGATCGCCCTGGTCTACCTGCAGGAGGTGGCGACCTGGGTGGCGGCGATCATCATCCTGCGCGAGCTGTTCATCTCGGTCTTCCGCTTCTACTACCTGGTCAATAACGCCTCCTTCTCGGCCTCGCTGCCGGCCAAGCTCAAGACCACCTTCCAGATCATCGCCCTGGCCATCCTGATCATCCACCGCAAGCTGCCGTTCGCGGACCACTTGCGGCTGCTGGGGAATGCGATCCTCTACATCGCCGTTTTCCTGACCGTCTACAGCGGCGTCGAGTACATCATCCGCCTCAGCCGCCCCGTCAGGAAATAGCCATGCCCTACCCGAAATACCGGCCGCTGGAGCGCAGGAAGATGAAGACCGTCTCCATCAAGGAGCGGCATTCCCTGGTCCATTTGAAGGATTTTCCCAGGCCCTGCCTGCCCGGCGCCGACTTCCGCCAGTTCCTGGACTCCCTGCCCCCCTACCTGGCCGCCCGCGACCTGCGCGAGCTGGTGGACCTGCTGGGACAGGCCAGGAAGAAGAACCGGCCGATCATCTGGGCCATGGGCGCCCACGTGGTCAAGCTGGGCCTGGGGCCGCTGCTCGTCGACCTGATGCAGCGCGGCTGGGTGTCGGCCATCGCCAGCAACGGCGCCATGATGATCCACGACTTCGAGCTCGCCCTGGCCGGCCACACCTCCGAGGACGTCGACGGCAACCTGCTGCAGGGCACCTACGGCAATACCGAAGAAACGGGGCTCTTCCTGAACCTGGCCCTGAAGGACGGGCTGTCGCAGGGCATGGGCGCCGGCGAGGCGGTGGGGCACTACCTGATCCAGGCCCAGTTCCCCCACCTGGAGGACAGCGTGCTCTTCAACGCCTACCGGCTGAACATCCCGGTGACCATCCACCCGGCCATCGGCACCGATTTCATCCATTACCACCCGATGTTCTCCGGCGAGGTCAGCGGCGCCCTGGCCGAGCGCGATTTCCAGCTGCTGGCCTCGATCGTTTCCGAGCTGGGCGACGGCGGCGTCTTCCTCAACATCGGCTCGGCGGTCATCCTGCCCGAGGTGTTCCTCAAGGCCGTCTCCTATTGCGCCGCCCAGGGGATCGCGCTGCAGCAATTCCACACCGCCGTATTCGATTTCCAGCGCCTCTACCGGCCCCAGGAGAACGTCTGCCGGCGGCCGACGGCCCGCGGCGGCAAGGGCTTCTATTTCGTCGGCCCGCACGAGATCCTGGTGCCGCTGCTGGCGGCCATGATCCTGAACCGCCACCCCTAAGTCCGTCCGCGAGCCATGGATCCGCGCAGCGACATATTCCCCCTGGCCGACCGGCTGCGGCCGCAGCAACTCTCCGAGTTCATCGGCCAGGAGCACCTGACCGGGCGGCAGAAGGTCATCCAGGCCCTGGCGCAGGGCCGCAACCTCGCCTCGATGATCCTCTGGGGGCCGCCGGGGACGGGCAAGACCACGCTGGCGCGCATCCTGGTGCGCGAGGCCGGCTACCCGTCGACCGAGTTCTCGGCCACGGTCTCGGGCATCGCCGAGATCAAGAAGATGATGGCCGGCGCCAAGACGCCGCGCCTGGGAACGAAGCAGCCCCTGGCGCTGTTCGTTGACGAGATCCACCATTTCAACCGCAGCGTGCAGGACGCCTTCCTGCCCTATGTCGAGCGCGGCGACGTCATCCTGCTGGGCACGACCACCGAGAACCCGGCCTACAAGATCAACCGCGCGTTGCTGTCGCGGCTGAAGATCCTGGAACTGTTCCCGCTTCAGCCCGCGGACCTGCGGCGCATCCTGGAAAAGGCCCTGGCCTTCATCCGCGACCGGGCCCGGGTCGAGCTGCGCTTCACCCCCGAAGCCGAAGCAATGGTCATCGGCACCAGCAGCGGCGACGGCCGCCGCCTGCTCAACCTGGTGGAGATCGTTTTCCAGACGGCCGAGCCGGGGAAGCCCGTCGACGAGGCGGCGGTCCTCGATATCATCCAGAACAAGGTCGCCGGCTACGACCGCACGGGCGACGACCGCTACCAGTTCATATCGGCCCTGCACAAGAGCGTGCGCAACTCCGACGTCGATGCCGCCCTGTTCTGGCTGTACCGCATGCTGCAGGGGGGCGAGGACCCGCTGTATATCCTGCGGCGCCTGGTGCGCATGGCCGTGGAGGATATCGGCCTGGCCGATCCCGACGCCCTGCGCGTCTGCCTCAACGCCAAGGAGGCCTACGAGTTCCTGGGCTCGCCCGAGGGCGACCTGTTCCTCGGCGAGGCGGCCGTCTACCTGGCGCTGGCTCCCAAGAGCAACGCCCTGTACGTGGCCGACGGCAAGCTGAAGAAGCTCGCCGAGAAGTACAAGATGCTGCCCGTGCCGCTGGCGATCGTCAATCCCGACAACTTCATCGCCGCCGGCAAGGGGGCGGGCAGGGAGTACGTTTACGCCCATGACCTGCCCGAAAAGACCTCGCTGCTCCAGACCCTGCCCGACGGGGTCAGGGAGAAGGATTTTTACCAGCCCGGCTCCATGGGCTTCGAAAAGCACATCCGCGAGCGCATGGCCTATTGGAAGAAGATCAAGGACGAGCTGAAAAAGAAATAGACGTTAGACGTCAGACGTTAGACGTCAGCAAGAAAAAATCATTTGCTAACTAATGGCAGAGATTAGCTAGAAAAGAAAGAATTCGTGTCATTTCGCAAAGGCCATTAAGATTTTTTCTTCTTTTATCTAACGTCTAACATCTAACGTCTGACGTCTTTTTCAGTTGTTTTGTTTCAGCAATTGTGCTAGTTTTTGCTTATGAACGTGCAACTGCTGCCGGCGGCGCTGGAGGACATCGCGGTCCTGCGCGCCGCCGGCTACCGCGGGGCGGGCTTCCTGCTGGGGACGCGGATCGGGCTCGCGATCCTGGTCGAGCGGCTCCTGCCCCTGGATATCGGCAGCGCCGGCAACGACGCCGCCCATGCCGCCGCCTGCCGGCAATACGGCGAGCGGCTGCAGGGGGCGTTCTTCTGCCGCAAGCCGCCGCGAGCCCTGGAATGGTTCATCGGCTGCCTGATCCTCGCCGTGCGCCTCAGGGAAATCCAGGCTTTCACCTGTGAATTCGATCCGGCCGTGAAGAAGGCGCTCCTGGCGCCGCTTGCGGAGGAAACCGGGGCGCAATGGCGGAATTGAGCGGAGCGGAACGGAAAGCGCTCCTGGCGCTTGCCCGGGAGACCATCCGCAGGTACCTGGCCTCGGGAGAGCGCGGCGGCGAACCCGTCCCTCCAAGGGGACGGCGGCCTGACGGCCCGCCTGCCCCGGCGCCGGTATTCCTGGAGAGACGCGGCGTCTTCGTCACCCTGCACCGCGACGGCGAGCTGCGCGGCTGCATCGGCTACCCGCTGCCCGTCAAGCCGCTCTGGGAGGCCGTGCGGGAGATGGCCCTGGCCGCCGCTTTCGAGGACCCGCGCTTTCCCGCCGTCTCCGGCGATGAACTGCCCGGGCTCGATATCGAGATCTCGGTCCTGACCGTTCCGCGGCCCGTGCCCGGCCCGGGGGACGTGCGGGTGGGCATAGACGGCATCATCGTCAGCAAGGGGCTGAATCGCGGCCTGCTGCTGCCCCAGGTGCCGCTCGAGCAGCGCTGGGACCTGGAGCAGTACATTTCCTGCGGTTGCCGCAAGGCGGGGCTGGCCGCCGACGAGTGGAAAAGGGGAGTGGGCATCGAGACGTTCCAGGCGGAAGTTTTTGCTGAAAGGGAGCACGCGGAGGAAGCATGAGCGCCTACCATGCCATCGAGCTGAAGAGCACGAAAAAGATCGAATTCATCGACATCACCGTCCCGGTGCGCGAGATGCTGCGCAGCGGCAAGTACAGCTCGGGCATCCTGCTGGTCTACACGCCGCATACCACCGCCGCCGTGACCATCAACGAAAACGCCGACCCGGCCGTGCCCCATGACATCGGCGAGTTCCTCAGGCGCCTGGCGCCCCAGCAGGATTATTTCCGGCACGGCGAGGGCAACTCGCCGGCGCACATCATGTCCAGCCTGGTGGGCGCCTCCGAGACCCTGCTGGTGAACAACGGCGAACCGATCCTCGGCTCCTGGCAGGGGATCTTTTTCTGCGAGTTCGACGGCCCGCGCCAGCGGCGGGTCTTCCTGAAGTTCATCGGCGGCTGAGCCCCGGCCATGAACGAGCCAGACGATCGCCCGCTGCGCCGGCCTCGGCGCCGGCCGCTGCTCCTGTTTCTGCTCCTGGCCGTCATCTCCCTGCTGCTGCACGCGGTCCGGTTCAGCCGCGCCAGGGAGGCCGCGGAGATGAAGCGGAGCTACCTCGCGCTGGTGCGCGAGCAACCGATCGCCGCGACCAAGGCCCGGCGCGCCCGCTTCTACCAGCTCCGCTATTTCCTCGGCTATCCCATGGACGCCTCCTACGCCGCCGCCGATCTCGTCCGCCGCCTGGACGGCATCGCGGCACCCCTGCGGCTGGTCTCCGTCCGCATCGATCCCGGGCTGCACGACATGAACTTCGAGCTGGCGGTCGGCGCGGATGCCGTCGCCCGGCGCGAGCTCGACGCTTTCCTGGGGCGGCTGGCGGATGCGACCGCGGCTTTCGATGTCACGTCATCGCCGGCGCCTGCCCCCGGGAGCGAATCGCGTCTCTTCGTTGTCCGCGGCCGGGTGGAGTTGCAGCCATGAGCTGGGGGAAGCTGGCTGGCTCCCTGTTTCGCGCCCTGGCGGCGCTTTCCGTCGCAGCTGCCTTCGTCGTCCTGGATTGGTACCCGACCGTCAGGGACCTGGGCCGCCTGCGCCGCGAGCGCGGCGACTGGGAACGCAAGATCAGGGACCACGGCGCCATGGCCGCTGACCTCGAATTTCCCGACGCGGTAGAAGAGGAGCGCCTGGCGCAAATGGAATCCCGGACCCGGCAGGCGCTGCCGCTGCTGGACGATGACGCCGGCTGGCGGGCGGTGGCCCTGACCAGCCTGCAGCAACGGGTCCTGCTGGATGCCATCCCCCATGCCCGGTTCCTGTCCGGCAACAAGATCCATGCGCCCGAGCTGGGAAGCGCCGGGCCGGGACGGGGAGATCCCCTCGGCGGCTGGATCGGCAGTCAGTACGTCGCCATCCAGGAGGGTTTTTCACGGGCCCATGACCCGAAACGTTATTACTGGCGTGGCCTGCTCACCGGTCAGCCGTCGCTGCCTGGCCTGCCCGCGAACCGTTCCGCTTGCGTCGTCGCCATGGCGCCGCTGCCGGCATTGCTGGGGTTCATCAATCATGTCTCGTGGGAGGAGAGCCGGCTGGAGATCGTCCGCCTGCACCTGGAGCCGGATCTTGCCCACTCCCGGGCCTGGCTGGTCTGCCGAAGCTCCGGCTGGGTGCGCAACCCCGCCCTTCTGCCCCGGGAAGAAGGGGAAGGCGAGGGACTGCGGATCGACCTTGATTCCCCCCTGCTGCTGCGAAAAGTCGATCCGCTTCCCGCCCCGGGCGGCGAGAAGAGGGAACTGCCTCCGCTTGGCAGCCCCTGGTGAAGCCATGCGCGTAGTGATCCAGCGGGTCGCGGAGGCCGGCGTCGACGTCGTGGGGCGCGAGATCGCCCGCATCGGCCGGGGATTGCTCCTGCTGGTGGGCATTGAAAAGGGCGACGGCGAGGGGGAGATCGCCTTCATGGCCGACAAGGTCCTGCACCTGCGCGTCTTCGCCGACGAAGCGGGGAGGATGAACCTCGATGTCCGGCAGGTGCGAGGCGGCGTACTCTCGGTCTCGCAGTTCACCCTGGCAGCGCGCAACAGGAAGGGGAGGCGTCCAGACTTCACCCATGCCGAGGAGCCCGGCCGCGCCCGGGAGCTCTATGAGCGCTTCAACTCGCTGCTGCGGGACGTCGTCCCGGTCGCGGCAGGGGAATTCGGCGCCATGATGCAGGTGCGCTCGGTCAATGACGGGCCGGTGACCATTATCCTGGAAAAGACAGGAGACGAGCCCGGCTGTTTGCGGTCAGCGGCAGCAAAGGGAGGATCTGTCGTGACGCGTAACGCGTGACGCGTGACATGTGAAGAATTAAATTCCAAGCACCAAATTCCAAATCCCAAACAAGCACCAAATTTCAATTACCAAATGACCCAAACGAAGATCCCGAACTCGGTGATGAATTGAAGGGTCAATGGAACATAAATCGTTGAAGTGTTGCAGCGTTAAAACGTTGAAACGAAAGAGCAAGAACGTATTCCAAGGCTCCTACTGACACCGTCACTGACACTTGCCTTGGTTTTCGTTTTGGAAATTGGAATTTGGAGTTTGGAATTTATTTGGGATTTGGAATTTGTGATTTGGGATTTTAGTCTTCCTATTGCCTCTTCTCTTCCCGTCTACCGTAAACCGTCTACCGTAAACCGATTCCATCTGCTGGCAATGACAAAAGGCGGGCCCCCCCCATGTAGCGGGGGGGGTGTTTTTGTAGGGTGGGGGTTATGGTTATATTAAGGGGGGAGAGATGGAAAGGCTAACTGGCTTTGGCATTTTTATCGGTTTTTTCCGCGGGCTTGGCCGGGGCGGCGCTCTGGGCGCCCTTCTTCTTGTAATCGGTGATGTACCAGCCCGAGCCCTTGAACTGGAACGAGCTCTGGGAAACGATCTTTTCGGCCTGGCCCCGGCAGTGGATGCACTTGCGGCGCGGCGAGGCCGAAACGGACTGCAAACACTCGAAAACTCTGCCGCATTTCGAGCATTTGTATTCGTAGATCGGCATGGCCACTTCCTCCGCGTGATGGATATTTTTTTTATAGCACAATCGATTCCGGCTGTCAATAAAAAAACGCTGAAACTTTCTCATGCATCCCGTACGTCTTATCCTTTATATGAGAATTGTAATTTATGGCGTTTTGTGCTATAAAATACCATTCAACTCGAATTTTGCGAGGTTTTCATGCTGAAAAAAATGCCGTGGCTGGTCCTGATGCTGCTCGGCGCCCAATGGCTGTGCGCCGATGTCATCGAAAAGATCCAGGTCGAAGGCAATCGCAAGGTCTCGCGCGAAACCATCCAGTTCTACATGAAATCACGCGAGGGCGGCGTCTATGACCCGCAGAAGCTGAAGGAGGATTTCCAGTCGCTCTGGGCCACCGGCTTCTTCGAGAACATCCGCATCGAGGAGGAGAACGGCGCCGCCGGCAAGATCGTGCGCCTGGTGCTGGCCGAGAACCCGCTGATCTCCTCGGTCACCTACAAGCTGAGCAAGAAGGTCAAGGAGAGCGACATCAACGAGAAGCTGCAGGGCAGCAACATCCTGCTGCAGCCCTTCTCTTACTACAGCCCGTCCAAGGTGCGCAAGGTGAAGAAGCTCGTCACCGACATGCTCCTGGAGAAGGGCTACAACCAGGCCGACGTGACCATCGACGAGAAGAAGGAGGAGAACGGGCAGATCGCCCTGACCGTGCGCGCCGACGCGGGCTACAAGACGCGCATCGCCAAGGTGGTTTTCCCCGGCCTCACCCCCGGCTCGGTCTCGCCGGCTTTCCTGCGCCGCGGCCTGAAGAGCAACCAGGTGCACGCCATCCTCTCGGCCGTCGCCGGCAAGGACGTCTACAACCGCGAGAAGATCGAGGAAGACCTCGAGGAGGTCCGCCTGCGCCTGCAGCAGAAAGGCTACCTGGAGGCCAAGGTCGGCACGCCGGAGTTCGCCACCATGGAGCGGAAAACGATCCTCGGGCACCGGCAGGACATGCTGCGGCTCAGCATCCCGGTGGAGCTCGGCCCGCGCTACCGCGTGGGCGAGATCGCCGTCGAAGGCAACAAGGTCATCCGCACCGACTTCCTCAAGAGCCTGGTCGGCTTCAAGAAGGGCCAGGTGTACAACATCAAGAAGCGCAACAAGTTCATCGAGAACATGCAGAAGTTCTACGGCGGCATCGGCTACTTCTACGCCCAGGTCGTGCCCAGCGAGAACCTGGACCCGGAACGGCGCGTCGCCGACCTGACCATCCACATCCAGGAGAACGAGGTCGTCTACCTGGGCAAGCTCGAGTTCGTCGGCAACACCTTCACCAAGGACCATGTCATCCGCCGCGAGTGGTTCCTGCGCGAGGGCAAGCGCCTGAACATCAACGCCCTGGAGGACTCGATCAAGCGCATGAAGCAGCTGGGCCTGGTTACCGTGGAGAAGATGCCCGAGATCAAGGCCGACCCCCAGGACCCCCAGAAGATCAACGTCATCGCCGAGGTCAAGGAGATGAACCGGCAGATGATCAACTTCAACGTGGGCTACAGCGGCTACGAGGGCTGGTTCATCGCCGCCGGCTATTCCACCCAGAACTTCCTGGGCATGGGCGAGGCCTTCACCCTCAACCTGCAGCAGGGCACGCGCGCCAAGAACTACCAGTTCGCCTTCACCGAGCCCTACCTGTTCAACCTGCCGGCCAATTTCGGCATCGACGTCTTCAAGACCACTTACGAGTATCCCTACATGTACACGCGCAAGGGGCAGGGCTTCAACCTCTCCAGCTCGGCCCGCTTCTGGACCTACTGGGGCAGCCAGCTGGTGTACAGCATGGAGGACATCGAGATCAGCGACGTCAACGAGAGCTACCAGTACATCAGCTCCTATTACATGTACTATTACAGCGCGGGCAAGCGGCGCGTCTCGGCCCTTTCGCCCACCCTGTACTATTCCACCGTGGACTCGCCGATCTTCCCCTCCCAGGGAAGCAAGGTCCTGGCCACCTACCGCTATTCCGGCGGCTTCCTGGGCGGGGACATCTACCTGCACAAGCTGAAGCTGGAGTTCGTCCGCTTCCAGCCCCTGTGGAAGCGGCACGTGCTGGGCCTGCACCTGGCCTACGAGGGGCTGGCGCCGTTCGCCAACCGCCGGGTCCCCTTCTACGAGAAGTATTTCCTGGGCGGCGAGCGCTCGCTGCGCGGCTTTGACATCTACACCATCGGGCCGCGCGACAAGAGCGGCAATGTCCTGGGCGGGACCAAGTCGTTCCTCTTCAACCTGGAATACGCCATCCCCCTGACCCAGCAGTTCTCCTTCGTCTTTTTCTACGACATGGGCAACTCCTACGACTCCGGTACGCCGATCCGGCTGAAGGACGTCTACACCTCGACCGGCCTGGAGCTGAAGGTCTTCGTGCCCATGCTCAACGTCCCCTTCCGCCTGATCTTCGCCTACAACCCGCGCCTGCTGGATGTCGGCGATTCGCACTTCGTCTTCAAGTTCGCCGTCGGTCCGTCATTCTATTAAGTTTTCAATAAGGAGAAGAACATGAAAAAACACCTGTTGTTGATCGCGGCCCTGGTGGCCCTGAGCGCGTTCGCCTTCGCCGAATTCAAGATCGGCATCATCAATCCCCAGGTCGTCCTGCAGAACTCGGTCAAGGGCAAGGAAGCCATCGGCCGCCTGCAGGCGCTGACCATCGCCAAGCAGAAGAAGTACGAGTCGCTGCAGAAGGCGATCGAGGCCCTGGAGAAGGAAGTCCTCTCCCCGGCGCTGAACGCCGAGGCCCGCGACCGCAAGACCCAGGACCTGGCCAACAAGCGCACCGAGATCAAGCGCTTCGCCGAGGACGCCCAGAAGGAAAGCATGGCCGCCCAGCAGAAGGAATTCGAGGCGATCCAGAAAGACCTGATGCCGATCATCGAGAAGGTCGCCCAGGAGAACGGCTTCTCCCTGGTCCTCGACCTGAACACGGCCGGCGTTACCTTCTTCGATCCCGCCATCGACCTTACCGAGAAGGTGGTCAAGTCCTACGACGCCCAGTCCACCGCCGCCGCCAAGAAATGAACCTGCCCCTGGATATCGAGGGCATCAAGCGGATCCTGCCCCATCGCTATCCCTTCCTGCTGGTCGACCGCGTGACCGCCTGCGACGGGAGCAAGACCATCCAGGGCTACAAGAACGTCACCGGCAACGAGGATTTTTTCCAGGGCCATTTTCCCGGCAACCCGGTCATGCCGGGTGTGCTGATCATCGAGGCCATGGCCCAGCTGGGGGCGGTGCTGTTGATGCAGCGCTTCATCGGCCAGAAGGTGTATGCCTATTTTGCCGGCATCGAGAAAGCCCGCTTCAAGAGGCCCGTCGTGCCGGGAGACCGGCTGGACCTCGAGGTGCTGGTGGTCCGCGACCGGGGCAAGTTCGCCGTCATCGAGGGCAAGGCCTCGGTGGACGGTCAGCTGGCGGTCGAAGCGACCATGAGCTGCATGGTGACCCAGTGAGCCAGAAGCTGATCCATCCCACCGCCGTCATCAGCGCCAAGGCCGAGCTCGGCCGGGAAGTCCAGGTCGACGCCTATTCGGTCATCGGGCCCGGCGTGCGCATCGGCGACCGCACGCTGGTCAAGCACCATGCCACCATCGACCGCAACACCGTCATCGGGCGCGAATGCCATATCTTCCCCTTTTCCTCGCTGGGGACCGACCCCCAGGACATCACCTTCAAGGGCGAGGAGACCTTCGTGCACATCGGCGACCGCAACATCATCCGCGAGTTCACCACCATCAACCGCGGCACGCCGAAGGGAGGGGGCCACACGCGCCTGGGCGACGACAACTATCTCATGGCTTACGCTCATGTCGCCCACGACTGCCAGCTCGGCAGCCACGTCATCCTCAGCAACGGCGCCACCCTGGCCGGCCATGTCGAGATCGGCGACTATGTCGTGCTCAGCGCCTTCTGCGCCGTGCACCAGTTCGTGCGCATCGGCCGCAACGCCTACATCGGCGGCTACAGCGTGGTCTGCCAGGATGTCCTGCCGTTCGCCAAGGTGGCCCAGAGCCGCGAATCGTTCAGCCTGTACGGTCCCAATGCCATCGGCATGATGCGCAACGGGCTCAGCCGCGATTTCATCGAGAACGTCAAGGACATCTACCGCATCCTCTACCACTCCGACCTGAACACCACCCAGGCCGTCCACCGGATCGGCGAGCAGCACGCCAACAGCGAGGAAGCCCGGGTGATCACCGAATTCATCAGCAAAACCAAGCGAGGCATCCTGAAGAATTTCCGCTCCGATGGCTGAGACGATCGGCATCATCGCCGGCGAGCCGCCCCTGCCGCTGCTGACCTGCCGGGCGGCGCGGCGCCTGGGCTGGCATACCGTGGTCGCCTCCGTCCGCGGCGCCGCCGCCCCCGACCTGGCCGCTGAAGCCGACGAATGGGCCGAGTTCCCTCTCGGCCGCCTGGGTGGGCTCATCCGCTTTTTCAGGAGCCGCGGCGTGAAGCGGGCGCTGATGATCGGCCGCGTCCCTCACGCGTCGGTCTTCTCGGCCATGGCGGCCGACGCCAAGTTCCTGCGTTTTCTGGCCGGCGTCCGCGACCGCACCACCACGTCGCTGCTGGCCGCGCTGGCCGACTTCCTGGCCGGCGAAGGCATCGAGATCATCGACTCTTCCTTCTTTCTCAAGGAGCACCTGGTGGCGGCCAGGAACTACACCCCGCGCCTGCGGCTGACCAGGGCCCTGCGCGGCGACATCGATTTCGCCTGGCAGAAGGCCTGGGGCCTCGCCAGCCTGGATATCGGCCAGACGGTGTGCGTCAAGGACAGGGCCGTCGTGGCCGTGGAGGCCATGGAGGGAACCGACCGCGCCATCGAGCGGGCCGCGGCCATCGCCGGCCCCGGGCTGGTCGTGGCCAAGGTCAGCCGACCGGGCCAGGACATGCGCTTCGACCTGCCGGTGGCGGGCCCGCGCACCCTGGACGTGCTGGCAGCGGCCCGAGCGGCGGCGTTCGTGCTGGAAGCAGGCAGGACGCTTCTGCTCGATCCCGCCTCGCTGGCCGAGCGGGCGCGGCGAAACAAGATCATCCTGATGGGGAGAACATGAGAATCGGCGTAATCGGGACCGGCGCCATGGGCGCCAATCACTTGCGCGTGCTGGCGAAATCTCCCGGATTGCAGCTGACCTGCGCCGTCGACGTCCTGGCGGCGAACCTGGAGAAGAACGCCATGTCCTACGGCATTCCCCTGTTGCAGGAACCCTGCCAGGCCCTGCCGCTTGTGGATGCCGTCATCGTGGCGGCGCCGACCCTGGAGCATTTCGCCCTTTGCCGCCTCTTCCTGGAGAACGGCAAGCACGTCATGGTCGAGAAGCCGATCAGCCGCACGCTGGCCGAAGCCGATGAGCTGATCGCCCTGGCCGCGGCGAACCGGCTGGTGCTGGCCGTGGGCCACCTGGAGCGCTTCAACCCGGCGGTGGAGTATGCCGGGCGGCTGGTCGCCAGCCCCCTGTTCATCGAGGTGCAGCGCCTGGGCTCCTTTTCGCCGCGCTCGCTGGATATTGACGTCATCATGGACCTGATGATCCACGACCTGGACATCATCCTGCAGTGGGACCGCTCCGGAGTGCGGGAGATCCGCGCCAGCGGCGTGCCGATCATCTCGCGCCGGATCGACATCGCCAACGTGCGCCTGGAGTTCCATTCCGGCCTGGTGGCCAACGTGACCGCCAGCCGCGTTTCCCAGGAAAAGACGCGCAAGCTGCGCCTGTTCCAGAAAAACCTGTATCTCTCCGTGGATTACAAGGAGCGCAGCGTGAAGATGTTCCAGCTGCGCGAGGGGCGGATCGTCGAGGAATACCCGCGCATCGAGGACATCGAGCCTCTGGCCAGCCTGTGGCAGAATTTCCGGCGCACCGTCGCCGGCGAGGGCGATTTCGTCGTCAGCGGCCGCGACGGCCGGGCGGCGCTCGAGCTGGCCCTGGACATCTCCGCCGCGCTGCAGGCCCACGCGGATGCTTGAGCCTTTCATCCGGAGCCAGATCGAGAGAAGGACCTTTCCGGGCGTGTCCATCCTGGCCGCCGCCGGCGAGCGCGTCCTGTACGAGCGCTGCTTCGGCAGGCGCGCCTCCTGGCCCGACCCCGAGCCGCTGGATTGCGATACCCTCTACGACCTGGCCTCGCTGACCAAGCCCCTGGTCACCGCATTCCTGGCCGCCCATTTCCTGGAAAGGGGGCAATGGCGGCTGGAGGACGAGGCGCGCCGCTTCCTGCCGGAGCTGCGGGAGCTGCCGGTCACCCTGGGGCAGCTTCTGACCCACAGTGCCGGGCTGCGGCCCTGGCATCCTTTCTACCTCTACCGCCCCCTCGACGACCCGGCCCAGGCGGCGCCGCTCTGCGACGCCGCCGCCCCGGGGACGCGGGTGGCCTATTCCGACGTCGGCTACATCCTGTTGAAGCACCTGTTGGAAAAGGTATCCGGCGCCCGTTTCCCGGAGCTGGCCTCGCGGGTGATCTTCGAGCCGTTGCGATTGCGGGCAGCCTTCCTGGGATCGCCGCCCGGGCTGCAGGCGCGCTGCGCGCCCACCGAGGTCGGCAACCGCTACGAGAAGGGGCTGTGCCGCATCGGTCATGGCGCGGCTGCGGCCCGCTTCCGCTGGCGCTGCGGACTGATCCGCGGCGAGACCCACGACGCCAATTCCTTCTACGCCGGCGGCAGCGCGGGCAACTCCGGACTCTTTGCCAGCGCCCGCGACCTCTTCCGGCTGGGGAGGGAATTCTTCCCCGCCGCCGCCACCCTGCTCAAGGCGGAGACCGTCGCCCTCTTCTGGCGCGACCTGACTCCCGGCCTGGGCGCCGGCCGCAGCCTGGGTTTCCAGCTGAACTCCACCCCGCGCACTTCGGCGGGCCGGGCCCTTCCGCCCGCTGCCGTGGGGCACAACGGCTTCACCGGCACGTCGCTGTGGCTGGAGGCGGAGGGCGAGCGCCAGTGGATCATCCTCAGCAACCGCGTCCACCCGAGGGTGAAGAAGGAGGATTTCAACGTCGTGCGCCGGCGGCTGCATAGGCTGTTGCGGCAGGAATTGCAGTTGCCATAGCGTGCAGTAAGTGCCAGTAACGGTATCAGCGTCATTGGCTGTACTAGAAATCGGTTGACGGTCGACGGTTTTCAAAGCAAAGAACAAGCGATTGTTGATGGGTAGAAGAGTAGAAGGGTTGATGGGTTAGCAGCCCTTGATTGGGCCCTGCCTGAACCCTTCAACTCTTGAACTCTTTAACTCTTCAACTTTTTTGTTTGGGTCAAAGTCCCTGCCCGGGGAAATGTTAGTGACAGTGTCAGTAGGAAATGAAAGGAATCGGTTTAAGGTAGAAGGCTTACGGTTTAAGGGAAGAAAGGAATTCCACCTAATGCCTTAAGCCGCGCGACGCACACCGGGTGCTATTGCTCGAAGTGCCTGGCCACAGACAGGTCCACTTCCGCCCAGCCGGCGCCATCACCAAGCCCGCAGGCCTTGGCGAATGACCGCAGCCACTCGTCTGAATCGTATTTCGCCGACAGGAGCTCCTTTAGCAGCCCCGGGCGCGTCTCTTCCAGGAAACGTACCCGCCAATATCCCTGGGCATAGAGACGCAGAAAGGTCCCGGCCCGGTCATGGGAGTGGGCGGGATAGCGGCGCCCGCCGGAGGCATTGGCCGTTGTCATCCAGGACAGGGTCTCGGGACGGACGGTCGGCATGCCTGCGAGCCGGTCGACGGCAAACATGGCCAGCCCCTCATTCAGCCAGGCAGGGAGCTTGTGATGGAGCGAGCAGGCATGGACCGTCTCGTGCCAGGTGATCTGCCGCACCTTGCCCTGCACGTCGGGCTCGGACAGGAAAAGCCGCTTGCCCAGGGAGCGGTCGGCGGCCAGAAGCAGGCGCGGCGGCTTGACACCCACCGCCACCCTGCTGCCGAAGCGCTGCGTCCAGCCTCCGGCCATTCTCCAGGTCTTTGTGACCCGGGAGACCCACAGGGGCAGGGTGAGGAGCAGCCAAGGGCGCCAAGCCCCGGGAGCGGCGGCGAAGAGAAATCCGGCCCACGAGGTCATGGCGTGTACCTGGAACTCGCCCCGCGGCGCCAGTCCCCAGAGTTCGCGGGCCAGGCGCTGCGACTCCTCGGCGGCGGCGCCCATCCATTCGGCCGCCTCATTGTCCCGGGCATCAAAGAATAGCATGCCGCCGTCCAGGGGCTTTCTTTCCATGGCTCATTCTAGCCGGCGGCAGAACGATTGGCAACCCAGCGCCTGATCGGGACTAATCCTGGTGACAAGTGCCAAGCAACAAGGGACAAGGGAAGAAAGCCGCAAGAACTCGAACCAGGCTGTTCCTCGTCACTTGTCACTCGTCACTTAGGTCTTCACTTCTTTTCTTTCAACAGCTCTGCTACTGCCGCCTCGATCTGTTGGTCGCGCCCGAGCGCCAGGACGTCGGGATCGTTCCTGACCGGGATATCGGGCTCGAGCTGGTTGTTCTCGCAGAGTATACCCTCCGGGGTGCGCCAGCCGCCCTGGGGGATGCCGAAGCGCAGGGTCGGGTCGATCTGCTGTTCCCACCAGACGAACGTCCCCGTGCCGGGCACGGGCATTCCCAGCGTCTTGCCGATGCCGCGGATCTTGTATTCCACCGGGAACAGGTGGGCGTCGGAGTAATTGCCCTCTCCCATCACGACGATGGAGGGCTTGATCCACTTGTCGTAGGGTTCGTAGCCGACGAGCTGGCCGCGGGGGACGATGTCGAAGACCTTCCTGCCGGCGAGGAAGTCGGCCAGCTGGTCATGGAGGTTGCCGCCGCCGTTGAAGCGCGTGTCGACGATCAGTGCTTCCTTGTCGATGCTCAGGCCGAGCACCTCCTCGATCACAGTGCGCATGCTGGCGTCGTTCATGCCGCGCACGTGGACGTAGCCGATGCGGCCGCCGGAGAGACGCTCGACTTCGGCGCGGCGGGCGCGCACCCAGCGGCGGTACACCAGCGGCGCCTCCTCGTTCAGGGCAATGGGCTTGACCGTCTCTTCCCAGCGCTGCTTCGCGGCCGGATCGAACACCGAGAGCAGGGTGAGCTGGCCGGCCTTGCGGTTCAACAGCCGGTCGTGGTCAAAGCTGCCGTCCAGGGCCGCGCCGTCGATCTTCTCGATCACGTGGCCGGCGCGGATGCGCAGGGCGGCCTTGTCGAGCGGGCCGCCGGGCAGGATCTCCGCGATGCGGATGCCCGGGCTCGCGTGGACGTAGTCGCGGAAAAATCCCAGGGAGGCGGTGGCATCGGCCTCGGGCGCGCGCGGCGGGGAGTAGTAGCATCCGGTGTGTGAGGCGTTCAGCTCTCCGAGCATCTCGCTGACCATCTCGGCATAGTCGTAGTTGTTGTTGATGAAGGGGAGGAACTTGCGATAGGTCGCATGGTAGAAATCCCAGTCGGCGCCGTAGAGGTCGGCGACCAGGAACTTCTGCCGGATCTGCCGCCACATGTGATCGAACATGTAGGCCTTTTCGGCGCCGGCATCGAGGAACATTTCATTGCCGATGGCGACGGGCTCGGCCTTGCCGCTCTCGGGGTCGATCTTGCTGACCCTGCCTTCGGCCAGCACGAACAGGGCCTTGCCGTCGGCGCTAAGTTCCATGGCCGCCCGCTCGGCGTTGAGCTTGGTCAAAAGCTTAGTCTCTTTCGCACGCAGCTCGGCCTGCCACAGGTCGTAGCCCTTCTCGAACCGGGCCAGGTAGAAGAGCTTCTCTCCGTCCCGGCTGAGCGCGGCGCCGGCGATATCGGCGGAACGGACGGTGAACCGGACCTTGCGCTGGTCCAGGCCCGCCAGCTCGATGACGATGTCCTTCTTCGGCTCGTCCCGGGCGGTCGCCGCCTTTTTGTCCCCGGCTTTCTCCTTGTCCTTCGCGACCTTGTCCTCCTGTTCCTTCAGCAGGGCGAAATCGGGCTTGGAGAGCAGGAAGCGGTCATGGGCCTCGCGGGTAAAGAACATGCCGTAGATGTCGTAGGTCACCGGCGAGCCGGAAACATTGGCCGCGCCGTCGCGCGTGGAGCCGTAGAACATCATGGCGCCGTCCATGCCCCAGCGGGCGCCGATGCTGTCAAAGCCGCTCCGGGTCAGGTTGACGACCTGTCCCTTGCCGTCGCTGGCGACCAGCCCGACCTGGGCGGTGAACAGGCGGACGTAGCCGAACTGCACCAGGAACCACTTGCCGTCGGGGCTCCAGGCATAGTCCTGGTCGCCGTCGGCATAGGAATAGTTGTGCTCGGCGGGCAGGATCGTCCGCGTCTGCCGCGAGGCCAGGTTGATCACCCTGAGCACGACCCGGTCCTCGATGTAGGCCACCTCCTTGCCATCGGGCGAGAACTCGGGCTGGAACTCCTCGGCCGCGGTCGCCACCAGCGGCTCCTCCTTGAGGAGGGTGGCGGCGTAAAAGTACGGCTCTTCCTTGCGCGCGATCGAGGTGGTGTAAACGTTCCAGTTGTTGTCGCGCTCGGCCGCGTAGACCAGGCTGCGGCCGTCGGGGCTGAAGCTCACGCTGCGCTCCTGCCCGGGAGTATGGGTGATGCGCTTGCCGACGCCGCCCTCGACGCTGCCGACGAAGATCTCGCCGCGGAAGACGTAGGCGATCTCCTTGCCGTTGGGCGAAAGGCGCATCTGCGTGATGCCGCCGGCGACCGGAACGGGCTTGGCCAGGACCTGCCGGCCGTCCTGCGCGATGCGCACGTCGACCCGGTGCGGCATGGCCCCGGCATCGAGGGTGTAGATCTCGCCGTCATACCCGAAGCAGAGGCGGCCGGTATCGGCGCGGCTCAGGAAGCGGACGGGATTTTTCGTGAAGTGGGTCAGGGCGAGGGATTCCGCCGGCTTGCTCAGCGAGCTCCTGCGGATGTTGAACGATCCGCTCTGCTCGCTCAGGTAGTAGAAATCGTCGCCGTTGGCGGCGAACACGGGATTGCGGTCCTCGCCATTGAACGAGGTGAGTCGGGTATACTTGTTGGCCTTCAGGTCATGGACCCAGATGTCGCGGGTCACGGCGGATGTGTGATGCTTGCGCCAGTCGCTTTCGTAGCCCTTCTGGTCGTGGTAGATGATCCTGTTGCCGTCCGGGCTGACCTTGGCCGCGATCGCCGCGTGGGTCAGGACCAGCGCGATCTCGCCGCCCTGCACCGGGACGCTGTAGAGCTCCGGCAGGGCCGGGGTCGGGAACTGGGCGTCGCTGGCCAGGTCCTTGCGCACCTGGTTGAAAAGGACGCTCCGGTCGTCGGCGCTGAAGCCGCTGGGGATATCGTTGCGCGAATGAAAGGTCAGGCGCCGGGCTTCGCCGCCGGCGGCGGAAACGACGAAGACGTCGAAGCTGCCGTGGCGGTCGGAGGCGAAGGCGATGGTTCGGCCGTCGTGGCTCCAGACCGGGGCGAACTCGTGGGATTCGCCGATGGTCAGGGGCACGGCCTGGCCGCCGGCGGCGGGCACCTTGTAGATGTCGCCCTGGTAGCAGAAGAGAATGCTGGAACCGTCGGGGGAGATCGCCGGGTAACGCAGCCACAGGGGCTGGTCCTGCGCCGGGAGCGGCAGCGCCCCCAGGATCCAGGCGAAAAGGAACGCAGCGCAGAATGATCTCAGGGCCTTGTTGATGGATGGTCTCATGGGTGTCCTCCAAGAAGTGATGTGGTTTTCGGAGCCATTGTCCATAATACGGCCCCGGCGGCCAAAGGGTTAATGACGGTCAGAGTTTTTTGAATGAAATTATCCCGCCGCCCGGCCGTTGCGGTGCTTTCCGGCTAGGCCTTGCGGCGGACGTTTTTTTTCGCCGGGCCCGTTGACGACCTGGAACGGCGCGGAGCCGGCCCGCCTTTTCTCCCTGCGGCAGGCGCGAATGTCTTCGCGCCGTCCTTGGACCCGCGGAACGATCTGGACAATGCCACGGCTCCGGCCAAAGCCGCCGCCACGGCGCCGAGGAGCACGCCCCAGAAGAAGTTCTTGTTGTTTTCGTCCATGGCTGTATTGTAGGAGGACGGGGATGAAAATGCAACGGACCGGGAAGATTCGAGCCTGGCTTGCAGCGCATGGCCGGCGGTGGACGGCAGCCAGCATGGTGAAAGGTCAAAAGCGGAAGTGCACAGAAACGGACAACAGCTCGGCCAAAATATCGCCTCACGATTCATGGGTCGTTTTTCAAGTGCCCGGTCGATTCCATTTTTTGACAACCGGGCGCCGCCGTGGTACATACCTGCCATGATGCGGTTATTGTGGATCGTTCCGCTCCTGGGCTTCCTGGAAGCGGGCCTCGCGGCCCAAACCGACCCCGCTCTCGGGTTCTTCGAGGAAGCGGCGGCCGGCCCGCAAGTCAAGGCCTTTGCCCTGCCCCTGGACGGCGGCTGGGAGATGAACTGCTACCTGGCCTGGGACCCCGGCACAAGGCAGGCGCTGGTCATCGATCCCGGCGCCCCCGCCCCGGGGCTGCTGGACTTCGTCCAGAAGCAGGGGCTCCGCGTGCTGGCCGTCCTGAACACCCACGGCCATTTCGACCATGTCGGCGGCAACGCCTACATCGCCGCCAGGCTGGAGACAATTTTTTACCTGCACCGCGCCGACCACTCCCTGGCGGCGAAAACCACCGGCCCGGCGATCGTTTTCAGCGATTATCCCGAGGATGGCCGCCTGCGGCTGGGCGGGCTGGAGGTCGAGATCATCCGCACGCCCGGGCATTCACCGGGGAGCGTCTGCCTCAGGATGGGAAACATACTATTTTCCGGCGATACCCTTTTTGCCGGTGGCATCGGCAAGGGCCACGGCGGTACGCCCCGGCAGCGCCGGGCGAGCCTGCAGCTGGAAATCGACAGTATCCGCAAGCGCCTCCTGCCTTTGCCCCCGCTGACCCGGGTTCTTCCCGGCCACGGCCCGGCGACGACCATCGGGGCAGAACGGGCCTTCAATCGCTTTGTAAAATGAGGTTCCATGCCGCAGCGAAATGAACCCGGCGAACGGCCGCAGTCATTTTCCCCGAAGTCGTTCGCGATATCCGCTTCGCCGTACGCCGCCGCGGTCCTTTTGTTTCACTTCATCGAGGAGGAATTGAAATGAAGACATTGAAGAAGATCGACGTGCTGTCGTTCGCCAAGTTCCAGACCGTGCTGCTGGCCATGGTCGGCCTGCTGGTCGGCGTCATGATCGCCTTTTTCGGCTTCCTCTGGCAGGCTTTCGCCGGCCGCTTCATCGAAGGAAGCGAAGCCCTGCCCGCCTTCGGTGCCGGCCTGGGCATGGCGGCGCTGATCATCCTGCCCGTCATGTACGCCGTGATCGGCTTTGTCACCGGCCTCATCGGCGCGGCCCTGTTCAACCTGGTAACAACGATCACCGGCGGAATCAAGGTGCAGCTGGAAGATTAGCCGGCCTGGCTTGTCTTTTCCAATCGCCTCCATCCTTCCGCCATGACCATGTTTCCCCCTGGCCCTGAACCGGTCGCCCTGCGCCTCGCACCGATCGCCTTCTCCTTTCCGTTCCCCCTCGCTTGTCACCCGGCAGCGATTCCATTATCATGTATCCCTGGCGACAAGATGGAACTGAATCCCAAACCGATCTACGGCAACTGGGCCCATGGCTGGGCCCTCGACCGGCACACGCTCAGCAGCCGCTCGGGGGACGGCGAACGCTCGAAGTACGACCGTTTCGCGACCGAGCGCAGCGAGATCGGCGAGGCGCTCTACCGCCTGAAATACCGCCTGGATCGGGGCCAGCTCGAGCCCATCGCCCGCGCCGCGGCGGATTTCGTCCGCAACCGGCTCGAGTTCGCCGGCATCCGCGCCGTGCTGCCGGTGCCGCCGTCGAACATGGATCGCGCATTCCAGCCCGTCGCGGAGCTGGCGGTGGCCATCGGCGCCGGGCTCTCCCTGCCCGCCCCCGACGACTACCTGCTGAAGGCCAAGGCCACGCCGGCGCTGAAGAACATGGAGGATACGCGCGAGCGCCGCTCGGAGCTGGACGGAGCCTTTGCCGTCGCCGACCAACGCTACGCCGGCATGCACTTGCTGCTTTTCGACGACCTCTTTCGCTCGGGCGAGACTCTGAAGGCGGCGACCGCCGTCCTGCTCTTCGCCGGCCGGGCCGGCAGCGTGTCGGTGCTCACCGCGACGTACACGCGGTCGAGGTCATGAACACCCCCGAAGGCCGGGCCTGGCGCGCTTTGGCCGCCGTCAGGGGGCTGGGGCCCAGGGCGCTGTGGCGCATCGCCGCCTTCCTGGAAGGCAGGGGTCTGGCGGCCTCCTGGCTTGTCGAGCACCCCGAAAAACTGGGCGAAGCGCTGGGAGTGAGCCGGGCGGGCTTCGCCATTCCCGATCTTACTCTCCATGAGCGCGATGGCGGAGAGAGTTTCCCCGGGCGGGAGGTGACCCTGCTGCACCCTCTCCATCCCGACTTCCCGCGACGGCTCAGGATCCTGGAGGAAAAGCTCGCCCTGCCGGCGCTGCTGTACGTGAGGGGCAACGTCGCCCTGCTGGAGCAACCGGGTGCGGCGATCGTTGGCAAGCGCCAGGCCGGGGAGGATGCCCTGGCGGCCGCCGCTGCCCTGGCCGCCGGACTGGCCGCGCGGGGAGCCAATGTCGTCTCGGGCTATGCCGCCGGGATCGACAGCGCCGCCCACGCGGCCGCCCTGCGCGCCGGCGGCACGACCACCCTGGTCTTGGCCGAGGGGCTGCACCGTTTCCAGACCCGGCCCGAGCTGCAGGAGCATCTGGCGGTGGACAACATCCTGGTGGTCTCCCAGTTCGCCCCTGACGCCAGGTGGGCCGCCTTCCAGGCCATGGCGCGCAACCGGATCGTCGCCGCCCTCTCCGACGCGCTGGTCGTGGTCATCTCCGGTCCCGAGCGCGACGCCGACCGGCGCATGAGCGGCTCCTTCAACGCCGCCCGGGCTGCTTTCCAGCTCGGCATCCCCGTGTTCGCGGCCGCGCCCGCCTGCTTCTCCTGCCCTGCCGAGGGGAACCGGGAGCTGATCCGCAGGGGCGCGGTGTCCTGGGACCCCGCCGCCGGCGCCGGGCCGGTCGTTGCGGTCATCCGCGCCGCGGCGGCCAGGGAAGCCCCGGAGCAGAAGCGGCTGTTCTGACTCCCCAGGGTAAATCGTGACGCGTGACGCGAAGGAAAAAAAAATAAATCTTCGTGACGCGTAACGCGAAACGCGTGACGAGGCAGAACGGAACTTGGCGTAAGGTTCAGGGCGTAAGGTTGAAGGTGAAATTCCTCTCTTCCCGTCAACCGTCTACCGCATATTGATTCCTTTCATTTCCTGCTGACACTGTCACTAACATTTCCCCGGGCAGGGACTTTGACCCAAACAAAAAAGTTGAAGAGTTAAAGAGTTCAAGAGTTGAAGGGTTCAGGCATGGCCCAATCAAGGGCTGCTGACCCATCAACCCTTCTACTCTTCTACCCATCAACAATCGCTTGTTCTTTGCTTTGGAAACCGTCCTCCGTAAACCGATTTCCTTGGTTCCCGCTAACGCTACCACTATCTCTGGCACTTTTGGATCGTCTTGATTCCTGCTGCCGCGGTTGGCTTGAACCTAATGTATGGTATAATTCATTCAGGTGAGATCATGATGAAAGGCAAGCATCGGCTCGTTTCCGCCGGCGGCGCGTGTTTCCTGCTCGCGCTGGCCCTCACGGCCCAGAAGAACACCAGCCTGGAGCAGGACATCGAGATGCTGCGCAAGTACCATTCGGTCCTGCCGGCGGCGAACAGCGGGCTCGAGCTGGCGGCGGCCGGGAACTGGGAGCAGGCAGGGAAGGAACTCGACCGTTGCCTGGCGATCCTGCCCGGGCACCCCAACGCCGCCTATGGAAAGGCAGTGGTCGCCAACCAGGCGGGAGAGATCGCCGCGGCGCTGGCCTGGATCGAGCGGGCCGAGAATGGCTGTCTCGCCATGCAGCAGGTGTGGAAGAACCAGAAAACGAACTGGCTGTCCATGTCCAGGGAGGACGAGAAACGCATGCGCGAACTCGCCGCCCAAAGCATCGGCGGCAGCACCAGCAGCCTGGCCTGCGTTTCCGTGGATCGCGCCTATGAAAGCAAGAAGACCGGCCGGGCCACCGCCGACGTCATCGGGGACGGCGCTTCCCCCTTCGAGATCCCGGCCGAGTTTCATGCCCTGCACGGAAACCTCCTCTTCAAGCTGCGGCGCCTGGACGAGGCCGAGGCCCAGTACCTGCTGGCGCTGGCCATTGAGCCCGCCCACGAGCGCTGCCTGAACAACCTGATCAACGTCTATTTCGTCACCCGGCGACTGGACAAGGCGCGCGAGTGGCTCGAGCGGGCCGGGAAGCTGAAAGCCCGGATCAATCCCCGGCTGGAGCAGGCGATCCGCGAAGCGGAATAGGCGAGGCAACGTCAATCGTCTTGAATTGAAATCGGTTTAAGGTAGACGGTTGACGGTTTACGGCAAGAGAAGAAGCAATACGAAGACTAAAATACCAAATCCCAAATACCAAATAACAAACAACATCCAAATTCCAATTTTCAAAACGAAAGCCAAGGCAAGTGTCAGTGACAGTGTCAGTGTCAGCAGGGCAATACAAAGTCGAGTGTTAGTGTTAGTGATAGTGTTAGCAGGAGGCCTGATAGGTGGTGATGCCCCTGATGGGTCTTAACAGGTCTTAGTGGTAGTGATAGTGGTAGTGATAGTGAAGAATGGAATTTTGTGCAAAGGTATTCTCCAATCGAGCATGCAGATCTGAATATCAATTTTTAAAACAAAAGCCCTTTCAGCGCCTTTTTTCCATGAAGTAATTTTTCTTACTTTAAACTTTTTACTTTAAACTTTAAACTTTTATGTTGGAATGTCATCTTCCCTCCGCCCTGCGCCTTACACCGATTGCCTTTCTTTCCTCTAGCCACTCACCCCTTGCCTCTCGCCCAAGGCTTTTTTCATTCTTTTGTTCTTTCGCCTGACGCATAACGATAGATCCTTCCTTGGCTGCCTCCGTCCTGCGGCAACCGGGGGCGTCCCGCTTCGATCCATTCAAGTCATTGACACCCATGATCCGGCGCGATAGAATCGATTGCCGCCCATGGAAAAAAGCCGCAACGAAGACCGTTCCCTGCAGCGCACCACGCTCCTGGTCACGACACTGAGCTCCCTGCTGACGCCACTGATGGCCTCGGCGATCAGCGTCGCCCTGCCGGCCATCGGCGCCGAGTTCGCCATGAGCGCCGTCACCCTGGGCTGGGTGGCGAGCGCCTACCTGCTGGCGGCGGCCGTCTTCCTCCTGCCCTTCGGCCGTTTGGCCGATATTCATGGCCGCAAGAAGGTGTTCACCGTCGGCACGGCGGTGTTCAGCGCCGCCTCGCTGCTGGCCGCCCTGGCGCCCGGCACGGTCACCCTCCTCCTGGCCCGCCTGCTGCAGGGAACGGGCGGGGCCATGATCTTCGGCACCGGCGTGGCCATCCTCACTTCGGTCTTCCCGCCGCGGCGGCGCGGATGGGTGCTGGGCATCAACGTGGGCGCGACCTATACCGGCCTTTCGCTCGGCCCGTTCGTCGGCGGTCTGCTGACCCACTATCTGGGCTGGCGCTGGGTATTCCTGCTCAATGTCCCCGTCGGCCTGCTGGTGCTGGCCGTCGTCCACCGGAAGCTCAAGCCGGAATGGGCCGATTCCCGGGGCGAGCTTTTCGACTGGATCGGCTCGCTGATCTACAGCGCCATGCTCACCGCCTTCATGCTCGGTTTCACCTGGCTGCCGGGCTGGCGCGGCGCGACCATGCTGTTGGCCGCGGCCACGGCGCTCCCGGTTTTCATCGCCTGGGAGTCGCGCCATGCCCATCCCATTTTCCAGGCCCGGCTCGTGCGCGGCAATACCGTTTTCGCCTTCTCCAACCTGGCGGCGCTGGTCAATTACAGCGCCACGTTCGCCATCTCGTTCCTGCTCAGCCTTTACCTGCAGTATGTCATGGGCTTCACCCCGCGCGACGCCGGGCTGGTGCTGATCGCCCAGCCGCTGGTCATGGCCCTCTTTTCCCCCGCCGCCGGCCGCCTTTCCGACCGGCTGGAGCCGCGGGTGGTCGCCTCACTGGGCATGGGCCTGTGCGCCCTGGGCCTGTTCTTCTTCACCTGGCTGGGGCCGGCCAGCCGGCTGACGTCCATCGTGGCCAACCTGATGCTGGTCGGCTTCGGTTTCGCCCTGTTCTCCTCGCCCAACACCAACGCCGTCATGGGTGCCGTCGGGCGCCGGCAGTACGGCGTGGCCTCGGCCACCCTGGGGACCATGCGCATGGTCGGCCAGATGCTGAGCATGGGCGTGGCCACCCTGGTCTTCTCCCTGTTCATCGGCAAGGCGAGCATCGTCCCGGCCAATCACGCGCTCTTCCTCAAGAGCATGCGCGTGTCATTCATCATCTTCTTCCTGTTGTGCTCCACCGGCGTCTTCTTTTCGCTGGCGCGCGGCCGGGTGCGCTGAAGGCGGCCGCCAGCCATGCGCATCGTCCCGGGCTTCGACCTGTTTTTCATCGGTCTGTATGCCCTGCTCATCCCCCTGGTCGGCCTCGTTGCCTGGCTTGTCACCGGCATCCCGGCATTGTTCGCCCTGGCGCTGGCCATGCTGGCCGCCTATTTGCTCCTGGCCCTGCGCCGTCCCCTGCGCCGGCGCCAGGCGGTCCATGCCCCTTTCCCCGGCGAGTGGCGCGAGTTCCTGCTGTCCCGATCGCCCTTCTATCGCGGCCTGGACGATAGCGGCCGGCAGCGCTTTGAACGCGACGTGCGCCTGTTCCTGGCCGAGACGCGCATTGCCGGCAGCGGCGGCGCCCCGGTCTCCTGGCCGACGGAGCTGCTGGTCGCCGCCGGCGCCGCGACCATGCTTCACGGACGCCCGGATTGGGAGCCGCCGCTGCTCGACGGGGTGACGGTTTATCCCGGGTTCGCCTTTGACAGGAACTATCGCCCCGGCCGGGGCAGCATCGCCGGGCAGGCCCCGGCGGGCGGGCCGCTGCTGGTGGCGGAAAAAAGCCTGTTGGAGGGGTTCGCCGGCGAACGTGACGGCATCAACGTCATGATCCACGAGCTGGCGCATTACTTCGACCTGGAGGCGAGAAAGGGCGGCCTGCGTATCGTCGCGGACTCGGTGCGCCCCATTCCCTGGAGCGTGGCCATCGAAAAGGCGTACGAACGGCACGATTTTGCCGCTTCGCCACTGCCCGACTATGCCGCCCGGAACGAAGCCGAGTTCTTCGCCTGCGCCAGCGAGTTGTTTTTTGAAGACCCGATCCGCCTCGGCGCTTCCTGCCCGCGGCTTTTCTCGCTGCTGGAGGAATTTTACGGGCAGGATCCCAGCGGCAATGTCCTCGCCGGCACGCATCAGACGCCGGGTAGCGGTGCGGGAAATGCCGTGGTCCGCGGCATGTTGAACGGGTGAACTTCCCGGACGCGAGGCGTCCTCCCGGGGAAAACTCCAGCCACGGTTTGATTTGTTTTTTCCCTGTGCTATGATTTTTCCGATCCCGCAAGGAGGACCCGATGGCCGTGAAACGATCGATCCTGTTCCTTTCGGCCCTTCTTCTGTTCCAGGCTGCCTGGGCCGCGGCGCCCGCTGCGGAATGGAAGGCGGAGGCCCGGCGGCTCATCGCCAGCGAGAGCGACCATCCGCGGCTGATCGAATCCCTGCAGGGGCGATTCCCGCTGTTGAGCGACAAGGACAAGGCGGCGGCCAGCCTGATCATCGGCTACTGCCATTCCCGGACCGGCAATGCCCAGGCCGAGCTGTTCTGGATGAACAAGTATCTCGGCGAATTCCGCGCCACCGAGGTCAACCTGGCGTTCCTGCCCGGCCCGGACCGCAGAAAGATCAACGATTTCCGGTTGTCGTGGAGGAGGGATTTTCCCGTCCTGTGGGAGCTTTCGCTGGCGCCGGAGCATACCTCGGTCGCCTATTTCGATCCCCCTGCCGAGCTGAAGCTGCGGCTGCAGGCCTCGATGCCCTGCGACTTTCAGCTCCTGGCCCGGGACGGCGCGCTGCTGGCCAAGGGTGTGCTGGGTGCCGGCATCGAGACGGTGCGGCTGCCGGCAGGCAGCGATTTTTTTCACAGTGCCAGCCACCCGTTCCGCCTGCTGCTGACTCCGCGCGGCGCCCCGGAGCGGACGATCGAGAAGTACTTCGTTGTCGAGCTCGAATACGACGTCCCGGCCGAAGTCGAGTTCGACCCCCTGTCCGGGACGCTGGCGCTCAAGGGGCGCGCGCCGCAGCCCGAACAAGAGACGGAGACGAAAGTCATTTCGCAGCGCACGCGTTTCGACAAGGGACTCTTCAAGAAGACGGTGCTCAAGGACCTGCTGATCGGCGCCGCTTTCTTCGTAGTCAACGCCACCCTGATCACTTCGACCATCGACAGCGCCGACACGTCGCTGTTCGCCAAGTCCTCGCTCTACGGTACGCGGCGGGTGTTCAACCTGGCCGGCATCGGCTTCAGCCTGTCGGCGCTGAGCAAGCTGCCCAAGGTCTTCAAGCGCGAAAGAAAGACCGAGGAAACCACCCGCGACCTGCCCGGGGCGCGGGAAACCAACCAGGCGCTGGAGCGTGACCTGGCCCTGGCCCGCTCCCGGATCGGCGTCAAGCTTGCCGTGCGGGAGCTTTGAGGCAAAGGAGAGAACGATGAGCAAGAAAACCGTCTTTCTGTTCCTGGGGCTGGGTCTGGCCGCCTCGCTGTTCGCCGACCTGGGCCTTTCCCTCTCGTTCCTTTCCAGCGAGCGCCTCACGGTCTTTACCAGCGGCGATATCTGGAACAAGGAGCCGCAGCCCTCTTTCCGCGACACGCTGCTGGTCCTCTCCTCGTTCCATCCCCACCGCCACGAGTTCCTCGTCTTCGGCAACATCATCTCGGGGAAGGGGCTGGCGATCGAGAACGGGATTTGGGACACGAAAAAAACCACCCTGGGCATGGGCGTCGGCAAGGTGCTGACGATTCCCCTGTCGCTGCCCAGGCAGTCGCTGGCCTTTGCCCTTGATTTTTCGGCCGGCCCCTTCTTCTATCTCTTTCTGAGCAACCGCTATACCCACGTCTCGGGCGTGTACAAGGAGGAAGTCGAGAAGGCCAGCATCCTGCACCGCGTGCAATACGGGCTGTACGCGACCGCCCGCCTGCGGCTGCAGGAATTCAAGAAATATTTGCGCGCCGTCGACGCCAGCCTGGGGCTCCACTTCTTCATGCCCTTCAGCAACCACGAGCGCAACGACGATCCCAAGGCGCGCTACCACCTGTTCAAGACCTTCCTCTGCGCCGGCATCTCCTTCTGACCCGCCCCCGGCGCGACGCTGGAAAGTAATTTCCGCCCAGGGCGTGACCGTTCCGGTTTTGGACCTGTCCGGCAGCCGCCTGTTTCTTGAAACGTCCCCGATTACAACAACCGCACCAACTGAACGGGCCTGCCGGCCGACCGTTTTCCGGTCCCGGCCCGAGATTATTCGCTGCGCAGCGCGTCCACCGGGTTGTCGCGGGCGGAGCGCAGCGCCTGCAGCAGCACCGCGGCCATGGCGATCGCGAAGGTGGCGAGAAAGGCGAAGGCGAATACGGCAAATCCCGGTTGGATGCGGTAGGCGAAGCCCTGCAGCCACAGGATCGTGGCCATCCAGGCCAGGGGGACCGCCAGGAAGCCCGCCAGGAACACCAGCGAGACGAATTGCCGGGTCAGCAGCAGGGCGACGGATGTCGATGTCGCGCCGAGGACCCTGCGGATGCCGATCTCTTTCCTCCGCATGCGCATGGTGAACGCGATCATGCCGTACAACCCGAGGAAGGCGATGGCGATGCCCAGGCCGGAGACCAGCCCCAGCAGGTTGCCCATGCGCTCCTCGTACTGGTAGACCCGGCCGAAGGCTTCGTCCAGGAAGGAATATTCGAACGGGACGCCGGGAAAATGACGGCGCCATGTTTCCTTTACGGCGGCCAGGCTTTGGGAAACGCGCCGCGCGTCCAGCGACAGGGTCATGACCCGCAGCAGTGATTTTTCGATGTCCAGGACCAGGGGTTCAGCCTCGTCCTTCATGCCCAGGAAGTGAAAATCGGCGGTCACGCCGACGATCGTCTTGGTCTTGCGGTGATAATGCGAGGTCCACTGCGTGCCCAGGACTCTTTCCGGCGTCAGGCCAAGTTCACGGGCGCCGGCCTCGTTGACGATGTAGGCGCCTTGTTCGTCGTTTCCCGACGCTTTCTGAAACGCCCGTCCGGCCGTCATGCGGATGCCATAGGTGGGGATGAAATCGTGGTCCACGGTGATGACCTTCAGCCTCTTCGAGTTCAGGATGCCGAACGAGCTTCCCTTCTGCAGGGAATAGCCGCCGGCGAAGGCCTCCCCCGGCACCGTCGAGGATACGCTGGCCGCGCCGATTCCGGGAGCTTTCAGGAAATCACTCTTGATGGCTTCATAATTGCGGCGGAAATAGCTCTGGTTGCTCTTGATCTCCAGGATCAGCTTCTGCTCGCGGTCGAATCCCAGGGCCTTGCCCTTGATGAACGTCAGCTGGCGGAACACCACCAGCGTGCACACCACCAGGAAGATGGCGATGGCGAACTGCCCCAGGATCAGCAGGCGTTGCGCGGCGTGACCGTGCATCCCGGGAAAGACCTGGTTCTTCAGGACGCTGACGGGCTGGAAGCGGGAAAGGACCATGGCCGGGTACAGGCCGGCGCTGATCCCCAGCAGCAGGAAAAGAACCAGCAGCATCGCCAGGACCAGGGGTTGGCCGAGCGCCTGAAAATCGATGGCGGTGCCGGCCATGCGGTTGAAAAAGCGCAGCAGCAGCGACAGGAAGGCGAACGCGGCCAGGAATGCGATCAGAGTGATGACCAGGGATTCGCCGAGGAATTGCCAGACCAGGTCGCCGCGGCTGCCGCCCAGCGTCTTGCGGATGCCGACCTCGCGGCTGCGCGTCGTGGAGAGGGTGGCGGAGAGGTTGACGAAATTGGTGGCGCCGATGAGCAGGATCAGCAGGGCGGCGAAGGAATAGATGTACACATAAAGGATATTGCCGGCCGGCTCGATCTCGTCGGGCAGGTTGGAGCCCATATGCAGCGACGCCAGGGGCTGCAGGAAAAAATCGAGCTTGTGCATCGGGGATCCCGCCCGCCTGGCGAACGCCTGGCGTATCCGTTCCGCATAGGGGCGCAGCAGTTTTGTGAAGGCCGATGGCTTGACGTGGCGCCGGAGCTTCACGTAGGTATACTTGGGGTGATATTCCCCCCAATCCTGGTTCAGGGTGGGGACATACGTCAGCAGCGTGGCCATGGAGAGCAGCATGTCGTACTTCAGGTGGGTGTTGGCCGGGGCGTCGCGGACCACGCCGGTCACTTCGAAATCCTCGGTGACGGCCGCTCCGGTGTCGTAGTCCAGCTCGATGGTCAGGCGGCGGCCCAGCGGCGGCAGGCCGGCGAAGTATTTCCGGGCCGTGCTCTCGCTGATGACGACCGTTCTCGGGCGCGCCAGGGCGTTCCCGGCGTTTCCCGCCACGAAGGGAATGCTCAGGATGCTGAAAATGTCGGGATCGGCGAACCAGGCGCGCTTCTCGAAGAAGCGTCTCTCGCCCCGGGCCACCAGGACATGCTTGGCGTTCTCGAGCGGGGGGATCATGCGGGCCACGGTTTCAGTCTGGCCGATCTGCTCCTTGATGGCGGCGGCCAGGGGCCCCTGGGTCGAGGCATTGGTGAATTCGCCCCCGTCGTGGACGCGGCGGCAGGCGATGCGGAAGATCCGCTCGTGGTCGGGATGGTAGGTGTCGTAGGTCAGCTCGTTCACCACGTAGAGGATGACCACCATGCTGCAGGCGATGCCCGCCGCCAGGCCGAATACCTTGATCAGAAAGATCCCCTTGTTCTTTATCAGGCTGCGCAGCGTGATACCCAGGGTGTTCTTCAGCATGAGCAGCTTCCAGTAGCCCCGGCGGCCGAGCGATTCGGGTCGTGAGCCTTGGGACCGCGGCCCGGTCCGGCCGGCAGACCGATTCTCTGTTTTGCGGTTCATTATGCTTCAGGCCTCCTCAGGCGGACGTGCTCAGCAGGACAATGAGCAGCAGCAGGAAGAAAAGGAGCTGTTTCATGTTCCCTCCGGATGTTTTTTCTTGCGCTTCCCGGTTCCCGGGTTCTCGCCGGGGAGCGCCGATTTTTCGCCGTTGTTCATCCAGCCGTCCAGGAGGTGGATGACGCGGTCGGAATGGGAGGCGTTCTTCTCCGAGTGGGTGACCTGGATGATGGTCGTCCCTTCGCAGTTGAGCTTTTTGAACAGCGCCATGATCTCCTCGCCCTGCGGGGAGTTCAGGTTGCCGGTGGGCTCGTCGGCCAGGATCAGCCTCGGCTGGATGATCACGGCCCGGGCCACGGCCACCAGTTGCTGCTGGCCGCCCGACAGTTGGTTGGGAAAGAGATCCTTCTTGGCCACGATGCGAAAGCGGTCCAGGGCGTCGGCCACCAGGCTCTTGCGTTCATCGGGCTTGACCTTCTTGTAGAGCAGGGGCGTCTCCAGGTTCTCATAGACCGTCAGCTCGTCGATCAGGTGATAGCTCTGGAAGACGAAGCCGATGTTCTGCTGGTGGAGCTGAGTGCGCTTCTTCTCGTTCAATTCGTGCACCGCCTGGCCGCAGAAGAAGTATTCCCCTTCGCATGCCTCGTCGAGCATGCCGAGGATGTAGAGCAGGGTCGATTTTCCCGCTCCCGACGGGCCCATGATGGTCAGGAATTCCCCCTCCTTCACGTCCAGGTCGATGTTGCGCAGCACGAAGGTCTTGACGAAGGCGTTCGCGTAATACTTGGTGATCCCCCGCAAGCGGATCATGCCGGCTTCTCCTTGAGCTTGTACAGCACCCGCCCCAGGTAGCCGCCCTCGTTGATCTCGGCGATATACAGGCCCGGCTGCAGGTAGGCGGAGGCCGACAGCCTGGGCGCGGGCAATGAACCCAGCAGCGACTCGGCCTCCCATTCGCTCTGGCTGTCGCAAAGCAATAGCGGGCTCTTTTGTTCGACCAGCTTCATGAGTATTTCCTTAAGGCTCATCCGCCACCTTCCTTGGGGATCGTTCCCAATCATTGTCATGCAATAAGCATGCCAATTCGGAGCGGGAATCGGCGATGAAAACCCTTCAGGGCGCAAGGTTTGCGGCCCGCTTCCGGGGCGGCCGTTTCCCGTTGCCCCGGCTTGTCCGCAATCGGGACAATGGGTGTCCGCTTCCGGACATTGGCTTCGTTGCTCACTGGGAAGACTGCTTCCGGCGGAAGGTGACCGGGATCTTGTGGTCGAGCGGGGCGCCGATCTGCACCAGCTGCCAGTCGGGATCGTGCTCGCGGATCACCTGCTTGAGCATGGAGACGGTGTCCTTCTTTTCCGCGGCGTCGGGCTCGAACTCCACGATCTCGACGCGGTATTTCATCACCTGGCGCCGGCCGTTGATGCGCACGTCGATCTCGACGTTCTGTTCGGCCTCCAGCACGGGGATTTGCAACGTGATCTCTTTCATCATTGCCTCCTAACGACTCAAGCTTTTTTGGATTTCCTTCATCTTCCGGTCTGCGGTCTCCGGCCTCCGGTCTCCATCATTCGTACCTCAGGCTGTCGACCGGGTTGGCGCGGGCGGCGCGAATGGCCTGGAAACTCACGGTCAGCAGGGCGATGAGCAGGACGGAAAAGCCAGATACCAGGAAGATGCCGATGCCGATGCGGGCATGGTAGGCGAAGCCTTCCAGCCAGCGGGTGAGGAAATGATAGGCCAGTGGCCAGGAGACGAGGTTGGCGGCCAGCACCCATATGCTGAATTCACGCGACAACAGAAGCACGATGCCGGAAACCGGCGCCCCGAGCACCTTGCGGATGCCCACCTCCTTGGTCCGCCTCTCCGTCATGTAAGCGGCCAGGCCGAACAATCCCAGGCAGGAAATGAAGATGGCCAGGATGGCAAAAGAGCTGAAGATCTTGTTGAGCCGTTCCTCGGCTTGGTATCTCCGGGCGAAAGCCTCATCCAGAAAGAAAGGATCGAAACCTATCGCGGGAAAGAATTGCCGCCACTTTGCCTTCACAGCAGTGATGAGTTCAGGAAGGCGTTGGCCTTCAAAACGCAGTGATAAAAAGCGCAATCCCCAAGAAGAGTTGTCCATGACCAGGGGCTCGATCTTCTGATGCAGGGAAAGGGTGTGGAAGTCCTTCACCACCCCCACGATCTTCCTTTTAATAGAAACGTGTTTTCCATTCGAGAAGGCGGGGCGGGTCACGATTTTCCCGATGGGGTCCTGCCAGCCCAAGCGGTCCGCGGCGGTCTCGTTGATCAGAAGGGCTTCGTTGGCATCTGTTTTCATGTCCCCAGAAAAATTCCGGCCTTTCACGATTGTCATCCCCAAGGTGGTCAGGAAATGGTCATCCACAGCCATCGTCTGCATCAGCACCCCTTCGCTTTCGGTTTTTCCTTGAGGAATGTAATTGTTCATGTTGATGTCAACGCCCGGTACGTCCGATGATATCGCCGCGTTTGTGATCCCATTTACGGCGGCGAATTCCTCCCGCACCGTCTCCCGCGTTACCGCCATTCTATCGGGCAGCGGCAGCACCATCACCTGCTCCTTGGTGAATCCCAGATTTTTGTTCTGGATGAAACGGAGCTGCTTGAAAACGGTGAGGGTGCCGATGATCAGGGCGATGGAGACCGTGAACTGCCCGACCACCAGGATCCTGCGGAAGGTGGCGCTGGCCGCGCCGGCCTTGAGCTTGCCCTTCATGGTCTGCACCGGGGCGAAAGAGGAAAGGAAGAAGGCCGGATAACTGCCGGCGAGAACGCCGACCATGGCCGTGAAGAGGAAGACGCTCAGGAGAAAGAGGGGCTGCGAGAGGGCGGAGTAAGGGAACTCCTGGCCGGCAATGGAATTCAGCACGGGCAGGGCCAGGGCTGTCAGCAGGATGGCCAGTACGGCGGCCAGCATGGCGACAACGAACGTCTCGACGAAAAAGTGCAGGACCAGGGAGCTGCGGCTGGCGCCCATGGTCTTGCGCAGTCCCACTTCCAAAGCGCGGTTGGCGAAGCGGGCGGTCGCGAGATTGATGAAATTGATGCAGGCGATAAGCAGGATGAACAGGGCGATTCCGGAGAACAGGATCACGGTCTTTATGTCGTTGATCTCGGCCATGTCGGATTCAAAACCCGAATGCAGGTGAATGTCGCGCAGTGGCTGCAGGAATACCTTCAGGCCTCCGTTGATCTTCTTCAATTTATTGCCGATATTCTCGTCGCTCAGGCGGTTCAGCTTGGCCAGAAAAGAACGGCTGTCAGCCCCCGGAGCCAGCAAGAAATAGGTATACGTCTCCATGTTCCCCCAATAGGACGCATTGTATTCGTTCTCTTTCGCATAGCTGGCGAACGAGCAGAGAATGTCAAACGTCAAATGAGAATTGCGGGGCACATCCTTCATGACGCCGGTGACGGAATACGCGTGGCCGCCCCCAAATTGAAGCACTTTACCGAGCGGGTTTTCGGCGCCGAAGTACTTGCGGGCCGTCTTTTCGGAAAGCACAACCGTATAGGGCGCCGTCAACGCCGTAGCAGAATGTCCGGAGACCAGGGGAAAACTGAAAACGGAAAATATCTCCGAGTCGGTGAACAGGATATGATTCTCGCGAAATTCCTTCTCGCCGTACTTGACGGTGGTGTCCGCCATGGGAAGGATGCGAGCGGCCGCTTCGGCCTCGGGAATCGACTGGATTGCGGCCGGGCCCATCATGGCGCCAGTTTCAGGGGCGGTTCGTACCCGGTCATTCAGGGTGAGCTCCTGGAACACCCGGAAGATGCGGTCTCCTTTATCATGGAAGCGATCATATGAAAGCTCGTTTTGCACCCAGAGCATGATCAGCAGGCAGCAGGCCATGCCGATGGCCAGGCCGATCGTGTTGATGAGCGAATACCCCTTCTGGCGGCGGATAACGCGCAGGGCCAATTTCAAATAATTTCTGCTCATGGGATCCTCCTTGACTTATTCGTACCTCAAACTGTCCACCGGGTTGGCGCGGGCGGCGCGGACGGCCTGGAAACTCACGGTCAGCAGGGCAATGATCAGGGTCCCGGCACCGGTCAGGGCGAACAGCCACCAGGCGACGGTCGACCGGTAGGCGAATCCCTGGAGCCAGTTTTTTGTCAGGATATAGGCGCAAGGCCAGGCCAGCAGGTTGGCCAGCAGGACCCATTTGGCGAACTGTTTCGAAAAAAGCAGGACGATGCCCGGGGAAGACGCCCCCAAAAACTTGCGCACGCCGATCTCCTTGGTCCGCTGCTCCGCCGTGTAGGAAGCCAGGCCGAACAACCCCAGGCAGGCGATGATCACGGCCAGGCCGGCGAATGCCTTCAGCAGCGAGCCCATGCTTTCGTCGGCCTGGTACATCCGGCCGAAATCTTCATCGAAGAAACGGTATTCGAAAGGGTACTGCGGGAACACGCGTTGCCAGGTTTTCCTGACGTCCTGCAGGGAGGCCGGAACCTCTCCCGCCTTGAGGCGGACGATGGCAAAACGGAAATTTTCCGGAGCGACGATCACGGCCAGCGGCTCGATGGCGCTGCGGACCGACTGGTAATGAAAATTTTTCATGACCCCGACGATCGTTCCCTCCACTCCCCAAGTGAATCTTTTCCCGACCGCCGCGGCGGGGTCAAGCCCCATCAGCTTCGTCACCTCTTCATTGACCATCCAGGACTTGCCGCTGTCCATGGCGAATTTCCTGGAAAACGTTCTGCCGGCCGCCATCTCGATCTTCAGGGTCTCGGGATAATCGAAATCGACCGACGCATTGCCGATCAGGAATTTCTGGCCGGGGTCCTTGCCGTCCCAGTCGGCCCCGCCGCCGTTGCTGCCGATGGATGTCGGCTCCTGGTGGGTCGCCGTTACGTTCATGACCCGGGGATTGCGGAGCAGCTGCTCCTTGAGGGCGGCGTAGGAGGAAAATGTCTCGCCGCGCAGCGGCAGGTAGATCAGTTGATCCTTGTCGTAGCCGAGCTTCTTGTTTCTCATATAGTCGACCTGGCGCGCGACAACCCCCATGCCGATGAGCAGGAGGATGGATATGCCGAACTGGAGAACGACCAGGCTCTTGCGCAGCAAGGCGCCCTTGGCGCCGCCGCTCCTGCCGGCTTTCAGGACCTTGGCGGGCTGGAATGAGGAAAGGAAAAGGGCCGGGTAGCTGCCGGCGACGATCCCGGTAAAAAGGGTGACGGCCAGGATTCCCAGCAGGGATTTCCCCTGCCACAGGGATGCGAGCGTCATCGTTTTTCCGGAAAGGCCATTGAAAACCGGCAAAAAAAGAAGCACGAGAACGAACGAGGCCGCCGCGGCCAGGAGGGCGGTCAGGATCGATTCGCTGTAAAACTGGCCGATGATGCTTCTGCGCCGGGCGCCGACGACCTTGCGCAGACCGACCTCCCTGGCCCGGTTGACCGAGCGGGCCGTGGCCAGGTTCATGAAGTTGATGCAGGCGATGAGCAGGACGAAGAGGGCGATGATGCTGAAGGCCACCACGTACTGGATGCCCATGTTATTGCGGCTGAAGCCGAAATGAGCGAACAGCTTCAGGTCGACCAGGGGCATGAGCGAAAAGTCCGGACCGCGGTAATTCTCAAAACGTTTTCGCAGGGCCGGATCGCCCTGCATCCGCTTTTGCAGTTCGGGGTCGCTTCCGATTTCGGCGACGATCCGGTTCGTGACCAGCCGGGAGATCTTTGCTCCGGTCGTGGCGGCATGGCCTTGAGGATGAAGCTGGACAAAGGTCCAGATGAAATTTCTCCCCAAGGAATCGTTGTATTGACCCAGGGTCTTGACGAAATCGAAGGGGACCAGCATGTCGAACGACAATGAGGAGTTCAGGGGAAGGTTCTTCATGACGCCGGTGACCGTGAAGGCATGGGCGTTGTTGATGGTCACGTTCTTGCCCATGGGTTCGGCGGAGCCGAAATATTTCCTGGCCATGTTTTCGCTGATCACCAGGGAAGCGGGCCGGTTGAGGACGGTCGCCGGGTCGCCCTTGAGCAGCGGAAAGGTGAACATCCGGAAAACCTGGGGGTCGACGGCGAGCACCCGGCTCTCGAAAAAAGCGTTCTCCCCGTAGCGAACCAGCAAATCCCCCGGAAAGGCGGCCCGCGTCGCTTCCTTTATTTCAGGGATCTCCGCCTTCAAGGCCGGCCCCAGGGGATACGGCGTGAGGTTGACGTGGAACTTTCCCTGGCCGGTCGCTTGATCCTGTTCGACCCGGTAAAGGGTGCCGGCGTTGGCGTGGAAGCGGTCGAAACTCAGTTCGTCCTGGACCCAGAATAGGACGAACAGGGCGCAGGCCATGCCCACGGCCAGGCCGAAGACATTCAGGAATGAATAGCCTTTGTGGAGGATGATATTCCGCCAGGCGACTTTCAGATAGTTATTAAACATGGGTTGCCTCTAGCAATTGCATAGCGCAGAGAGCATAGCGCATAGCAAAGAAGCGCTTTGCGCTCTGCAACTTCATTCATATCTCAGACTGTCGACGGGGTTGGCGCGCGCCGCGCGCACGACCTGCACGCCGATGGTCGCGAGGCTCACGCCCACGGTGATCAGGACAGCCAAGGCAAAGGGCCCGGCATCGAGCCCGATGCGGAAGGCAAAGTCGCCCAGCCAGCGCTTCATGAGGAAATAGGCGATGGGGCAGGCGATGACGCTGGCCAGGAGGACATGCTTGAGGAATTCCCCCGACAGCAGCCAGCTGATCCTCGTCATGGAGGCGCCCAGCACCTTGCGGATGCCGATCTCCTTGGTACGCTGGCGGACGATGAAGATTGAAAGCCCGAGGAGCCCCAGGCAGGCAATGACGATGGCCAGGATCGAGAAAGCGAGCAGCTGCCCGGAAAGCCGCGATTCGGCCGCATAGACCCTGGCGAAGCGATCGTCGAAAAACTGGAAATCAAAGGACTGGCCGCGGCTGTGGCGTTCCCAGATGCGCCGGATGCCCGCCAGCGCTTGCCGCATGTCGGGTGTCGCGATGCGCACCGCCAGCAGCGGGCCGAAGGCGTCTTCGCCCCAGTAATTGATGGCCATGGGCAGGATTCTCTGGCGCAGGGATTGAAAATGGAAGTCCTTGACCACGCCCAGGACGGGGATCCTCTCCCCGCCCATCGAGATCAGTTGCTTTCCCGCGGGATCGCTCATTCCCAGGGCCCGGGCCGCCGCCTCGTTGATGACGATGCCCTTGCGGTCGGCCGGCCGGGACTTGTCGAAGAAGCGGCCGCCGGCCAGGCGCAGCTGAAAGACCCTGGCGAAATTCTCGTCGCAGAACAGCCGCTGCAGTTTCATCAGCTGGGCGGCGGGAGCGTCGGGATTCTTGTAAAGCTCATCGCCGAACTCGGGATCGCCCATCAAATGGCTCGCGGAGCTGACGGACACGACGTCCGGGCGGGCCAGCAATTCCTGCTTGAAGGCGCGAACCCCCTTGCCCAGGTCGTTCGCCTTGCGAATGACCAGCACCTGCTCCTTGCCGAAGCCGAGATCGCGGTCCTGCATGAAATGCAGCTGCCGGCTGACCACCAGCGTGCCGATGATCATGATGATCGAAACGGAAAACTGCAGGACGACCAGCAGGCCGCGCAGGGTCGACTTCTTGCTCATGAGCGGGTCGCCTTTCAGCACGGCCGCCGGCTTGAATGACGACAGCAGGAAAGCGGGATACGCGCCGGCCAGCAGGCTGCTCAGGAGCAGCAGCCCGCCCAGCAGCGGCAGCAGGGAGCGGTTGGCGAGAACGGCCGTCGGCGCGCCTTTTTCCGCGGACAGGCCAAGATACGGCGAAAGCAGCTGGGCCAGGACCACGGCGATCAGGACGGCCAGGAACACCAGCAGCAGGATCTCGCTGAAAAATTGCCGCACCAGCTCGCCGCGGCTAGAGCCGATGCTCTTGCGGATGCCCACCTCGCGGGCCCGGGTGGTGGCGCGGGCGGTCGTCAGGTTGATGAAGTTGACGCAGGCGAGCACGAAGATGGCGAAAGCGATCAGGCTGAAGACATAAACATAACGGATGTCCGAGTTGGTCTCGATCTCGAAATCGCGGTGGGAGCGCAGGTGGATATCGGTCAGGGGCCGGGGCAGCCAGCGGAAATACGCCCCCCCTTGCGTCAGCTTCGCCCAGCTGTTGCCGAACAGCTTTTCGAGCTCGGGGTGGGCGAAGGTTTGTACCAGGCGGTCGAGTTTGGCCGCGAACCGGGTGATGGTGATGTCGGGCCGCAGCCTGAGATAGGTGCTGAAATTGTTGTTGGTGGCATAGCTGTCCACCTGAGTGTCCCTGCGGTTGCCGAAGGGAGCGATGAAGTCGTAATGAAAGTGGGTCTGCGGCGGCAGGTCGGCGAAAACCCCGCTGACGATGTAGTCCCGGCGGTTGTCGGCGGTCAGCACCTTGCCCAGCGCTTCAGCGGAGCCGAAATACTTGCGGGCCATGGAAAGGCTGATGGCGACGGCATTGGGCTGCGCGAGGGCATGCCGGGGGTCGCCCTGGATGAAGGAAACGGAGAACACGTCGAAGAAGGTGGGGTCGGCGAAAAAAAAGCGCTCTTCGCTGAAGCACTTTTCACCGTGGCGCAGCACCGGAGCCCCATAGTATCGGAAGCGGGTGACGGCCTCGACCTCGGGGATCTCGCGCCGGATCAGGGCGGCCAGGGGCGCGCTGGTGGTGGCCATGCTCGCCGTGTTGTCGGCCCAGGATGCGTCGACGTCGATGCGGACCGTGCGGTCGGCGTTGGGATAGAAACGATCGTAGGACATCTCGTCCAGGATGTACAGCATGATCGTCAGGCAGCAGGCCAGTCCCAGCGCGAACCCGGCGATGGTGATCAGGGAGTACCCCTTGTGGCGGACGATGTTGCGCCAGGCGGTCAGTAAATAGTTTCTGAACATATTTCACCTCGGGTCACTCGTACCTCAGGCTGTCGACCGGGTTGGCGCGGGCGGCGCGGACGGCCTGGAAACTTACTGTCAACAGGGCGATCAGCAGGACCAATAGGCTGGAAAGCATGAACAAGCCGATACTGACGTCGGTGCGGTAGGCAAATCCCCGGAGCCAGCGATTCATTGCATAAAAAGCCAAGGGCCAGGCGATCAGGGCGGCGATGACTACCCATTTGACGAATTCGCGCGAGAGCAGGAGAGTGATTTCTGCAACGCTCGCTCCCAGGACCTTGCGGATGCCGATCTCCTTGGTGCGGCGCTCGGCCATGAACGAGGCCAGGGCCAGCAGGCCCAGGCAGGCGACCAGGATGGCCAGGGCTGAGAACACGCCGAGGATCGTGCCCAGGCGTAGTTCCGCGCCATAGAGCTCGGCAAAACGCTCGTCCATGAAAGCATATTCAAAGGGTTGACCGGGAGCGAAACGCTGCCATAGCCGCTTCAAGCCGGCGAGCACCGCGGTGGTCTGGCGGGCCTGGAAGCGAAACGATATCCGGTCGTTGCTCTCGCCCAGGAACATCACCAGCGGGCCGATGGGGCTGCGCAGGGAATCGAAGTGGAAATCCTCGACCACGCCGATCACGGTCCGGTCGCGGAATGACTTTAATTGGCTGTCTTGGGGAAAGCTGATCTGCCGGCCCCGCGGCTCCCGCCAGCCGAACTGGCGGGCCGCGGCCTGGTTGATGATCACGGCCTCCCGGTCGGCGGGGCGCTCCTTGGCGAAATCCCGGCCGGCCGCGATATTCATGCCCATGGTTTTGATGTAGTCGGGATCGATGCGCCAATTCTGGGCCATGACCGTGCGGCTGCTTTCTATGGCGCCTTTGGGGAACAGAGCGCTGTTGTCGCGGTTGGAAGGAGGCACGGGGAGAAATCCCGATATCGTGGCGCTGACCACACCCGGATGCTTCAGCATCTCGTTCTTGAACGCTTCGGCCTGCTTGTCCAGCAGATGGGCGTTCTGCAGCACCAGCACCTGGTCTCTCTCGAAGCCCAGGTTTTTGTCCTGGATGAAGCGCAGCTGCCGGAACACCACCCCGGTGCCGACGATCAACACCATGGAAACGGCGAACTGGAACACCACCAGCCCGGCGCGCAGCCGGCCCCCGCGCACCCCGGCGGCCAGCCTGTGCTTCAATACTTCGACCGGCCGGGCCGAAGCCAGCTTCCAGGCTGGATAGAGTCCGGCCAGCAGGCCGACCAGCAGAGCCATGGGCACCGCGCAAGCCGCCACGAAGCCGATCCCCCCTCCAGCCAGTGCGATGGCCTTGCCGGTCAGGTGGTTGAACCAGGGCAGGGCAACTGCGGCCAGCAGCATCGCCAGGGCGATACCCAAGCCGCTCATCAGCAGCGAATCGGTCAGAAACTGACGCATCAGCTGCCGGCGCTCCGAGCCCAGCACCTGGCGGATGCCCGCCTCCCGGGCCCGTCCGGCCGAGCGGGCCGTGGCCAGGTTGATGAAATTAACGGCGGCGATGGCCAGGATCAGCAGGGCGATGGCCGCAAAGACATAGACCACCCGCATATCCCCATTGACATCCAACTCGGTGGCCAGCTGCGAGTGCAGATGGATGGCGGTCAAAGGCTGTAGATAGTATTCCAGCCGGGCTCCGGAAGTAAGCACTTCATCAAAGGAGCGACCGAGGGCTTGCCTGAGCCATGGCCCCAAGTACTTGCGGATTACATCCGGGAACTTGGCCTGCAACGCGGCCGGATCGCTGTCTGGACGCAGCAGCAGGTAGGTGAAGAAATTGTTGTTGCCCCAGACCTGCTCACGGCTTTCCTCGAGCGATTCCAGCGAGGCGATGAGGTCGAAGCGGAAGTGGGAATTGGACGGGATGTCGCCAAAGACGGCGCCAACGCGGTAATCCTCCTGATTGTCCAAACGCAGAGTCTGACCGACGGGATCGGCGGCTCCGAAATACTTGCGGGCCGTCGTTTCGCTGAGGGCGATAGTGCGCGGCTGCGCAAGCGCTGTGCGGGCATCGCCGCGACGCAGCGGCAGGTTGAAGACCTGGAAAACCGAGGCGTCGGCGAAAATCAAACGGGATTCGGTGAAGCTTCGTTCGCCATGGCGGACGATGAAATCGCCCTGCTCGCGGAAGCGAACCGCTTGCTCCACCTCCGGGAATTCCTGGCGGCAGGCCGCCGCCAGCGGTGCCGGCACCGTGCCGATGTCCCGGTCCATGCCGCCGAAGCGGACGTGAGCGGCCACGCGAAAGATGCGGTCGGCCTCCCGGTGGTAGCGGTCGTAACTCAGTTCGTCCCTGATGAACATCAGGATCAGCAGGCAGGCGGCCATGCCCACGGCCAGGCCGAAAACGTTGATGAAGGAGTACCCTTTGTGGCGGACGATGTTGCGCCAGGCGGTCTTCAGGTAATTGCTCAGCATGATTCACCTAGTGAGTCGGAGAACGCAGTCCGCAGACCGCAAGCCGGAGACCGGAAGAGAAGGGATGCGTTCCAAAAAAATGTTCCTTTTCCAAATTCCTCTATCATGCTTCAACCCCTCTTTCTCCGTCTTCCGGTCTCCGATCTCCGGTCTGCGGTCTCCGGTCTCCATTATTCGTACCTCAGGCTGTCCACCGGCCTGGCGCGGGTGTTCAGGATATGCGCCGGATGCATGGTTGATCGCGCCGGCGGCTCAGAGCGCGAAAACGACGACCGCCATCACCAGCATGAAGGCGAGGGCGTTCGAGATGAGAATCCAGGCCTTTCCCCGACGCAGGCGGCGCCGGGATTCCCTGGCCAGTGCGGCGGGATCAGGTCCATGCTGCTTTTTGCCGTGTTGATTCATGCCGGTCTCCTTCTTTCCTTGATCCGCTCAGACATGGAACTTCTGGTTGAAGTTCTCGGTGACGATGTGGCCGTCGAACAGGTGCACCACGCGCTGGGCATACTCGGAGTAGGCGGGGGAGTGGGTGACCATGACGATGGTCGTCCCCTCGCCGTGCAGCTGCGACAGCAGGCTCATCACCTCGTCGCCGTTGGCCGAGTCGAGGTTGCCGGTGGGCTCGTCGGCCAGGATCAGCTTCGGCCGGGCCACCAGGGCCCGGGCCACGGCCACGCGCTGCTGCTGGCCGCCGGAGAGCTGCTGCGGGAAGTGGTTCTTGCGCGGGATCAGCTGCATGCGCTCCATGACCTCGAGAACCTTCTTCCTGCGCTCGTTGCCGCCGACTTTCAGGTAGAGCAGGGGCAGCTCGATGTTCTCGAAGACGGTCAGCTCGTCGATGAGGTTGAAGCTCTGGAAGACGAAGCCGATGTTGGCCTTGCGCAGGTGGGCGCGCTGGCGCTCCGAGTACCTGGAAACCTCGTGGCCCACGAAGTGGTACTCGCCCTCGCTGGGGTTGTCGAGCAGGCCGAGGATGTTCAGCAGGGTCGACTTGCCGCAGCCCGACGGGCCCATGACGGCGACGAACTCGCCCTCCTGGACCGACAGGTTGATCTGGTTGAGCGCCGACGTCTCGACCTCCTCCGTGGTGTAGATCTTTTTCAGGTTCTTGGTTTGGATCATTTCTTTCTCCTTGTGCGTGTCCGCTCCATGGCTTATTTTAAAACCAGGCGTTCATTGTCGCCGAAGCTGTCATAGCTGGAGGTGACCACCTGCTCGCCGGCGCGCAGGCCGGCAAGCACTTCGAAGACGTCGGGATTCTGCCGTCCCAGGCGGATCTCCTTCCGGATCGCCGTTTTGCCGTCCGCGGCGAGCACGAAAGCCCAGTTGCCGCCGGTCTTCTGAAAAAAGCCGCCGCGGGGCAGCAGCAGGGCTTCGGAGACATCGCTCAGCTCCAGGCGGATGTGCAGGGTCTGGCCGCGGCGGATACCCGGAGCCTGGCGGCCGGGGAACTCCAGGTCGACCGAGAACTTGCCTTCCCTGACCTCGGGATAGACCCGGCTGACCACCATGTTGTAATGGGCTCCGGAAAGCTCGAACTGCCCGGTCCTGCCTTTCTGGACCCGGTCGATGTAGAACTCGTCGATCCCGGCCCGCGCCTTGAAGCCTTCCGGGGCGTCGATCTGTCCCAGGCGCTCGCCCGGGGATTTCGATTGCCCGGGCTCCGCTTCCAGGGAGGTCAGGGTGCCGGTGATCGGGGCGCAGAGGGTCAGGTTGTCCAATTTGCCCTTGGCGACCCGGAGGTTGGCCTCCATGCGCCGGACCGCCTCCTCCAGCTGCCCGATCTGCTGCTGGCGGAAGCTCAACTCCTTCTCCTGCGACTCGGCGGCCAGACGGCGCTGGTTCTTCAGCATGTCGTATTCGTCGCGGGTATCCTCAAAGTCGTTGCGCGAGATGAGCTTTTCCTCGTACAGCGAGCGGTAGCTTTCATATTTCCGCTTCTGCTTTTCCACCTGGAACTCAAAATCGGCGAGGTCCCTTTCCAGGCTCAGGCGGTTCTGCTCGAACGACAGCCGGGTGTTGCGCAGGTTGTTGATCTGCTGAAAGAGCTCCGCTTCCCGGTACATGATGTCCATCAGCAGCGAGGTGTTGGAAAGCTTGAGGATCTTGTCCCCCTTTTTGACCGGGGAACCCGCCTCGATGTAGATCGTTTCCACCAGGCCCCCTTCCTCCACGTCCAGGAAGATCGTCTGCATGGGAAGCACTTCCCCCATGATGGGGATGAATTCCTGGAAGGGGCCGCGCCGGACCGTGGAGATCGTCAGTTTCTCCTTTTCCACGTTGACCGTCGAGCGCTGGCTCTGGAAGATCAGCATGTAGCCGACCAGCAAAACAAAAAGTCCGGACAGGGAATAGGCGATGATCCTGCGGCGCGGCCATTTCTTCCTGGCGATGATCTTGTCCATGCTCATTCGCTGTTACCTCTGCCCAATGAAAAGCAACTATGATGCCAAGCATGCAGGTGGGATCTTTGGATGGCTGAGTACCTCGATAAAACAAGATAAATTCGCCCCTCCGGTTTTTTGGGAATGCGTGCCGGATCGGCAGGGCGGCTCGTCCTGTCCGTTGCCGGGACAACAGCTGTCCGTTTCCGGACAGTGCGCGGCCAGGCGACTGGCGAACGCGGGCGATTTTCCCTTGCCATGGGAACAATTCGCCGGCTATGCTATAATGGAAAAGAAATTGCTTGTGTTCTGCATGGAACCAAAGGCGATGAAAAAAAACTTCGGCAGGATACTGATCGTGGATGACGACGCCGACGTGCTTCAGGCGGCGCAGGTCTTTCTCAAGCAGCATGTCGGATCCATCCGCACGGAAAGGAATCCGGCCCTGATCCCGCATCTCCTGGGCCAGGAGGCATTTGACGTCATCCTGCTGGACATGAATTTCGAGCGCGACCTCAGCAGCGGCCAGGAAGGTTTGTTCTGGCTGAAAAAGATCCTGGCCCTGGATCCCCAGGCCGTGGTGGTCCTGATCACGGCGTATGGCGACGTCGACCTGGCCGTGCGCGCCATCAAGGAGGGGGCCATCGATTTCGTTCTGAAGCCCTGGCAGAACGAGAAGCTCCTGGCCACGGTCTCGGCCTCCCTGAGCCTGCGCTCTTCCCGTTCCGAGACGGAGAGCCTGCGCCGGCGCCAGCAGCAGCTCAGCGCCGACCTCGATCACCCGTTCCACGACTTCATCGGCTCGTCGCCGGCCATGCAGCAGGTGTTTCAGACGATCGCCAAGGTGGCGGAAACCGACGCCAACGTGCTGATCATCGGCGAGAACGGCACCGGCAAGGAACTGGCGGCCAGGGCGCTGCACCGGCGCTCGGCCCGTGCCGGCGAGATTTTCATGGCCGTCGACATGGGGGGGATCAGCGAGTCGCTGTTCGAAAGCGAGCTTTTCGGTCATGTCAAGGGAGCTTTCACCGATGCCCGCAGCGACCGCATCGGCCGCATCGAACTGGCGTCGGGCGGGACGCTGTTCCTGGACGAGATCGGCAACCTGCCCCTCGGGCTGCAGGCCAAGCTGCTGCGCGTCCTGGAAACGCGGCAGGTGACCCGCGTGGGGGCCAATACTCCCGTCGATGTCGATATCCGGCTGATCTGCGCCACCAACATGCCCATCTGCGAGTTGGTGAACCGGGCGCAATTCCGCCAGGACCTGCTGTACCGCATCAACACGGTCGAGATCCACCTGCCGCCCCTCCGCGAACGGCACGAGGATTTCAAGCCGCTGGTGGAGCACTTCATCGGCCAGGTGTGCCGGAAGTACAAAAAAGCGCCCAAGACCCTCAGCGCGGCCGGCTTGAAGAAGCTGGCCGGATACCCCTGGCCCGGAAACATCCGGGAATTGAAGCATGCCCTGGAGCGGGCGGTGATCCTGAGCGAGTCGCCCACGCTGCAGCCGGAAGATTTTCCGCTGTCCCATGCTCCCGAAAGCGCGGCGGACCTGGCCATCAAGGACCTGAACCTGGAGCAGGCGGAGGAAACCCTGGTGCGCCGCGCCCTGAGCAAGCACCAGGGCAACGTCAGCCAGGCCGCCAGGGAGCTGGGACTGACCCGGGCCGCCCTGTACCGGCGCCTTGAAAAATATGGCCTTTGACGGCCGGGGGGAGGCGTGAAGCTCAGCCGGAATTTCCGCTTCCAGGTGTCCTGGCGGCTGGCGGCGCTCGCCGCCGCGGCGGGATTCTTTTTCTACTGGCAAAGGCGTTTCGGTCTTGGCGTCCCGGCCTGGACGGCGGTTGCACTTTTCGCCGCCATGGGCTATTCCCTGTTCCGCTATATCGACCGCTCCAATCTCGGCCTGTCCCGCTTCCTGCAGTCGGTTCGCTACCATGACTTCTCGCTTTCCCCGGGGATCGAGGGGCTGGGTGGATCGTTCGCCGAACTGAACTCCACCTTCCGTGAGATCAGCGGCCAGTTCCAGCGTGCCCGCGAGGAAAAGGAGGAGCAGTACCGCTACCTGCAGACCGTGGTCCAGCATGTGGGGGTCGGCTTGCTGTCGCTGCGCGACGACGGCGCCGTCGACCTGTTCAACCACGCCGCCAAGCGCCTGCTGCGCGTCCCCCACCTGCGGCATATCGCCGACCTGCCGCCGATGCTCCGGCCGCTGCGCGATGAGATCGAGAAACTGGGCTCCGGGGAAAAATCGCTGCTCAAGCTGGATCTCCCCGACGAGGAGCTTCACATCTCCTTGGCCGCCACAGAGTTCAAGCAGCGCGGGCAGCTTTTCAAGCTGGTCTCGCTGCAGAATATCCAGGTGGAACTGGAGGAGAAGGAGACCGAGGCCTGGCAGAGCCTGACCCGGGTGCTGACCCACGAGATCATGAATTCACTGACCCCCATCGCATCGCTGGCATCCACCGCCGCATCGCTGCTGCCCGACAATGGCGGCGACGACGCGGTTGCCGCCTTGACGGGGAATCGCGACGTGGCCGAGGCCCTGCAGACGATCGATCGGCGCAGCCAGGGCCTGATGCGCTTCGTGCGCGCCTACCGCAGCGTCACCCTGATCCCCAGGCCGCAATTCCGGATATTCCCGGTCCTGGAGATCTTCCGGCGCACGGAAAAGCTCATGCAGGAGAAGCTCACCCGCCAGGGGGTCGCCCTGCGCATCGAGGTGGAACCGCCCTCGCTGGAATTGACCGCCGACCCGGACCTCACCGAGCAGGTTCTGCTCAACCTGCTGCTCAATGCCCTGGAAGCCCTGGCGGGCAGGGAGAATCCTCAGATCCGGCTATTTTCGCGCATCAACGAGCGCGGCCGGGTGTTGATCGAGGTCAGTGACAACGGGCCGGGGATCGCTCCCGAGGCACGGGAGAAGCTCTTTATCCCCTTTTTTACCACCAAGAAGGAAGGCTCGGGTATCGGCCTGAGTTTTTCGCGACAGGTCATGCGCCTGCATCGGGGAACCATCTCCGTGAAGTCCCAGCCCGGAGCCGGTTCGTTATTCGTCCTTCGTTTCTGATCCCCGGATAAAATCGCGCCCATGCCCGGAGCGGCGCCGGCGATCCCTTCCTCCCCCCGTTTCGCGTCAGATTCCGTTGTCCCCGTCGACACGGTTGCGCCCCTGCTGCTTGGTGCGGTAGAGGGCCTGGTCGGCGCGGGCGATGAACTGGCTGGCCTCGGTGGTGGGCGGCGGGATGATGGAGGCCACACCCAGGCTGAGCGTGACGACGGGGGAGACCGGCGAGGCGGGATGGGGGATGGCCAGGTCGGCGACGGCGGCGCGGATGGCTTCTGCGATGGCCAGCGCCCCCTCGTTCGCCGTTCCCGGCAGCAGCAGGAAGAACTCGTCGCCTCCGGTGCGCGCGGCCAGGTCGGCCGGGCGCTTGGCCTGGGCGCGGATGGCGGCGGCGATCTTGCGCAGGCAATCGTCGCCCTGCTGGTGGCCCAGGTTGTCGTTGTATTGCTTGAAGTGGTCGATGTCGGCGGCGATCAGGGCCAGCGGCTTTTTCTCGCGGCCGGCCACCGCCCACTCCTTGTGGAAGGTCTCGTAGAACGTGCGGTGATTGGCCAGGTCGGTCAGGCCGTCATAGCGCGCCAGGTGCTGCAGCTGCAGGGTGCGCTGGTCCACGATGCGCTCCAGCTGATGCTCGCGAGCCTTGGCCCGGCGCAGCAGGAAAATGAAGAAGCCGGCCACCAGCAGCAGCGAGCCCAAGGCCAGCAGCCCCTTGAACAATGCCGTTTGCGTGAAAAAGGGTTTCAGGATGAAGGCGAAGGAGGCGCCCTTGCGGTTCCATACGCCGTCTCCGTTGCCGGCGATGAGGCGAAAAGTATAATTTCCCGGCGGCAGGTTGGTGTAGAAGGCGGAGCGGCGGGTGCCCGCCTGTACCCAGTCGGCGTCATAGCCGTCCAGGCGGTAGGCGAAGCGCATCTTGTCCACCAGCAGGAAACTGATGGCCGTGTAGTCGATCTCGATGTCTCCCTGGCCCGGCGGCACGATCAGCGGGGCTTCCTGCCCCGTGGCGCAGGATCTGCCGTTGATGCGCACCTCCTCGATCCTCACCGGAGGCTCGACCTGGTTGAGGCGCTGGCGGTCGGGATCGAACATGGCCAGCCCGCGGATGGTGGGGAACCACATGCGGCCCTGGCGATCGATGCAGCCGGCGGGCGAGGCGGGGCCGCTGCTTTCGGTGACCTTGATCCCCTCCGACTTTCCGTAGGAGACGCAGGGGATGCGCTGCAGGTGGCCGAGGGCAAAGGAGATCAGGTCGCCCTTGGCCACGTTGTAGATGCCCTTGTTGCCGTTCAGCCATAGCCGGCCGCGGGCGTCCTCCAACACCTGGAAGGCCTGGTCGCTGTACATGCCGTCGCGGCTGGTGAAACGGCGCATCCGGTCGCCGCGGATCCAGATCAGACCGGCATGGTCGGTGCCCGCCCAGATATCGCCCTCGGAGTCTGCGTGAATGGCCCAGACGGGCTGGGCGGAGATGTCTTCGCCGCCGACAGCGCGGAAACGACCTTTCTCCAGCACGGCCAGGCCGCCGTCGAAGACGCCGGCCCATATGCGCCCCCGCTGGTCCTCGGCCAGCGAGTAAACGTAGTTGTCGGGAAGGCCGTCCGCAGTGGAGTAGGTGGTGACCCGGCCGTTCTCTATGCAGTAGAGCCCACCGCCGTTGCTGCCGGCCCAGACGCGGTTGCGGCCGTCCACCAGCAGCGAGCGGATGATGTTGTTGGCCAGCCCGGAAACTCGGGTGAAGCGCGAGGGCCGTGCCGCATCAGGGAGGCGGAAGAGGCCGCCGCCGTAAGTTCCCACCCAGAGGGCGCCGTCGCGTCCCTGGGCGATCGACCAGATGTGCTCATTGTCCAGTCCCTGCCCGCGGCCAAAGGTCTGCCAGCGCCCCTGGTGGAAGCGGGCAAGGCCGCCGCCGACCGTGCCGACCCAAATGGCGCCCTGGCGGTCCTCGCATACCGCGCGCACGGGATCGACCGGCAGGCCGTTGCGCGCCCCGTAGCGGATGAACTTGTCCTCCTTCATCTGGATCAGCCCGTCACGGGTTCCGACCCACAGGCTGCCCTCGCGGTCCTCCAGGATGGCGCGCCCCGATGTCAACCCACCCAGCTGCTGGTCCAGGACCGAGACAACGCCGCGGTGGATGCGGTTGACCGGCTCCTGGTTGGTCCCGATCCACATCACGCCGCGGCTGTCGCGATAAATGGCGCGAATGTCCCCCGATGACAACGGCATTCCCAGGGGGGCGAAGCGGCCGGCTTGCCAGGTGAACACCCCGCCGCCGCTGGTGCCGACCCACAGCATGCCCTGCGGGTCCAGAAAGAGGGCGCGGATGTCGTCATGGGGCAGGTCCGCGCCGGCATGGAAAACCTCGACCTTGCCATCGGCGCGCAGATGGTTCAGCCCGCGGCCGGTGCCGACCCAGAGCCCGCCGGCCCCATCCTCGGCCAGGGCGGCGATGTATTCGGAGGAGAAGCTCTGGTTGGCCTGGACCGGGCGGAAACGGCTGCCCTGCCAACGGTGCAGCCCGCCGGTGGTGCCGACCCACAGGGCGCCGGCATGGTCCTGATAGATGCAGAGAATGGAGATGTTGCTCAAGCCGTGCCGCTGATCGAAGCGCTCAAAGCCGTTGGGTCCCAGGCGCAGGAGGCCGGCGGTCGTCCCGACCCAGAGGCGCCCGTCCTGGTCCTCCAGCAGCGCCTTGATGCCATTGCTCTCCATTTGCGGCGTATTGCCCTTGTCGAAGACGGTGAAATCATGGCCGTCGAAACGGGCCAGCCCCTCGTAGGTTCCCAGCCAAAGATAGCCGTCGCGGGTCTGGACCAGGGCCAGCACCGAGCTTTGCGGCAGGCCGTTCTCGGCAGAATAGGTCTCCACCGTGTAGTCTTCTAGCTGCAGATCGGGATCGAGGGCGGGCAATGGAGACAGGCTGGCGGCAAGGAACAGAAAAAACGGCACAACTTTCCTCAAGATCGGTCCTTTCAGCATGCAATACTCTCCCGGAAGTCTTTATATACGAAAAGCAACTATTTTTCAAGTTTATGCCCCCGGTCGACAGGGAATATTGCCCCTGAAACTACGGGATTTATCGGCGGCCAGGCGGAAATGTCCTGTTTTCAAGACAGGTTATTTTGAATTTTTTGGCATTTGAAATGCTTGTTGATCAGTGGAGTCGCGGATCATGCTCTGTGAGATGCAATAAAGGAGGCAAAATGAAATTGATGAACAAATCATTCCTGCTTATGTTTTCCTGCCTGGCCCTGCTCGGCGCGCCACTGGTCGCGGCAGTGGAGCCGGTTTACGGCCATGTTTCGTTCGTCGACAGCGGCGCCAGGGTCGAGCGTGAGGATGGCCTCCAGGAGACGGCCGTGGTCAACATGCCGCTGGCCACGGGCGACACGATCGTCACTTCCGCCGGCGGCCGCTGCGAGATGCAGTTCGCCAACGGCACCGTCGTGCGACTGGACAAGGGGTCGCGGCTGCGCCTGGCCACGGTGCTGGCCCCCGGCCTGACCTCGAACTGGAAGATCACCACGCTGGAGCTGGAGCGAGGGCAGCTGTATGCCCTGCCCCAGTCCTATGCCAGGGAGATGTTCCAGGTAGTCACTCCCAGCGCCGCCGCCCTGCTGAAGACCCGGGTGCGGGCGTATATCCGCCTGGACGACGACGGCGGCACGTCGTTCTTTTCCGACGGCGGCAAGTTCCAGCTGCTCTACGGCCCCGACGGCCGTTCCCTGAAAAAGGCCACGGTCAGGGCGAACCGCCCGCTGGCGGTCAGCGCCGGCAATGCGCTGGCCGGGCAGGTGCAGAAGCGCGACATCGAGTTCATGGCCTGGAATGAGTATGTCGACAAGCATTTCAAGGATCTGCACTACGGCATCAGCAAGCTGCCGCCCAAGCTCAAGTTCGGCAACACCTCGCTGAGATACTGGGCGGAAAAATGGTCATCCCGTTACGGCGAGTGGATCTACGACGAGTTGTTCGGCTATGTCTGGCGGCCGGCCGACGAGCGTTTCGCCTACGCCGCCCGCCCCTTCTTCCATGCCGATTTCACCCGCGTCGGCGGCGAATTGTTCCTGGTCCCGCAGCAGGCCTGGGGCTGGGTGCCGGCCCACATGGGCACATGGGTGTGGATGAGCCGCGGCTGGACCTGGGTCCCCGGTGAATGGTTCCATCCGGGCATCGTCGATTACTCCGGCCTCTATTCATACCCGGTCGATGCCCATTATTACGGATTCCCCACCTTCGATTTCTATTGGCACAAGTACCGCTTCTGGCAGTCGGGGTGGAACCATCGGCCCGCCGGCGAGCCCGATTGGCCGAACCGCCCGCCCAAAAAGCCGGAAATGCCCAATGAGGTGATCACCCTGGTCAAAAGGGTCATGAAGGCGCCCGACGGTAATGACAGCAAGCGCCTGGCCACCGGCAAGACCGGTGCGCCCATCGAGGGCGTGAAGCTGCCGGTCGCTCCCAAGCCCAGCCTGCAGGCGCCGGTCGCCGGCGCTGCGGTCAAGGCCGGCGCCCAGTCGGCGCAGAAGGGCGGCGGCGGGGGCATGCCGCTCGGCATTCTGTTGAATCGCGACTGGAATCCCGACAGCCGCTGGGCGGCTCGGCGATCCATGACCATCCGTTATGCAGGCAATAGCGTGGTGATCCCCGAGTTGGGCCTTTCCTCGGACAAGTTGGATGGGGTCGACCGGGTCCGGTTGCGGGAGTCGTCCCGTCGCGAGCTCTCCGGGAGCCCGGCGGCCCGATCGGGGGAGAATCCGAGCTCCGGTTCCGACTCGGCGACGAGGGCGGCGGGTTCTTCCCAGGATAATTCCGGGGAGCGCGCCCACAAGGACGACGGCAAATAGCGGGGACCTTCCCGGCCCGGCCCGCCCCGGAGAGGGGGGCCGGGCTTTTTTTTTGCCGGCGTCAGCCGTCGGCCGGGCTTTTTCTGGGCAGCAGGAACGTGGCCGCCACGGCGACGAAGCCGGCGACGAAGAATGTGAGCAGGCGCGAGGTGATCCTGGCGTTCATGCCGCTCAGGCTCCACAGCACGGTGAACAGCAGCCCGCTGACGATGGTGGCGATCACCGCCCGGCCATGGTAGCGCTTCCAGAACAGGGTGAAGAGGATGACGATGGAAAAAGTGCCGCCGATGCCGGCCCAGACATAGCCGACCACGGTGAAAATGAGTTGCGTGGGCATGAGGTAGGCCAGGGCCAGGGCGACGGCCGCCAGCAGGGCGGTGATGCGCCGCGACCGCGCCAGGCAGGCGCTCGCATCGTTCCGTTCCGCCCGCGGCGGCGCCAGGTTCTCCGCCAGTTCCGATGCCGACAGCACCAGCAGCGAATCGGCGGTGGAGACCATGGCGGCGATGGCGCCGGAGATCAGCACCGCGGCCAGCGCCGGCGGAAACAGCTTCAGCAGCACCGCCGGCAGCACGTGCTCCTGGTCGGCCAGGCCGGCCGGTCCGAAAATGGCGATGCCGATCCAGCCGATGGCCAGCGCGCCCAAATAGGCGAACAGCGTCCAGGCGATGCCGATGTTCCTGGCTTTCCCGGCCTGGGCGGTGTCCTTGATCGCCATGAAGCGCATGCTCAGCTGCGGCTGGCCGCCCAGGTAGCCGAAGAACCAGGAGAAGCCGGCCATGATCATCACCCCGGCGGCGAATCCCGATGCGGCCCCGGTCAAGGATGTGTAGTCGGGCCCTGCCGCGGCCAGCGCTTGCGGGATCGAAGCGGCGAACAGGCCCGGGGTGCGGGCGATGTAGAGAATGCCGACGACGGGAGTGACGACCAGGGTGACGATCATCAGCACCGCCTGCACGCAGTCGGTGTAGACGACGCTGCGGAAGCCGCCGTAGATGGTGTAGGGGATGATGACCAGCGCCGTGAGCAGCATGCCCCATTCCTCAGGCAGGCCGAAGAGGGTGAAGAGCGTCTTGCCGCCGCCGAGGAACTGGGCGCCGACGTAGAAGAAAAAGAAAAAGACGATGGTCAGGCTGGCGACGGCGCGGATCGGCTTCTCCATTTCGCCGTGCCGCCTGGCGATGTACTCGCTGAAGGTGTTCACCCGGAAGCGCTCGGCCTCGTCGCGCAGCCGCCAGGCCAGCCCCGCCCAGGCGGTGACGATGCCGGCCACGCAGCCGAGCGCGGTCCACACCTCGACCAGGCCGGTGGCGTAGGCCATGCCCGGCAGCCCCAGCAGGGCCCACGACGACTCGCCGGTGGCCCGCTCCGAGAGCGCCGCCGCCCAGCCGGGCAGGCTGCGGCCGGCAATGGAGTAGTCGCAGCTGTTCTTGACCTTCCGCCCCTGGTAGACCCCCCAGAGGATCAGCAGGGAAAAGTAGGCGATCACCACCGCCAGGATCTGCATTTGCTGTCCCATGAAGCGCTCCTTTTGCCGCCGGCCGCATCGCATCCTGCGCGAGCGGTCAGCGGGCCGTGTTCCGGTTACTTATACAGGCACAGGTAGGCGCTCTCCTCGGCGACCTTGAGCTGGAATTTTTTCCTGGCCGGCACGGCGAAGGTCTTGCCCGGGCCGTAGGACCTCCAGGTCTTTTTCCCGGGCAGCTTGACCGTCAGCTTGCCGCTGACCACCTGCATGATCTCCAGGGTGGCGGTGGCGAACTCGTACTCGCCGGGGGCCATGACGCCGATGGTGGCCGGACCCGCCGGGCTCTCGAACGCCAGCGACTTGACCTTGCCGTCGAAATATTCATTGACCTTGAACATGGGCCTGTACCTCCCGTATGCGGACTTGCAGGGAAATTATAGCACAACGAGATGTCGTGATTCGTGATTCGTGATTCGTGATTCGAGAGAAAGAACCAGCCGCAATTCAAGGAAGTTATTTCTTCCTCGAATTACGCATTGCGCTTTGCGAATCACGAAAGATCGGTTCGCTTTCGGGAATATTATGTCCTCCGGCGCGTTTATGGGGTATGATGCAGGAAGCGGTGCTGAGAGTCGAGGAGATGATGACCCCACAGCTGGTCCCGGCCCGGGAACAATGCGAGCAGCAGGACCTGCTCGCGTTCCGTGACCGCGTCTTCTGCCTGTGCCTGGGTTTCGCCGGCAACGCCGCCGATGCCGGCGACCTGACCCAGGAGACCTACGCCAAGGCATTGGGCCACTGCGCCGCCGACCGGCCCGCCAACCCGCTGGCCTGGGTGCTGCGCATCGCCCGCAATACCTGCCTCGACCTGGCGCGGCGCAAGAAATCCCGCGGTCCCCAGCATCCCATCTCGGAGTACGCTGCCGTCGACCGCGACACGCCGGAGAGCGTGGCCGGGCGCCAAGAGGAGATCACCATCGTGCGCCGGGCCATCGCCGTCCTGCCGCAGCGGCTGCGCGAGGTGCTGGTCATGCGCGAGTACGGCGAGCTTTCCTACCAGGAGATCGCGCTGGCGCTCGGCATCGGCATGGGCACGGTCATGTCGCGCCTGAATCGGGCGCGTTCCGCCGTGCTGCGCTTCTATCAGGAGGAACACCATGGAAAATCAGGATAAGGCCTGGCGCGAGATCCAGCTGTTGATCGCGCGCGACAAGGCGGCGGCGCTGGACGAGTTCCGGCGCCGCCCGTTCCAACCCGCGGCGCCGGCCCGGCCGCCGGCGTGGTTCCGGCTGCATTCGGCCCTGGCGGCGGTCGCCGCCTCGCTGCTGCTGGCTGTAGCCCTGGCCGCCCTCTGGCTGTTGCGTGCGAACTGGGAAAGCGTCCCAACGCCGCCGACTTGGAGCGGGATCCTGTCGGACTCGTTCCTCTACGCCAAGGCGGGAAGGGGGGGATCGGCCCGGTTCGACGATGGGGCTACGGGTCCCGTGTCGCCCTATTTTGCCGCCTGGGCCGACACATTGGAGCGCTCGGCGACGGTCAGCGGGGGATCGCCGCCAACGTTCCCTGAGCAGATGGTCGTGGAGCGTGGCGATCCCGAGGAAGTGCGCCGCAAGATAGGCCGGGCGATCCAGGAGGATGTCTTCGAGCGGCTTTTGTCCGACCTGCATGAATTTCACGAAAAGGAGGCATAGAATGAAACATACACTGTTGGTTTTTCTGGTACTGGCGCTTGGCTTGACCTTGCCGGCCGGGGAGAAAATGATGGCGGCGCCGGAAATGGCGGCGGCGCCGGCCGCGGCAGGGGCACCGGCGACGGATGCGGCCACTCTCAAGGACGGCAACGCCCTGCTCGATTCGCTGCTCACCCTGTTCGAGAACCTGGCTCCTGAAAAGAAGAACGAGGCGGGCGAACAGAAGGTCCCTCTCAGCGGCTTGGCTCTGGTCGACAGCCGGCTGTCCCAGCTCGCCAAGGACGCCCATCTCGCCCTGGAGGCCGGCGTGATCGACAAGATCTTCTTCAATCGCTACGAGCGCATGCTGACGATATTCAAGCTGATCACCATGCCGATCATCCGCAACGAGATGCTGAAGAACCTGTTCATGAAAGCGTTCGAGGAGTTCATCTGGGATACCACCTATGAGAGCTGGAAGTGGGAGGACAAGGACTCCATCGCCAAGATGGCGGCGGCCATGGAGGAGGAGTTCGTGCAGATGAAGATCTACCTCGACACGCGCCAGAAGCGCGAGGAGCTCAAGAAAAAGATCGGCAGGCGCATCCTGCCGCCCCCGCCGCCGCCCCCTTCGGCTAAAAAGAAGCCCGAGGCCAACAAGCCGGAATAACGACGGAATTCATCTTCCCCTTTCGGATCGAAACCCGCCCGGCTCCGGCCGCGGCGGGTCTCTTTTTTGCAGGGATTAATACGAGAGGATGTGGATGGCGCTGACCGCCTTGACGGCGCGGTCGGAGAAGAAGTCGGGGGCGGGGAAGATGGACCAGCGGCCGCCGTCGGCCCCCTTGCCGCGGTCGACCAGCAGGAACTCGCACTGGTCGTTGCGGTTGAACAGCTCGCTGAAGCTCAGGGCGACGCGGTAGCCGTCGATCGAGGCCACGACCAGGTAGCCGCGGCGCAGCGTTTCGGGATTCAGCGCCACATGCTCCTTCAGCGCCTCGCCGAGCAGAAGGCCGGTGAAGCGCTGGATGCCGTGGAAACCCCTGCCGCGGCCGTAGAAGACCGAGGGGAAGACGCGTCGCTCCACGGCGGTCGCGGATCTGGAGAGACTGCCGGCCTTGCCGTCGGGGCCGATCACCTTGATTTCGGGAGCGTACAGGGGCTTTTTCCCCTTTTCCCCGGGGACGGATACCGGTGCCGAAAACACGGTGATGCGGGTCGGTTCCTCTAGGACGCGCTCGCTGATCATGTCGTTGCCGCAGACCAGACGCATGGCGCCGGGCAGCGGCCAGTTCTCCAGGGTCTTGGTGGGAATGATCGGCGCCACGCGGTCGGCGATCAGGATGCGGTGCAGCGCGGTCGGGTAGTAGATCTCGCCCCAGCTCAATATGACCTTGTCGCCCCGGGCGTTCTCCACCGCCACCAGCAGGTCGATGACCGAGCTCAGTTCGGCCTGGTTCTTCTTGGCGACCGCCTTTTCCTTCAGGATGTCGAACAGCGAGTAGCCGTCGTAGCGGTAGGAGCCGACGAACTCCAGCCCCTCCTTTCCCGTGCGCGCCTCGCGGACGATGAGCGAATGCCGCGGCAGGGAGGAGAGGTCGATCGGGCCGGGCGCGGCCACCTCGCCGAGCACCTCGACGCTCAGCGTGCCGGCCAGGTTCTTCAGCGGCGTGTTGTCGTAGAAATCGTTGTTCTCCTGCGCCGGGCACGATACGGCCAGGGCCAGGAGGACGGTCGCGAGCAGCAATGTTCTTTTCATCATGGTCATCTCCTTGTGCACTTATTTGTTTTTGTCTCCTTCCAGGAAGAAGCGGGTGCCGAAGGTGAGCGTGCGCGCCTTCATCGGCCAGCCGGGCTCGGACCAGTACTCGTTGTTCAGCAGGTTCTCCGCCTTCAGGTAGACGCTGAATTTCCCGAAGGAGCGCTCCAGGACGGCGTTGACCACGGCATAGGGGTCGACCTGGACGACGCCGGCGTTGGAGTGGTAGATGGCGTTGGAGGCGTAGATGCCCCACACGGTCAGCGACAACAGTTCGGCGCGGTGGAAGCGGACCGAGGCATTCAGCTGCGAGGAGGGGATGAGGTCGAGTTCATCCCCGGTCTCCTCGTTCTCGGTGTCCAGGAAGGTATAGCTGGCGGCGAGGGAGAACGCCCCGAATTGCTTGCGCGCCTCCAGCTCGAAGCCGGTGATGCGGGCCCGGGCCACGTTGATGTACTGCTTGATGAAGTCGATGCTGATGCGGCTTTCGATCAGGTCGCGGATCTTGTTGTGGAACGCGGCGCCGCTCAGGAACCAGCCGCGGTCATAGGTGAAGCCGAGCTCGAGGTTGGTGCCGATCTCGTCGCTCAGGTCGGGATTGCCGCCGTTCTCCGGCAGGCTGTAGAGGTTCCTCATCGAGGGGAAGTGCGACTTCTGCGAGAACGTCAGGCGCAGGTCGGTCCAGCGGTTGGGATTGTACTTCACGCCCAGGATGGGATTGAGGGTGGTCTTGTTCTCGCCGCTCTGCTTGTTCAGGTGGTCGAGGCTGGCCCCGGCCATGAGCTCGACCCGGTCGCTGACGCGGAAACGGTCCTCCACGCCGAAGGAGAATGTCTTGTGCTCATAGTGCTCCCAGGGGGCGCCCGCGTCGCCCTGCTGGCTGACGTCGTCGTCGCGGTAGGAGAAACTGGCGTGCAGCCGGTTCTTCTCGTCCAGGGGCGCCATGCCCAGGACGAAGGCGCCCAGCGCGAAGTTGTCGTAGGTCGACTCCCAGGTCAGTTGCGAGAACTGGTCGTTCCTGTAGGCGTCCAGCACGTTGGTGTGCTTGACGTAGTACAGGCGTGCCTTGACGTAGCCGCCGTCGAAGACCGGGAAGCTGCCGCCGACATTGGCCAGCAGCCGCCGCCAGTCCTTGAAGCGCCAGTACTGCTTCTTGTAAAAATCGGTGGCCGTGGGGATGCCGTATTCCGATTGGTAAAAGGCGACCTCGGCCATGATCTCGCCGCCGTTGCCCGGGTAGTAGTACAGCTTGCCGCCCAGGCTGAGGCGCTCGTAGTCGCTGTTAAGGCGCGCCACGGTCTCGCTGCCGCTGACCCAGTTGAAGCCGTCGGATCCCTCCAGGCCGGCCGAGCCGGTGAACAGGAGGTTGCGGCCGCGCAGGGCGCCGCCGGCGTAGGCGCCGTACGTCTGTCGCGTACCATAGTCCAGGCGCAGGCTGAACTGGTCACTGGCCGGGCGCTTGCTGAGCACGTCGACGATGCCGCCCATGGCATTGGGGCCGTAGAGGACCGACGAGGCACCCTTGACCACCTTGACCGACTCGATCTGGTCGGCGGCGATGGACTTGATGTCGAAGGAGTTGTAATAGGGCTCATAGACGGGAATGCCGTCGTAGAGCAGCGTGATGCGGTTGCTGCCCAGGCCGCGCAGCTTGACGCCCCATTCGTTCTTGGAGCCGGTGGAGACGTAGGCTCCCGGCGCGCCGGGCAGGATCTCGGCCAGGTCCTTGGCCTTGATGGGCTCGATCCTGGGGAGCTTGAGCTCCGTGGTCGCGGCGTAGGGCAGCTCGCGCGGGACCGTGGCCTCGACCGTCACCGACTCGGTGACCATGGGCAGGACGACATTCTTTTCCCCGTCCTTCTTTTTCTTGTCCGCGTCCTCGGCGGCGATGAGGGAACCGAGCAGGACCAGGCTCAGGAACAGCAGAAATGGTTTTTTCATTTTATGCAGGCCTCCTATTTTTTACGCTGCCATGGAGGCCGGCAGGGATGCGGCGGGATGATGCGAGAGCCCATAAAAGACCTCCTTTTCAAAGACGGAAGGCATGAGCGTTTCCGCGCATACCCTAACGGCCGCTGGGCATGGTCCCTGGGGACTTTAGCCCGGGCGGCTCGGAGTCAGGGAGGGAGTCTAGCAAAAAGTAATTAAGATGTCAACGATTGCGCAGGGGGCCGGGGAGGGGACGGAGTGATGCGTGATACGTGATGAGTGATGAGAGAAGAAAAACGGAAACAGGAGAAAACAGACTGCCGGCAAAGGCTTTGTTCTGCGATCGTGAATGTCGAGGCTCGGGCAGTTAGAAAACTCTTTGTCAGTTGTTTTCCGGTCTTTTGACTTGAAGTCGCCGAAATGCTATATTTTTCGAGTCCAAGGGCAAGGAGCGAAACATGAATTCGATCTTCCGCAACCGTCATTTCATCAGCGAGGACGATTGGTCCACGAACGACCTGGACACCGTCTTCGACGTGTCCTTCGACCTCAAGAAGCGCTTCGCCCTGGGCGAGCCGCACCGGCTGCTGGCGGACAAGACGCTGTTCATGATCTTTTTCGAGCAGTCGACGCGCACGCGCAATTCCATGGAAGCGGGCATGACCCAGCTGGGCGGCCACGCCCACGACCTGACCGCCGACAAGATGCAGATCTCCCACGGCGAGTCGGCCAAGGACACGGCGATCATCCTCTCGCGCATGGGCCACGGCATCGCCGCGCGCAACTGCTTCTACGGAACGGGCAACGCCTACCTCAATGAGATGGCCCGGCACGCCAGGTGCCCGGTCATGAGCCTGCAGGACGACATCTACCACCCCTTCCAGGGGCTGGCCGACATGATGACCATCTTCGAGCACTTCGGCCGCGACGTGCGCGGCCTCAAGGTGACCGTCTCCTGGGCCTATGCCGAGTCGCACGCCAAGCCGCTCTCGGTGCCGCAGACGCAGGTCCTCCTTTTCCCGCGCTACGGCATCGACGTCACCGTCGCCCACCCGCCCGACTTCCCGCTCAGCGCCTCCATCGTCGACAAGGCCCGGCAGAACGCCAAGGCCGGCAACGGCCGCCTCACCTTCACCCACGACATGGACGAGGCGGTCAAGGGTGCGCAGGTGGTCATTCCCAAGAACTGGGGCGGCTTCGGCGCCTGGAGCGTCGAAGAATACCTCAGGAATGAAAGCGAGTGCAAAAAGGAAATGGCGTCGCGGCTGGCCCGGCACCAGGACTGGATCTTCGACCGCCGCCGCGCCAACCTGGCCGACCGCCGCGTCAAGCTGATGCACGCCCTGCCCGCCGACCGCAACCGCGAGGTGACCGACGAGGTGATCGACGACGAGAATATCTCCATCGTCTATGACGAGGCCGAGAATCGCCTGCACACGGCCAAGGCCGTCATGGCCCTGACCATGGGCGGCCGCGGCTAGGCCGCGATGCCGGTGGGCGGCGATCGTTTCGCGCCCGCGACGGCCCGGCGCCTCCTGGCCTGGATCCTGGCCGAGGAAGAGCGCGGCCAGGTCTTCGGCATCCAGCGCGAGCTTTTTTTCCAGCCCGACGCCGCCGACCCGTGGCGCCTGGAGCGCTGCGGCCGGCAGCTCGAGACGCCGCTGGGCGTGGCGGCCGGACCGCAGACGCAGCTGGCGCAGAACATCGTGGCCGCATGGCTCTGCGGCGCCCGTTTTATCGAGCTCAAGACCGTGCAGGCCCTCGACCGCCTGGAGGTGCGCAAGCCCTGCATCGCCGTTTCTGACGCCGGCTACAATTGCGAGTGGTCCCAGGAGCTGACCCTGGACGAATCGTTCCAGCAGTACCTGGCCGCCTGGGTGCTGCTGCACGTCCTGCGCCGCCGCCGGCGCCGCGGCGCCCTGCCCGCCGATCCCGGCTTCCTCTTCAATTTCAGCGTCGGCTATGACTTGGCCGGCATCCGCCAGCCGAACATGCAGAACTTCCTGGACAAGATATCCTGCTGCTACGACGAGAAGGAGCGCCTGCTCCGGGAATTGCAGCCGCTGTTCCCGGGCATCCACGACCTGGACATTCCCAACTGCATCGCCGACAACGTCACCCTGTCGACCATGCACGGCTGCCCGCCCGAGGAGATCGAGAAGATCGGCCTCTACCTGCTGGAGGAGAGGAAGCTGCATGCCACCATCAAGCTGAACCCGACGCTGCTGGGCGCCGAGCGCCTGCGTGGGCTGTTGAACGAGGGACTGGGCTGGAAGGTGAAGGTGCCCGACCAGGCTTTCGCGCATGACCTCCAGTACGACGCCGCCCTGGACCTGATCCGCTCCCTGAGGAGTTGCGCCGAAAAGAACGGCCTGCGTTTCTCCGTCAAGCTGACCAACACCCTGGAGTGCCTCAACGACGGCGCGCTGCCCGCCAGCGAGAAAACGGTCTACCTGAGCGGCCGCCCGCTCCTGCCGCTGGCCGTGGCCCTGGCCCGCCGCCTGCAGGACGATTTCCAGGGCGGATTGGACATCACCTATTCCGGAGGTGCCGACTGCTTCCATGCCGCCGACCTCCTGGCCTGCGGCCTGCGGCCGCTGACCGTCTGCAGCGACCTGCTGCGCCCGGGCGGCTATGCCCGCCTCGGCCAGTACCTGGAAGAGATCCGCCGCGCCATGAAATCCTGCCGGGCAACATCGCTGGACGAGCTGGTGCTGAAGCGTGCCCGGATGAAGGACCCGGCCCGGGCGCTGCGGGAAAACCTGAAAAACCATGAAGCGGCGCTGGCGAACGGGGATGACGCCCGCGCGCCGCTGCTGCCGGCGCCCTCCTTCAAGGGCCGGCGCAGCCTGGCCTGGTTCGACTGCGCCGCCGCCCCCTGCCGCGAGGCCTGCGCCATTTCCCAGGACGTTCCGCGCTACATGCACTGGGTGGGGAAGGGCGATGCCGACCGGGCCAAGGCCGTGATCTGGGAAACCAACCCGCTGCCCGCGATCCTGGGCGCGGCCTGCGACCAGAAGTGCCGGGGGCGCTGCACGCGGGGCCTCTTCGACCGGCCGCTGGACATCCGCGGCGTCAAGCGCTTCGCCGTCGAAAACGGCCGCATCCCGGTTGCCGATCCGGCTTCGCTCGGCGATGCCACGCGCGTGGCCGTGGTGGGCGCCGGCCCCGCCGGGCTGGCCGCCGCCCGCGAGCTGGTCCGCGGCGGCTTCTGGGTCGAGGTCTTCGAGACGCACGACCGCGCCGGCGGGCTGGCCGCCACGGTCATCCCCGGTTTCCGCCTCGGTGCCGCCGCCCTGGAGGACGATGTGGCCAGGCTGAAGGAAAAGGGGGTGATCTTCCACTACGGCCAGGCCGTCGACGGCAAGCGGCTGGCCGAGCTGCTGGACGCTTTCCACCTGGTCTTCCTGGCCGCCGGCGCCGGGCAGGGACGCCGCCTGCTCATTCCCGAGGAGGACGCCGCCGGGGTCCACGACGCCCTGGAGTTTCTTGCCGCCGCCAGGCGCGGGGAGCCGCCGGACATCGGCAGCCAGGTCGTGGTCATCGGCGGCGGCAACAGCGCCATGGACGCGGCGCGCACGGCCAGGCGCCTGTGCGGCCCCCTCGGGCGCGTCACGGTGATCTACCGGCGCACGCTGGCGGAAATGCCCGCCGCCGCCGAGGAGATCCGCGAAGCCGTCGCCGAAGGGGTGGCCATCATGGAACTGACCGCCCCGCTGCGCATCGAGACCTCCGAGGGCAAGGAATGGGCGCTGCTCTGCTCGCGCATGGAACTGCGCAAGGCGGACGCCAGCGGCCGCCCGCACCCGGTCCCGCTTTTCGGCTCCGAGTTCGAGCTGACCTGCGACGCGGTGATCGTGGCCATCGGCCAGGACAAGAACGCGGAATTGCTGGCCGGCACGGAGTGGCAGGTCGCCGGCGATGATGGCCGAACCAGCCATCCCCGCCTGTTCGTCGTCGGCGACGCCCGCAGCGGCCCCTCGACCCTGGTCCGGGCCGTCGCCGACGGCAGCCGCGCCGTCGACCGCATCATGGAGGAAAGCGGCCGGACGCTGCGCGTCCCGGAGCCCGGCCCGGTTTCCGGCCTGACCTGGCTGGAACATGCGCTGCAGCGCTCGCGGCGCGAGAAGATCGAGTCCTGGTTCCCGGGACCCAGGATGGATAATTCCTTTCTGGAGGAGGGTCTCTCCGCCGTTGCTCCCGGCCTGGACGCCAGGGCGGCGCGTCAGGAGGCACAGCGCTGCCTCCATTGCGACGACCTCTGCCTCTTGTGCGTCGGCGTCTGCCCAAACCGCGCCCTGGTCGCCTTCGAGACCCGTCCCGGGCGCTGGCCGGTGCTGCATGCCGCCAGCCGCAAGGGCGGGGCCGAGCTCTCGGCGGCCGGGGTCCTGGAGCTGCGGCAGAAGTACCAGCTGGTCCACGTCGTCGACTTCTGCAACGGCTGCGGCAATTGCGCCACTTTCTGTCCCACCGCCGGCGCTCCCCACAAGGACAAGCCCCATGTTTTTCTGCGCGCCAGCGACTTTGAACGGGCGGCGGACGGTTTTTTCCTCAAAGCCCCGGTCCCGGGCGGCCCCAGGGTCCTGCTGGCCCGGGCCGCCGGCGAATTGCAGCACCTGCGCCTCTACCCCGACCGGCTGGATTTCGAGAACCGCAATTGCCTGCTGCGCCTGCGCTGCGAGGATTTTTCCTACCTGGCCGCCGAATGGCGCCAGGAGGCCGATCCCGCCTTTGATGGCAGATTGCTGGCCCAGATGGCCATCCTGGTGGAATTCCTGCCCCCGTTCCTTCATGGAGACGATCCCGATGTGTGAATACGCTTTCAACGAACTGTGCCGGGCCAAGCCCGAGTGGTCGGGCGAAGAGTACGCCTTCCTGAATGAGCGCGACATGCTCGCCTTCCACCAGGCGCTCCCCGGCTACGCGCCGACGCCGCTGCTGGAGCTGCCCGCGCTGGCGGCCAGGCTGGGCCTGGCCGGGATCTTTGTCAAGGACGAGGGGCAGCGCTTCGGCATCAAGGCCTTCAAGGCGCTGGGCGCCTCCTACGCCATGTACCGTTTCCTCAAGCAGCGCTGGCAGGAACGCTTTCCGGAACCGTTCACTCCCGAGTGCTTTCAGGACAGGACGGCCCTGAAAAAACTGGGCGCCTTCACCTTCTGCGCCGCCACCGATGGCAACCACGGCCGCGCCGTGGCCTGGACGGCAAGGATGCTGGGGCAGAAGGCGGTGATCTACATGCCCGCCGACTCGGTCGCGGCGCGGGTGGAGAATATCCGCAATGAGGGGGCCGAGGTGGTGCTGGTCAGAGGGACTTTCGACCTCTGCGTCGAACGCTGCGCCGCTGCGGCTGCGAAAAACGGCTGGCAGGCGATATCCGACACCGCCTACCCCGGCTACCGCGACATCCCCGGCTGGATCCTGCTGGGCTACACTTCGATCTTCGCCGAACTGGAAGGGCTGCTGCACGGGCCGATGAAGATCGGCGTCGACACGGTCATCCTGCCCGCCGGGGTGGGGGGGCTGGCCGCCGCCGGCGCCGCCTACTACAGCAAGCGCTATGGCGCCAAGCGCCCGGCTCTCATATGCATCGAGCCCGTCTCCTCCGATTGCTTCCTGGAATCGGTGCGCTTCGGCCGGGGCGAGCCGCTGCCCACGAGGGGTCGGCAGACATCGATCATGGCCGGCCTCAACTGCGGCGTCCCCTCGCCGCTGGCCTGGCCTTTTTTGCGCGATGCCTTTCCCTTCTTCCTGGCCGTCGGCGACTCCTGGGCGGAGCAGGCCATGCGCCGCTATGCTCAACCGCTGAAGGACGATCCGCGGATCGTCTCCGGCGAATCGGGTTCCTCCGGTCTCGCCGCCCTGCTGGCCCTGTCCAGCGCGCCCAAGCTCGCCGCCGCCCGAGCGAAATTGCCGTTGGGGCCCAACTCGCGGGTGCTGCTGGTCAACACCGAGGGGGATACCGATCCCGAGAATTTCAAGAAAGTAGTCGGGCTTGCGTGACGAGTAACGCGTGAGTTGAGAGGAAATAAATTCCAAGCACCAAGCACCAAATCCCAAACAAGCAGCAAATTCCAATTTTCAAATGACCCAAACGAAGAAAAAGGAATTGCAAGGGACTTTTGTTTTGGAAATTGGAATTTGGAGCTTGGAATTTGTTTGTTATTTGGAGTTTGGGATTTGGAATTTTAGTCTTCGTATTGCCCCGTCTCTTCCCGAAAACCGTAAACCGTCCACCGTAAACCAAGTCCTGTCAGTCTCTTCTTCGTAACGCCTCACGCCGGGTTTTGTGATACAATACTCTATGGACAACAAGATCGATCTCCATTTGCACACGCTGGTGTCCGATGGGCACGCCACGCCCCTGGAAATGCTCGCCGCGGCGCAAGCGGCGGGCCTGAAGCAGGTTTCCTTCACCGACCACGACGCCCTGGGAGCCTACCGCCACTGGGGCGACCTGTTCGCCCGCGCCGGGGAGCTCGGGATCGATCTCATCTCCGGCATCGAGCTGGACACGAATTACCGCGATGAGGAATTGCACCTGCTGGGCTACGGGTTCAGGATCGATGACAAGGCGCTGAACGAGCGCCTGCGCCTGGTCCAGGGCCTGCGGCGGCAGCGGGTGCTGCGCCAGCTCGAGGATATCAACCGCTACTTCGGCCGCAAGGTCGTCGACCGCAAAAAAGTCATCCTGCCGCAGCGCGATTCGCTGATGAAGCCGCACCTGGTGCACGCCATGCTCGACGAGGGGCTTTTTCCCGACTACCGCGAGGCGGCCCGGTGGCTTTCGGTCAACGCCCAGGTCCCCATCCATGTCCCCAAGCTGCCCATGGCCGACGCCATCCGCATGATCGTCCAGGCCGGCGGCGAGGCGGTCCTGGCCCACCCCGGCTACATCGTCGCCGAGACCCCCATCGGGCTGGACGAGATGCTCGCCGAGCTCGCCCCCCTCGGCCTGGCCGGAATCGAGGTCGACTATCCCTACTACCAGGAAAAAGAGCCCGCTCCGGCGTTCCCCGACCGGGAGGCCGAAAGCGCCATGGTCGAGCGCCTGCGCGCCCTGGCCGATCGCTTCCGCCTGAAAAAGACGCGCGGGTCCGACGCCCACGATGTCGAGGCCCTGATGAAATACGCGGCCGGTGACAGTGTCAGTGTCAGCAAGACATGAAAGCAATCGGTTGACGGTTGACGGTTGACGGCAAGAGAAGAGGGAATCGGAAGACTTTAATCCCAAATTCCAAGCACCAAATTCCCAAGGGAAAGTGTTAGTGATAGTGTTAGTGGTTGTGAAGAAAAGAGAAATTCAGTGCATTAATATTTCCTTGTCAGGGATGCAGCTATGGGCCCCATATTTAAAATTCCAGAATAAAAGCACTTTTATCGCTTTTTCTGAGATATTGTCAAATGTTGTGTACGATGCATGACAAACATCATCCATCGTACACAACATTTGACAATATCTCAGAAAAAGCGATAAAAGTGCTTTTATTCTGGAATTTTAAATATGGGGCCCATAGCTGCATCCCTGACAAGGAAAT
>DIXU01000003.1:223198-223742 GCA_002436105.1 Candidatus Aminicenantes bacterium UBA6072 | reverse complement strand
TGGGCAGCCGCATCGTGAACCTGGCCGCGGCCCGGCATCCTCGATTCAGAACGCAGATCTGAAGATAAGCAACAGTGTCAGTGACAGTGTCAGCAAGACATCAAAGCGATCGGTTTTGCATTAGTTAACACTTTTGTTGACAGGCGTCAACTTGCCCGACGTACTGGTTGTCCAGTTTCTTTTGTTTCACCAGATCCAACCCATCAAGGAACGTAGCCATCGGGGTTCGTCCTAGGCAACGCTTCCCCTGGTGGGTCCGTTCGTTGTTATACCAGTTCACCCAACCATCAAGATCCTTCTGCAGTTCCTCCAAGCTGCAATAGATCTTCTTTCTAAAAGCCACCCTGTAGAACTCGTTCAGGATGGTCTTGTGGAACGACTCACAGATCCCGTTCGATTGCGGGCGGCGAGGCCTGGTCTTGCTATGCTCGATCTCGTGGTACTCCAGAAAGATCTCATAAGCATGTCTCTCGATGACCCCGCAGAACTCGGTTCCCCGGTCAGTCAGCATTCTAAGCACATCCACGTCCTGCTCTTCAAAGAA
>DIXU01000003.1:0-223171 GCA_002436105.1 Candidatus Aminicenantes bacterium UBA6072 | reverse complement strand
AGATATCCCACATAGAACGTATCCTGGGCCAGCAGATACCCGGGGTGCTCCGTCTCGATCTCTTCCTGGCTCTCTTCCCGCTCCTTCTTGAGCACTTCCAATGCCCGCAGCTGCTCCTCGGTGTAAACGATGCCCTCCTTGGCGGCTTTCTCCTCCAGCACCTTCAGTCGCTTCTTGAAGACCTCCAGGTCATGCCGCTTCCAGATCGATCGCACACCGCCGGCGGATACCAAAATGCCCCTCTTCTTCAGCTCGTTGGCGACCCGGTACTGCCCATAGGCCGGGTACTCGATGGCCATCTCGACTACGGCTTCCTCTACCTCGGGCGCCACTCGGTTCCCCAGGCAGGGCTTGCGCCGGCTCTTCTCCCGCAGCCCATCGATCCCGTTCTCCTCGTAGGCCTGTCGAACATCGTAAAAATGCTGCCGTGAGCACTTGCCGATCTGACATGCCCTTGAGACGTTCTGCAAAAAATCTGCCAGCTCTAGCAATGTTAGCTTCTTTTTGATAAGCTTCTCTTGGGTGGTCATTTGATCCTCCTTTTTTGACTTGCTCGGTCTTAGAAGGGGTAATTTGACCACCTGTCTTCTCATAGTGTCAACTCAAGTTAAATTTATTCCAGGACATTTCCACTCTGTCTTCACTTTGTCTTCTCTCTCTCTTCCCTGACCGCGCTATTGCATTTTATTTCTGAACAAGGGTACAATGTCTTCCGGTCAATGCCCCCGAACAAGGAGGAAACATGAAGAAAAGGAACAAAGGCTATAACAGAAGAGATTTTTTAGCTACGGTCGGCGGCGCGGCCGCGGCCGGACTGCTGGGAAAGGCGGGTTTGCCGCTGAATGCCCAGGATAATCCCGATCCAAAAAAGGATGCCAAAGAAGGCAAGCAGCCCATCACGCGCGTGCTGGGCAGGACCGGCCTCCGCGTTCCCATCGTCTCCATGGGGGTGATGAACGCCGACAACCCGGCGCTGGTCAGGCGCTCGTTCGAGATGGGCATCCGCCACTTCGACACCGCCTGGGGCTACCAGAAGGGGCGCAACGAGGAGATGGTCGGCAGCGTCTTCAAGGATCTGAAGGCGCGCGACCAGGTCGTCATCGCCACCAAGGTGCCGCCGGGACGGCCGGAATTGATGGACCAGATGGGCGACAGGCTGGTCGAGGAGGAATTCCTGGCCCGCTTCGACCAGTCGCTTTCGCGGCTGCAGACCGACCATGTGGAGATCCTCTACGTCCACAATATCAGCGATCCCAAGATGCTCAAGCGGCCGGGGATCCTCGCGGCCGTCGAGAAGCTGAAGAAGGCGAAAAAAGCCCGCTTCATCGGTTTCTCGACCCACAAGAACATGGCCGAGTGCATCGAGGCGGCCGTACCGATGGGAAATTTCGACGTCATCCTCACCTCGATCAACTATGCCATGGCCGACGACAAGGCGCTGCTGAATGCCATGGCCAAGGCCGCCGGGGCCGGCATCGGCATGGTGGCCATGAAGACCCAGTGCAAGCAGGCCTGGTCCAAGGAGAGCGGCGCCGCCGGTCCCGAATACCACGAGGGCGGCGTCTGGCATGCCGCCCTGCTCAAGTGGGCGCTGCGCCTGGAATCGGTCGCCACGGCCATCCCCGGCTACACGACCTTCCAGCAGCTGGAAACCGACTGGCCCGTGGCCTTCAACCTGGAATTTTCCCCCGAGGAGGCCAAGTTCCTCGCCGATCCGGGGGTGAAGCTCGCCCTGGGCGGCGCCTGCCGCCAGTGCGGAGGCTGTGCCGGGACCTGTCCGCACGGCGTGGACGTCCCGGCGCTGGTCCGCGCCCACATGTATGCCGCCGATTACGGCAATTTCCAGGAAATGCGCCGCGCCCTGGACGAGATCCCGGCCGGGCACGGTCTGCAGGCTTGCGCCGACTGCAGTGAATGCACGGCGGCCTGCGTGCGCAACGTGCAGATCGCCCGCCGCCTGGGCGAGCTGAAGGCTATTTTCGCCTGAGCCCCCGCAGGGAGGCGATCGCCTCCCCGAAGGGGGGGTAGAGGACCCTTTCCTCGGTGATGATGGCCGTGATCAACGCCGCCGGCGTCACATCGAAGGCCGGATTATAGACGTCGGTCTCCGGCCGCGCCGTCGCCTGGCCCCTGAAATTCGTTACCTCCGACTTGTCCCTTTCCTCGATGGGGATGCCGGCGCCGTCGGCGGTGGCGGGGTCGATGGTCGAGATCGGCGCGGCCACGTAGAAGGGGAGATGGTGATGGTTGGCCAGAACGGCCAGGGAATAGGTGCCGATCTTGTTGGCCGCGTCGCCGTTGGCGGCCACGCGGTCGGCGCCGACGATCACCGCCTGGGCCATCCGTTTCTGCATGACATGGCCGGCCATGCTGTCGGTGATGAGGGTGACCGGGATGTTCTCCTCCTGCAGTTCCCAGACGGTCAGCCGCGCTCCCTGCAGATAGGGCCGGGTCTCGCCGGCGATGACCCTGATTTTCTTTCCGGCTTCGACGGCAGCGCGGACCACGCCCAGGGCGGTGCCGTAGCCGGCGGTGGCCAGGGCGCCGGCGTTGCAGTGGGTGAGTACCGTGTCGCCGTCCCGGAGCAGCGCGCTGCCGTGGCGGCCGATGGCGCGGTTGATCCCGTAATCCTCGCGGTCCAGGGCCTGGGCCGCGGCCAGCAGTTCCCGGCGCAGGGTCGGGTAGTCGCCGTGGTGCCGCTCGAACACCTCCCGCATGCGCTCCGCCGCCCAGAACAGGTTGACGGCCGTGGGACGGGTCGAGGTGATGGCGGCGACGATCTCCCTGAAACGCTCCTCCAGGAAACCCGCCCGGCCCAGTTCCGGCCGCCCTTCCAGCTCCGCCACGCCCAGGGCGATGCCGTAGGCGGCGGCGATGCCGATGGCCGGGGCGCCGCGGATGACCATGTCCCTGATGCTGCGGGCCACATCCAAATGGCTGTGATGGCGGATGAACGCTTTTTCCCCGGGCAGCAGGCGCTGGTCAAGCATGACTACGGCGTCGTCCTTCCATTCAATGACTGGATACATCGGGTTTTCTCCTTGGTTATCGGGCGTCAGTATTATATTCCAGACTGACCATAGTGACAAGTGACAGGTGACTAGTGACGAGTGAAAAGAAACGGCAATAGATGTTAGACGTCAGACGTCAGCAAGAAAAAAACCCTTTTCGAGCATATTCTCCGATTTCCTTCCGGACTTTGCCCTTGTCTGCCGGTTGACGTCAGGAGTCTGACAAAAAAGTGATTCCTGCTTGTTTTTTCACTGGCTTTATGGTAGTTTAGTAGAGTAAATTCCACCATGGAAAATCCATTTCACCATGAAAAGCATCGGCTTGGCATACCAATCAGATAAAACTTTCCGTCTAATAGGCTGTGGTTGCGACAAGCAAGGGAGGATCGCATGAAGAAGCTACTTACGATCGCGTTGATCATTGTTTTGGCCGCTGCCTTCTCCTGGGCCCAGAACCTGGAGAACGCCGGCATCGACTACACCACCGCGCTGCAGAAGAAGCCGGGCAGCGAGAGGATCGCCGCCTTCGAGGCCTATATAAAGAACTATCCCGACCCGGCGAAGAACGTCTTCTCCAAGCTGGCCTATTACTGGCTGACGGTGGACAACTACAACACCAAGAACTATGACAAGGCCATCCGCAACGGCGAAAAGGCCGTCCAGCTGGGAGGCATGGAAGCCAAGCTGGAGGCCGGCGTTTACCTGATCCTGGGCAGTTCCTACGGCGCCAGCAACCAGAAGGAAAAGGGGCTGACCTGGGCCGAGAAGGCCGCATCGTTCGCCCAGAAGCACGGCATCGGCGATATCGCCAAGCAGGCCAATGCCCTGAAGAACGAACTGAGCGGGGCCCCCAAGAAGCCGGCCAAGCCGCTGACCAGCCTGGAGAAGATCGGCCAGTTGTACCAGGCCCAGAAATACAACGACGCCATCGCCATGTACGACTCCTTCGGGGCCGGCGACAAGAACGACGAGAAGATCTTCGAGATCTATGCCCGCAGCCTGATGAAAGCCGGCAAGCTGGATGCCGCCCTCAAGGAGCTCAGCGATGTGTACGCCAAGAGCAAGAAGGCGATCAACGCCGAGCGCCTGGGCAACATTTACCTGGCCAAGGCCGAACGGGAAAAGAAGTTCCTGGACAACGCCATCGCCTACCAGCTCGAGGCCGGCCTGCTGTACGGAAAGGAGAACAACTCCAAGCGCCGCGACGCCCTGCTGACCAACGCCAAGTACTGGCTCTACGAAAAATACGACTACAACGCCAAGATCAAGAAATACAACGCCTCGGTCAAGCCGGTCAAGGCCGCCCCCAGCAACGAGAAGGAGATCCAGAGCCTGCAGTACGAGTACAACAAGCTGGACCGCGAGCTGCAGCGCAAGTACGCCGATTTTGAAATGCCCGGCTATGAGCAGGACAAGCTGGACGCCATCCAGGCGAAGATCGACGCGCTGAAGAAGGGTGCCGCCACCCCGGCCAACGACCCCAACGCCGCACTGGCCCAGGAGCTGGAGAAGGAAAAAACACGCATCGAAGCCGAGTTCAAGTCACTGACCGAGCAGGCCAGGAAGAGGCTGGGGCTTTAAGACAGAAAACCAACTTTCGTGACGCGTAACGCGTAACGCGTGACGAGTGAAGGCAATCCCAGGGGCGGCTGAAAAGCCGCCCTTTTTTTTACGCACCAATTTCCAAAACGAAAGCCCTGAGGATTCTTTTCCTCGTTTTGGTCAAAGTCCCCGCCAGGGGATTTGGTAATTGGAATTTGGTGCTTGTTTGGGATTTGGAATTTAAGTCTTAGTATTGCTTTTTCTGACCGTCAACCGTACACCGTATACCGTCAACCGATTCCTTTTCAGTCCCTGCCCAGGGAGATATTCAATTCCCCGACTTTGATCCTGCTCAGGCTCAGAAACGCCTTGAAGTGAAAATAGAACAGCACGAACAGGCCGTAGAAAACGACGTTGGGGCCGGGCAGCACGGCCACGAAGGCGGTGAAGGGCAGAAGCAGCATCTCCAGGATGACATAGAACAGGCGCCGCAGGCGCTTGCGCTTCATCCATGCTCCCATGTACTCCCGGACATCGATTTCGCTCATGCCGCCGGCGCGCACCTCGATGATGTACTCGGGCAGGTGGCCCAGCAGCCGCTGCAGCGACAGGTAGCGCAGGACGCCGGGCGTATACTGCCTGAGGACGGCAATGCCCTTGTTGACCAACTTGTGGTTGGAGGAGAGCTCGGGATAATCCAGCAGGCGGAGCATGCGGCCGGGGGCGGGTGAAATCTCGATCGTGACTTTGTCCATGCGCAGCAGATTATAAAGGAATGGACGGAAGAAAAGAAGACGTCAGACGTTAGATGTCAGATGACAGACGTCAGATGTCAGATGACAGATACCAGACAGCAATAAGGTGCATTAGTTAACACTTCAATTGACAGGTGTCAACTCAAGTTAAGCTTATTCCAATTCAAGGAATGGCTTTTATTTCTTGCTAACGTCTAGCGTCTAACGTCTGAGTCAGCCAGCTATTTTGCTGACGTCTAACGTCTTCTGTCATCTGACCTCTGACCTCTGACTTCTGTCGTCTGCTTTTCTATTTCTTCCAGCCTCTGGCAATGAGGAACACACCGAATACGATCAGCACCGAGGGCCAGAAGAAATCACGCACGTACCAGCGTATCTGGTGGTAGAACGGGCTGAAGAACGGCAGGTTGTGCAACAGGAACAGGCCGCCGATGACGATCAGCAGGATGCCCAGGAACAGGGGAATGGATTCGTTGGCGGTGGAACGCGGCGCGGCGCCGGCCGGGGGGGCCGATTCCGATGCGGAGGCCGTTGCCGCGGCCGCCGACAGGTTCGCTGCCGGGGCGGCGGAGGCCTCGTAAGGCTCGTAGGGGATGATGATCAGGGCGATGATATAGGCCAGTATGGCCGAACCGCCCACGAAGAACAGGGCGACGGCGATCAGGCGGACAATGACCGGGTCGATATCGAAGTATTCGGCGATGCCGCCGCAGACGCCGCCCAGCATGCGGTTTTTCCGGCTTCTGTAGAGTCGTTTCATCTTGTCCTCCTTGGGACTTTGCCCTTCAGATTCTATAAACGCAGAAACCGCTGATAAAGTTCAGAAAAGGGAAGAATGAGGGGAGAAAAAGGGAAGAGAGAGTGAGAAAAGCCCATTTTTGAACCTCTTTCCCACTTTGCCTTCCCTCTCTCTTCCCTCTGCCTTTCCCTCGCTCTTCCCTTATTCTGGTTGACAGATGCCCTAATTCATATTACTATTACTGAGGCGAACAGGAGGCGAACAAATGGTGACGCGAAAGCAAAAGCTCATTCTGGACAGGATCCGGGAATTCTGCCTGCGCAACGGCTATTTCCCTACCGTGCGCGAGATCGCCGCCGCTGCCGGCATCTCTTCGCCGGCCACCGTCCAGGCCTATCTCAACCGCCTGCTGCGCCGCGGGGCGCTGCGCCGGCAGGGGCGCGCCTGGGAGTTGGCGGACCCACCGGATCGCCGTCCCCTTGGGGGATTGGCCGGCAATGCCGCCGGCGCGCTGCCGGGCGACGGGGGCCTGTCCGTGCCGCTGGTGGGCATGGTGCCGGCCGGACCGGCGCTGGAGATGTTCGCCGAGCTGGGCGACGAGGTCGTGCTGCCCGATTGGCTGGTGGAGAAGGGCGGCGACGTCGTCGCCTTCCGCGTCCAGGGCCAGAGCATGAAGGACGCCTACATCCAGGACGGCGACCTGGTCCTCATCCGGCGCAGCGAAAAGGCCGACCCCGGGCAGATGGTGGTGGCCAGGCTCGGCGACGGCTCGATCACCCTCAAGCGCCTGAAGCGCGACCGGGACGGCTACGTCCTGGTGCCGGAAAACCCCGAGTACGCCGCGATCACCGCCCCTTTCCAGCTGGTGGGCAAGGTGGTGGGCGTCATGCGCAAGTACCGGTGAAGACGCCCTCGGTCCTGCACCTCGACATCGACGCCTTTTTCGCGGCGGTGGAGGAGGCGCTCGATCCCTCGCTGCGGGGCAAGCCGCTCATCGTCGGCGGCCTGGCCCACGAGCGCGGCGTGGTCTGCACCGCCTCCTACGCGGCGCGGCGCTTCGGCGTCCACTCGGGCATGGCGCTGCGCACCGCGGCCAGGAAGTGCCCGCAGGCCGTCTTCCGCCGCGGGCGCTATCATCTCTACAGCCGCATCTCCAGCCGCTTCTTCGCCTGCCTGCGCCGCTTCTCGCCGCGGGTGGAGGAAGTGTCGGTCGACGAAGCCTATGTCGACCTGGGCGGCAGCCGCTACCTGTCGCCTTCGGTCTACCAGCTGGCGGCGCGCGTCAAGGCGGAGGCCGAGCGCGAGACCGGGCTGAAGATCTCGGCCGGCCTGGGCTGCACGCGCCTGGGCGCCAAGCTGGCCTGCGAGGCGGCCAAGCCGGGCGGCCTGTTCCGGCTGCACGACGAGGCGGAGTTCATCGCCGGGCTGACCCTGGACCGGATCCCCGGCGTCGGTCCGCAGACCCACTTCGTGCTGCAGGGGCTGGGGGTGCGCCGCGGGCGCGAGCTGAAGGCGAAATACCCGGCGCTGTGGCGCAAGGTCTTTGCCGGACAGTATGCCGGCGGCATGGAGCGCGGCCTGCCCGAGCCGGCCAGCCGCAGCCTGAGCCGCGAGACGACCTTCCCCCACGACATCCGCGACGAGGGGCTGCTGCACTCGCACCTGGCCTACCTGCTCGAGCGGCTGGCGGCACAGCTGCTGGGCGACGGCCTGTACGCCGGCCGCGTCGAGGTCAAGGCGCGCTTCAGCGACTTCTCCACCTTCACCCGGCGCGCGGCGCTGCCGTTCCCCACCTTTTCCTACTTCCACCTCTGGCAGGCGGCGCTGCCGCTGCTGCGCTCGCTGCTGGCCCGGAGAGACCTGCCGCTGCGCCTGGTCGGCGCCAAGGTGGAGGACCTGCAGGCGGGGCGCGACATCCTGCCCTTCTTCTCCCTGCGCGACGAGAAGATGACCGCCGCCATCGCCGGCGTCAAGGAGCGCTTCGGGTTCTCCGCGCTGCGGAATGCCAGATCAATGCTTCTTGAAGAGCTTTATCCTGTGGAAAGGGAAGGAATGGTCTTAAAAACGGCATCTTTAACGAAATAAATATCGGGGAAGGCGGGGGGGAAAGAACGGGCGGGTCTGCCTGCCCCCGTCAGAGGGAGACCCGCCCCTACGTGAAGAATGGATGATGTAGGGGAGGGTCTGTGACCCTCCCGTTTTTGCCTACAAATGTAGGCGGGCGGGTTACAAACCCGCCCCTACGTGAAGATAGATGTCAGACATGTATGCCCAATGGATCGCGGATCCAGCTTTTCCGCGGGGCCCGGAACCGTCACCGGCGGAGCTGTAGGCGGTTTTTATGTGTTTGGAATATAATCTGTGGGGAAAACCGAGGAAAGACAATGAGTGAATCTAGTTATAAGAATGAGTTTCTTTTTGTCTTGGGAAATGGTGCCAGTATTGCGTCGGCTGATCCGAGAATAGAAGGATTCATTAAGAAAAAGCCTTCAATTGAAAATTTCATTAATGTGATGGATGAAATCAATCGGAACAGGGGGAATTTTAAACTTCAAAGGCTTTTGGGCGGCTCAATTACGGATATCTCATACAATCAATGCATTGATAGAATAATTGAAATTCTTAAGGAGAAAAAAGAAACTGGGGAGCAGAGAAAGCTGAACGTTTCAGAACTGTTGGACATGCTTATTGTGGAAGGACGCAATGACGATATTGACAAACTAATTATTGCAATTTTTAGAACTGTCATTTCATATTATAAAAATATTCATGATGAGTATTTTTTTAAATTGTGGGGAATTGTCAGGAAAACTAAATCGTCGATTGTTTCATTGAATTGGGATGCTAATTTTGAGAGAGTGATCCATAAAAGCCTAGAAAAAGAAACGTCAATGAAGGATTTTTACGGTCAATTCATGTTAGGGCACTTAATTCCTATTGAGACAAATAAGCCATATGAGCCTGTAGTTGAGATACTGAAGCCGCATGGGTCATTGAACTGGCATTTTAATCGAAGCGAACTGGGAGGGAAGATTGATGGTTTAGTGATATCGGATTCCATTTACGATGGATATTGGATTGATGAGGGGCTTCATGCCAATAGTTTTTTGATTCCACCTGTAGTCAAGGAAAAATGGGAAAATTGGCATGGTTATAGGCCAAGAATGATCAAAATAAGAGATGATATAAATCGAAGAATACGCGAATGTGTGGCATCTACACGAACTCTGGTTATTATCGGATATTCTTTTCCTCCTGAGGATAAGCACATAGAGGAGTTATTTATAGGCAATCGATTAAAAAATGTTTGGGTATATGATACATGTGAAGAAGTATTCCAGCGTATTAATGGATATTTTTCTCAGGCAAAATGCGAGTTCAAAAAAGGTGGTTTCGCGGAGATCATGGATTGGCCTGATGTAGGGGAGGGTTTCAAACCCTCCCGTTCTAAGTAATGTTATGAAAGCGGGCGGGTCTGCCTGCCCCCGTCAGGGGGAGACCCGCCCCTACGTTAAAAATGAACATTAACGGGTCGGTTTGAAACCGACCCCTACATAAGAAATGTCTTTCAATCACCGCCAACGCAAACCCACCCGCCAGCCAAGTATCGACTACGCCCGGCCGGGGTTCTATTTCCTTACCATCTGCACCAAGCAGAAAGAGGAGATATTGGGGAAGATCGTTGGCGAGAACATGGAACCAAACGACTATGGCCGTATTGTCAAGGAATGCTGGCTGGCTTTGCCCGATCATTATCGTTGCTGCCGGTTGCACGAATTTGCGGTCATGCCTAATCATGTACACGGGATCATCGAAATTGCCGCCGGTTTTAACGTAGGGGCGGGTTTTAAACCCGCCCGTACATTAAAACCCGAAGAACTCAGACCCGCCCGCTCTGCTTCCCATCCCGAATCATTAATCGGAGGAACGAATTCAAAACCCACCCGCTCTTATTCCCTGACAGAGATCATCCGCGCCTTCAAAACCTTCTCCTCCCGCACCATCAACCAGAAACATCCCGACGGCCTCTTCCAATGGCAACGCTCCTTCCACGATCGCGTGATCCGCGACAAGGGCGAATTGATCGCAATAACTCGTTACATTGTTGATAATCCCCGCCATTGGCCGGCTGACGAGGAAAATCTTAACGTAGGGGCGGGCGGCGTATAGCGGATTTATGTAGGGGAGGGTCTGTGACCCTCCCGCGGAAATCGCCCTGCCCGATAATTGATATGATTTTGCATAATTGATATTTGCGGGCTTGTAATTTCCCTGTGGATTTCGCCACCGTGCAGTTTTTCTTCACTTTTTACTTTTGCCTTTTGCCTTCTTTCTTCAACATCGAACTTCGAACGTCGAACATCGAACATCGTCTTTCTTGTCACTTACCATGAATTACGTCCCATTACGTGTTTACTCCGTCTTCTCCCAGGGCGAAGGCGTCATCGACCCGGCTTCGCTCGGCGACCTCATGCAAAAGGCAAAAGTGCCGTACCTCCCCGTCTGCGACCCCATGTCGCTGATCGGCTGGGAGGCGTTCAAGAAAGAGGCGGACAGGCTGGGCCTGAAGCCGCTGCTGGGCACCGAGATCCGGCTGCCGGAAAAGGGGAGCCTGCTGCTGTTCCCGGAGTCGCCGGCGGGATACCTCTCCCTGGTCTCCTGCCTGAACCGCCGCGCCCTGCCCGCCAGGCTGCCCGGGGTGCAGGCGGTCTTCCTGCCGGCGCGGCCCGACCGCGAACTCGTGCGCCGGCTGCAGGACAAGGTCGGCCGCGACAACCTTTACCTGGGGCTGGAATGGGGGAGCGGCCAATGGCTGCGCGAACTGGCGGCTGCCGCCGCCATTCCCCTGGCCTGGGCGCAGGCGCTGCGCTGGACCGGCAACGCGCAAAAATTCGCCGTGGCCCAGGCCGTTTTCCGCCACCGGCCCCTGCCGGAGACCCTGCGCCAGGATGCCGCGCTGGACGGCCTGCTGCCGGCAACGGCCGTCGCGCGGCGCTTCGGCGACGAGGGGCGCCGGGCCATGGCCAACACCCTGCGCCTGGCCGGGCGCGTCGCCTTCCGCTTCGACGCGCTGGGGGATCTGTTCCCGGTGGAGGGCGGCGAGCTGGAGCGACTGGTGCGCCGCAAGCTGGACGAGCGCAACGCCGGGCGCGCCGGGCGCGAGCGGGCATTGCAGGAACTGCGCGTGATCCGCGCCACCGGGGCGGCGGCCTACTTCCTCATCGCCGGAGAGATCGCCGGGTTCTGCCGCCGGCGGCGCATCTGCTTCAGCCTGCGCGGCTCGGGCGGCGCCTCCTTCGTCCTTTTCCTGCTGGGCATGACGCCGGTCGACCCGCTGGCGCACGGGCTGCTGTTCGAGCGCTTCGTCAACAGCCGCCGCGATGACCTGCCCGACATCGACGTGGATATCGACTCCTCGCGGCGCCCCGAAGTGTTCCGGTGGCTGTTCGAGCGCTGGCGCGGCCGGGCGGCCTTCGTTTCCAGCCACAAGTTCTTCGGCGCCCGCTCGGCACTCTACGAAACGGCCCGCGCCTTCGGCTGCAACCCCGACGAGGCCCGCGCCCTGGCCAGGCCCCTGCCCCTGTTCGCCGCGCCGCGGGAGCTGGCCGGCCGCGGCCGAGGCAGCCAGGCGCCGGTTTTCGAGGCGGCTGCCCGGCTCGACGGCGTATTCCACGAGCTGTCGCTGCACGTGGGCGGCGTGGTCTTCGCCGCCGGCGCCATCGAGCGCGCCCTGCCGCTGACGCGCTCGCCGGAAGGGTTTCCGCAGCTGGCCTGGGACAAGGACGCGGTCGAGCGCCTGCGCATCTTCAAGCTGGACCTGCTGGGTGTGCGCGGCTTCGAGGTCATCGCGCCGCTGGCCGGCTGCGGCGGTCCCCTTGCGGGGCCGGTCATTGACGGCGGCGCTGGCGGTTCCGAAGGATCGCCGTCCCCTTGGAGGGGCGACGCCGGCGACGCTCCGACCTGGAACAACATCCAGGCGGCGCGCACCAAGGGCTGCTTCCAGCTGGAGAGCCCGCTGGCGCGCGAGAACCTGCTGCGGGCCAAGCCGGCCAGCCTGGAAGAACTGGCCATCGCCGTGGCCATCATCCGCCCCGGGCCGGCCAAGTCGGGGATGAAGGCGGCTTACCTCGAGCGACGGCCGCCGCTGCACCCCCTGCTGGGGCAGTTGTTCCCCCACAGCCGCGGCGCCCTGATCTTCGAGGAGCAGATCTCGGTGCTGCTGCACCACGTCAGCGGCTGGAGCCTGGAGGAAGCCGAGAAGGCGCGCCGCGAGCTGAAAAAGAAACGGGGCGAGTCCCTGCGGGAGGATTTTTTCGCGCGCGGGGAGAGGAACGGCTGGAGCGCCGGCGAGCTGGAGCTGTTCTGGAAGCTGGCCATCGACTTCTCGCTCTACGCCTTCTGCCAGGCGCACAGCCTGGCCTATGCCCACGCTGCCTTCCTCTCGGCCTGGATGAAGACCCAACGGCCGCTGGAGTTCTTCTGTCGCCTGCTCAATGCCGGCGGCGGCTATTATCCCCTGCCCGACTACATCGCCGAGGCCAAGTCCTGGGGCCTGGCCGTCCTACCCCCCGACGTCAACCGCAGCGCCCCGGGCTTCCGCGCCGAGGCGGGGGCCATCCGCACCGGGCTGTTGGCCGTCAAGGGCATCGGCGTCCGGCTGGCGGAGCGGCTGGCGGAGAGCCGCGGCCCCGGCTACGCCGACCTGGAGGACCTGCTGCTGCGCACGCGCCTCAACGAGCGCGACCTGGCGGCGCTGCTGGCGGTGTCGGCGCTGGCCGGCCTGGGCCGCGACGGCTTCAGCGCCGGGGAGAAGCGCAGGAACTGGGAGAAGTACCTGGGCTTCCAGCCGTCAGAAATCGTGACGCGTAACGCGTAACGCGTAACGTGTGAAGAGAAGATCTTTTTAGATATTTTGCTATATTGCCATTGCTTGTAACGAACCACTTTGGTCGGGTTATGGGGGGGGGGTGAATTAATGTTCTTTCGCGTCACGCGTCACGCGTTACGCGTCACGGAGTTCATGGTGTTCCCGATTGACTTTTCAGTCAGCGGCAATCTATAATGGCGGGCATCAACCTGGAGGAGGTGACAGATGGTTCCATTCACTCATGTCGACGGCAAGGATTGCGGCAAGGTCACGTTCTACGGGCTGAGCACCTGCGTCTGGTGCCGCAAGACGCGCAATCTCCTCGACAAGCTGGGCGTGGCCTACGACTATGTCTATGTCGACCTGCTGAGCGCGGCCGAGCAGGAGAAAGCCATGGCCGAGGTGCGGCGCTGGAACCCGGGCGAGTCGTTCCCAACCATCGTGTTCAACGATTCCCAGTGCGTCCTGGGCTTTGACGAGGAAAAGATCAAGGCAGCCGTCAAGCTATGAACAAGAAAACAGAGATCACGGACGCGGCCGTTGACGCACTGCTGGACAGGCTGGGGCGCGAGGCCGAGGGGTCGGGCTACCACCTCAATCCCGACCGCGAATTCACCCGCGAGCTGCTGCGCAGCCTGCTGGTCAACGAGCAGCGCTACGGCTACTGGGCGTGCCCCTGCCGGCTGGCCGCCGGCGACAAGGCCGAGGACCTGGACATCATCTGCCCCTGCGACTACCGCGACGCCGACCTCAACGAGTTCGGATCGTGCTTCTGCGCCCTGTACGTTTCCCAGGAGATCGCCGACGGGAAGAAGCAGGCCGCATCCATCCCCGAGCGCCGGCCAGCGGCCGCCGAGCGCCGCGCCGCCAAGGCCGATGCCGTCGCCCATGCCATCGCCGGCAAGCTGGCGCAGCCGGTCTGGCGCTGCAAGGTGTGCGGCTACCTGTGCGCCCGCGAGGAGCCGCCCGGGGTCTGCCCCATCTGCAAGGCCAAGAAGGACCGATTTGAACGTTTTATCTAATAGACGTTAGACGCAAGACGTTAGACGTTAGCAAGACAATAATCGAGCTAAAAAAAACACGGATAGATTCTTTAAGGGCTTTTTTCTTGCTAACCACTAGCGTCTAACGTCTATCGTCTTCTTCTACCACGGCCTGAATTCCCGTCTCAGATCCGGCAATTCGGGCTTCCAGCTCCTGTGGCGGAACTCGGCGGTGCGCGGGTCGAAGATATACTCCTCCTGCCAGCGCTCGTAGTTGTCCAGCACCTCGTGCACGGCGCCGGCGATGGCCTGCACCTCCTCGCCGGTCAGGACGGGATGCAGCGAGATGCGCACCCAGCCGGGCTTTTCCGACAGGTCGCCGTGGTCGATCTTCTCGGTGATGTGCTGCGACTGCTCGCGCCTGACATTGAGCAGGATGTGGCCGTAGGTGCCGGCGCAGGAGCAGCCGCCCCGGGTCTGGATGCCGAAGCGGTCGTTGAGCAGGCGGACGATCAGGTTGTGATGGCGGTGCAGGGAATAAAAGGAGACGATGCCCAGGCGCTTCATCTGGCCCGGCTCGAGGACCTGGATGCCCGGATGTTCGGAAAGTTTCTTCAGCAGCATGCCCTTGAGCATTTCCTCGCGCTCCAGCATGGCCGCCACGCCCATGTCCTCCTTGAGCTGGATGGCCAGGGCGGCGCGGATCGCCTGCAGGAAGCCGGGGGTGCCGCCGTCCTCGCGGATCTCGATGTCGTCGTAATAGCGCTGCTCGCCCCAGGGGTTGGTCCAGAGCACGGTGCCGCCGCCGGGATGGTCGGGAACGCGGTTGCGGTACAGCTCCTTGCTCAGCAGCATGACCCCCGACGCCCCGGGGCCGCCCAGGAACTTATGGGGCGAGAAGAATATGGCGTCGAGACGCTGGGCGGGATCGGCCGGGTGCATGTCGATGGCCACGTAGGGGGCGGAGGCGGCGAAATCGACGAAGCAGTAGCCGCCATGGCGGTGCATGATGGCGGCCATCTCGCGGTAGGGGGTGAGGATGCCGGTGACGTTGGAGCAGGCCGAGAAGGAGCCGATCTTGAGATCGCGTCCGGCGTGCTTCTTCAGGATAGCCTCCAGGTGGCCCAGGTCGGGGAGGCCGTCGCGGTCGCGGCGGACGATCTCCACGTGGCAGTAGCATTCGTTCCAGGTCGTGTGGTTGGAATGGTGCTCCATGTGGGTCAGGACCACCAGCGGCTTCCTGCGGCTGCGGCCGGGCAGCTTGCCGCAGTACTGCTCCGGGATCCGAAGCCCGAGCAGGCGCTGCAGCTTGTTGATCACCGCGGTCATGCCGAAGCCGGAAAAGAAGATGGCGTCGCCGTCGTTGGCGTGCACGTGGCGTTTGATGACCTGCTGCGCCTGGTGGTAGGCCGAGGTCATGCGCGTGCCGGTGACGGTGGTCTCGGTGTGGGTGTTGCCGACGAAGGGGCCGATGCTCTCGGCCATGAACTCCTCGATCGGCCGGTAGAGGCGGCCGCTGGCCGTCCAGTCGGCGTAGATGATGCGCTTCTCGCCGCAGGGGGTGGCGAACTCCTGGTCGATGCCGATCACCTGGCTGCGGTAGGGGGCAAAATCCTTCACGGGCACCTCTCTTTTCCGATATGGCCGCATTTTACGGCATAATCCGCCGCTGGTCAAGACGCCCGGCTTGCCGGCATTCGCGGCCCGGGGCTATAATGGCTTCTGGAGGATAGAGGGTAGATGGCGCTGCAAGCGATCATCATCGTGGCGGCGATCGCCGCCGTCCTGTTGGCCTGGATGATGCGGCTGGCCCGCTGGCTGGACCGCCGCGAGGACAGGCGGCGGTGCGAGCAAACGGCCGTGGCCAGGGCATCGATCCGCGCCGCTGCGGAGGAGGACCACAATCCGGGCGGGCCGCTCACGGAGAGACAGGCGCGCCGGCTGTTCGAGGACATCCTGCAGGCCGCGATCCGCCAGCGGGCCGAAGAGATCCTGATCGACCGCCTTTCCGGCCGCCCCCAGGTGCGGCTGCGCGGCGACGGCCGCTACCATGAGCTGACCGGGGTGGGGGACCGGGAATCGTTCCACAGGCTGGCCGCCGCCGCCCGCTCATGCGCCGGCATGCCCGGTGCCGAAGTCTCCCTGCGCGGTGGCGGTTCCTTCCTGCGGCTTTACCGCAAGCCCCATCTCGAGACCGAGAAGTGGCGGCGGGATGAGGACGGCGAGAGCTCGTTCTCCTACTATGAGCGCGCGAGAAGGAACCGCGCCATCCGCTTCGACCTTGAGTCCTATCCGGCGCCCGGCGGCGAGGCATTGAAGATCTCGCTGCGCCCCGCGACAACGGCGGAGGAGACCCGTTTTAACCTGGGTTTCGCCAGCGAGGCCGAGGACAGGTTCGTCCGCGCCGCGCGCTCGCGCTCGGGGATCGTGCTGCTGACCGGCCCCTGCAACTCGGGCAAGTCGACGGCCACGCACCATGTCCTGTCCCTGTTGCGCGATGAGGGCAGAAGCATCGTCACCGTGGAATGGCCCGTTGAGCGAAAGCTCAAGGGCGCCCTGCAGTATGACCTCGGTGAAAGTCTCAAGGCGTACGATTGGGTCGCTCCCTGCCTGCGGCGCGCGATCGCCCGGAAGCCCGATGTGCTGCTGCTGCAGAACATCGACTGGGTCAACGACGAAGACGCCCATGCCGCAATCGATTTCGCCGCCGCCGGCGGCCTGCTGGTCACCGCCGTCCACATCCGCGACTGCGCTCTCGGCGCGGCCTCGCTCCTGACCCGCCAATTCTACCCGCGGCGGCGGCAGATCGCCGACCTGCTGCGGATCATCGTGGCGCCGCGGCGGCTGTTCATGGTGTGCGCGCATTGCGCCGAGGAATACCGGGTGCCGGCGAACGTCCTGGTCGAGTCCGGCCTGCCGGATCCGCCCCGGGGAGCCGACGGCCGCGTCAGCACCTGGCGCGGCCGCGGCTGCCCCATGTGCGGGGACAGCGGAGAACTCGGCGCCATCGCCGTCTATGAGGTCCTGGACCTGATGGGGAAGATCAAGCGCTTCATCGAGAACGACAATTACTGGGACTGGAACCAGATCGATTACCTGCGGCGCCAGGCCTGGCTGCACGGCATGCGCACCCAGCGCGAGCTGGCGCTGGAGCGCGTCGTGGCCGGCGACATCAGCCTGCGGCAGGCGCTGCTGAACACCGGCAAGCCCGGCTGGCTGGTCAAGGCACAGGCGAGCCGGCGCCGAGCTTCTGAATAAATACTTGCAATATGAATTAGGTTCGATGTTCGACGTTCGACGTTCGATGTAGCAAGAAAAAGCGATCCATTTCGCAATGAATTTCTAAGGATTTTCTCCCTTTAAACTTCGAACTTCGAACAACGAACTTCGAACCTGTCTTTCTTGAACTACTGCAATCCTGACGGAGTTCTGGGAGTGGTTAGCAGTTCATGAAACACCTGCCACTTGAGCTCCGGGGAGGCCCCGGATCCGGCAACCTTTTCGACATAGGCGCGCACGATGTCCTCGCCCAGGGTATAGTTGACGACGTAGCTGCGGTAGGCATTCCAGAAGTCGATGGACTTGGCGGCCCGCTCGGGGCCCTCCAGGGCATATTGCTCCAGCCAGCGCAGCGCCTCGTCGCGCGTCATCTTTTTGTCCAGAAAGGCGCGGGCGGCCTCGGTCTCCGCATGGCGCAGGGCGCCCAGCAGCCTGCGCACCCGGTCGTACTTGTCCGCCGCGGCCGGGTCCAGCCCGGCCAGGGGAAACAGGACTTTTTTTTCAAATTCCAGGCGCTCCTGCCCGGGGAAGAGCAGGTCGATGCCGTAGTTGGCTGTCCCCTCGGCGATGAGCGACTGCGGGCTGAACAGGGGATAGACCGTGAACTCCACCCAGCCCCGCCCCCTGGTCAGCTTCTCCTCGAGAAGGGCGTTGTAGACATGGTGGCCGGGGTAGCCCTCGTGGGCCGCCAGGCGCACGGCCGAGTCGATCTGCATGGGCAGGTCGGTGTTGACCTCGATGACGCTGAAGGCGTTGCCCTTATACCAGTTGTAGGCCCCCCAGGGCTTGTCCTTGACGTATTCGGCCTTGAAGCTCTCATTCGCCGGCAGCGCGATGCGCTCCAGGGTGCGGCGCCGGCACTCGGCGAGGGCGGTGGCGAAAACGGCCGGCAGCTTTTCGGCGGGGATGACGTATTTCTTCCTGAAAGAGGCCAGCCTCTCCTGCAGGCTGCCGGGGCCGGGAAGCAGTGCCTGCAGGGCCGCGATCGTCCGCTCGAACTCTTCCTTGGGATAGACCGGGGCGACGATATCGTAGAAGAGTTTGGACTCCTGGTCGAAGGTGAATTTCCGGCCCGAGATAAGGTCGATCTGCGCCTTCACGGCGAGCAATTGCTTGCGCAGGAATTCGACCCGCAGCCTTTCCTTGTCCGGCAGGCTTCGGCGCGCGGCCGCATCGAGGCTGCGGACGATTGCGTCGGCCCTCTTCCTGAGCTCGGTTGCCGGGAATCCGCGGCGCAGGACGCTGTCGTCGTGGGTGACGATCCACTCCTTCGGCCCGTAGTAGGCGTCGATGTAGCCGGGGGAGTAGGCACCCACTTCCAGGGCCAGCCTGACGTAGCCCTCGGCGGCCTGGTCGAGCGCCTGATCCGGAGCGTCAGTAGCTAACAAGGAAGCGCAGAACACGGCGAGAGCCGCCGGCAGAAGAAAGGATCGTTTCATGATTCACCTGCAGCATGTTGCGTTGCCCTCATTCTAGTTCATCCCGGCAAAATGGGCAACAACGATCCGATCCGACTAAAAATTCGTGAGATATTTCCACCCCAAGGCCTGTCTAAGAACCTAAACAGGTGAAAGCCTGGAGGCCATCCTATCCGCCAACTCCCATCAACCAGGCTTGCTCAAGGAGCGGTTTTTTGCTATTTTATGCCTGATGGAAAAAACGCTGGCTGTCCTGAATGACCTGAAAAAAAGGGGGATGATTGCGGAGTATGCCATCGGCGGAGGCATGGGCGCCGTTTTTTATATCGAACCTTTCCTGACGTATGACCTGGACATATTTGTCATCATCAAGGATGAGGCTGCCCTGGATCCGCTGTCCAGGATATATGAGAATTTAAAGAAAGGCGGGTACAAGCCGAAAGACGAGCAGGTGATCATCGAGGGCGTCCCGGTGCAGTTCCTGCCAGCCTGGAACGATCTCCTCAAGGAAGCCGTTCAGGAGGCCAGGGCGATTACGTATCAAGGAGTTGCCACCCGGGTCATGACCGTAGAGCATCTCCTGGCCATCATGCTGGACTGCGGCCGGGACAAGGACCGCCAGCGGTTCTTGAAGGTTCTCGCCGAGGCTGAGCTGGATCACAAAAAAATGGGACGGATCGCGGATCGCCACGGCCTGCAGGGAAAATACGCTTCATGGATAAAAAGAAGGCGCTGAAAGAAAAGGAAGCGGGCGCCCGCGAGCTGTTCTCCAGGCTCCTGGCCGGCAAGAACGCATCGCGCCGGCGCAAGGCCCGGATGCCCTACGCGCGCAAAGTCGAGACCGTGGTCCGCCTGCAGGAAATAGCGGCTGCAGCGAGGCGAGCGATGGGGCAGCGGCCTGCCCGCCCCGCCTGGCGCCTGCCGGCGGCATCCAAGCCCGCAGCCCGAAACTAGCGGCAACCCACTCCTTCTCTTTTTTTCAGAATATCAAGATCTTGCATGCATTAGAAGGGACGCGTCCTAATCCCGATAAGTGCTTTAAAATTCATCGAAATTGACACTCTCAAAACCCTCTGCTACAATTCCATCCGGCCGGAGGGATGGCAGAGTGGTCGATTGCGGCGGTCTTGAAAACCGTTGTCCCTTTACGGGGACCAGGGGTTCGAATCCCTTTCCCTCCGACTTATTCTTTCCTGAATAACCTAATCGGGAAAGGGGATGAGAACCCCTGGGGACCGGGGGTTCGACCAATTCGCTATCTGCGAATTGGGACCGCGAGCGCAGCGAGCGGCCGCGCAGCGGTGAGCGCAGCAGCGCGAATCAATCCTACTCCCTCCGCCATTTCCATCCCCTAATCCTCAATACTTACAAGGGTTTCCACAATCGTCCCCATGGTCCCCTCTGCCTTTTCCCACCCATTCTCTAAAAAAATACCGTTGTCCTTGTGCGGGTTTTGTACAGGTAGGGGATTTCAGATTATTCGGGGACCCAGGCTGGATATAGCGTTCCAGCTTAGGTTCTGTGCGGTTTTTGTGCGGGTAAAATCCCTGAGTAATTAAACCCCAAATTTTGAGAATTTAAGTTTAATGTCCAAAATCGAAACATGTCCCCAAGGCTGCCATGGGGGCGCAGCCCGCCCCGCCGTCAAAGGAAATTGGTCGCTATTTTTCCGGTTGCGGCGGCTGCAGGGTGAACCCCAGCTGCATCAGCATGTCCAGCAGGTTGAAGACGACGACTTCCTTGGCGAACTTGCCGTCCTTCAGGTAGTCGATGGCCAGGCCGGTGATGCTGACCTTGCGGCTGGTGGCCGGCAGTGTGCCGCCGGGCATCGGCATGGGGCCCGTTTGCGTCCCGGTCATCGTCCAAACCGTCGCGATCCTGTCGCCCTGCACCACCACCTCGGGAAAGGTCATGACCATGTCAGGCATCATGGCGCGGTTGACCTCGACCCACTTTTTAATCCCCTCGTGGCCGATGTAAGGCTCGGGCGACGAGCTGGTCATGGCCTGGCAGTCAACGGTGTACAACTGCGGGATCAGGTCCAAGTTCGGCTTGTTCCACATCTCCAGCACCTTGTCCAGCAGTGTTTTCACTGACTTCTCGCACATACCCGCCTTGGCCGGCTTCTCAGCGCCCATGACCAGGCAGGCCAGGGCCAGCAGGCAGACGAACAGCATCAGTTTTTTCATTGCGTTTCCCCCCTCGATTGAGATGGACATATTAGGCATCCGTCCATATAGATTGTCAAGGAGGATCGTCGGAATCTGGTTTCGATATGAGACATGATTTAGAAACGGGCCAGCTCTGGGGCCTGGTCGCGACTTTGGATATTGCCTTCAATGAATGTCTGATGTTGAGACCTGACCCATATCCTCCACTGACAAAGGTTTCCACAATCGACCCCATGGTCCCCTCTGTTTTTTCCCACCTGTCTCCCCCAGATGCCGTTTATGACTTCCACATGGCCTTTGGCGACAAAAGCGGGTATGCCCACGGCCATTTTGCGGCCAGCGGGTGGAAATTGTTTTATAACCGTGGCGATGAGACCTGACCGGTCGCAGCCGTTGCCTGCGCTGGCCGCAGCGGCCGGAACAGATCGAAAAAGGAGGTTTGCCATGAAAAAGATCATCTTTGCCATCATGCTCCTGCTTGCGCTCGGAGCGTCCGCCCGGGCGGAAATCGAGGAAACGCTCCCGTTCCAGTATTCCTATGACTTGTCGCGCTTCCGCATCGTGACCATCGCCGCCGACGGGTTCAGCTTCGAGGAGACCGTGGAGATGAGCCGGCTCTGGCGGGCCATGGGCGCGCGCGTCGATTTTGCGGGCCCGAAGAAAGACCTGACGGGGGAAAAACTCGTCGTCTCTCCCGCCGGCGGGCACAGGGGCGAGCCTGTCCGGCTGACGGTCGATCTCCTGCTGCCCGAGGTCGATGCTTCACGCTATGACCTCGTCTACATCGCCGGCGGCGATGGGATTGGGACGCTGGTCCGGGAGCATGGCGCTGAACTGAAGGAGCTGTTCGCGAAGGCGCAGCAGGGAAAAACGCGCCTGGCCGCCATATGCCACGCTCCCATGGCGCTGTCGCTGGCCGATCGCATCAGTGGGAAAAGAGTGACCGGCAATGGCGATGCGGAACTCGGCGCCCTGCGCAAGGCCGGAGCGGTCATCGTGGACGAGGTGTTTGTGGGCGACGGGATGTTCCTGACGGGGCAGTACCCGTTCATGCGGACGTTCGTTTTCCAGGTGGCGGAAACGCTGCAGTTTCCCGACGGAAACGGGCCGTTCCATGAGTTCCTTTCCGCCAGGACCAGCCTGGAAAAGGCCTTCGACGACCTGCGCAATTCCCAGGAAATATCCGGAGAGAAGATCCCGGAGGCGACCCTGGAGGCAATTTTTCGCTCCGCGTTCAAGACCGTCCTCATGCAGCCCTGGGGAAATTTCCCCCCTCTGTTCAAGGTGGTGAGGGTCGACGATGCAGGGACGAGGGAGGCGCTCGCCAGGGGGGTGGGGGCGGAGTTGAAGCTCCATTACCTGTCCGCCTTCGGCTCGGAGCAGAGGATCGACGAGATCGTCGGCAAGTGCTTCCGGGTGCCTACGGACGTCTTCTTCGTTTTCATCGACATGCAGTCGCTCCCCCCGGCCGCATCGCAGCTGCGGGAGATCTATTTTAGCTCCGCCGTCTCCCGCTACGGATCGGCCCTGGAAAATATCGCCCTGACGGCAAGATCGCTGGGGCTGGGCGTCGGCTTGCTGGGTTTTCCCCCGTTCCTGCGCTCGGCCGAAAAGCCCGTGCGTGAAATCCTGGCGGTGCCGGAAAGCATGGCGTTCATCGACATGTTCCTCATCGGCCATCCGCTCAGGAGCAATCCACCGGCCATCGGGAAGTCCCTTTCCCTGATCATGAGCGAAGGCCGCCTGAGCCGGCCGGGGGGAGCCGAATGATGCTGCTCATGATTTCGGCCAGAGCGTTCCTCGCGGCCTGCTCGGCGCAAGCGGGCGTCCGGAAAAAGGAAACGGGCGTGACGCCGCGCGGGGACGGGATCCAATTCACCGATACCATGGACCGCCTTGCCCCGATCCCGGAGCAAAAAGCCGGGAGTCATCAGCCCGGCCGCCAGCCGGCCATGAACGGGACCGATGGCATTCGGCCCCGACCTGGAATATAATGGGAATACTTCCATGGGCAGGACATTGAGCGAGTATTGGCGCAGGCCCTGGGTACAGGCAGCGGCGGTGTTCCTTGCCTGCACGCTGCTGGCGCTGTACTTCACCGTCCGCGACCTGAGCTACCACCATTTCCTCATGGCCAGGGAGCAGTCGCTGCTTGGGTTCCTGAAGCCCAACCTGCTCACCTGGTATTCCTGGGGAGTCCTTTTTTTCCCGCTCCGCGCCGCCTGCCGTTTCCTCCTGAGCCGCTTTACCCGGCTGCCGCAGTTCATTTTCTGGCACCTGCTCCTGTTCGCGACGGCCATCTTCTGCCATTCGGGATTGACCCTGCTGCAGGCGGGCGTGATTCACGGCTTCACCAGCGCGTCCTTCACCACGCACACGCTCACTTTCCCCGGCTTTGTTTTCCAATTCATGGGGGAATACGATTTCCTGGTCTATTTCATCGTGATCGGCTCGGTGAATTACCATCATTACCTGAAGCGTGCGATCGACCCCAAGATCGCCATCACGCAGGGGCAGCTGGTCGACGCCCAGATCCAGAACCTGCGCAACCAGATGCATCCCCATTTTTTGTTCAACTCCCTGAACACGGTGGCGGCGTCCATCAGCGCCGACGGCGCCAAGGCGATCCGCATGCTGAAGCTTCTGTCCGGGCTGTTCCGCGACTCGCTGCGGGCGAATTCCAAGCAGGAACTGCCCCTGGACAATGAGCTGCGCTTCGTGGAGAACTATCTGCAGATCGAGAGGCTGCGCTTCGGAGAGCGCCTGCAGATCGTGCACATGGTCGAGGAGCAGGCGCGCCGGGCCCTGTTTCCGGCGATGATGCTGCAGACGCTGGTGGAGAACGCCGTGCGCCATGGCGTTGCCTCCAAGGCGGGGACCGGGATCGTTTCGATCTCGGCCCAGATCCGCGATGCCCACCTGGTGGTCAGGGTGCACGACAACGGCGTCGGCTCGGCCAAGGCCCGGACCGGGCGCGGCGGCAGCGGGGTGGGCATCCACAACACCTGCGCCCGGCTCGAAATGCTGTACGGAACCAATCACGCGTTTCGCATCCAGAGCCGGGAGGGATTCGGCCATGAAGTGGAGATCCGCATCCCGCTGAAGCTCGCTCCAATTGAAGCGGAGGCGCGCCCATGACCCGGGAACGCCGGCTGAATCATCTCCGGGAGATCCTGCTGGTCGCCGGTTTTTGCCTGACCTACACCTTGTTCCGCACGCTGACCGCCCAGGGGTTCCTGTACTACGTCAGGAAGGCGCCCATGCCGTTCATGCGCATCTTTCCCGGCGAATTGCTGACCCACTGCCTCTGGGGCCTGTTTTTCTTTATTATCCGCTCCCTGGTCCACGCCTTCCGCGAACGCCTCCCGCGAGCGGGCGCCCGCCTCGCCGCCCACGCCGTGATGTACCTGCTCACGCCGTTGCTCCTGCGCACGCTGTCACTGTGGCTCTACGAGGTCTTCGATCTGTGGAAGTCCATTCCGGGCAACATCCAGGGCGCGCGCCTGCTGGGCGTGGCCTTCTCCCGCTGGCTGTTCTATGATTATATCCTGTACGCCGTCATCCTGGGCCTGATTCTATTTTTCGACGCCTTTACGAGAGAAAGGCAGTATCAGATCGCCCGACTGCAGACGGAGCTGCGCCAGGTGACATTCCGCAACCTCGGTGAAGAGCTGCGGCCGCGCTTCGTGCTCTCCCTGTTCGACAAGCTGGCCGCGCAGATCGGGAAAGACCCCGACCGGGCCGGGCGCATGGTCACCCGGTTCTGCGAGTGGCTTCGTTCGCTGCAGAACATGACGACCTCGCTGCTGGTGCCGCTCAAGGATGAGCTGCAATTTTTTGGGGCCTACCTGGAGATCGAGCGCTTGTGCAGCGGTCAGGGGCTGAATGTGGATATCCGCGTGCCGGCGGAGGCGCTGGCCTGGCCGGTGCCGCCGCTGCTTCTCCAGCCCCTGGTGGAAGCGCCGTTGAACCGGCTGGCCTGCGACGGAGACGCCGCCGCTGCGGTTATTATCAAGGGCGTGATCGACGGGAGCACCTTGAGCATCGGCATGGACGTCGACATCCCCGCCACGCCCGGGGAGGCGGCTGACCGGGGCGGAGACTGGAGCGGCGCGATCAAGGCCAAGCTCGCCGCGCTGTACGGGGAAGATGCGGCCCTGAATTTCCGCCAAGGGAACAACGGAGCCACGCTGATCGAATTGCGCCTGCCCTTCAGGGAATTCCCGGGGCCGGAGCGGACGGGAGGAAGCGCATGCGTGTCGTGATCGTGGATGATGAACCCATTGCCCGCAAGCACCTGGCCAGGATGCTGGCCAGGGAAAGTGACATCGAGGCCGTTTTCGAGTGCCGGGACGGACACCATGCCCTGGAGACCATCGCCCGGGAGAAACCCGACCTGGTCCTGCTCGATATCCAGATGCCGGAAATGGATGGCTTTGACGTCCTGACCCGCATCCCGCCCGAATCCATGCCCGAAGTGATCTTCGTCACCGCCTATGACCGCTATGCGCTGGACGCCTTCGCCTGCCATGCCTTGGATTACCTGCTCAAGCCGGTCGACGGCCAGCGATTTTCCAAGGCCCTCGACCTGGCCCGGCGCCGCATCCAGGCCAATCATGGCACGGGATTGAATGCCCAGGTGGCATCGCTGATCGCGGCGCTTACGGCGAAGGAAAAGTACCCACAGCGCTTCTCCATCAAGGCCGACGGCCGCATCTTCGTCTGCAGGTGCGAGGAGATTTGCTGGTTGGAGGCCAAGGGCAAGAACGTCTGCGCCCACCTGGAAGGGAAGAATTATCTGTTCCGCGACACCCTGAACAACCTCGAGAACCGTCTCGACCCGCAGCGCTTCCTGCGCCTGCACCGCTCCTACATCGTCAACCTCGACTTCGTCAAGGAGGTGCAGCGCTGGTTCAATCACGAGATGCTGGTCATCCTCAAGGACGGCACCAAGCTGCAGGTCAGCCGCAACGCCTGCGAAAAATTGAAGCAAATGCTGTTCTGAAATTTCCATGGGGTCGGTTTGAGACTTCAATTTAAAATAATCGCTGACAGAAAAGGAGGCGGTAGCCTTATGAACAGCACCCCGGAACACCGTTCACGACCCACACCGGCGTCCGGCGACGAAATCGGGCATGCCGGCGACAATTGCCATGCGCAATCAGGAAAATGATCCTATAACATGCGTGAAGAGGATGTCGCCGGATCGGGCTGGCGTTGCGGAGTGCAGGAACAGCCGAACTTAATCCGGTGCAGGAGGTTTTGCCATGAGGTCAAAAACAATCGTGCGGGTCGCAACGCTCCTGGTTGCGGTCAGCGGCTGTCTCTACCCCCGCCCGGCTTCCCCGCCGAAGCAGGATGCTGCGCATGTGGTGAGCGGGTCCCTCAACGCGCTGATGGCACGCTATCATGAACTGGGAGAATTCAACGGGGCCGTCCTGGTGGTTCGCCAGGGGCAAACCCTGGTTAACCGGGGTTTCGGGTACGCGGATTTCGAAGAAAAAATCGCCAATGGGCCGGAGACGAAGTTCCTGATCGGCTCGCTGACCAAGCAATTCACGGCGGTCACGATCCTGAAGCTTATCGAGATGGGGCGCCTTTCCCTGGACTCCACGCTTGCGGATGCGTTGCCATATTATCGGAAGGATACGGGGGCAAGGGTCACGATCCGCCATCTGCTCGAGCACACCTCCGGGATCCCCTGTTTTACGCGGACGATGCAGGATGTCCAGGTCTGCCCAATGATCAGGGAATTTGTCATGAAATACTGCAGCCGGGACATTGATTTCGAGCCAGGCACCCGTTTTCGCTACAACAATGGCGGTTACGTCATCCTGGGCGCGGTCATCGAGCAGGCGACCGGCCTCTCCTATGGGGAGGCCCTGCGCCAATATGTCCTGTCTCCGCTTGGCATGAACGCGTCGGGGCTGGCGCGGAAGGGAATGTCGATGCCGCAGGCGGCCAAGGGCTACCAGCGGCGCGGCGGCCGGGTGGTCCCGGCCGGCGGGGTGGACCCGTTCCTGGCTTTTTCGGCTGGAGGCATGTACTCCACCATGAACGATCTCGCGCTCTGGGAAAAAGCTTTTTACGGCGACACGGTTTTGTCTGCAACGGTGCGCGCGCTCCTGTCTTCATCCCCCGATGACTGCTATTTCAGCGGTCTGCGCTTCAAATGGCGGCCGGTCGGACCGGATCGGGCGGAGCGGAATATCGTGTTTCACGGCGGCCGCATCGAGGGTTTCAACAGCCTGCTCCTGCGCATTCCCCAGGACCGGATTTTCATCGCTCTCCTCAACAACACCGATTCCACCCGGCTGGAGACCATGGCCGCGGGGCTGTTGGATATCGTGTACGGTCGCGCGCCAGGCGTGCCACGCCGTTCCCTGGCGGAAGAATGCCGGGTGTCCGGGAAGGACAAGGGCATCAGGGCGGCGATCGGTGATCTGCGAGCGATGCGTCGGGAAGAGGGCGCCTTGAACGATCCCGAGCCCGAGGAGATCCAGCTCAACGCTTTTGGATATGAGCTTCTTGGGCAAAAACGAATTCCCGAAGCCCTGGCCGTCCTCACCTTTACCGTCGAGGAGTTTCCCGATTCCGCGAACGCATACGACAGCCTGGCCGAGGCGCAGGCGGTTGCCGGCTTGAGCGAGCAGGCGATCAAGAATTATGATAAATCCCTGGAGCTGAACCCGGCGAACAGGAACGCAACGGAGCAAATCCGAAAATTAAGGAATGGCAAACAATAAAATGCGGATCCCCACGGATATTTCACGAATTGATAATGCAGGGAGGAAAATTATGGCTGTGCAATTTGAAGCGTTGCAGGAAGGTCATGCCCGCGAGGTCATGGACATCTTTAACTTCTATATCGCGCACGGATTCGCGGCCTATCCCGAAACAGCTCTGCCGGAGAGCTTTTTCGGGAAGTTACTGGAGATGACCGCGGGCTATCCCGCCTTCGCCATGAAGGACGCGGAAGGGGGCGGGACCATCGGCTTTTGCTTCCTGCGTCCATACAATCCGTTCGCGACCTTCAAGAAGACCGCGGAGATCACTTATTTCATCAAGCCGGATTTCACCGGCCGCGGACTGGGCGCGCAGGCCCTCGCACGCCTTGAACTCGAAGCGAAAGGGAAGGGGATACGGTTCCTGCTGGCAAGTATCTCGTCAAAAAACGAAATGAGCCTGGCGTTCCACAAAAAAAACGGCTTTTGGCAGTGCGGCAATTTCAAAAATATCGGAGAAAAGAGGGGGGAACCGTTTTCCGTGGTCTGGATGCAGAAGGAGTTGGAGTGAGTGCTGAATTTCAGACCTCGGAGTGCCCGTCTCGAGCATATACGGACCGTGATCCAATTTCATGAATCGGAGGTGATGAGATGAAAAAAGTTATTTTTGAGCATTTCGTTGCAATAGCGCTGTTTGCAGCGATTCTAGTCGGGGGCAGTGTCCTTCTTTTTCCCTGCTCGACGTTCCTGCTGAAGGACGGCAAGACGCTGCTCGTCGGCCATAACCTGGACGAACGCACGCATTTCCCCGGGGCCGTCTTCATCAACAAGCGGGGAGTGAGCAAGTCCTCCGTGTCCTATGCGGCATTGATGACGGGCAGATCCATCCCGGGTCCGACGCTGACCTGGACCTCCAGGTACGCATCGCTGACCTTCAATGCCTTCGGCAGGGATTTTCCCGACGACGGCATGAATGAAGCGGGGCTTTTCGTGGGCGAGATGTCGTACCCCCCGTCCAAGTTTCCCGAGGACCCGGCCAAGCCCAGGATATTCATCTGCCTTTGGCTCCAGCACCTGCTGGACACCTGCGAAACGGTCGACCAGGTGATCGCCTCCGCGTCGGCAATGACCATTGACGGTTGGGGATGGCACTTTTTCGCAGCCGATCGGACGGGGGCCGTGGCGGCCATCGAGTTCCTCGACGGCAAGGTGGTGATCCATCGCGGCGCAGCCATGCCCGTACCCGTCCTGTGCAATGAGCCGTATGATTTCGAGATGCGGCGCCGGGAGGCCTTCCTCAACGGTCCGGAAGGGGATCCTGTATCCACCGGGGAGTCCGAGATACCGCGCTTCGTCCAGGCGGAGGATATGATCAAGCACCATGAAAAACTTGCGCCGGGTGAGCGGAAGCCGGCCGTTGACTACGCTTTCGCCATCCTGAACGCGCTGGAACGCGGCGGCACGCAGTGGTCATTCGTCTGCGACCTGAAAAAGCAGGAGGCCTGGTTCAAGACGGCGGGGACGCCCAGGGTCAAGCATGTCGCTCTGGGGAGCTTCAAGAAGGGATGCGACAAGCCGGTGAAATTCCTTGACATGAACTCGGATTTCGCAGGGAAAGCCAATGCCCGCTTTGAGTCGTATTCGCTCGCGGCGAACAGGAAAATAATTGAACAGGCGCTTGCCGCCATCCTCAGGATCTCGCCCGATTTCGAGAAGAAGATCGAGCAGATGGGGGAGACAAGGGAGGGGCTCATCGCTCGCTTTGCCGCCTACCCGGAGACGACGAAATGCTCGGAGAGAGCGCCGAATTGAGTTGCCTTGGCCGCGACCCCATTGACAGTAAATATCACAAAGTAGTATTACTGACGCGGTGGAGGCGACGGGCATGAAAGTGATCGCGTTCGTGGGCAGCGCCCGCAAAAGACACACCTACAGCGCCACCGTGCGCTTCCTGGACAACCTGCGCTCCATGGGCGATGTCGAGACCGAGATCGTCTTCCTGAGCGATTACCACCTGGAAATATGCCGCGGCTGCAAGCTGTGCACCGACAAGGGCGAGGAATTATGCCCCCTGCAGGATGACCGCGACGCGCTGCTCGCGAAGCTCTTCGCCGCGGACGGCGTGGTCTTCGCCACCCCCAACTACTCCTACAACGTCTCCGGGCGGATGAAGGTTTTCCTCGACCGGCTGGCCTTCGCCCTGCACCGCCCGCGCTGCTTCGGCAAGGCATTCACCAGCATCGTGGTCGAGGCGATCTACCGCGGCCGGGAGATCGTGAAGTACCTCGACTTCGTCGCCATGGGGCTCGGTTTCAATGTCGTGAAGGGCTCACTGGTGAAGTCGCTCGAGCCTTTGACCGGGAAAGTCCGCGCGGCCAATGAAGGAAAGATCGACCGGCAGAGCCGGAAGTTCTACGAAGCCCTGGTTAAAAAGGAGCTTCCCGCCCCCTCCGTTTTGAAGCTGCTCATGTTCCGCTGGGGGCGGACCAGCCTGCGCCTGATGCTCGATGAAAGTTTCAGGGACTTCACCTACTACGAACAGGCCGGCTGGTGGACAGCGGATTATTTCTACCCTGTGCGGCTGGGGCCGCTGAAAAGAGCGGTCGGCAGGATGGTCGACGGCGCGGTGGCCCGCAGAATAAAAAGGCAGAATCCCCCGAAGCCCGTTGCCGGCGGCTGATCAAGATGCTTCGGGAGAGCCGCTGGATGCAGGTACGCGAGCCGCAGCGGGCGAAGATATCGCCAAGCCCCCAAGGTCGCGCGCAAATATCCCGTGCGCCAGTGCCGCGGCTCGTAAAGCGGATCGGGGAGCCAGGCCATTGAAGGAGTGAGAACCATGGACCCTCAGAAGTTTTTCGACATCACGCACCGTGAGCACGAGGTATGCAACCCCACGAGCCTGGAAAAACTGGCGCGTCTCGTGACGCTTCTGCGCCTCCCGACGGACGCTCAGGTGGTGGACATTGCCTGCGGCAAGGGCGAGTTCCTGATTCATCTGGCGGAAGCCTATGGCGCGCGTGGCCTGGGCGTCGACATTTCCCCTTTCTATATCGCCGAAGCGCAGCGCAGGCTCAAGGCGCGGGCCGCAAGTGCTGACATCAGCTTCACGCGGATGAATGGCGCGGATTTCAAGCCGGACGCGCCGCACCGCTTGGATCTGGCATCCTGTATCGGCGGCAGCTGGATCTTCGGGGGGCATGCGCATACTCTCGAAGCGTTGATCCGCATGGTGAAGCCGGGCGGATGGGTGGTCGTGGGAGAGCCCTACTGGCGGCAGGAGCCGTCAGGGGAATACCTTGAGGCGTTGGCGTGCGCGCGAGAGGACCTGGGCAGCCACGCATCGAATGCAGAAGCCGGAGAGCAACGTGGCGCGGAACTCGTGTACGCCATCGTGAGCAGCAAGGACGACTGGGACAGGTACGAGGGCCTCCAGTGGTTCGCGACAGCGGAGTACGCTCGCGCCCATCCCGATGACCCGGACTTGGCGGAGCTGGCTGAGCGCGTGAGCAAGGCGAAGTCGGCGTACCTGCGTTGGGGGCGCGACACGCTTGGTTGGGCGATCTACATGTTCAGATCGCGCTTTGCTGCCCAACAAGCAGAGGAACGCGAGCCGGAATAGGCCGGCTCGCTCAATTCGCTCAATCCCCCGGGTGATTCGTGCCAGGTCTTACATTTCTGTTTTGCTTATATTTCCTTTGTTATAATGAAAGACCTGACCCCCAGACGAACTGGTCCAGTTCGCCAACACCAAGTCGGTGAAACTTGCCGCGGTCAAGGATTATTGTTAAAAGCAACCAAGCATGGTATATTTACGGCAACGGAGGTTGAAATGATCAATAAAAAACTGGAATCGGCCTTGAACAAGCAGATCAACGAGGAGATGTTTTCCGCCTACCTATACTTGTCCATGTCGGTTTATTTTCAGCAGCTGAACCTTGGCGGCTTCGCCTCCTGGATGAAGGTTCAGGCCCAGGAAGAGATGTCCCACGCCATGAAATTCTTCCATTTCCTGGAAGAGATGGAAGGGCGTGTTGCGCTGAAAGCCATCCAGGAGCCGGAAAGCAAGTGGCCATCCCCCCTGGCCGCGTTCACGGCCGCCCTGAAGCACGAGCGCCACATCACCGGCTGCATCAACGATCTCTACCGCCTGGCCCTGGCCGAGAGCTGCTACCCCATGCAGATCATGCTGCAGTGGTTCATCAAGGAGCAGGTGGAAGAGGAAGCCACTGCCGCCCAGATCGTGCATGAACTGACCCAGGTCAAGGACAGCCCGCAGGGCCTGTGGATGGTCAACCGGGAACTGGGAGCGCGCAAAGCTTCCTGAGACTTCCCTTCACCGGGGCGGTTGGCCCGGCGTTTGCCCCATGCCTGGAGTTGAAATGAGCGAATACGGAAAAAAAGGCCGGCCTGGGGGCCGGCCTTCCAGGGATCGCTCCGCTTCAGTGCTTCAGGGGATGACCAGCTCCTGCCCCGGGAAGATCTTGTCGGGGTCCTTCAGCTTGTCCTGGTTGGCGTTGAAGATCTTCATGTACTCATTGGCGTTGCCGTAGTATTGCTTGGCGATCTTGGACAGGTTGTCGCCGGCCACGACCTTGTGGATGCGCAGCGTGGGCGCGTTCTGCGGCTTGGGCGCCGGCTCGTCGCTCAGGTAGGTGATCTCGGCCGCCAGGTCCTGGGCGTAGTTCTTGTCCACCAGCTTGATCTGGTCCCACACCTTGTGCATGTCCTGCTTGGTCTTGGCTTCGCCGCGGATGACCAGCTTTTCGCCCTGGACGTGCAGGTTCTTCAGCTGGACCTTCAGCGCGTTCATCGTGTTGAGCACCGACTGGTACTTCAACTTCAGTTGATCCAATTTTGCGTCTGCCATGACTCCTCCTTTTTGCCCGGGAACGGAGCATCCATCCCTGGGCCTTTCTGGAAATCATTCTAGTGCGGCGCGGGAGAGATGTCAATGACGAAGGGTTGCATTTGATTCATGTTTTCCATACCATGGATCGGGAAACACGTTTCAGGAGGGAAAAATGAAATTGAACGCTCCGACCAAGATCACCTGGATCGTTTCGCTCATCCTGGGGCTCTTGAGCCTGTTGTCCTATTTCGTGGCCATCCCCTTCGTCACCGTCAACCTGTATTGGTTCATGGGGCTGGGCTGGCTGCTGCTGATACTGGCCACGTTCCTGAAAGGCCTGTAACCCTCAAAGGTAACCCAGGGCTTCCAGCTGCTTGCGGGTCTCCTCGTCGAGACGGCGGCCGCGCGTCCCGGCCGAGGCGCGGGAGATCTGCGCCCGGATCTTCTTCAGCAGGGGCAGCCATTTTTTCATCTGCTCCGGGCGCCGGGAGGCGATGTTCGTCGTTTCCCCGGGATCGGCGGCCAGGTCGAAGAATTCGAATTGCGCCGGCTGCGGGGGCAAGGCGAATTCGCCGAACGCCTCCAGGCCGGGCGGAGTAAAGGGCTCGTTGAATATCAGCTTGGAACGGCCTGAGATCAGCGAGACGCGGACGGGAAAGAATTCATAATAGCGCCCGCTGGACATGGTGGCGACCACGGTGCGTTCGCCGGCCCGGCGCCGGCCGCGGATCAGCGGCATCAGGTCCTCCCCGTCCAGGCGGTCGCTGGCGCGGCGCATGCCCAGGTAGCTCAGCAGCGTGGGCAGGATGTCCACGATGCCGACCGGGTCGCTGACAAGGCGGCCGGCAAAGCGTTGGCGCGGAAACTTGATCAGCAGGGGAACGCGCAGCGCTTCGTCGTACAGGCTGTGCGCGTGCGCCCAGCCGCCGTGCTCGAAAAATTCCTCGCCGTGGTCCGACATGAAGACGATCAGGGAGTTCTCGTAGAGCCCGGCCCGCTTGAGGTCGGCGACGAACCCGCCGAAATAGGAGTCGAATGCCAGTACCTCCGCCTGATAGAGTTCCGCCAGCGCTTCCTTCGTCCGTTCATCCGCTTTCAGGTAGGTCTTGGCCGGCTGCGTGTGGTTGACGGCGTCGAGCCTCGTGAATTCCGGCCGGGAATTCACGCGCTCCAGGAATTTCAGCGGCGGCGTATAGGGGGAATGCAGCTGGTAGGTGTGCAGGAAGAGGAAAAGGCGGGGGAATTGCCCGGCCTGCAGGACTTCCATGGCCTTCGCGAACAGCGAGCGGCCGCCCTCGGGATAGAGCGGAGTGGCCTGCTCGAACTCCTTGTAGAAATCGAAGCCGCGGGCGAATCCCCAGTTGCCGTTCATGACCATGCCGCCGTGATAGCCGAAGGTCGCGTACTTCCTTGACAGCTCCTCGACCAGGCTGGGGACGTCGTCCGCCAATGGCGACTTGATCCCCACGCCGTGGTGGTACTCGTTCCGCGCGGTGAACAGGCTCATGAACGCCGGCAGGGTCCATGAGGTCGAGGAGAAGGCGTTTTCCAGGCGCACCGCATCCCGGGCGAAGGCTTCCAGGTTCGGCGTCAACGGCCCGGCCCCGGGCACGGTTTTCCCAAGGTAGTCGCCGCGGAAGGTGTCGGCGGCGATCAGGATGATGTTCTCCCGCCGGGCGGGTTCGGCGATCCGTTCATACAGGAGCGGCCGGCTGAAACAGACGATGCCGCGGCCGGCGAATTTCATCAAGATGCGATCGCCGCGGCGGATGTCCAGGTCCTGGAACAGGGCATAGGACGTTCTGGGGGCCTTGATCCGGCGCAGGCCGAGGCTTTTCCCGCGGCGCTCGATCTCCAGGCTGAATTCGATCTCCTGGCTTGCCGGCCGGCCCTGCAGGTACAGATAGGTGTGGAAGCCGATCCTGCCGAAGAGTCGGGGGGTAAGCGAAACGATCCTCCGGCCTTTCAGGAAGAAATGGCCGCCGCGGATGGATGGGATCTCCTGCAGTATCTCCTCCCGGCCGTCCTCCCTGAAGACCAGCTGCGGACGTTCCGGGCTGATCGCGAAGTATTTGCCGTCGCGGGGCAGCCGCTCCTCCGGTACCCGCCAGAACCGTCCCTGTCCGTCGCGGTGGAACCAGAGCAGGCCGCCGAGCACAGCTGCGCCCAGAAGCGCCAGCGCCGCGACGGACCCTGCCGATTTTCTTGTTTTTTTCATCATGGCGTGCCGATCGCGCAGATTATAGCGGCATTGCCGGCGTTTGTCCACGCTTCGGGAAGGTTGCTCCGTCAATCATCCTGGGCGGCGCTGCCGGTCGCTTCCACGGTATCGGCATTTGCGCCCATGGACAAGCGAACCCCGTTCTGTTATGAATGTCCTGAGATGCCCGAGCGGCATCGGGAGGAAAAATGAGGAAGGTTGCATTGCTGATCGTTTTTCTGGGTCTCGCAGCGTCCCTGCTGCCGGCGGCGCAGGCCAAGCCCGCCCCGGTGAAAGTGAAACCCGCCCTGCTGGTGATCGACATGCAGAACGCTTATCTCCCCCGCATGGATGAAAAAGACGTGAAGACGGGCATGGAGATGATCAATTATTACATTGAGCTCTTCCGCGCCAATGGCTTCCCGGTAATCCGCGTTTACCACACCAGCCCGAAGATGGGGCCCAAGCCCGACAGCGAGGAGTTCCAGTTCCCCAAATCGGTGGCCGTCAAGGACGACGATCCACAGATCGTCAAGAACCATGGCAGCGCCTTCAAGAAGACCGGGCTGGACCAGATGCTCAAGGAAAAGGGCTGCAACACCCTCTTCCTTTGCGGCCTGAGCGCCGTCGGTTGCGTCCTGGCCACCTATCACGGCGCCATGGACCTGGACTACGACGTTTTCATGCTCAAGGATTCGCTGATCAGCCACGACGCCACGCTGACCAAGTCGGTCCAGGAGATCTGCAAGACCATCGATTACTACGCCTTGAGGCTTGTGCTCACCGGAGCGGGCAAGTAGGCGATCACGGACGCTTCTTGGCCTAACCGTCCCGCTTTTCATCCGCGGGGCCCGGGTTTGCGCGCTCGGCCGCGATCTGCTTCCACAGGCCGGCGCGGCGGATGCCCAGCTTTTCCGGATCGAAATGAAGCGGCTGCCCCGACTTGCGCTGCGCCTCGTAGTCCGTCAGCGTGGCCAGGCCGACCCGCGAAAGCAGCAGGATGGCGATGATGTTCAGCCAGGCCATGAGGCCGACGCCGATGTCGCCCAGTCCCCAGGCCAGGGTGGCGGTGCGTACGGCGCCGTAATAGGCCATGACCAGCAGGAAGATGCGCGCCAGCGTGATCGCCGGTGCGCTTTTTCTCTTGAACAGATAGGCGACGTTGGACTCGGTGTAATAGGCGTAGGCCATGAGGGTGGTGAAGGCGAAGAAGAAGAGGGCGACGGCCACGAACTGGCCGCCGAAGCCCCTGAAGATGGTGTCGATCGCGCTCTGCGTCCAGGCCGGTCCCGCCTCCACGCCGGGAAGGTTGTGGGCCAGGAAGCCCCCCCGGCCGTCGCCGGTGTTGTACATGCCGGTGATCAGGATCATGAAGCCGGTGGCCGTGCAGACCAGCAGCGTGTCGACATAGACCGAGAAAGCCTGCACCAGGCCCTGCTGCGCCGGATGCGCCACCTCGGCGGCGGCGGCGGCCTGCGGCCCGGTTCCCTGCCCGGCCTCGTTGGAATAGATGCCGCGCTTGACCCCCCAGGCGATGGCCGAGCCGACGATGCCGCCGAACACGGCGTTTTTGCCAAGCGCCGAAGAGACGATCAGCGTTAACATGGCCGGGATGCGCCGGAAATCGATGGCGATAATGACCAGCGCCATCAGGATGTAGCCCACGGCCATGAAGGGGACCAGCAGCTCGGCCGCGCGGCCGATGCGCTTGACGCCGCCGAATATGATCAAGCCCAGCAGCACGACGATGATGATCCCGGTGACGGCCGGGGTCAGGGCCGGCAGGGCGCCCTGAAAGGCCGAGGCGATGCTGTTGGCCTGGACGCCGGGCAGGAGGATGCCGCAGGAGATGACCGTGACCACGGCGAAGATGGTCGAGTACCATTTCTGCCCCAGCCCCTTGTCGATGTAATAGGAGGGGCCGCCGCGGTAGACGCCGCCGATCTTTTCCTTCCATACCTGGCCCAGGGCCGCCTCGATGTAGGCCGATCCGGCGCCCAGGAAGGCGATCATCCACATCCAGAACAGGGCCCCGGGGCCGCCGGCGCCGATGGCCGTGGCCACGCCGGCGATGTTGCCCGTGCCCACGCGGCCGCCCAGGGCCATGGCGAATCCCTGGAAGGAGGAGATTCCCGACTTGGAGGAGCGGCCGCGAAAGAGCTGGCCCACCATGTCCTTGATCAGCCGCACCTGCAGGAAGCGGGTGCGGATGGAGAAATAAACGCCCGCGCCCAGGCACAGCAGCACCAGCGGCGTGCTCCAGACGTAACTGTTGATCAGGTCGACCACTTGCTGCTGGTTCATTTCAGTACTCCCTAATGAATTTATTCTCGGGCATCATATTTTTTGCGAAAGAAAATTGTAAATGGTTTCCGGAATAATTACAATGACGGACAGGGCAGGAGGGCCGAATGAGCAGTGAATTTCCTCCCAAGCTCACGCCGAAGATCATTCTGGAAGGCACGCGCCTGACCCACAAAACGGATATCGCCTTCGCCTTGAACGAGCATCCGCGCATCGTCGGGCCGAGAAAATACCGCTACCATTCCCCGCTCGTCTCCGCCGAGTGGTGCGCCTTCACCAATATCCCGTGGGGGAGGGGCTTGATCAATTTCGCAGAGCAGGAAGAGGACCTGGCCTTGGAGACCTACCGTACCTGGCTCCATTTATTCGAGTTGCTCAAGTATTATTCCTGGATCGTGGACCGCTTTCATCTGTCGACCCAGGTTTATCAGAAAAGCCAGGGGCGGACTTACGATTTCACCTGGCTCGAGCAGGGCTTGCAAAAGCTGGGTTTCGCCCTGGTCGTCTGCACCCGGAGCGAGGAATCCTTTCCCCGGGCCCGGGCTGCGCGGTTGGCGGTTTCGGGAAACCCCGGCCAATACGGTAATTTGAACCGCTTCATCGCGGAACAGGAAGAGCTGCGGGCCGCCGCCGCCAGGTCGCTTCTGCCCCATTTGCAAATCGATGTTTCAGATGACGATGTCCAGGGGGCGTGCGGACGGATCGCCGACTGGCTGCAGGAAAAAAGGTTGCTCGGGTTTTACGACGCTCCGCTCGCTGCCGGGACTTGAGCGGCGGATCCGGCGACATCACGACTTTCCCGGGGTGGTTCCCGGCTTGCGGATGAAGCTGCCAGCTACAGGGGGAGGTGCCAGGGCAGATCGAGCATCTGCGGCATGTCGGGGCGGAGACGGAGCTGGAAAGGAATGGCGTCGGCGCTCACGGCAAGTCGACGGGCGCCACTTCGAAAATCCGCGTTGCCGCTGCAGCCAGGGGCGGGATGGAGCCGCAGGGGGCATTGCCGGTGATGTCGCGCAGCAGCTTCAGCTTGTATTCCGCAGGGATTTGCAGGCCGGAAACCGTTTCCGGGGAGAAATTGTGCAGCACGAGCAACGTCTGCTGCTCGTGGCTGCGCAGGAAGGCGTAGATGTTTTTGTTCTCCAGGCGCACGGCCTGGTAACCGCCGCGGCGCAGGGCGACATGGTCGTTGCGCAGCCGGATCAGACGCCGGTAATGGCTGAGCAATGAATCGGGGTCTGCCGCCTCGGCCTTGACGTTGATGCCGGGGCGGACGCGGGCCGGGGCGTTCCAGGGTTTGGCCGTGGAAAAGCCGGCATGTTCCCCGTCGGTCCAGAGCATGGGCTTGCGGATGTTCTCGTCGGGCTTGGTGCCGGGCATGCCGATCTCCTCGCCGTAGTAGATGTAGGGGGTGCCGGGCAGGGTCAGCAATACAGATGCGGCCAGCTTGAGCCTGTCGAAGTTGGGCCCGTATAGCGACGCGATGCGGTCCATGTCATGGTTGGTCAGGAACGTGGCGTCGGCGGCATCCTTGGGATAGGTTTCCAGGCTCACTTCCTGGATAGCGCCGATGTAGCCGTGATTCATGTCCTTGACCCCGCCCACCACGGCGCCGGCCAAGTCGAAATTGAAGGCCGAGTCCAGTTCGCGGGGGGAGCCCAGATAGGAGGCGACGGTATCAAGATCGGTCCAGATCTCACCGACCAGGTAGCAATCCGGCTTATGCTGTTTCAGCGCCTGATAGAACCTGGCCAGGTAGGCGTGCGTTTCCGGCGTGTCCGCCTGCCCTTTTCCCGGCCCGCTTTCGAAAAGATAACGGACCGCGTCCAGGCGGAAGCCGTCGGCGCCCGCGTCCAGCCAGTGCTTGGCCACGGCGATCATCTCATCCTGCACGGCGGGGTTGCCGTAATTGAGGTCGGGCATGCCATTATAGAACAGGCCGTAATAATATTCGCCGGCCCGCAGGGCATGCCAGACGTATTCGGTCGAGCTTCCCGACGACCAGGGCTGTCTCCAGCCGGACGGCAGCGATTTCTTCCAGACGTACCAGTCCCGCTTCGGGCTCGTGTCGTCGGCTGCGGCGAGGAACCAGGGATGCTGGCTGGAAGAATGGTTCAAGACCAGGTCGATGATGACGCGCATGCCGCGCCGGTGGGCTTCCGCGACCAGGCGCTTGAAGTCCGCCATGGTGCCGTAATCCTCATTGACGCCGTAATAGTCGGTCACGTCGTAACCGTGGTAGCTGGGGGAAGGGGAGATGGGCATGAGCCAGAGGGCGGTGACCCCGAGGTCGGCGCCGGTGGCCGGGTCGCCGTCATTGAGGTAGTCGAGCCGGGCGGTCAACCCGTTCAGGTCGCCCGTGCCGTCGCCGTTGCTGTCATTGAAACTGCGCACGAAAACTTCATAAAAAACCGCATCGCGGAACCAGTCGTCGATCGCCGGGGCGAGGCAGGCTGCTCCGAAAAAAATAGCCAAAAAAAGCGAAACTGCTTTCTTATGCATGGTGCGCCTCCCATTTCCACGTGCCGATACGGATGATTATAGCTTTTATTTCATGGCCGCTGCAAGCGGCGCGGATTTCCCGGGAGAAAAATAAAAAGATATTGACTTTTTCTTCCGGATCATCAGAATAGTATGGTTGTTACCCAAGCTGGGGCGGTTCGGCAACTGATTTTTAATTTTCAATCAATTAAAATCAGGGTGGGGTGAAGATGGCTGAAGTCGTTCTGGAAAACGTGACCAAGAAATTCGGCGATGTCACCGTGGTCAAGGGGATCAACCTGCAGATCCGGGACGGCGAGTTCATGGTGCTGGTCGGGCCTTCCGGATGCGGGAAAACGACGCTGCTGCGGCTGGTGGCCGGGCTGGAGGAGCTCAGCGAGGGGAAGATCATCATCAACGGCCGGGTGGTGAACCAGGTGCCGCCCAAGGACCGCGACCTGGCCATGGTGTTCCAGAACTACGCCCTGTACCCGCACATGAACGTCTACGACAACATGGCGTTCGCCCTGAAAATGCGCAAGGTACCCAGGGCGGAGATCGACAGCCGGGTTCAGGAAGCGGCCCGTATCTTGGGCATCGAGAAGCTGCTCGAGCGCAAGCCCAAGCAGCTTTCCGGCGGCCAGCGCCAGCGGGTGGCGTTGGGGCGCACCATCGTGCGCAAGCCGTCGGTCTTCCTGTTCGACGAGCCCCTGTCCAACCTCGACGCCAAGCTGCGGGGCCAGATGCGGGCCGAGATCTCCAAACTGCATTTTCAGCTCAAGACCACCAGTATTTACGTGACCCACGACCAGGTGGAAGCCATGACCATGGGATCCAAGATCGCCATCGTCAACGAAGGAGTCATCCAGCAGAGCGGGACGCCGATGGATATCTATGATACGCCGGTCAATAAGTTCGTCGCCGGCTTCATCGGTTCTCCGCCCATGAATTTTTTCGCAGCCGTGGTCCAGGAGGAAAACGGCCAGACCTTCATGCAGGCGGAAGGATTTCGGCTGCGCCTGCAAGGCGACCTGGCCAATAAAATCAAGGTGGAAGGACTGAAGGAAACCCTGTTCGGCATCAGGCCCGAGAACCTTCATGATGCGGAGTTCTTCAAGAAGGGCGACGGCTTCGAGGTATTCAGCGTCCAGGTGGAAGTGGTGGAGCCCATGGGGGCGGAGACCTATGTCCATGCCATGGCCGGGAAGAACCGCTTCGTGGCCCGGGTGACCCCGAAAACCAGGGCCCGCGTCGGCCAGGCCATGCAGCTGGCCATCGAAACCGTCAAGATCCATGTGTTCGATAAACAAACAATGAACGCCTTGCGCTGGGAGGTGCAGAAATGAAAAAATGGCTTGCCGTGTTCGCCGCCGCCCTGGTCCTGTCCGCCTGGGCCGCTCCGTGTTTCGCCCAGCCGGTGACGATCGTCTTCTGGCATTCTTACCGCGGCATGGAAAAAGACGCCCTGGAGGAAGTCGGGGCGAATTTTTCCAAGCTGAACCCCGGGATCAGGATCCAGTTCCTGCAGGTGCCTTTCGACGCCCTGCCCGACAAGATCACCGCCGCCGTGCCGCGCGGCAAGGGCCCCGACGTCTTCATCTTCGGCCACGACCGCGTGGGCTATTGGGCCGACAAAAAGGTCCTTGAACCCCTGGGGCTGTGGGTGAAAAAGGACATGGCGGCCCTCTTCATTCCCTCGACGCTGGAGGCGCTGACCTACGAGGACGCCCTCTACGGCCTGCCCACCTCCCTGAAATGCACGGCCCTGATCTACAACAAGAAACTGATCGGGACGCCGCCCAAGGACACCGCCGAGATGATCGCCATGGCCAAGAAGAACACCCACATCGGGCAGAACAAGTTCGGACTGGTCTACGAGATCGGGCTGACTTATTACAACTCCGCCTGGCTGTTCGGTTTCGGCGGCGGCATTTTCGACAAGAACGACGAGCCGATCGTCAACTCGCCCGGCAATGTCAGGGCGCTGGCCTTTGTCTACGACCTGTACCGCAACCAGAACATCATGCCCGAGGAGATCACCAACACCCTGGTGACGACACTGTTCAACCGCGGCCAGGCGGCCATGATCATCAGCGGCCCCTGGTTCCTGGGCGAGATCGAGAAAGGGATCGACTTCGGCGTCGCCCCGCTGCCCATGATCACGGAGATCAAGGCCAAGCCCCGGCCGTTCCTCACCGTGGAGGCGATGTTCATGTCGTCGCAGTCCGCCCGCAAGAAGGAGGCCTTCGAGGTCATCAAGTATTTCACCGGCAGGGAAGCGCTGCTGGTGATGGCCAAGAAAGGGGGCCAACCGGTGGCCAACCTCCAGGCCTACGACGATCCCGCCGTGAAGAACCACCCGTTCATCCCGGTTTTCAAGCTGCAGGCCGAGACGGCCGTGGCCATGCCCAACATCGCCGAGATGATGATGGTCTGGACGCCCTTCGACCTGGCCATCGGCAAGATCCTGAACAAAACCGCCAAGCCAAAGGAGGCGCTGGACGAGGCCCAGGGCAAGATCGTCAAGGATATCGAGACGTTCAGGCAGTAATGACGCGCGGATCATGACCGGAATCCGGAAGAACGCCGCCGTTCCCATCGCGTTGCTGGCCGCCCTGTGTACCGTGCTGGCCGGCTTCCTGGTCCTGGACCGCGCCTTCAAGCTGGACCGTCAGCTGGAGGTTTCCCGGACCAGGGCGCACCTGTGGCTGCGGCCGCTGGCGCTCGCCGTGGAGAGCGGCGCCGGCGGGCCGGAACAGATCGCCGCCCTGGCCGGCGCGGTCCGCCGCGCCGACCCTCGCATCGGCGAGCTGCAGGTGTTGGCGGGGACGAGCTTCCTGTATCATTCCGATCCGCTCAAGCTGGGCGCCGACGTCGATCCCGGCGATGTCGCCGACAAGTCGCTTTACGACAGCGGCGTGGAGATCCGTTACCTGCTGAAGTCGGCCCGGCGCAAACCGTATCTCCTGGACCTGGACCGCAAGGCCGGCACGCTGGCGCTGAGCGAGCCGGCGTTGAAAGGCCGCCGCAAGAGCGTGGGCACTCTGCGCATCGACTATGGGCTGGAGAAGGTCCGCGGTGCAATGGATGGGCGGATTTGGGCTCTGTTCCTGGCCCTGTTCCTGGCCTTCTATTTCATGCAGGGAAAGTTCTTCAAGTGGCGCTGGCCCCTGGCCGCGGCCTTCCTGCTGATCGCCCTGGCCGCGGGTTCGCTGCTGCTGTTGGCCAACGAGGGCCGGAACCAGGCGCAAGCCGGCGCCGCCAAGCGGGCCCATCTGGCCGAAGTCGGTGCCGTCCTGGCCCGCGAGGCCCCGGAACTCCTCCCCGTCTTCGCAGCTGACCTGAAGGGCGGGTCATTCAGCGACATGCTGAGCGAGTGGAAAACGGCGCGCTTCGTCCCCGCGGGCGAAATGGAAGATTCCGCCTCCGGCGGCGAACGCGTCACCATGCCAGGCGGCGACGCCATCGCCGTGGAGGCCGACGCGGCGGCGCAGGCCGAGCGCCGGCGCCAAAGCGTGCGGCAGCTGAAGGTCGTTCTGGCTGTTTTCGGACTCCTGGCCGGACTGCTGCTGTTCTTCATCATGGCCGGGTATGCCCTGCGGACCCTGCGGGCGCTGAATAAGCACCGCTATTCCTATATCATGGTTTTCCCGGCCATGGTCGGGATGATCGCCCTGGTCCTGCTGCCTTTCTTGTATGGCCTTTCCATGGCTTTCTTCCGGGTTCCGCCCAGCCAGAGCGGCAAGTGGGTCTTTGTCGGGCTGCAAAATTTCGTCAAGATCCTGACCGACTTCCACCCCCTGACCCCGGAGAATTTCTACTTCATCCTGCTGGTCACGCTCATGTGGACGATGATCAATGTCTTCCTGCATGTGAGTATCGGCCTGACCCTGGCCATCATCCTCAACAAACCCGGCTTCCCGCTCAAGCGCGTCTACCGGGTGCTGCTCATCCTGCCCTGGGCCATGCCCAGCTACATCACGGCCTTGATCTGGAAGGGGATGTTCCACAAGCAGTTCGGGGCCATCAACGCCTTCATCAAGCTGCTCGGCTTCGAGCCGATCAGCTTCTTCAACAATTTCTGGACCGCGTTCTTCGCCAATGTCGCCACCAACACCTGGCTGGGCTTTCCCTTCATGATGGTCATCTGCCTGGGTGCCCTGCAGTCCATCCCGGCCGACCTCTACGAAGCCGCGCAGATCGACGGCGCCGGCAAATGGCAGCAGTTCAAAAGCATCACCATGCCCCTGTTGAAGCCGGCCCTGTTCCCGGCCATCATCCTGGGAACGATCTGGACCTTCAACATGTTCAACGTCATCTACCTGGTCTCCAACGGCGAGCCCAACCGCAGCACCGAGATCCTGATCACCCAGGCCTACCGCTTTGCCTTTGAAAAGTTCAACTGGGGCTATGCGGCGGCCTACTCCATCCTGATCTTTCTCATCCTGCTGACCTACGGGATCTACACCAACCGTATCACCAAGGCCACTGAGGGTGTTTTCGACTAGGCCGGGAAGAAAGCATGGAAAAGAAAAATAAGAGGTCGTTCCGCGAAAGGGTGATCGGCGCCCTGCTGCAGTTCTTCATCCTGCTGTTCACCATCGGCACGGTCTATCCAGTCCTCTGGGTTTTCAAGATCGCCTTCGGTTCCCAGAAAGGCCTGTCCCTGTCCCTCAGCCTGTTCCCCGCCCAGCCCACGCTGGAAAATTTCAACCATATCCTGTTCGAAAAGCCGTTTTTCATCTGGCTGCTGAACAGCTTGATCGTCGCCGCCGCTACTTCCGTCATCGGCATATTCCTGGCCGCCACCGCCGGCTACGCTTTTTCGCGTTTCCGCTTCCCGGGACGAACGGCCGGGCTGCTCTCTTTTCTCATCACCCAGATGTTCCCCGGCACCCTGATGATGATCCCGCTGTACCTGATCGTCAATTGGCTGGGACTGCTGGATAACCTGGCCGGCCTGGTCCTCGTCTATTCGACGTCGGCCATTCCCTTCAGTATCTGGATGCTGAAAGGCTATTTCGATACCATCCCCAAGGAACTGGAGGAGTCGGCCCTGATCGACGGCGCCTCCCGCACCCTGATTTTCTACAAGATCATCCTGCCGCTGGCCAAGCCCGCCCTGGCGGTCACGGCCCTTTTTTCATTCATGACGGCTTGGAACGAATATATCCTGGCAGCGACCTTCATGAACCGCGAGCTCAGCTATACCCTGCCGGTGGCCCTGCGCAATTTCGTCGGACAGTTCGCCCAGGATTGGGGACTGTTCGCTGCCGGCGCCATCCTGGTGTCCATCCCCATCGTGGCGCTCTTCTTCATCCTGCAGAAATACCTGGTTTCCGGCCTGACGGCCGGGAGTGTCAAGGGTTAAAAGGAGGTACCATGATAAAAAAGCAAGTCGGACTATTCCTGGTCCTGGCCCTGCTGATCCTGTTCATGCCCGTGCTGGCCCAGAAGGAGATCACCTTCAAGGACCCGCAGGGCGATGACAACGGCAGCGGCAGCTTCATCTATCCCACCGACCCGGTCTACAAGCCGGGGTCTTTCGACATCACCGAATTCATGGTGAAAGACAAGGGGAGCACGGTCGAGTTGACCGTGAACGTGGGCGCCGGCCTGGAAAACCCCTGGAACATGGCCAGCGGCTTCAGCGTGCAGCAGGCCTTCGTCTTCATCGACATGGACGGCAAGACGGGCAGCGGCCACCAGCTGGCGTTGCCTGGCCTGAACGCCGAATTCCTGCCCGGCAGCTACTGGGAAAAGGCCGTCATCATGAGCCCGCAGCCGAGTTCGCGGGTCAAGACCGAGGTGAAGATGAAAGCGGGGGACATGGAACGGGATGTCATCGTGCCGCTCAGCGTCACCCCGCGCGGCAAAAGCTTCACCGCGATCATCAAAAAGGAAGACCTCGGCGCCGACGTCAGCGACGATTGGGGCTGGCAGGTGCTGATCACCTCGAACGAGGGCTTCCCCGAAGGGAACTCCATCCTGGTGCGCAAGCTCAATGAATACGAAGGCCAGCACCGCTTCGGCGGCGGCAGCGACTATGACGGCGATCCCAACTTTCTCGACATGCTGGTCCCTCCCGGCAAGGGAGGCGGAGATGAGGCCGACCTGCAGCACAAGATCATGTCGGCCTGGGTGAGCGACGACGACCCGGCCGGATATGTGTACGTGAAACTGCCCATGGTATACCTGAACAAAGTCATGGAGCCCATCGATGCGACCGCGGAAACTACGGCGGAAGCTCCGGTGGCCCCGGTAGCCGCGACGCCTGCTCCGGCGCGGGCCAAAAGCGACAAGTTCGGCATCAAGGTGAACGGGCAGCTGTTCATCAACTTCCTGCATGAGAATGATGCCACCCAGGGGACCAACCACACCCACGGCCACAACGGTATCGCGCCCGAGCTCGAGCTCAATATGCAGGCCAAGGTCTCCAACAACATTGAAGTCGGTGCCCGCATCCAGAGCCGCTATCGCGAGAATTATTGGGCTACTTTCTGGGACATGGCGGTGCATAACGGCAACATCGAACGCCCCGGGCTGTTCAAGCTCCGCGGCTCCTGGGCCGACGTGCGCACCCCGGATTGGCTGAAAGGCATCGTCGACAGGATCCACATCGGTGCCAGCGACCTGGCCATGTTCAGCCCCTACACCATCGGCCGGCTGCGCTACATCGACCGCGACAATGCCGCCGGGCTCTTTCTGAGCGCCAAGCTGGCCAAAACGGTGAGCTACGACCTGGCGCGCATCAGCCTGCCGTCGCTTTGGGCCGGTCCCGGCTGGCGGACGGCCGGTTTGGATTACGACAACCAGCTGCATATCAACAAGGACTATGCCTTTGCCGGCAAGGTCGATTTCAAGCCCAGCAACAAGTACGGCTTTCGCGTCCTCTCCTATTATACCAGCGACCTGGAGGTCGATCCCGACGATACGAACTCCCGCGACGGCATTGATTTCACCGACCGTTTCAGGAGCACCATCTTCTCGGGCGAGTTCGACGCCAACCCCGTTGACTTTCTGCAGCTTTCCGGGGTGTTCGCCCACGCTTCGACCACTTACCTGGCTGCCAACTACACCAAGGACTGGGGCGGCTGGAACAGCATGCCCGCCAAGGACTGCAAGGACAGCATGTTCAAGCTGACCGCCCTGCTGCAGGACCCGCTCAAGGTTGGCATCAACCTCTCGCTGGAGTATTTCAACATCGGGGACGACTACATCTCCATCATGGCCTCGCGCCGCGAGCAGGACGTCCTGCTGACCGAGGGCTTCGAGGGCGACGACGTTTCCGGCCGCTGGAATGCCTGGAGCGCCGGCGAGCTGTGGCGCCACAGCCAGGACTGGATCGGCTACGAGGGCAATTTCGGCCAGACGGTTTCACCGATCGCCGACAACGGCGAGACGCAGTTCGATGAAGTGCCCTACGAGAGCGTCATCGGCTGGAAGGGTCTCACTGGCGTGCTGACCTTCAACAAGAGCGGCCTGGACCTGGCGGCCGAGGTCACCAGCATCGGCTACAACTCCAACACCCAGGGGCGTGACATGGACGTCTACCCGGTCAACGCCCGCATCTGGAACAAGGACCAGGACCGCAGTACCTTCATCGGCCTGTTGCGCTTCAAGTACGCCTTCACCTTGGGCAAGTCTTTTGATATCTCCGGCAAGATCAAGCTGATCGATGACACGGACAACGCCAACCTCATCGACCTCAGCGACGACTACAAGAGCAAGAAATGGATCTACGACATCGGCCTGGGCTGCCAGATCACCGATGAGATCTATGCCAGGCTGGGCTATTGCATCTACGCCGACGGCATCACCTTCGGCAATGCCGATCTCTCCTCCAAGAAGAACAAACTCTACCTAATCGGCAAGAGTGAGTTCGCCGGCCTCCAGGTGGGCTATATCTTCGACTACGCGACGGGCAACGACTGGATCGGAGGCGTCCGCTACGACGACTTCAAGGTGGTGCGCTCGCGCGCCTTCGTGATCGTCAAGTTCTGATCGTCCGCACCCTGGGGCGGACCGTTCGGCGGCCGCCCCATGGATGCCCGCGGGACACCGGCGGCTCCCCAGGAAGATGCCGCCCTTGGGGCCGGCGACGCCTCAGTTCAGCTGGCCGAGAAAGCGGAGGTAGTCGGCGGGGGGATCGGGGATGAACACGCCCAGGTGCTTGTCGGTCTCGGGATCGAGGTCATAGACCTCGCTGTTCCAGCGCACGACGCCGCGCATGCTGACCAGCTCGCCGCCCAGCGTCAGGAGCAGCTTGATCTCGCGGTCGATGGACACGATCTGGCTTTCGGCATGGATGCGCATGCCGTGGGGCGACAGGTTGAGGGCGGTGCCGGGACAGAAGGTGTCGTTGCTGCCGTACATCAGCTCGATGCAGTGCTGGGTGCGCGGTTCCAATCTTTTTTCCACGGGCAGGTCCTCCGCTTGAATGAGACTGAAGGGGCGATTATACAACAAAAAAAACTATTTGGGAAATCTCGCGGCGCCGGCGGAGACGGCACGGGCGAAGTTGCGCATCACCCAGAGATGGGCCCGGGCCTGGGTCAGGTTGTAGACGGGCCAGGGGAGCGTGGGACGGTAGTCGTGAATGGCCACCAGGACGGCGCTGCCGCCCAGCACCTCGCGGAACTCCAGGCGCGGGCGCCGGGTGGCGCAGTCGGTCCTGCGCGCCAGCAGGCCGCCGGTGATGTAGAACAGCTGGCGGATGGATGCGGCGCTGCGCTGCGAATCGAAGCGCAGCTCGAGGAGTGAGACGCGGAACGGGCGGCTGCGGATGACGAGGCCGCCGTCGCCAGCGATGTCGGCGCGGAGCAGGGAGCGGAAGAAGCGCGGCAGCCAGACGGTGAAGCGCAACGCCAGCCAGCGCGCGCTCCGGCCCGGCGGCAGGTGGATGCGCTGCACCGAGCGCACGGTATTGCGGTCGGGGCGGGGGATGACGCGCTTGCGGCGCGTCTCGAGGGCATGGATGGAGCGGAAGCAGCCGCTGCTTTTCTCCTCCTGCAGCGATGCCTGCACGGCCTGCTCCAGCGTGAGCGGCGTCAGGCCCGCCTTGGTCTGCAGGCTCAGGTCGCGGCTGAACAGGGAATGCTTCAGGCTTTCGACGAGGGGCGAAACGAGCTGGCGCGGATAGCCGCTGATCAGGGCCAGGAAAACCTTGGAGAGTCCGATCAGCTGGAAAGGCAGGTTGAAGAACAGGCGCTGCCGGCCCAGCAGCCGGGCGCTGCGTTCCAGAAGCTCGCGGTAGGTCATGATGTCGCCGGAGCCGATGTCATGGCTGCGGCTTTCCGTCTCCGGATTCTCCAGGCAATGGCGCAGCAGGCGGATGGCGTCGGCCAGGGCCACCGGCTGGATCAGGGAGGCGGACCAGCGCGGGCAGGGGATGAGCGGCGCCCGCTCCAGAACGGTGCGGAACATGCCGTAGGAGGAGCCGCGCAGGCCGATGACGATGCCGGCGCGCAGGGTGGTCAGCGTCACGCCATGGGCCCCCAGGGTCAGTTCCACTTCGCGCCGGCTCAGGATGTGGCGCGAAAGATCGGCCTGGTCGGGAATCATGCCGCCCAGGTAGATGATGTGGCCGATCCCGGCCCTGGCCGCCGCCCGGGCGAAATTGTCGGCGCAGATCAGATCGAAATCCTGGAAGGTCCCCTGCGTCAGGCTGGCCGACGGCAGCATGGAATGCACCAGGTAGAACGCGGATCCAACGCCGGCGACGGCGCGCTCGCATTCAAACAGCGAGAAAAGGTCGCAGCGCCGCCATTCAACGTCGGGGGGAAAATCGCCCGGGCGGTCGCCGCGGCCGAGGCCGATGACCCGGTAATCGGCGCGGAGCTCGCGGGCCAGGGCGGCGCCGATGAAGCCGCTGGCGCCGGCGATGACCACGGAAGGTCTGGCTGCGGGGATCATGATGCGCTCCGATCGTTCAGCGCCATTGTAGGAGAACCGGCGGCAAAAGGCAATTTCGCCTCCGCCGGTCGAGCCAAAGGCCGCGGGCCGGTGCGCCCGAGGATGTTTTGTTGTATAATCGCTGGCGATGAAAAAGGATGCCGATCGCCCGAGTTCGCCCGATCCGGCGGCGCCGGTGGGTTTTTTCGACTCCGGCGTCGGCGGGCTGTCGGTGCTGCTTGCCGCGCGCCGCGCCCTGCCGCGGGAGGACATGGTCTATTTCGCCGATTCGGCCCATTGCCCCTACGGCGGCCGCAGCGGCGAATTCGTCCGCGAACGCGCCCTGGCCATCACCCGTTTCCTGCTGGCGCGCGGGGCCAAGGCCGTGGTCGTGGCCTGCAATTCGGCCAGCGAGGCCGCCCTGGAGCATTTGCGCCGGGCCTTCCCCGGGCTGGAGTTCGTCGGCATCGAGCCGGCGGTCAAGGTGGCGCAGCGCCTGAGCCGCAATCACAAGATCGGCGTGCTGGGCACGTCGCTGACGCTGGGCGGAGAGCGTTTCTCCCGATTGCTGGAGAACTTCGCGGCGGGAACGGAGGTCTACAGCCAGCCGGTCGCCGGCCTGGTGGAAAGCATCGAGGCCGGCCGTTTTGACGATGCGCGCACGGGCGCCATCATCCGCGGTAACCTGCGGCCGCTGCTGAAGAAGGGGATCGATACGCTGGTGCTGGGCTGCACCCATTACCCGGTGATCAAGGATCGCATCGCGGCCGCCTGCGGGCCCGGCGTCGAGGTGATCGACACCGGCGAGCCGGTCGCCCGCCAGCTGCGGCGCCGCCTGCGGGCCCGCGGCCTGCTGCGTTTATCCCCGGGCGCGGGCCGGATCGAATATTTCAGCTCCGGCGAGCCTGCCGCCGTGGCACCCGTCATGCGCGCGATCATGGCCGATCCCTCCCTGCGCGTGACCCGGCGCGTCCTGTAGGACATTCGCCGCAAGGGCGGTCCCGGTTGATTTTTGCGCGCGCATGGTCTATAGTAGGCGCCTGGAGGCGCCGGCAGGAACGAACGGCCGAGCCAGCGGCCGGCGCAAGGGGAAGAAGATTTTTCCATGAGAATACTGCCGGTTTCATCGGGGAAGGGCGGCGTGGGCAAGACGACCTTTGCCCTGAATTTCGCCCTGGCCCTGGCCAGGACGAGCCGCACGATCCTGCTCGACCTCGACACCGGCACTTCCAGCCTGCGCAGTTTCCTCGATGTCAAGGTTGAGCGGGACCTGTTCCATTTCCTGAAGAAAGGCCAGCCGCTCGCGTCGTGTTGCCAGGCGTTGCCGGCGACCATGGACCCCGAGGGCGCCTTCGCCAATTTCAGCTTCATCGCCTCGCCGGGCGGCTTCGTCCAGGACATCGTCAACTTCGTTCCCGAGGTCAAGGAAAAGCTGATCGCCGGCATCAACGGGCTGCAGGCCGATTACCTGGTCGTCGACATGAAGGCCGGCCTGGACCACAACGTCCTCGAATTCCTGCCCTTGTCCAACAGCGGCATCCTGCTGTTCACGCCGCGGCTGAAGGCCGCCACCGCCACCGCGGCCGAGATGGCCAAGGCCGTCCTGTTCCGCATGCTGGGCATCATGCTCTCGTCGCCCCTGCTGCAGGGCCGCTTCGCTCCGGGCCCGGATGAGGCCCAGGCCTCGGTTTTCCAGCGCCTGCGCGATTTCCTGGAGAGCGGCAACGGCGACCCGGGAGGCAACCTGGACGACCTGATCGGCGAGGCGGCGGCCCGCTTTCCGGAGGACAATTTCCTGCGCGTATTCCGCTATTACCTGGAGAACTACAAGGTCTACTATGTCCTGAACCAGTTCAACAGCGTGGCCGAGTCGGTCGAGAACACCATCAAGCCGTTCGTCGAGGAGATCTTCCGCAGCGCCTCCTCCAAGGTGACCTTTCACAACCTGGGCTGGGTGGTGGAGGACGAGCAGGTGCGCCGCTCCGGCGAGACCGGCGTGCCCTACCTGGTGCGCCGCCATTACCAGAAACGGCAGGCGGCGCCCCCCGCCCCGGATGCCGACGCCAGGCTGCGCGAAATATTCGGCCTCGGCCCGGCCAAGCCCCCGCCCGGGAAGAAGAAGGACCTGGCCCGTGAGCTGAGCGGCCAGCTCGACCTGCTGCGCAAGATCTACGTCTTCAACGCCGGCAGGGATCCCGAGACCAACCTGGACTTCATCGCCGCCCGCGCCCGCGACCTTTCCGCCAATTCGGTCCACCAGTTCGGCATGAAGCGCATCTTCTCGGTCCAGGAGTTCCTGGAGCGCTTCCAATCGCGGCTGACCTGACGGTTCCCGGACTGCCAAAACGGGCGCAGCGGGGACGGCCGCCAGCCAAACCATGACTTGACAGGTTTTATTATAGCATGATACAATATCCACTCATGTTCAAGACAGCACTCTCGGTTCTAATACTCGTGGTTTCCGCAATGTTCCTGTCATCCTGCGGCCGGGAACCCGAGGCCGGAAAAAAATTCAACATCGTCATCCTGGCCGTGGACACGCTGCGGGCGGACCACCTGGGCTGCTACGGCTATCCGCATCCGGCCAGCCCGCGCATCGATGAATTCGCGAAGAAATCCCTGTTCTTCGAGAACGCCTTCTGCACCATTCCCAAGACATCGGCCTCCTTCGCCTCGATGCTGACCGGCCTGCATCCCAGCATCCACAGGACCAAGCCCAACCGCGGCCCGCTGAACGAAAAATTCCTCACCCTGGCCGAATTGCTGACGATCAACGGCTACCATACGGCGGCGGTGGTCGACAACGCCAACCTCTCGCGCTTCTTCCAGTTCGACCAGGGGTTTGCCGACTACACCGAGGCCTGGACCCATGCCGAAACCAAGCCCGAATCCACCCCGTTCATCACCTCCCGGGTGCTTGACTTTCTCGGGGCGAAGCACGAAAAGCCCTTCTTTCTCTGGGTCAACTACATCGATCCGCATACCCCCTATGTCCCGCCCGCGGAATTCATCCCCCAGCGCCCGAGAGGGCGCAACCTGCGCGCCCTGAATCCCTGCATCATGCCCGGGCCGGTCCGGCGCGAGCTGGAGCAGCTCGGCGATTTCAGCGAGGGCCATGCCATCGCCCGCTATGACGGCGCCGTGAGCTACGTGGATGCCGAGATCGGCAAGGTACTGGATGCCGTTTCCCGACTGGGGCTGGACAAGGATACCGTCGTGATCGTCACCGCCGATCATGGGGAGGACCTGGGGGAACGGAACCTGTTTTTTGACCATGGCCCGCTGACCTTCACCGCGGGGGCACGGATCCCGCTGATGATGCGCATCCCCGGCCGCAAGCCGCGCACCGTCCGCACCCCGGTCAGCCTCATGGACATCTATCCCACCGTCCTGCAGCTGCTGCGGCTCGAGCCGCCGTACCCGCTCCAGGGCGTCAGCCTGCTGCAACCCCAGAAAGATCGCCTGCTCTACATCCTGGGCACGAGTTCCCACGCCGTGGTCAGGGGCAGGCAGCACTACGTCAAGATCAATCCCAGGCTGTCCAAGCGGCTGCACCTGCCCCCCGATCATTTTTTCGACTATTTCAGCGATCCCCGGGAAACGAAGAACCTCTTCAGCTCCCAGGCGGCGGCCGCGCGGGTCTTGGCAGCCCGCTTCGAGTCGTTCCTTCGCGCGCACGGCAATTACTTGAGCGGCAAGGCGAGCCAGCCGCAGGGGAAACTATCTGAAAAAGAGAAGAAGAGCCTCGAGACGCTGGGATATTTATGATTCTTTTTCTCTTCAGATCCCGGGCGGCTATCCTCGCGGGGGGGTGCCCGCGGCGATCTTCGACCGTTGATCCCGGCCGGGCAGCCGGGTTATTGACAAGCATCCGGAAATATGAAAAAATCAATTTTTCGCCAAAATATCTTCGAAAATCAATGGAGGTTCAATGATGGATACCAAAAAAGCAGGCCGCCTCGCGCTGGCCGCCCTGTCCCTGGTCTTCCTGGCCGGCTCCCGTTTCACCAAGGCGGCGGCCCAGGACGAACGTACGCTGGACCTGGCACCGAACGTCGCCGCCATCAGCTGGCTGGCACCGGTGACCATCGCCAAGGAAGCGCTGCACGTTTATAACGAGAAGAATATCGTGCGTTTCCACCCGTCCGGCAAGGTGTATGTCTGCTTCAAGGACAATATCGACGACCAAAAGACCAACAAGCGCTCGATCAAGCTCTACAGCTACGACGGCGTCAAGCCGGTCATGGTCAAGAACGTCTCCGAGGACAACCAGATGGCCTACGAGCCCGACATGGCCATCACCCCCGACGGCAGGATCCACATCATCTGGGCCGAGGCCCTGAGCGCCAACGCCAATATCCAGAATATCAAGTACCGTAATTTCGACGGTGCCGAGTGGTCGCCGATCACCACCCTGAGGACGCTGAACATCATTGGCACGACCGGGGGCTGGAACCCGGAAAAGCTGGACGACGTGCGCCTGGCCGTCGATGACGAGAACAACGTCTTCGTCACCTACATGATGTGGCCCATCGCCCGCTGCGGCGCCGTGAGCATGTACGACGGCAAGATCTACTCCGATCCCTTCCCCATGGGCGGGCGCAGCAAGCACTCCAGCGTGGCCGCCGACGACAACTTCGTCCACCTGACCTGGCAGCAGCTGGAGGGATCGGATTACACCATCCGCTACGCGCGGCGCAAGAACACCCCGGGCTCCTCCTGGAGCCTGCTGCAGAAGGTCGTTTTCAGCGGCGGCCACCGCCCCTTCATCCGCGTGGACCGCAACCAGGTGCCGCACATGGTCTACATGAAGGACGGGGAGAACAGCACCGCCCGCGATCTCCACTACCGTGTCTGGAAGGGCGCGGCCTTCTCGGGCAGCTGGATGGTCTCTGATACCAATACGAACCTGTACCACACCCCGGCCATCGCCCCCCTGGACGCCAACAACGTGCTGATCCACTCCCAGACCTGGACGGGCGGCGCCATCAACTTTTTCAACTGGATGCGCAACGGCAAATGGGGCGGCCTGGGGGTCATCAACCGCATCAAGGCCTGGTCCTCCTTCGGCGAATGCGACCTGAACTCCCTCGGCATCGGCGCCATCTCCTATGCCGCCGGCGACAGCATCGAGCTGCTGCTCAGCGGCAAGCTGGTCGTGAACTCCCTGCCGGTGGCCAAGATCAAGACCGACAAGGACACGCTCTTCTGGGGCGAGACGATCAAGCTGGACGCTTCGGAAAGCTACGACAGCGACGGCACGATCGTCAGGTACGAGTGGCGGATCGTCAACGACAACGTCACCGTGGAAGGCGTCACCAGCGAATACGCGTTCCTCAGAAAATGGGGCAACATGACGATCCGGCTGACCGCCATCGATGACAAGGGCGGACGCGGCATCGCCAACAAGACCGTCAAGGTCGCCGCCCTGTATTCGGCGCTGGACGTCGCGGCGAAGCCGGAGCGCATCACCACCCTGATCTACGATCGCAAAGGCTATGTGGTCACCTGGAAGGCGAATCCCAGGAACAGCCAGGAGGGCTACGATATCGCTTCCTACCGCATTTTCAGCAAGGTCGCCGGCAGCGACGACAGCACGTATGTGCTCAAGGGCACGGTGGGCGCGGACCGCTTCGCCTTCGCCGACGTCAACGTCGAAGAGGGCAAGAACTACGTCTATGCGGTGGCCGCGGTCGACGCCGCTGACCACCAGAGCCCGTACGTCAATACCGGCAATTGAACCGTCGCATTCAGGCCGCGGTCAATGATCGGGAATTAATTCTATTCACATGAGCCAAGGAGTCTTCATGAAAAAATCATTGTTGCTATTGGGCTGTTTTCTGCTTTGCCTCTCCCTCCAGGCACGGGTCGCCGGCACGACCCAGGAAAGGAACGTGCCCCAGGAAAATGAAAGCATCTCCGTGAAATGTCCCAAAAAGGTGGCCGTGGCCCTGGAAACGGTCAGCGCGGGAACTTTTTTTGAATACCACCGCCATTCCCTGTCGGCGCAGCCCGGGACCGTGGCGGTGAAAAGCCCGGCGGCGGGAAAACTGGCCGAAGTCAGGGTCGGCGAAGGCTCGCTGGTCTTTGCCGGGCAGGAGATACTGGCCATCGAGACCATCTCCGGCGAGGAATTGGCCAAGCTCGAAGCGGACGTGGCAGCCAGCAAGAAGGTCTGGACCGCCCGCCTCAACTGGAAGGAGAAGAGCGAAAGAGCCATTCAGTCGGCGGAAAAGAAATACAACGAGGCGTTGGCCCTGCTGGAAGAGAAAAAGGCATCCAGCCGCAAGGGCGTCGCGGCGCCGGCGACCGGCAGGGTCCATTTTGTCCAGGACCTGGGAAGCGAGGTCGCTGCCGATGCCGTGCTGCTGGAGATCGCCAACCCCGGGCGCATGATCTACACCCTTGACCGCCGCGGCCAGGAAGGAGAAACCTTCGCCGTCGGCCAGAAATTGGACGGCAGCGCCGAAAACTTCCAGGGCCGGGCCGAGGTCATCGCCGTCAGCGACGGCCTGGTCACGTTCATGGTGGACAACGCCGCCGGCCTGCTGAAAGAAGGCATGGCCTTTGAAGTGAAAACGCTGAAAGCCGAGCATGCCGACGCCGTCGCCATTCCCGACGCGGCCCTGTTCCATGACAGCCGGGGCGATTTCGTTTACGTGGCCGAGAAGAAGAATGCAAAAAAGCTGTACGTGACCCGCGGGGCGAGCGAAGTTGGCCGGACCCTGATCGAGAAGGGCCTGGTCCCGGGCATGCAGCTCATCGTTTCCGGTTTCGATTGCCTTGCCGACAGAAAGAAGATCCGCGTCATCAATCCGGAGCAGCTGGCCATGGAGCAAGCCCGGCTCAGCGCCGCGAGCAAGGCGCAACCGACCGCGGACGATGCAGCGGCAGCCAAGGCCAGCAAGGATGAAGAGAAGGAAAGCAGGGCCCGGGCCAAGCTGGAGGCCAAGCAGGCCGCGGCAGCGGCCGCGGCCGAACTGAAGGCCAGGAAGCAAGAGGAGAAAAGGGCCAAGGCCGCCGCGGAAAAGGCCAGAAGGGAAGAAGAGGAAAAAGCCAGGGCCCAGGCCAGGCTGGAGGCCCGGCAGGCTGCCGCAGCCCAACCGGCGTGCGCCAAGAGAGTCCCGGTCCTGACCGAACTGACCCGGGCGGAAACATTTTCCGAATACGGGTATGATTCAGCACCGGCCTTGCCGGAAACGATCGCCGTCGCCGCGCCCGTTGCCGGGCTGGTTCACGCCCTGAAGGTGAGCGAAGGCTCCCTGGTGACGCAGGGCCAGGAACTGCTCGTCCTGAGCGTGGGAGAGGACGAGGCGGTCACCGCCCTGCGCCAGGAGGCCGGGCGCAGGAGGGAAGCGCTGCTGGCGCGCCAGGAAGCGAAGGTGAAGAACGAAAAGGCCATCCGGGCGGCCGAGCTGGCCTACCAGAAAGCGCTGGAGCGGCTGGAGGAGAAGGCCGCGCCATTCATCCAGTCGCTGGCCGCTCCGGTCGCGGGGATCGTGCAGAACATCCAGGTGGCGGCAGGGGCCGATGTCGTCGGCCAGGCCGTCCTGCTGGAGATCTTGACCGAACAACAGCTGCGGGTCACGCTCACCGTGACGGACCCCAGCCGTTTCGTCAGCGGTGAAAGGATCGCCGGCAAGTTCGAGGGATCGGACGATGAATGGATCGCCGAAGTCATCGATGTCCGCGACGCCAAGGTGCAGCTGCGCCTGGATAACGGCTCCGGGCGGATCGCAGCCGGGAAAACGTACACCGCCCGCAAGCTGAAAGCCGAGCACGCGGATGCGGTCACCGTGCCCAGCGGCGTGCTTTTCCAGGACAGCCTCGGCGATTTCGTCTACGTGGCCGAGAAGAAGAAGGCAAAAAAGCTCTATGTCACCCGCGGCGCGAGCGAGGCCGGCCGGACACATGTGGCCGCCGGGCTGGGCGCGGGCATGCCGCTGATCGTTTCCGGCTTCGAATGCCTGGCCGACGGCAAGAAGGTCACCCTCGTCGACGAAGAAAAACTGGCGAAGGAGAAGGCGGCGGCCGAGGCCCGGCGCAAGGAGAAAGAGGCGAAGGAAGCCGTGCCGCAGCTGCCCGGGATCGATGAATTCATCGCCTATATCGAGGCCCACAGGGAAACCCTGCCATGCGAGCGTTATGAAAGAACCCAGATAAAAAAGCAGCCGGTGCTGAAGATCTACTCCGGGCTGGAAACGCAGAAACAACTGATCGACCTGGTCCTGAAATATAACGTGGAGAAGATCAGCTTTGAACTGCAGGATGAACGGGTGGTCTCGACCATCGTCTTCAAAACCGCGGTCAGAGAGGAAAAGCCGGTCGTGGCTGAAAAGGCGCCCATGTTCGGCGAGCGCCTGAGAATCGCCTTGCACGGCACCTACTACATGATGTTCGACCAGAAATTCAAGGACGCCTACGTCTCCTTGAGCGGCTTTGGCGGTTCGATCGCATTCCGCTTCGCCCAAAAGATGGATTTCTGGGTCAGCGGCGGGCTGGCGGCGAAGAACAACCAGCCGGCATGGAGCCCGGTGGAGATGAAGTTCCGGATGACCCCCCTGGCGGCGTCCGTGCGCTATTACCTGATGGAAAAAGGCAAGCTCAGCGCCTTTGCCGGCGCCGGTGCCAATGTCTTCCTGGTCAAGGATGACAACCCGATCGAGGAAATCAAGGCGACGGTCATCGGCTTCAACGCCCTGGCCGGAGGCTACTACCGGTTGTCCAAGAAGATATTCGGCCAATTGTTCCTGAAATTCAACATGGCCAGCAAGGATATCTATCCCGACTCCGATCTGGATGACCCGCTGAACCTGGGTGGCCTGGAGCTGAACCTGGGTTTTGGCATACTGCTGTAAACGGATCCGGCCCGGCGCCGCGAGCGGCGGCGCCATGGGCCGAGTCCTCCTTCCGTTGCCAGTGAAGCGGGCCGGCACCCGCTTGGGTGCGCGGTCCGCCGGCTGCGGGGGGCGTCCTTTTTCCGCGGGCGAAAATTGAAAAGCGCCGCCAATTGTTCTATAATTACTCCATGAATCACGACACGGCCACCCGACATGCAGCGAAATCGTCGCTTGTTGTCCCCGTCCTGTTATTTTTCCTCGTTGGGGCCCAGATGCTTTTTCCCTGGTCCAGCCCGGTGCGCATCGTCGCATCGGCCACGACGGCCTATTACAAGCCCATCGTCCAGTTCTCCCCGGCGGGGAAGATGTACGTGCTCTACCAGGCCGGTCGCGACATCCATCTCAGCTCCTACGACGGCAGCCGGGTCGCTTTCGAGCGCAATATCAGCGAAACATCGCTGATCGGCTATGAAGCCTTCCTTTACATCACCCGCAAGGGCCATATGCACGCGGTCTGGATCGAGGCGTCGAGCTACAGTGCCGACACCCAGTACGTCAAATACCGCTACAACAACGGTTCCGGCTGGTCGGCCGTATCGACCCTGCGCACGCTGAACATCACCGGCACCATCCCCGGCGGCTTCGTCACGCGCAAGGTCGAGGACCTGCGCATGGCCGCCGACGAGAACGACAACGTGTTCATCGCCTTCATGATCTGGCCCGCCGCCCGTTGCCAGTTCATCAGCAAGTACGGCGGCTCCGTTACCATGGAATCCTGGCCCATGACGGGGCGCTCCAAGCACCCCGACGTGACCGTCGACTCCAGCTATGTCCATATCGCCTGGCAGCAGCTTTGGGGCAGCAATTACACGATCGCCTACAGCCGGCGCTCCAACAAGCAGGGCGCGAATTGGGGGAGCGCCATTGATGTCAAGGACGGCAACCATCGCCCGCGACTCACCGTGGACCCCACCCGCCTGCTGCACATCATCATGATGAACGACTACAACATCGGCGTCAACCGCGACACCTACTACAAGTACTGGACCGGCAGCGGCTTTTCCAGCCGCTTCCTGATCTCCAATGACGGCGCCCGGGCCTACCATGAGATCTGCGTGAGCGCCCTCAACAGCGCGAATGTCTTCGTCAGCGAATGGGCGGGCAGCACGGTCTATTTCAACTGGAGGCAGAACGGGCAATGGACCGGCCACAAGAAGATCCCGACGACGGGGATCATCCCGGGCTTTTCCAGCAGCGCCCTGTCCTCGTCGGGCAAGGCTGCGGTCGCGGTGGCCCATCAGACCTCGGCCGTCTACCTCACCTGGAGCCAGGGCGAGAGCCCCGATCCGAATCCGCCCGGCCCCGCGCCCGAACCCGACCCCAATGTCCCCCCCACGGCATTCTTCATGTTCTCACCGACTGGCGGGCTTTATCCCGTGTCGGTCGCTTTCGACGCCAGCAAATCCAAGGACAGCGATGGCACGATCTCCAGCTATCAATGGGATTTCGGCGACGGCGGCTCCGGCACGGGCAAGATCGTCAGCCACGTGTACAACAGGGAGGGCCGCTTCGAGATCACCCTGAAGGTGACCGATGACGACGGCGCCACGGCCACCGCCACCGGTGAAGTCGAGATCTTCGGCCTGGCGCCTCCCTTGAACCTGAAATTCCAGCGCCATGAAAACCGCAATCTGTTTTCCGTCGAGTACCTGTACCGGATCAACTGGGATCGCAATCCGCGCAATGAACAGATCGGAGCCGTGATCGTTTCCTACAAGATCTACCGCCGCGAGATCGGCATGGGCGGCTTCAGCCATTTTCACACCGTCCCGGCAGGCACCCAGACGAGTTTCGAGTACCTGGACCGCACTCTCGGAGCAACGGCGCGCGTGTTTGAGTACGCGGTCAGCGCGGTGGACAGCGCCGGCCGGGAAAGCCCCCGGGCGGAGTAGCCCCTACCTGAACTCCAGCCAGAACATGGCCTGGGGAGCAAGGGCGCGGGTTTCCAGGCCGATGTGGATCAATTCCCTTTTCGCCAGCGAGAATCTCTTCAGTCGGCTCAGGGGAAACGCCAGCCGTTCCTTTGGGGAACGTTGGGCCTCCAGCAGCAGGTTTCGGCCGTTCCGCACCTTCAGCGCCACCTGATCCCCATCCAGTACATGCAGGTCCATCCCGGTTGCCGCGCTGCCCTTCAGGTCGATGTACAGGTCATAGTCCTGGCCGGCCAGGACGCGGAAAGCCCTCATGTCGGGGCGGAATACGAAATTCCTCGAATTGCAGAAAAAAGACAGTCCGCCGGCGGCATGGCGGGTCTGCAGGAGCACATGGGGGAAATAACATAACAGGAACAGCAGCCCGAGGCCCAGGGCGGCGAACACGCCCCGGGCGGCCCGGGGCCGGGATGGCCGCGCGCTCCCGGAATAATAAACCGCCAGCGCGGCGGCCAGCAAGCCCAGCCAGGCCCAGTTCGGCCAGTAGCCCGAGTTGCTTTGCTTCAGGAAGGAAGGGAACAGGGATGCCAGGTCGATTGCCTCGCTGCTCAGGAACCACAGCAGGGAGGAGGCCCGCTGGCTCACCTCGCGCGTAACCGGCTGGTACAGGAACAACGGATAGTACATGAACCAGACCGTGGCGAAGGCCGTCATCCCGGCCAGCATTCTGAAAAGGGCCCGGAGCATGCCCGAGGACGAATTCCTGTAAACGGCCACCAGGAAAACGCACATGATCCACAGGACGAAAAGAACGGGCCGCGCCGCCGGCGAATAGCCGCCGCGCACGGTGGTGAAGGCGTGGAACAGGATGTAGGAAAAAAACAGTGTGGAAAGCAGGCCGAAATCGCGGATACCGGCACGGACGTCCCTGCGCCAGGCCAGGAAGAGCAGCAAGAAGAGAGGCGCGTAGACCAGTAGGCCGTCGCGCTGGTCAAGGAAGAAGGAGAGCAGCGTCTCGAGCCGGAAATGGAGGGGAATGGCCAGAAAGTTCTTCTCCGGGGAAATGACGCGGGGGTCGAAGGAGCCGTAGAGGATGCGGCTGTACAGCCCCAGCAGCGCCAGGCTCAGGGCCGGGGCGGCCAGCAGCCGCGCCAGCTGCTTCAGGCGCGGGCCGCCTTCCCTCCCGATGCGGGCGCCGAGGAACAGGGCCAGCACCAGGGCGGGAATGGAGTATTTCAGGTGCAGCCAGGCCGTGCCGGCCAGCAGCAGACCGGCGAGGGCATAGCGCCTCTGGTCGCGTCCGAGAATGTAGGCGTACAGGGTCAAGGCGGCGGCGGGCAATTCGGGGAACAGGTGCACGGCATGGAAACACAGCGGGAACGTGCACAGGAAAAAGCAGTAGAAAGCGCCGTTGTCCTTTTCCGGCCAGGCCTGGCGCAGGATCAGGAAAAGAGCGAGCGAGAAAAGCGAGTTGATCAGCGCGGCCGCCAGGCGGAAATAGAGGCTGCCCGGGATCAGACCGCCCAGGAGCTTGAACAGGAAAAAGAAGGGAGCCAGGAGAAACGAGAGGCCGGGAAGGTGAAAGGAACGGTAGCGGCCGGAATGGATCGCCCCGTGAAAGCGGAGCTCCACCGGCAGGTAGGAGAAATACTTCTTTTGCTCCAGGTTGTTCTTCAGGTCGAAATCGCCGTCCTCTACCAGGCTCTGGGAGATCATGACGTAGTGGGGTTCGTCGCCGGAGAGCTGGATGCCCTGGGCGTGAAGCAGGAAAGCGGCCAGCATGGATGTCAGCAAGGCGAGCGCCCAGGCCTGCCAGGGCCGGATGCCGGCCATGGAGAGCTTCGGCCGGCGCCTGGGGGCGCGCAGGGCCAGGGTAATGACGCAGGTGATCATGAAGAAACAGGCCAGGCGGATGCGGAAATCGCCGATCGAGGCATAGTGCACCAGCAGCAGGGGCGAGAAAAGCATGAACTGGTAAGGCGTCGGGCCGGGGCCGGACAGGAATCGCCAGCCGTATTCAATGCCGGCGATCGCGGCGCCGAAACACAGCAACAGGAACAGCCCGCCGTCGCCCAGCGCCCAGGTGGCCAGCAGTGCGGCGGCACCCGCGAGGCTCGGCAGCAGGCGCTGCCAGCCGGAATGGGCGTCTCTTTTCATCCTGGCTGCTGAAAGAAGCGCAGGGTCAGATCCATTGGCTGAGATTGACGTAGGCCTTGATCTTGTTGTCGGCCTCGCGCAGCCGCGCCGAGAGGCTGCGGGCCAGGGTGATCAGGATCTTCACGCCGCTGGCGGGATCCTTCTCCACGAAGCGCATGAAGCGCTCGCGGCTGATCTCCATGATGAACGTGTCGCTGTGGGCGATGGCGGTGGCGCTGCGCGGCAGGTCCTCCAGCAGGGCCATTTCGCCGAAGAAATCGCCTTTCTTTAGGACGGTCAGGGTCTCCTCGCCGTGGACGTCGGCGCGCTGGGTGATGCGCACCTCGCCGGAAAGGATCACCAGCAGCGAATCGCCCGGTTCGTTCTCCTCGAAGATGGACTCGCCGCCCTGGAAGACCCGCTCGGAAAAAAGGTAGGCCAGCTCCTTGACGGCGCCGAAGTTCAACTCGCTGAACAGGGCGAGATTTTTCAGGATTTCGATGAGGATGTCTTTGTCGAAGCCCATGGCCGCCATTGTAGCATACAATCCCGGCCGGGGACAATTCCGCCGGAATCCGCCGGTGCCCGGGGAGGATGGATCCGCGTGAAAGGGGAACGCAGGGGAGAAAACGGAATCAACCAGGCGGCGCCGCCGCCGGCGGCTCATGGCGCCGGGGCCAGCAGCCCTCCCAGGCCGGAACGGATGAATTCCTTGAGGAAGCGATAGACATCAGGATGGGACAGGGGCAGGTCGCCGGCGTGGGCGCGCGCCTCGGCCGAGGCGACGGCGAACGACCCGCGCCCCCCCTGGAAGGAAAAGCGCAAGTCCACCGCATCCAGGCTGACCAGCAAGGAGAGCAGGGTCCCCTCGAGGTCGCCCAGGGGCGGACAGTCCAGGTGGCTCCTCTGCATGCTGGCCCGGATCCGCGTGCCGCGTCCCGGACGGCTGGCGATGGCGAAATCGCCGCGGCAGGCTTCGGTGGTGGCCTTGAGCAGCGGGATGCCCAAGCCGACTTTTTTGTAGCCCTTGCTGGTGAAGAACGGGTCCTGCGCCTGGAGCAGGGTCCGGTCATCCATGCCGCGCCCATCGTCAGCCACTTCCAGTTCCAGGGTGTCGGAAGCGCGGGATTCCCGGATCTGCACGCGGATGACGCGGGCGCCGGCGGCAACGGAATTCTGCACAAGGTCCACCAGGTGAAAACAAAGGTCTTCAACCATGGGACTCCGGGCATACGACATGGAACGTCCCGGCTTTCGCCGCCGCCAGGAGCAGGGGCAGCGCCGGTGACGGAGCCGAGAATACCGTGCGTGCCCTGCCGATATCCTTGAGAAAATGGGCGTCGGAGTTGCGAAGCAGCGGATGGCCGGCCAGGGCTGGAAAATCCCGCAGCACGCGTTCCCTGGCCGTATCGCAGGCTACCTCAAGCGGAGAGCCCTCGAGCTCGGCCGGCACCATGCCCAGGTTGACCAGCAGGCCGTAGGGCGGGGCCTCGACATGGGCCGGGACGACGAGGCCGTCATGGCGGCGCGCCAGGTCGACCAGTTCGGGAACGGAGATGTCCAGTGCGTTGAGCAGGAGTTTCTCCTCGTGGCGGACGATATTGTCCTCCTCGTCGACCACTACCTGGTCGCCGAAATAATCGGGATGGTTCGGCGTGTCGGGCAGCAGCGCATAGATGTGCCGGTTGAAACGCTCGGCCTGGAGGCGGTCCTCGAAATAGCACAGCACATGGACGTCTTCGCGTGTCTGCGCCTCCATGCCGTAGAGTACCTTGATTCCCGCTTTTTCTCCCAGCGCCGCCGCCGTGAAGCCGTTTTCCATGCTGTTGTGGTCGGTGACGGCGATGAGGTCCAGGGCGAGTTCCGCGGCCCGGCGCACGATCGCCGCCGGCGACATCTCCAGGGAAGCACAGGGCGAGAGGGTCGAATGGATATGCAAGTCGGCCTGGATCTTCATCCTGGCTCCATGGTAGGAGAATCGCGGCGGCCTGTCAATCCCGGCCGGGACGGCACCGGCAAATGGCTCAGTACAGGAGCTGGATGCGGGTCTGTACCCCCAGCTTGCGCAAGTCACGTGAACCGGCCGCTTCGAAGTAGGGACAGAAGGAGCGGTCGCTCCTGATCTTGAACAGATAAAGAAAACGCCGCGAATCGATGCGCAGGCCGGGCACCTTGCTGAAAGCGACCGACCGCACCCCTCCGGGCTCGATATACACCCTGTGCCGCTTGTGCTCGATCGCCAGGGAAACCTGGTTGGGCTTGGGAATGTTCTTCAGTTGCACCACGAAGGACCGGACCCGGCGGGGAGCCAGCAGAAAGAACTCCAACTCCTGATCCGCTTTGGTCCAGAAGAAATCGCCCTCGATCGGGTTGTAGCTGTCATTGAGCATGAACAGCGTGTATTGGTCGCCGATCTTTTTATTGAAGGCCCTGGGATTGGTGTTGCTGGGCAGCGTGCTGTATTGGGTCTTCTCGGCGGGAAACAGCCGGCTGGGGAAGGTGACCCCCGGATAGCGCGGCGAGGCGGAATGGGACAGCGAGTCCATGTACACCGGCGAGAGGAAGATCACGGCGGCGAACAGCGGGACGATGGAAAACCGGAAATTGCGCTTCCGGTGGCCGAGGAAGAAGAAAAGGGGAAAGATGTTCATGAAATAGCGATTGCCCAGGGATCCGCCGCCCCCGAAATAGTTGTCGGGCATGAGCAGGACATAGCACAGGATGGCCAGGATGATGCCGGCCAGCAGGAACCAATCTTCGCTGCTCTTTTTCTGGAAACAGAAGAGCAGCAGGATGAACACGGCGGGGAAGAAATAGATGAACATGCCGGTGAAGCGCCCGAAGATGTAATAGAACAGGTTGTACAGGGCGATCTCCGGGCTCAGGTAGAAGCGGCTCCAGTAGGTGTCGGTACTCATCTGGTTGCCGCTGCTGAAGGTGAAATCCTCCCTTTCCAGCGGGAATTTTCCGTAGAACGAGTTCCTCTCGCCGCCCTGGTAGTTGATCTCCCCGGTCTGGAGGAAATTGAAGGCGAACAGGCCGGCCAGGAACAGCGCGCAAAGCAGGCCCAGGACGATGAAGCGCTTCCATTCCTTCCGGTAGAGCAGCAGCAGGAAAAGAACGCCGATATGCAGCAGGTTATTGGGCTTGGAAAAGACGGCGGCCGCGAAAAGCGGGGCGGCCAGGTAGCTCCAGGCCGGTCGTTTGAACGCAAAGAAAAAGAAGAACAGGGCGGCGAAGTTGACGAAGAAATTGAACAAATCGGCGGTGGTCCACCAGATGTAGATGAAGCCGACGCTGGAAAAGAGGTAGATGAGCGTGAAGGAGAAGCTTTGTTGCGTCGGGTGGTACCGGCGCAGGAGCAGGAAGCCCATCCACAGCACCAGCAGAAGCATCAGGCCGTTGGCCAGCAGGATGCCATGCACGTCGAACAGGCGGAAGAAAGGAGCCGCCAGCAGGGGATAGATGAACGACTTGGCGAAATAGAGCTGGCCGTCCCTGCCTTTTTTCAGGAACAGGCCCATGGGGCCGACCCAGAATTTTTCCCGGATGCGCTGGATGTCCTTGCGCTCGTACTTCAGGTCGCCGTCCAGGGCCAGGCTCTGGATAATGCCGTAATAGGTCGATTCGTCGGAAAAAAAGCCTCCGTGCTTGATGTCGGCCAGGTCGACGGAGAAGGAGAAAAAGATGATGAAAAGCAGGGCGAGAATAAAAAAAATCCTGATGCTGTTGGGGATCATGACGGAAATATTATAGCAAAATCGGGGGCGAAAGGGAATATCCGCGATCCGGGCCGGCGCTCCGCGCCCATTCGCGCCTTGGAGCCGCCGTCAGGATGCCCCCATCGCGCCGGCTTGACAACCGTGCCGGCTTTGTGCTATTTTGCCTCGCAATGCCTGCACAAAAGCTGAAAACGGCAATCAACCGCGTTCTTTTTTCCAACAAGGCCTACAACGCCTTCCTGCGGCCATTCGACAGGATGCTGTACCCGGTCGTAAATTGGCGGGAGCTGAAGGAAGAAAGGGCTCGCGCGGCCGTGCCGCTGAACAAGATCCCTCATGTGGCCGATCTCTGCAACCGGGAATGGCATGACATTCTGGAGGATTTCCGCATCATTTTCTCCATGAATGAGGAGAGCTTCCATCGCAAGATATGGGAATTCACCCAGATCATCTATGTCTTGAAAAAGCTGGGCTATCTGCATCCCGATAACCGCGGCCTGGCCATCGGCGCCGGCCGGGAGCAGATTTTGTATTACCTGGCCTACAAGATAAAAAAGATGGTCGCCGTCGATCTCTATGAGGGAAGTTTCCTGGGGGGCGAGGACGAGCCCGATATTCCCGACATTCCCGAGAAATACGCCCCTTTCCTGTATCCCCGGGAAAACCTTGATTTCAGGCGCATGAACGCCCTGGAACTGCAATTCGCCGACAACTCCTTTGATTTCGTTTTCTCGGCGTCTTCCATCGAGCATTTCGGCGGTCTCCGCCAGATCGAAAAGGCGATCGCCGAAATGTACCGCGTATTGAAGCCGGGCGGGGCATGCACGATCACGACCGAGATCCGGCTGAATCGGCTGGCTGGCCGCGTGCCCAACACCAGGATTTTTTCCGTCAACGAAGTCCTTGACCTGTTCGAAAGGAACGGATTCCTATTGGCGGAAAGCGGGATGGACCTGAGGATCGAGGATCATTATCTGCACAATTGGGTCAAGCTGCCCCAGGAAGTGTTCAAGTCCCCCCATGTGATACTGCGCTTCCTGAACTCCGTGTTCACCTCCCTGGCGGTCACGTTCAAAAAGGAGGGCAACGCGGTTAAAAAAGGGGCCTGGAAAAGCGATATCGTTTTCTCTCCTCTCGTTTACCGGGGCCGGATCCAGGTCAGCGGCGCGAGCAAAATCATTGCCGGCGCGGCCAAGCTGGGGCTGGACATCCAATTGACCAATGAATGCAATTTCACCTGGCATACCAAGGGCTTGAGCCATCGCATCGCCATCGGCATCCAGCTGCTGGACGAATCCGGAAGCCTGCTGAACCCCGCACTGGGCGAGATCGTCATCCCCAAGGATGTCGCCGTGGGCGAGACGTTCGCCTTCCGGACCGAACTGTCCTTAACCCTGCCTCCTGGGAAATATCGGCTGTTTTTTGACCTGAAAAGGGAATTGATCACCTGGTTCCATGAAAAGGGATCCGTTCCGGCCGTCATTCCCGTCGAGATCGCGGCACGGACCGGGCAATTGGCCTCTTCTTGAGCGACCGGAGCGCTTGAGGCTTTTCCCTGCATCCATTCGTTCTATGTGCGCAAGCGCAAGCCGATTTGCCTGGAAAAGAAGGTGAACACTCCGTCCGGCCGGCCCAGGTCCCGGATGAGGGCATTCCCGTCCAGTAACTTCAGCAGGGACGCCAGGGGCCGGAGCGGATCGAATTCCGCCTCGAAGCGACTCGCAAAAGAACCTGCCCGCCGCTCTTCCCCGGGGAGCGGCAGCGGGTCGGAACCGCGCAGGACAGGCCGGCCCTGGCGCTCCATCATGCGGAAGGCGCGCGGTGCCGGCCAGAAGCAAGGCCGGGCCGGGTTGTCGGCCAGGAATACCCGTGGCGGGGCCGGGGTCGATGCCAGCCTCCTCAGCAGGCGGCCGCGGCCGCCGAGCCATTTGCCGGCTCCCCAGGGGATGATGGCCAGGGCTCCGGCTGCGGCCAGCGCCTCCAGCACGCGAGCCAGCGGCAGCCCGTCCTCGACGGCGGGAAAGTCGCCCGCGGTCAGTACTTCGAGGCGCTCCGCGGTGATGATCTGCCGGCCCCGGACGATCAGGGCCAGGATCTCGCGGTTGGCGGACAGGGCCAGGGAGTAGGGCTCGGAAGTGGCCGCGAAAGAATAGCCTCCCGGCAGCGCCGCCCCCGGCGCGGCCCAGCGGCGGAACCAGTCGCAACCCGGCGCCTCGGTCAGCAGAGCCAGGCGCTGAAGGGGGATCCTGTCATCCAGCCGGGCGATCGCATCCCCGGCCAGGTTGCGGCATAACGCCTGCCAGAAGATCTCCGGGTCGTAATCCCTGTAAAAATGCAGGTGGAAATCGACGGCGATGCGCGAGAACATGTCAGGGGTGCGGAGCCAGGAATCGCCTGTGCCACAGGGCAAGGTTCACCAGGCTCCACAGGAGGTGATCGTGGTTCCTGCTGCCGGCGCGGTGCTCGGCGACGAGACGCCGGACGGCTTTGCCGTCGAACCTCTCGGCGATGAGCGGCGAGCCGTTCAGCACATCGTCCATGTAGGAAAGCAGGTCGCCGCGCAGCCAGTGCTTGATCGGAAAGCTGAAGCCGTGCTTGGGCCGGTACGCTATCCCCGGAGGAAGAAGGTCCGCCATGGCCTTCTTGAGCACGGCCTTGGTGGTCCAGCCGGCCAGCTTGAGGCGGGCCGGGATGCGCATGGCGAACTCGACCAGCTCATGATCGATGAGCGGAGCGCGGATCTCCAGTGCGCAGGCCATGCTCATCTTGTCCACCTTCATCAGGGGATTTTCGGGCATCATGAACCCGAGTTCGCAGAGGATCTCGCGTTCCAGGTCGCCGCGCCCCCCGGAATCCTCGGCGGCGCGGTCGGCCCAGGCCAGGGTGGAGGCCAGGACCTCCTCGCCGCTGCGCTGGCGGAAAATGCCCGCGGCGGTTTCCGCGGTGAGAAAATACTGCCAGCGCATATGGCCGCCGGCGGGGAGGGCGGCCCCCTGAAAGAAGCGCCGCAGGCTGTTCAACGCGCCCTTTTTCTGGGGCCGGTCGGGAAGGGAAGCGGCGAGGCGACCGGCCGCCCGGCGCAGGGGAGCCGGAAGCCGGCGCAGGTAGCGTTCGGCCTTGCTGGCCTTGAAGCGGTCATAGCCCGCGAACACCTCGTCACCCCCTTCCCCTGAAAGACAGACAGTGACGTGCTCGCGGGCCTTGCGGCAGATCAGGTAATAGGGCAGGACCGAGAATTCGGAGAAAGGCTGGTCCAGGTGCCAGACCGCCTTCTCGATGACCTCCGGAGTAATGGGGTCGATCATCAGCTCGCTGTGATCGGTGGCGAAATGGCAAGCGACCTTCCGGGCATAGGCGAATTCGGAAAATCCCGATTCCTTGTAGCCCAGGGCGAAGGTGCGGATGGGGCCGGCATCGGCGCGGCGCATCATGGCCACCACGGTGCTCGAGTCGATGCCGCCGGAGAGAAATGCGCCCAGGGGCACGTCGCTTTCCAGGCGCAGGCGCACGGCCCGCTCAAGATGCTCGCGCAGCGCCTCGATCCACTCCTTTTCCGGGCGTTCCTCGCTTTCCTGGCGCAGGCGCCAATACGGGCGGACCACGGCGCTTTCCCCGCGCCATTCCAGCCAGTGGCCGGCGGGCAGGGCCCGGATGCCGGCAAAGGCGGTCAGCGGCGCGGGGATGAACTCGAAGCCCAGGAAGCAGTCGATGGCCTCGTCGTCGATCCCCCTGGGCACGCCGGGGTTCCGCAGCAGGGCCTTGATCTCCGAGGCGAAAGCGAGCTTCCCCCCAAACTGGGAGTAATACAGCGGTTTTTCTCCCAGCCGGTCGCGCGCCAGCAGCAGTCGCCGCCCCTTGGCGTCCCAGAGGGCGAATGCGAACATGCCGTTCATGCGCCGCAGGCAATCCATGCCCTCCTCCTCGAAGGCGTGCAGCAGCACCTCCGAATCGGAGCGACTGCGAAAGACGTGACCGCGGCCTTCCAGCCAACTCCGCACTTCGCGGAAATTATAGATCTCGCCGTTGTGCACCAGCCACAAACTGCCGTCCTCGTTGGCGATGGGCTGGCGTCCGTTCTCGGAAAGGTCGATGATCGACAACCGGCGGTGCCCCAGGGAAATCCCGGGAGCGCAATGATAGCCGTCCTGGTCGGGGCCGCGGTGGGAGAGCGCATCGGCCATGGCGTGCACGACCGGTGGGTCCTCCCAGGTGAAGCCGCAGATGCCGCACATGGTCAGCGCTCCCCGCCGCCGGTTTGCGGGCGACTGATCTCATCCCAGGTGCGGCGCATGCCTGCGGCGACGTCGTAGCGCGGCGCGAATCCCAGAAGCCTCCGCGCCTTGGCGATGGAAAACGCCGTGTTGTTGGTGAAGAACTTCAGCGTGCGGGTGGAAACCGGCGGTTCGCGCTTCAGCATCAGCGACAGCCGCTCCACCGCGGCGAAGAGCGGGCGGGCCAGGAACAGCGGCAGGCGGATCCTGGGCGGGCGACAGCCGCAGGCGGCGGCCATGTGGCCCAGGAGCTCGCGCAGGGTGATCGCGGCGGAATCGCCGATGATGAACGTCTCGCCCACGGCCTCGGGCCGGGCGGCGCATAGCGCGCAGGCGAGGTTGAAATCGTCGATATGGATGCAGTGGCGCAGGCTGCGGCCGGAACCGATGAAGACGAATGTGCCCTTGCGCAGCGAGCGGAACAGTTTTTGGGTGCGCGGGCAGCCCGGGCCGTATACCCAGACCGGGCGGATCACGACCAGCGGCAGTCCGGTCCGTTCCGCCTCGGCCCGCACGGCTTCCTCTCCGGCCAGCTTGCTCTTCTCGTACACCAGGTCGGGATGGCAGGGAGTCGTTTCGTCAGCGGGCGGATCGCTGATCTCGCCATAGACGCCGACAGTGCTGCAGTGGACGAAGCGGCCGACGCCGGCCTCGCCGCAGAGGCGGACGAGCCGGCGGGCCCCGTCGCGGTTGATCCGCCAGTAGGCCTCTTCGCCCAGGCTGACCACCAGGTGGGCGCTGGCCAGGTGAAAGACCACGTCGGCCCCGGACACGATCTTCCTCATCGTCTCCGGGTCGCCGATGTCGGCCTGGAAAATCTCCAGTGCCGGTCCGGCGCTGAGCGCGTCCAGCCTTTCCCGGTGCAGGTCCACGGCGCGCACGGCGCTGCCGCGGGCGAGCTGATCCTTCACCAGCTGCAGCCCCATGAAGCCGTTGGCGCCGGTGACGACGGCGATCATTTGGCGCACACGGCCACCACGGCGTAGCCGCGGGTGAAGAAGACCAGGACATCGAGGCGGGAGACCAGCCAGAAAAGCGGGTAGACCAGGGAGTACAGACGATAGCTTTTCTTCACCGACTCGAGCTGGTCCCGGCTCACCGGGGCGATCGTGCCTTCCTCGACCTTGGCGGAGCTTTTTTTGGCCAGCACCTTGACGTAAAGGAAATTGATCGCCAGCTCGATCATCTCGGTAAAGAAGCGGGCATAGGAGTCGCCGCGGCGGAAGGTCAGCCCGGCCGTTTCCGCCAGCCGGCGCAAGTCAGGGATATCAAAGCCGATGCGCCGGTGGCCGTAAGCCTTGGCGTCCATGCCGATGGCCTTCTTGATGCGTACCGCCAGTTTCTTTTCATCGCCGTTGGGGGTGGTGATGATCACGGTGCCGCCCGCCCGGGCGACGCGCGCCAGTTCGCGGGAAACGGGCAGGGGATCATCCAGATGCTCGTGCACGTCGATGCTGACCACCAAATCGAAGGCTCCGTCAGGGAAGGGCAGGCGGGACAGGGCGCGGTCGATGCGGATCACCGGTTCGCCGAGAAGCTCCTCCATTCCCGGAATGCCCTGCGCCTCGAAATCGGCCCAGGTCCAGCGGCCGCCCATTTCGCGGATCTTCCAATTGATGGCGCCGTTGTTGTCGCCGCAGGTCACCAGCAGGCAGGTGCGGCTTTCCAGGCAGGGAAAATGGCGGGCCAGGGTCGCGACCTTCATCTTTTTCTTCAGCGAGCGGTTGAACATTTTCAGCTGCCAGGGGGTCTCCCCGGGCGGGATCGAGGTGTTTTCCATCAACGCATTGTACGCAATATCGGGGAGGATTTCAAGTTCCGGCAGCGGCCGGGCGCGGTCCCTCCCGCTTCAGGGCTGCGCCGGGCTTTCGCGAGTGGGACCCCCGATCCGGGGCCGCGGCACGTAGAATTCGAGGGTCGGCGAAACGAAGTCGCAGGCGAACATCGGGTCCAGAGCGGCATAGAAGCGGCGGTTCAGGAACGGTGAATCAAAGACCTTCAGGCGACGGAACCGGCGCGGATTGCGGCGGATGGTATTCCACAGGCGCAGGCGGCCCTCGGCCTTCCGGCCCAGGCGCACATCGCGCAGGTAAACCAGGCTGCTGAGGCACAGGACGTCGTTGGGGCCCAGCCGGCCGCGCTCCATGTCCGAGACGGTGCTCGGCAGGTCGCGGGTCGTCACCTGGAAGCGCCCGCGGTCGAGCAACGGCATGTAGGATTTCTCCATCACCCGTTCCAACGGGACGGGAAAGGACATCGGGGCGGGAGCGTCGGCGGGGACGAGGGCGTTGCGGTCAAAGATGGGCTCGACCAGGATGAAGCGGCTGCCGGGGCCAACCGCCTGCCGGGCCCAGCGGGCGGCCTCCAGCCGCGTGTCCAGGCGGAAGCGATCCACCGTGGACGCACTGTAGGCGAGCGTGTAGGCCAGGACCAGGAAGGCGGCCGACCGCGCGGCAAACCTGCGCCAGCGGCCGGAAGCGGCCAGCGCCCGGCTGAAGCCCCGGGAAGCGAGAATCAGCAGGATGGGGAGCGCCGGCAGGTAATAGCGCGTCGGCACGAACTTCCACGAAGCCAGTATGCCCAGGTAGGCGAGCGGGAAGGCGAGGCCGAGAAGCCGCTGCGCTTTCCCGCTTCGGAAGATGAAATGGATGAGCGAAATGAGCGTGGCCAGGTAGAGGGGCACGCCGAACGAGAAGGGAAAGGCGGCGAATAATTGATAGGCGTAGGGATAATAGGGGAAGCCGTCCGGCGACAGGTCGAAGCCGTAGTGCCCGCCCTTGACGTGGGCGGATTCAAAAAAAAATGCGCTTACGGTCGTTGCCAGGTGGATGAGCGAATAGGGCGAGACAATGAAGAATCCCAAAAGCGCGGCGCCCGCGGATGCCCCCAGCAGCAACAAGACCCGTCCTGGCCGCGGGATGCGCCGTTCACGCCAGGCGACGATCGCTGCGACCAGCAGGGTGATGGCGGCCAATGCGCCGTTGAACTTGACGCCGACGGCGAAACCCACCGCCAGACCGGCCAGGAGGAAGCGCCGGAGGCTGGGTTCCCGGCCGGCGCGCACGGAGAGCCAGAAGACGGTCGTCATCCAGAAGACCAGGCCGATGTCGCTGGTTCCGAAATGCGAGTGCCAGGCGTGAATCGGCAGCAGGGCGACGGCCCACGCCGCCCAGGCGCCGGCTCGCTCGTCCGCAAAGAAATCGCGGGCGGCCAGGAAAGCCATGGCGATGGTCAGGGTGCCGAAGAACACGCTCCACAAGCGGCTGACCAGCAGGATGGTGTGCGGCTCGATCGTCACGCCGAAGAGGCGCAGCAGCTGGACGGCGAAAAAATTCAGGTGGAAGGTCAGCCCCGAGTAGTTGTAAAACCCGGGGTCGAGGTGTTGCCAGTTCAAGCGGGCGCTGATCCTCCAGATATTGAGCTCGTCCGGGCTCAGGTCGATGCGCGGGAATCCCCATTGGATGCCCCATAAACGGAGGATCAGCCCGGTCAACAGGGCGGCGGCCAGCGCCAGCAGCGGCGCTGGAATGGCGATGCGTCCTTTTCCCCGACCGTTCGCGCTCAGTGGGTCCAGCATGCTTCGCGACCGTGTCCTTTGCCGTTCATCCGGGAATTTCGTGCATTCATGGGGTGGATTGTAGAATATTTCGCGAGCGAATTCAACCCGGGAAAGAGCATGGAGAACGCGGCCGGGATGGCACTCAATCTGCCCGGGTGTCGAGAAGCTCGTTCACGCGGCGCGCTGTTTCGCGGAAATCAGCGGCCAGGCGACGGTAATTCTTCAGGAACTCGTCCAGGAAAGGGTGGTCGGCCCGGTAGCGCCCGGCGAGCATGAAGGTCATGCGCTGATCGGGATCGGCGGCAAGGCCGAGGACATTCCTTCTGAGTTCGCTGAACTCATCGAAGGGGGAGGCAAAGGCCTCCTTTTCCCGCCATTTCCTTTCCAGGGCCCGGATGCGCCGCAATTCCTTTTCGGTCAGGTCGGCGTGGAACAGGGCCCGGCTCAAGGCCTCCTCCCCGGCAAGGGGAGAGTCCTCCAGCGTGTCGAGCAGCCTGTCGAGCTTTTCCTTCGCCGCCCGGGCCTGGTCGTACTCGTCCTGGAATGTATGGCCGATCTCCAGGGTCATGCCCAGGATGAAGTGGCCGACGAGCTTCTGAAATTCGCGCGTGTCCTCGTCGGTGTCGTTTTGCCGCAGGGCCTGGCGCATGAAGTCCAGGACCTGGTCGCGGCCGCCGGAAGGAAGGCGGCCGCGGATGCGTTCATGCGCCTGGGCGCACAGGTAATCGGTTTCGCTCCGGGCGCGGCCTTCGCTCCGGTTCGCGATGCGCCGCAGCGCCTCCTCGGTCATGGCCAGGCGGATCTTCTGCTCGTCGCAGCAGGTGATGCCGCTGGGAGCGATCTCCGCAGCGGGAAATAGCAGGCTGAACAGCAGGAGAGCGGCCGGAATGCGCACCATGCGCCGCCATTGTATGCCGGATGACAGCGGTTTGCAACAGGCCGGCGGCGCCCGGGGCGCCGGCCCGGGCCGGGATTGACTTTTGGGGATGTTTCCATTATAGTTTTTTTTCTGAAAAGTTTTCCGCCAAGGAGCGATTCAATGAATATCCGTCACCAAAAAACGAAGCAGATCCTCGATCTGTTCGAGCGGATCAGCGCCATTCCGCGCTGTTCCAAGCATGAAGAGAAGATCGGCGCCTTCCTGCTCGACTGGGCAGGGAAGAACGGCCTGCAGTCCAGGCAGGACAAGGTCGGCAACGTGCTGATCAAGGTTCCGGCCAGCCCGGGATACGAGAAGTCCGGGATCGTCGTCATCCAGGGGCACATGGACATGGTCTGCGAGAAGACGGCCGACTCGCCCCACGACTTTTCCAAGGACCCGATCCGCTTTGTCTTCGACGGCGAATGGCTGAAAGCCGACCACACGACGCTGGGGGCCGACAACGGCATCGCCCTGGCCATGGCCATGGTGCTGGCCCTGGACAAGGAGGTGGCTCATCCCCCGCTGGAGCTGTTGTTCACCGTCGACGAGGAGACCGGGCTGACCGGCGCCAACGCCCTGCAGGGCGACTTCATCGAGGGCAAGATCCTGCTCAACGTCGACTCCGAGGACGAGGGCGTGTTCACCGTCGGCTGCGCCGGCGGGCGCGACACGCGCATCAGCCTGGCCGTGCACTACGAGGACGCCCCCGAAGGTTTCGTCATGGCGCGCCTGAAGGCCGGCGGCATGAACGGCGGGCACTCCGGGGTCAACATCAACGAGGAGCGCGCCAATGCCATCCGCGTCCTGGTGCGGGCACTGATGCAGGTGCGCCGCGAGTGCGATGTCCGCCTGGCCGACGTCTCCGGCGGCACGGCACACAATGCCATCCCCCGCGACGCCTGGGCCGACATATTCATCCCCCGCGACAGCTTCAAGGACATTGAGCGCATCGTTTCCGAGCTGGAGGGGACGTTCAGGAAAGAGTTCAGGAAAACCGATCCCAACCTGAAGGTCAGCGTCGAGCTCCAGCTGGAGACCATGGGCAAGCGCCCGCTCAACACCGCCGACAGCGGCCGCATCCTCGACCTGCTCCTGGCCTTGCCCCACGGCGTGGCCGCCATGTCCGCCGAGATCAAGGGATTGGTCGAGACCTCCAACAACGAGGCCAGCGTCCGCATCACCAACAGCAAGCTGGAGATCGTCACCAGCCAGCGCAGCTCGGTCATGTCGCGCCTGCACGCCCTGACCTGGAGGATCGAGGCGATCGCCCGCCTCGCCGGCGCTGATGCCGTCAGCGGCAACGGCTATCCCGCCTGGCAGCCCAACCTGCAGTCGCCGCTGCTGGCGCGCTGCAAGGAAGTCTATCGCAAGCTGTTCGGCAAGGAACCCCTCGTGGAGGTCATCCATGCCGGGCTCGAATGCGGCATCATCGGCGACAAGAAGGAAGGCATGGACATGATCTCCTTCGGCCCGACCCTGAAGAATCCCCATGCGCCCGACGAAAAGATTCATGTGGACTCGATCGGCAAGGTGTGGGACTTCATGGCGGGGCTGTTGAAAAGCATGAAGTAGTCCCCGGCCCGCACCATTGACCGCCGGTCCGCGATCCGTTAGAATGGTTCCATGAAAAGAAGAACATTCGTCCGCAACGGCATGTGGGTCTCCTCGGGGCTGCTCGTTCCGGCGCTCGCCCGCGCCCAGGGCGCGCCCGCGTCTCCGGCTGCCGCTCGATCCGCCCCCGCGGTACGGGCGCAGACCGGCGGCGCGGCCGGCGTGATCCAGGTCAAGGGTACCTCTCCCTACGAGATCACCCGGCGGGCCGTGGCCGAGCTGGGCGGCATGAACCAGTTTGTCTCCCGCGGAGACGTGGTCATGGTCAAGCCCAATATCGGCTGGAACCGCACGACGGAGCAGGCCGCCTGCACCCATCCCGAGGTGCTGCGCGCCGTCATCGAGCTCGCCTTCGCCGCCGGGGCCAAGAAGGTCGTGGTCATGGACAACACCTGCCACAAGGCCGAGGACTGCTACCAGCGCAGCGGCATCGAGGCCATGGCGCGCCGGGCGGGGGCCGAGGTCCGCTTCAGCGACGAGAACCGCCTGGTGCTGCACGACTTCAAGGGCGAGTTCCTCGGCAAGTGGCCGGTGTACCGCGACCACCTCGAGGTGGACAAGTTCATCAACGTGCCGATCCTCAAGCACCACGGCAGCTCGGGGCTGACCATCGCCATGAAGAACCTCTTCGGCATCCTGGGCGGCAATCGCGGCAAGCTGCACCGCGACATGGGCGAGAACATCGCCGACCTGGCCAACGGCTTCCGCAGCCACCTGGTCGTGGTCGACGCCTGGCGCGTCCTTGTCCGCAACGGCCCGGTGGGCGGCCGGCTGAGCGACGTGGAGGAGCGGCGCACGGTCATCGCCTCCCCGCAGATCATGCACGCCGACGTGGCCGCCGCCGCGCTGTTCGGCCGCGACGCCCGCCAGGTCGAGTTCCTGCAGGCGGCCCACGAGCGCGGGATGGGCGAGATCGATATCGCCAAAATCGCGCTCAAGAGCCTGTCGGCCTGACCGGCCATGGACAGGCGAACGGGGCGGCTGCTGCAGCGGGCGCGCATCCTCAGCCAGATCATTTTCACTGTCCTCTTCTTCCTTCTCCTCGTGCGCAGCGGCGGGGGAGACGCGGCGCGCCTGCCCTGGGCCGGGCTTTTCTTTTATTTCGACCCGCTTTTCCTGTGGGTCAGCCTGCTGGCCGGGCCTTTCCTGCGCATCTTCCTGCTCGCGCTGGCGCCGCTGCTGCTGACCCTGCTGCTCGGCCGTTTCTTCTGCGGCTGGATATGCCCCCTGGGAGCTATGAACCAGTTCTTCACCTGGCTGGGTGCGCGCCGCGGGCAGCGCCGCATGCCGGTGGCCCGCAAGCCGTTGCGCTTGAAGTACCTGCTGCTCGCCGCCTTGCTGGTTGCCTCGCTCTTCACCGTCCAGCTCCTGGGCTGGATCGATCCCTTTTCCCTGCTCACCCGCAGCGCCGCCACCGTGATCCTGCCGGGCGCGAACGCCCTTTTGCAGCAGGCCCTGCTGGCGGGGCCCGAACCGCTGTATGAACTCGGGCGCCGCGTCCTGCTCACCGTGACGCAGCGCTCCTTCCTGCAGGCCGCCGGCATCGGCGTCATTTTCCTCGGCCTGCTGCTGCTGAACCTCCACCGCCGCCGCTTCTTTTGCAATTACCTGTGCCCCCTGGGGGCCCTGTACGGCCTGCTGGGCCGCTGGTCGCTGCTGCGCCTGGCGATCAACGACAAGTGCCGCTCATGCAACGCCTGCGCCGCGCATTGCACCTACTACGGCAGTCCCTTCAAGGATTATCTCAAGTCGGAATGCGTCCTGTGCTTCAACTGCGTGAGCGATTGTCCCGAGGCGGCCATCGACCTGCGCTTCGGCCTTCCCGTCTCCGGCCGGCGACCTGCCCTGGACCTGGGCCGCCGCCGCCTTTTGGGCGCTTCCGCCGTCGGCCTGGCCGCGGCCGCCCTGCCCCTGATCGCCCCGGCCCGCAGCGCCAGGACCCATTCCTTCCTGCGCCCGCCCGGCGCCGTCGGCGAGAAGGAATTCCTGGAAAAATGCATTCGCTGCGGCGCCTGCCTGCAGGCCTGCCCGACCAACGCCCTGCAGCCGGCCGTATTCCAGGCCGGGCTGGAGGGGGTTTGGACCCCCGTGCTGGTGCCGACCAGCGGCTACTGCGAGTACGAGTGCCACCGCTGCACCCAGGTCTGCCCGACCCACGCCCTGGCCAGGCTGACCCTGGAGGAGAAGAAGCAGTTCAAGATCGGCACCGCGGTCATCGACCGCAGCGCCTGCTACACCTATGCCGACGGCTACAACTGCGCCGTCTGCGAGGAGCATTGCCCGGTGCCTGAGAAAGCCATCCGCTTCCGCGAGGTCGAGGTGCACGATTTCCGCGGCCGGCTCAGGCGAGTCCGGCAGATCTACGTCGTTCCCGACCTGTGCATCGGCTGCGGCATCTGCGAGAGCGTTTGCCCGCGCAGCGATATTCCCGCCATCCGCGTCGGCGCCGAGGAGGAGCAGCGGGAGATCCCCTACGGCTGATGGCCGCACCGCCCCGCAACGACGGCTGGAGGGGCCGCTTCGATCCCGACGTCCCGGTCCCATCGGAACGGGGGGCCGGCGACCGCCGCCGCTATTGACTTGCGGGGCGAAATGGTTTAATTTATGGCCTGAAAGGAGTCCCATGAGCAAAAAAATCGCGTGGCTGGCAGTATTCCCCGCCTTGATCTGGCTGGGCGGCTGCGCGCGCAGCAGCGAAGCCCGGGTGAACGTTCGCAACACCGGCGTCCGCGACATCGTGGTCACCCTCGACTACCATTCAACGACGATCGCGGTCGGCCAAACCGATACCCTCACCCTGTCCTGGCCCGGCGGCGACACCTTCGACGTGGAGCTGATCTATTTTCCGGTCGGCCAGCCGGGACGTGTCGAGTACGTGGCCCTGATACTGAATCCCGGCGATTCGCTCAGGCTGGACCTGGGCTTCGCCAGCTGAGGCCCCATGGACACCGGCAGCGGCATGAACGTCATCGTCGCCTCCGACCACGCGGGGTTCGAGCTGAAGGGGAGGATCGTCGCCGCATTGCGCCAACAGGGTCGAACCGTCGATGACGTCGGCACCCATTCTCCGCAGCCCTCCAATTGGGCCGAGTTCGGAGCCCTGGCCGCCGCCCGGGTCGCCGCCGATCCGCAGCACGCCGTGGGCATCCTGATCTGCGGCTCGGGCATCGGCATGTCCATCGTGGCCAACAGGTTCTCCGGCGTGCGCGCCGCCCTCTGTCACACGGAAGAAGCCGCCCGCGTGGCCCGCCAGCACAACGACGCCAATATCCTCGCCCTGGGCGCGCGCGTCCTCGACCCCGCCACGGCCCTGCGCATCGTCGCCGTGTTCCTCGAGACGCCCTTTGCCGGGGGGCGCCACCAGGCCCGGCTGGATTACCTGCGCGATCAGGTTGAAAAGAAGGTTGAATGACCCGAGAATCCTGATGAGCCGACAGATTCAACGATCCATAGTGATGGGAAAGAAAAGCACGATGTTGGCTCGCTGTTTCTCATCACTCATCACGCATCACTCATCACTGATTCCGCAAGCTTTTTTCTTATAAGAATATCACGTCAAAACCAGGAGGTCACATGCCCGTTGACACGAAAGACATTTTCGCCATAGTCGAGAAGCAGAACGAATGGCGGGGCAGGCAATGCATCAACCTGATCGCCAGCGAGAACACGCCCAGCCCGGCGGTGCGTTCCATCCAGCTCAACGACTTCATGGGCCGCTATGCCGAAGGCCACCCCAACACCCCGGACAAGATCAACCGCTATTATCAGGGGACACGATTCATCGACGAGATCGAGACCATGGCCGCCCGCGAGATGCGCGAGCTGTTCGGCTGCGCCCAGGCCGAGGTGCGGCCTTACAGCGGCAACAACGCCAACACGGCCATCGCCATGGCCTGGCTGCGCGGCGGCGACGCGGTCATCGCCAACTCCACCGACGCCGGCGGCCATATCAGCCACAATTTCTTCGGCATCATGGGCCGGCGCATCCAGATGCGCGGACAGGTGCTGAAGCCCGGCAAGGAGAACTCGGTCAAGCTGAGCTTCTTCCCCCTGACCGAAGACCGCTATCATATCGACGTGGCCAAGTCGCTCGATCTGATCGAGGAGGTCAAGCCCAACCTGCTGGTCATGGGCAAGAGCCTCTACCTGTTCCCCGACCCGGTCAGGGAATTGGCCCCTCTGTGCCGCCAGCTGCAGATTCCCATTCTCTACGACGGCGCCCATGTCCTCGGCCTGATCGCCGGCGGCCAGTTCCAGGACCCGCTGGCCGAGGGGGCCACCTGGCTCACCGGCAGCACCCACAAGACCTTTCCCGGCCCCCAGCGCGGTGTGATCCTGGCCAACCTGGACGCCGATGGGGAGAAGAAATACTGGTCGGCCGCCGACCGCGGCGTCTTCCCGGGAACTTCCTCCAACCACCACCTCTACAGCCTGCCGGCCCTGCTGGTGGCAGCGCGCGAGATGAAGGCCCACGGCAAGGACTATGCCGAGCAGATCTGCAGGAACGCAGTGGCGCTGGCCAAGTCCATGGAGGCCAGCGGCATTCCCGTCGAGGCCAGGGAGTTCGGCTATACGCGCTCGCACCAGATCGCGGTCAACGTCGCCTCATTCGGCGGCGGCGTCAAGGCGGCGCTGGCCCTGGAGGCCAATGATGTCATCTGCAACTACAACATGCTCCCCGGTGACACCGACGCCCAGAACCCCTCGGGCCTGCGCATCGGCACCCCGGAAATGACCCGCTTCGGCATGAAGGAGAAGGATTTCGCCGAGCTGGGCGAGCTCATGGCCGGGGCCATTCGGGGCAAGCAGGTCAAGGACAAGGTCAACCAGCTGCGGTCGCGTTTCCTGGAAATGCAGTACGTGTGAGCCTGCGGCGCCCGGCCGGGCCGATTTACAGCCCGGCCCGCGCATGATATAATCAGGCCCGATGACCGATCTCAAGTACATCGCCGTGGAGGGTCTGGTCAAATCCGGGAAAACGAAGCTGGCCCGGATTCTGGCCGAGGAATTCAAGGCCCGCCTGTTCCTCGACAATCAGGGCGAGTACTCCGTGGTCCAGCACGCCCGGCCCGGCCCCGGCGGCCAGGGCCAGCCCCCCTTCGCCGACCCTTCCCGGCCCGGGCTCAAGGGCCAGGGCAACCCCTTCCTCAAGGATTATTACGAATCATTCTCCTCCGGCTACAATCCGCTGGCCCTCAAAACCCAGCTCATCTTCCTGATCAACCGCTTCAACCAGCAGCTGGAGATGAAGCAGAAGGACCTGTTCCAGAAGACCATGGTCGCCAATTATATTTTCTACAAGGACGGCATCTACGCCCACACCGTGCTCAACGACGAGGACCTGGACATCTACAAGCGCATCCTGGGCATTTTCGCCGAGCGCATCCATCCCTGCAGCCTGGTCGTCTACCTGCAAACCTCGTTCGCCGAGATGCTGCAGCGCATCCACAAGCAGGGGAGCGAGTACGAAAAGAGGGTCCCCAGCGAATATTGGCGGGAGATCTTCGAGGCCTACAACTACTATTTTTTCAACTACAAGCTGTCGCCGCTGCTGGTGGTCAACGTCGAGAAGATCGACTTCAACAGCCGCAAGGACATCGACGGCCTGATCCACGAGATCAAGAACCACAAAAAGGGGAACAGCTATTATGCCCCAGCCTGACCTGGAAAAGAAGACGGCCCTGACTCTCGGGCGGAAAAAAGCGCGCGGCGAGAAGATCGCGGCGGTCACGGCCTATGATTACCCGACCGCCCGCCTGGCCTCTGAAGCCGGCATCGACCTGATCCTGGTCGGAGACTCCCTGGGCATGGTCCTGCAGGGGCACGCCAATACCCTGAAGGTGACCCTGGACGAAATCGTCTACCACACCTCGCTGGTCACCCGCGCCGAGCCGCTGCCGCTGGTGGTCAGCGACCTGCCGTACGGATCGTTCCACGGCGGCATCGAGCGCAGCGTGGAGAACGCCTGCCGTTGCGTGAAGGAGGGGGGGGCCGAGGCGGTCAAGCTGGAGGGGGGGCGCAAGCGCTTCCGGGTGATCGAGGCCCTTCTCGATGCCGAGATCCCGGTCCTGGCCCACCTGGGGCTGACGCCGCAGTCGGTGCATGCACTGGGCGGCTTCAAGGTGCAGGGCAAGCTGCGGGAAAAGGCGCGCGAGATCCACCGGGATGCGCTTGACCTGGAGAAGCTCGGCGTGTTCGCCGTCGTGCTCGAGTCGGTCCCCCAGGAACTGGCGCGGAGGATCTCTGCCGACCTGAGCATCCCGACCATCGGCATCGGCGCCGGCAGCGGCTGCGACGGCCAGATCCTGGTCTTCCACGACCTGGTGGGCTTCACCGACCTCTACATGCCCAAGTTCGTGCGCAAGTACGCCGATACCCGCACCCTTTGGCTCGGCGCCCTGCAGAGCTATATCCGCGATGTCCAGGGCGGCAGTTTCCCCAGCGATGGCGAAAGCTACCACCTGAAGCTGGATATCGACGAGTTCCTGCGATGAAGACCTGCCGGACCATCGCCAGCCTGCGCCGGGCTCTTGCCGCCCCGATCCCCGCGAGAGGCCGGCTGGGCTTCGTGCCCACCATGGGCTACCTGCACGAGGGACACCTCAGCCTGGTGCGCGCCTCCTGCCGCGAAAACGATCTGACCGTGGTCTCCATTTTCGTCAACCCCTCCCAGTTCGGCCCCGGCGAGGACCTGGGGCGCTATCCGCGCGACCCGCGGCAGGACGCCGCCAAGCTGCGGCGCGAGGGAGTGGATGTCCTGTTCATCCCCGCTGACGCCGAGATCTACCCCCCGGACTTCCGCACCTGGGTGGATGTCACGGGGCTGGACGGCAAGCTCTGCGGGCGCTCGCGACCCGGCCACTTCCGTGGCGTAACCACCGTGGTGCTCAAGCTCTTCATGCTGCTGCAACCGCAGCGGGCCTACTTCGGGCAGAAGGACGCCCAGCAGGCGCGCATCATCGCCCAGATGATCCGCGACCTGAACCTGCCCGTGCGCCTGCGCGTCCTGCCCATCGTGCGCGACGCCGACGGCCTCGCCCTGTCCTCACGCAACGTCTTCCTCTCGGACGAGGAGCGCCGCGCGGCCCTCGCCCTGCCCAAGGCGCTGCGGCGTGCCCGGGCGCTGATCGAGGCGGGGGAGAGGGATTCCCGGGCCCTGCGCGCGGCCATGAGGGCGGAGATCGCCCGCCAGCCCCTGCTGGCGGTCGATTACATCGCCATTGTCCGCCTGGACGACCTGGAGGAGACCGCCAGGGTCGAGCCGGGGAATACCCTGGTCGCCGCCGCCGTTCGCGCCGGCAGGACGCGCCTGATCGACAATACTCTTTCAGGAGAGATAAAATGCTGATCCCGTACCTGATCGCCAAGATCCACCGGGCCACCGTCACCGGAGCCGACCTGCACTACGAGGGCAGCATCGCCATCGACGAAGAGATCATGGAAAAAGCCGGCTTGCGCGTTTTCCAGAAAGTCGATGTCTACAACGTCAACAACGGCCGGCGCTGGTCCACCTATGTCCTGCCCTGGAAGCGCGCCTCGGGCGGCATCGTGGTCAATGGCGCCGCCGCCCGCCTGGTCCATCCCGGCGACCTGGTCATCATCGCCGCCTATGCCCTGCTCGACGAGAAGGAACTGAACTCGCTCAGCGCCACCATCCTCACCATGGGCGACGGGAACGAAGTCGAGAAGATCACCCACACGAAACTGTAAGGAGCGCGGCCGCGACCGCCCCGAGGGAGAACCATGAAAAAAGTGCTCGGTTTGGGCAATGCCCTGGTCGATATCCTGGTGCGCATCGACGATGACGCGCTGCTGGGCTCGCTGGACCTGCCCAAAAGCTGCATGACCCTGGTGCGCGAGGAGCAGGTCAATGCCATCCTGGACAGGATATCGCACCTGGAGAAGCAGGAGGCATGCGGCGGCTCGGCAGCCAATACCATCAGCGGATTGGCGCGCCTGGGCGTGCCCTCCGGCTACATCGGCAAGATCGGCCGCGACCGCTACGGAGAGTTCTTCGCCGCCGAGATGGAGCGCCATGGCATAAGGGCCCGCCTGTTTCCCGGCACCGCCCAGACCGGGCGGGCCCTGGGCTTCATCACCCCCGACTCGGAGCGCACTTTCGCCACCTTCCTGGGCGCGGCGGTGGAGCTGGAGGCCGCCGACCTCTCGGAGGAGCTGTTCCGCGGTTACGACTATTTCCATATCGAGGGCTACATGGCGCAGAACCATCCGCTGGCCGAAACGGCCCTGCGCCTGGCCAAGAAGGCGGGCCTGGTGGTTTCGCTCGACCTGGCCAGCCACAACGTGGTGCGCGAGAACCTGGCCTTCCTGCAGGAGATGGTCGGCGGCTATGTCGATATCGTCTTCGCCAACGAGGACGAGTCAATGGCCTTCAGCGGGAAAAACTCGCCCGCCGACGCCCTGGTCAGCATCTCGCCCTGCTGCGGCATCGCCGTGGTCAAGCTGGGCAAGAACGGCTCCCTGCTCAAGCGCAAGAACGAGGAACACCGCGTCGAATGCATTCCGGCCCGGGCCATCGACACGACCGGCGCCGGCGACCTCTACGCCGCCGGTTTTCTTTACGGAATGATCCGGGGATATGCGCTGCCCGTTTGCGGCCGCATCGGCTCCCTGCTGTCGGGCAAAGTGGTCGAGGTGGTGGGCGCCAAACTCGACGCGGCGCACTGGCGCGAGGTCGAGGCCGCGCTGCCCGGCCTGCTTTCCTGAAGCCATGCCGGGCAGGGAATGGCGCGCCGAACACAGGGTGGAGGATTCCCGGTAGGCGCAGCGGATCGCGTCCCCGGCAAAAAATCAAGAATGCGGCCTGGAAAAGAAACCGGATGCTCCCGGCCAACGTTTTATGTATAGACTTCATCAAGGAGGATACCCATGTCAAAAAAATGCAAGGGCCTAGTCATGGCCTGCGCGGCGGTCCTGATGGCCGTCGCGCCGATGTTTTCCGCCGTCCCCGACGACGTGCCCCTGATCCCGCGCGAGGTGCTGTTCGGCAACCCGGTCAAGGCATCGCCGCGCCTCTCGCCCTGCGGCACGCGCCTGGCCTACCTGGCCCCCTCGGACAAGGGGGTGCTCAACGTCTGGGTGCGCACCATCGGCAGGGAGGATGACGTCCAGGTGACCAACGACACCCACCGCGGCATCCGCATCCACTTCTGGGCCGAAGACGGCACGCGCCTCTTCTACCTGCAGGACATCGGCGGCGACGAGAACTGGCACGTCTACTCGGTCGACCTGGAGACGAAGGCGGTGCGCGACCTGACCCCGTTCCAGGGCGTGCGCGCCGCCAATGTCATGCTGGACAAGAAGTTTCCCGAGCAGATGCTGGTCGGCCTGAACTTGCGCGACCGCCGCGTCTTCGACATGCACCGCGTCGACCTGAGGACCGGCGCCATCGTCCTCGACACCCAGAATCCGGGGGACGTTCTGGGCTGGGTCACTGACCCCGACTTCCAAATCCGCGCCTGCCAGGCGCAGAATCCCCGGGATGCGTCGACTGTCGTGCGCGTACGCGACAGCAAGGACGCCCCCTGGCGCGACCTGGTCACCCTGCCCTTCGGCGAGAACGGCGGTGTCGTCGATTTTTCGCTGGACGGCAAGTCGCTCTATTTCATTACTTCCCTGGGCGCCGATACCACCCGCCTGGTGCTCCTGAACGCCGCCAGCGGGAAGGAACTGGAAACCATCGCCCGTGACTCCAGGGTCGATCTGGGCGGCGCCTTCGTCCATCCCGACACCAAGAAGGTGCAGGCGGTGTCGTTCAACTACCTGAAGAACGAGTGGCGGGTCCTTGACCCCGCGATCCAGGACGATTTCGCCGCCCTGGCCAAGATCGGCCGCGGCGAGTTCTACCTGGGAGGCCGCGACCGCGCCGACTCCAAGTGGCTGGTCACCACCATGGTGGACGACGGCTCCGTATCCTATTATCTCTATGATCGCGCCAGCAAGAAAGCGGAGCTGCTGTTCCTCAACCGGCCCGAGCTGGCCAAGTACAAGCTGGCCAAGATGGAGCCGGTGGTGATCAAGGCCCGCGACGGCTTCCGGCTGGTGAGTTACCTGACCCTGCCCGTGGGCTCTAAAGGCAAGAACCTGCCGCTGGTGCTCAACGTCCACGGCGGCCCCTGGGGGCGTGATTCCTGGGGTTTCCATCCTGAGGCGCAGTGGTTCGCCAACCGCGGCTATGCCTGCCTGCAGGTGAATTTCCGCGGCTCGGCCGGCTTCGGCAAGAAGTTCCTCAACGCCGGCAATGGCCAGTGGGGCGTGGGGACCATGCAGCACGACCTGACCGACGCCGTGAAATGGGCAGTGGCCAAGGGGATCGCCGATCCCAAGAAAGTCTGCATCTACGGCGGTTCCTACGGCGGCTATGCCACCCTGGCCGGACTGGTCTTCACCCCCGAGCTCTACGCCTGCGGCGTCGATATCGTCGGCCCTTCCAACGTCAAGACCCTGCTGGCGTCCATCCCGCCCTACTGGGCCCCGATGAAAAGGCAGATGATCCTGCGCATCGGCGACATCGAGAATGACGAAGCCTTCAACAAGAAGATCTCGCCCCTTTTCCACGCGGCCAACATCCGCGTGCCGCTGATCGTGGCCCAGGGGGCCAACGACCCTCGGGTCAATATCCGCGAGGCCGACCAGATCGTCCAGGCCATGCGCGACAAGAAACTGCCGGTGACCTACGTGGTCTACACCGACGAGGGGCATGGCTTCGCCCGGCCGGTCAACCGCCTTGACTTCTACGGCCGCGTCGACGAGTTCCTGGCCCGGCACCTGGGCGGCCGCAGCGAGCCCTGGCAGAAGATCGAGGGAGCCTCGGCCGAAGTGCGCTGAGCCCGCTTCTGTAATTTTCGCCTGAAATGAAAAGGGCGGGGCCTGTGCCCCGCCCTTTTTACTTTCTGTTGGTCGAGCGCCTGGCCGCAAAATAAAAAAGGCGGGGGCGCGGGCCCCCGCCTTTCATTGGCGCGATTTGAAAACCTTACTCGCCGAGAATTTCCCTGGCCAGAGCGTCGGCGCCGTAGATCTTTTTCATGGCCTCGATCATGGCCGCGCTGTGCACCGAGACGGTGCGGTTGGCGGTGTCGTCGTAGAAGTAGCGACCGATGAAGCTCTCGACGTTGCCGTCGAAGACCAGGCCGACCACCTCGCCGGCGGCATTGATCACCGGCGAACCCGAGTTGCCGCCGATGATGTCCCCGGTGCAGACGAAGTTCAGAGGCGTGGACAGGTCGATCCTGTCGCGGGCGGCGGCGACGCGCTCGGGCAGGTGGAAGGGGGGCTTGTTGTCGAAGCCGAGGGAGCGGTCAATGAGGCCGTGGAAAGTGGTCTTGCTGGGGGCAAGGGTGCCGTTCATCGGATAGCCCTTGACGGCGCCGTAGGAGAGGCGCAGGGTGAAGGTGGCGTCGGGATAGGCGTTCTTGCCGTAGGCGACGAAGCGTGCCTGGCCGATCTTTTCGGCGGCAGGCCTCGAGACGCTCTCGATGTTGTCCTCGGCCCACTTGCGCATTTCGCGGATCATCGGGTCGAGCTTGCGCGCCAGCACGATGTAGCTGTCCTTGCAGTTGGCCACGGCCGCCGGGCCGCCGTCAACCAGCATGCGGCGCAGAGCCGGGTCGGCCAGCTGCGTGCCGGCCAGCAGGGCCTTGGCCGCCTCCTCGGGCGTCTTGCCGTCCAGGCAGGCCTTGACGTAGGGATCATCGGCGCCAAGCTCCTCGAGCATCAGCTTGATGGCATCGACGGCCATGACCTCCTCGAGGCCCGGATAGATGGGGGCGGGTGAGAAGAGGCGGAAGCGCAGCGAGTCCAGCTGGGAGGTGTGGTAGCCGTCCAGGCGCTGGCCGTCGGGCTTCTGCAGTTCTGCAGAGAGCTGGACGATCTGCAGCGCGATGCCGCCCAGGCGCATGCCCGGGAGGCGCCGGTAGGTCATCTCCTTCATGCGCGGCTTCTGCTTCTCGATGGCCGCGGCGATCGCATCCCAGGCGCCGGCGTACTCGGCCTGCCACTGGGGATTGGCGGCGATCAGCTTGCGGAATTCAGCTTCCTGGGCGGCTTTCTTTTCCATGATGCCGGCGGCCTTGAGGCCTTCGTATTCGCCGCTGGAGACCTTGAGCCCGTTCTCGATGCCGAAGATCATGCCGGCGGCCTGGCGCGCTTGCTCCGGGCTCCCGGCGGCGTAGGCGCGGGCCACTTCCAGCATGCGCTTCATCGACTGAATGCGCAGGGGATAGGCGAAGTCGCGCTGGAACTCGATCTGGGCCAGGGTCATCAGGCGGTTGGTCGAGCCGGGATGGCCGGAAACGAAGACCAGCTCGCCGTCGGCGGCGCCCTGGGGGCTCCATTTCAGGTAATGGGTGACTTTGGCCGGCATACCCTTCTCGTAGGCGCGAAAGATGGCCATGTCGAGGTCGTGGCGCGGGTAGGTGAAGTTATCGGGATCGCCGCCATAGAAAGCGGCCTGCTGCTCGGGGGCGAAGACCAGCTTGACATCGGTATATTTCTTGTAGCGGTAGAGCCAGTATTCGCCGCCGTGATAGAGGGAGACCACGTCGGAGCGCAGGCCGGTTTTCCTGAGGCTCAGGCGCTCGATCTGGGCGATGGCGGCCTTTTTGGCCTCCAGGGCCTTGACCGGGTCCATGCCTTTCTTGACCGCCGCCATCACCTTGTCGGTGACGTTCTCCGTGGAGATCAGGACATTGAGCTCCAGGTCGGGGCAGGGGATCTCGTCGGCCTGCGTCGGGGCGTAGAAGCCGTCGGCCACATAGTTCTTCTGGGCGCTGGAGAGCTTCTGCAGCTGGCCCAGGGCCACGTGGTGGTTGGTCAGAACCAGCCCGTTGGGACTGACGAACGAGCCCGAGCCCCCGTCGCCCACGCGCACCGAGGCCAGGCGGATATGCTCGAGCCAGGCCGGTGTCGGTTCGAAGCCGTACTTTTCCTTCAGCTGCTTCAGGGGCATGTTGTCCAGTGTCCACATCCCCTCGTCGGCGGCCAAGGGACCGGCCAGCAGCACGAACACTGCGGCTGCGAGCAGGAAGATCCCGGACAGCCTTCTTTCATTTGTTTTTTGCACTAGTAACCTCCTATTGATCTAGCAAGCGTAAGTACGAAACTACAGAGGCAATAGTTCTGTTGCCGGTTCCACGTTCCAGGTTCCACGTTCCAGGTTCCACGTTCCATGTTCCAGGTTCCACGTTGAAGAACACTGGTGCTTGCAGAAAATTGGCTTTGAACATGGGAAGCGGCACGTGATCCATGGTACCCCATCTTACCAGCAGTGAGATCGTTGAGATTGATTCCTATGGAGCCAGGCGGAATCGAACCGCCATCTCAACCTTGCGAAGGTCGCGTTCTCCCATTAAACCATGGCCCCGGACGGTCGACTGGAGGCCAATATACCATTAAGAAGGGGTGGCTGTCAATGAAGGGAGAGGGAAGAGAGAGGGAAGGCAGAGGGAAAACAAAGTGAGAAAGAAGCTTCGCTGGTTTTTCCCACTCTCTCTTCCCTTTCTCTTCCCTTATTCTTCCCTTTCTCTTCCCTTTTCTTCCTTTTCTCCGGGGTTCACGATCCTGGCGATCAGGATGCTCAGCAGGTACAGCAGGATCATGGGCACCGCGAACAGCGTCTGGGTGATCATGTCGGGAGTGGGAGTGACGACGGCGGCGAGCACGAATATGGCCACGATGGCGTACTTGAAATAGCGCAGCAGGAAACGGGCGCTAACGATGCGCAGCTTGGCCAGCAGGAAGACCAGGACGGGAAGCTCGAAGAGGGCCGCGATGCCGAACAGGACGCGGAAAGCCAGGGCGAAATAGTCGTTGATGGTGATGATGGCCGTGAAGTCGCTGCCGATGTCCAGGAAGAACTTGCAGGCCAGGGGAAAGACGATGAAATAGCCGAACGCGCCGCCCAGCAGGAAGAAGAAGGTGGTGGCGAAGACGAAGGGGACGACCCAGCGCTTCTCCTTGGGGAACAGGGCCGGCGAGATGAAGAGCCAGAGCTGGTGGAATATGAAGGGGGAGGCGGCGAACAGCGAGGAGATGAAGGCCACCTTGATGTACATCATGAAGGGCTCGGCCAGCGAGGTGAAGGCCAGTTTGGACTCGCCGCCGGGACCGGGAGGGAGGAATTTCAGCACCGGCAGCGACAGCCAGTGATAGAGCTTGCCGACGACGGTCCACGAGGCCAGGAAGAACAGGAAAACAAAGGCCAGCGACCAGACGATGCGCTTGCGCAACTCGCCCAGGTGCTCGAAAAACGACATCTCGTCAGTCCTTTTTCTCGTCATCCTTCTCCTCCGCCCCGGGCGCGGGCTTCGGCTCGGCAATGCCGTAGATGTCCAGGGCGTCCTTGAGCTCGCGCCGGATCGTCCCGCCGGCATCGAGGGCATCCTTCACCTCGCGGCCAAGGTCGCCGGTGATGTTCAGCGCCTCGCGGACGTCGCGGCTGATATCCTTCATGTGATCGGCCATCCCCTCCTTGTAGATTTCATCCTGGATGGCCGACTTGGCCTGGTCGACGGTCGAGCGGAATTCGCGCAGGAACTTGCCCAGCAGCTTGGCGAACTCCGGCAGTTTCCCGGGGCCGAATACCAGCAGCACGACGATAAAAACCAGGAGCAGTTCCGGGAAGCCTATCGATCCGAACATGAGGCGCTCCTTTTCATGGGTGGGCCGGGATCTTGACCGCTTTGCGGCAGGAAAGCACGATGGTGCCCCTGTTCACCGCGGCGGCCAGGTCAACGAGCAGTTCCTGCCCGTCGCCGTGAAAAGGCGTCGGGCCCGGTTCGATGCCGATCACCAGGTTGCGGCCGTTGTGCTTGGCCAGGTAGAGCGCGGTATCGGCCATGGCCACCACCTGGTGCCAGCTCAATTTCTCCTCCCCCTGGCAGAGGAAGGGATAGTGGCAGAAGCCGATGCTGATCGTCTTCCTGATGGTTTGCCCGGGAGACACGGCGAAGGCGGTCTGCTCGATGGTCTGGCGGATGCGCTCGGCAAGCGGGTAGGCGTCCGCCCGGCGCGACTGGCGGGTGATGATCAGGAATTCCTCTCCGCCCCAGCGCGCCACGCTGTCGGACTGGCGCATCATGGCCAGCAGCCGGCGGGCGATCTCGACGATCACGGCGTCGCCCGCCTCGTGGCCGTGCACATCGTTGACGCGCTTGAAATGGTCGACGTCGATCATGAATACGCCCAGGGTGGAGGCCTTGTCGTCAAAGGGCTTCAGGCCCTCGCGCACGTTGTGCATCTCGCGCTGGATGATGCTCATGTCCTCGCGGATGGTCTCGTCGAGGAAGCGGCGGTTCTTCAAGCCGGTCAGCGGATCGGTGATGGAGAGCCGGGCCAGCTCGCGGTTCTTCTCGGCGATCTCGTTGGTTCGGGCCTGGACGACATCCTCCAGCTTCTTTTTCTGGCGGTTCAGCACGCGGACGCGGGCGTGGATCACCAGCGCCAGCAGCCCCAGCCCGAGCAGCAGCTCCAGGGTCAGGAACCACCAGCGCTTCCAGAATGGCCTGGCGATGGAGAAGATGACGCGATGGTCGGCGCCGAACCAGCCGGCCGTGCCGCCGCCGTTGTTGGCCAGCACCGAGAAGGTGTAGGTGCCGGGCGGCAGGTTGGTGTAGCGCACCGACGTCTCGCGCGTGGGCGGCGACCAGTCGCTGTCGAAGGGAAAGAGGCGGGTACGGTAGGAGACGGGGCTTTCGCGGCTGGTGGTCGGGCAGACATAGCTGAACTCAATGGTGTTCTGGTCGTGCCGCAGAGCGGCGGACAGCGGATCAACGGCGGCGCTGCCCTGGACCTGTGGAGCGTCGATGATCAGCCCGGGCGGGAGCGCCGGCCTTTCGCTTTCCAGGAACTGGTATTCGACCAGGCCGGGGGGGATGCCGAAATAAAGGCTGCCGCGGGTCGTCTTCAGGGCGGAATGGACGCAGCCTTCATCCCCGAAAAGGCCTGTTTCCTTGTTGAAATAGGCCAGGGAACCGTCGGGGGCCCAGCGCTCCAGTCCGCGGGTGGTGTTCAGCCAAAGGTGGCCGCTTTCGTCGCGCAGCACCGACCAGACGTCGCTGTGCAGCAGTCCCTGCTCCCGGGTGAGACGCTTCAGCGTGCCGCCCTTGAGCCAGAGCAACCCCGTCATCTCGGTGGCCACCAGCGCCTCGTCGGGAGCGATGACGCGGATGTCGTTGACGATGGAGCGGCCGACGAGTTTCTCCCAGGCGCTGGAGGTGAAGCGCCCGTTGCGGAACTGCTGCAGGCCGCGACGGGTGCCGACCAGCAGGACGCCCGGCTCCAGCTCGGCGACATCCCAGACGATCGGATCGTTCAGGCCGTCGCGGAACCAGCGGAACTCGGAACCGTCATACTGCAGCAGGCCGCGGTTGGTGGCGAACCAGGCCGAGCCGCCGCTGTCGCGGATGGCGTACAGTACGGCAAACCCGGAGGTTAGGCTCTGCAGCCGCTCGCGGCGATCCCACGCGAATATCTCGCCGTCGCCGCAGCCCAGCAGGTAGCGCCCGTCATTCAGGCGCACGATGGCGCGGATCGAGTGGCTCTTCAGCCGGCTGTTGATGGCGAAAGGGCGGATGCGGCCGTCGCGCAGCTCGGCGACTCCGTCCTCGCAGCCCAGCAGGACGGCGCCATCGTCCTCCAGGATGTCCCAGACATGCGTCGACGGCAGTCCATCTTCCGTTCCGTACATGCGGAACAGGTGGCGGGAGAGCTGCGAAAGGCCCAGGCGGGTGCCGATGAAGACGTTGCCCTCGCGGTCGAGCAGCAACCTGGATACGCGGTCGTAGATCAGGCCGCTGGCCATGTTGAGTACCGTGGCTTCACCCGTTTGCAGGTTCTTGTAGAAAATGCCGCTGCGGCTGCCGACCCAAAGGTTTTTCCTGGCATCGAACAGGATGTCGGTGACATCGCCCAGCGCCTCGGGCAGGCCGGCGTATCTCTTGAATTCCCCGAAGGCGTTCAGCACGTACAGGCCGTTCCGGCAGCCGACGAAGAGATGCCCTTCCGCTTCCTTGACGAAATTGACCGGCTCGGGGCTGGGGAACCGCTGCAGCTGGCCTCCTTTCCACAGGAAGACAGCCTCGGAGGTATGGAAGACCATGCCGGTGGCGCCGGCGGCCATGCCCACCAGGCGGCCCGGATCGGGGAAGCGGGTGAAGCGTCCGGTCCGGCCTTCGCGGACGGTGAAGAGGCTGCGGTCGGTCAGGACCCAGAGCGTGAGGTCGACGGGGCTGTAGGCGATGATGCGCACGAAGCCGTCGGGCAAAGGCCAGGAGCTCACGCGCCCCGAGCGGATCCGGTTCAGGCCGTTCTGGCTCGCCACCCAGATGACGCCGTCGCGGTCCATCTCCAGGCCGGTGATGTAATTGCCGGCCAGTCCCTCGCGGGAGGTGAGCGATTGAAAGCGGCTGCCGTCGAATTTGCCCAGGCCGGCCTGGGTGCCCACCCAGATGAACCCTTCGCGGTCCTGCAGCAGGGCGGTGATGTTGCTCTGCGGCAGCCCCTCGGAGCTGCGGTAGTTGATGAACGGGTAGCGTACGGCCGGCAGCGCCAGGGCCAGGATCAGCAGGAGGGAAAAGGGGAATGCCCGTTTCATCAGGGGAATCTTAGCATAGGGAGGATGTCTTGGCAAAATCGGACGTTGGATGTTAGATGTTAGACGTTAGACGTTAGATGCTAGCCAGAAGTAGAAAACCATGTCCTGAGCCTTTTCTTGCTGACCACTGACGTCTAACGTCTGACGTCTATTTTTTCTCGCTGACGATCTCCTTCAGGACGCGGGTCAGGAAGCTGTGGAACGATCTCAGCGTGGGCTCGAACTCGGCCGAAAAATTGGTGCGGCTGAGGTTGTCGTAGTAGCCGAGGAATTCGTTCCAATCCTTGTAGAGCAGATAGTTCAGGTCGCTCTCCATGAACTGGTTGATATCGAAGAAGATCTCGGAGGGAGCGATGCTTTCCCTGTGGGCAAAATAATCGTTGATCTTGGTGTGCAGGCGGATCAGCTTCTTCTTGACCTCGATCGACTTCTGCTTGCGCGAGACGTATTTTTCGAAAATGCTGCTGCCCTGGATGCCGGGCTTGAACAGCCGGGCTAGGGTCTCGATGAGCTCCTGCAGGGCCACCTCGGCGATGATCACGATATTCTGGATCATCTGGCGCTTCTTGAGCTTGCTGCTGTCGCTGGCGAAATAGAAAGGCAGTTCGCCTTCCCAGATCTTCTTGTACTCGAGCTTGAGGCTCTTGAATATGTCCCCGATCGGCCCCAGCTTCTTCTTCAGCTCCGGGTTGGATTGCAGGCACGGCCACAGGACCGTGTCGTTGAAGTGGATGAGGTCATCCATGTTCTTCTTCAGGGAAAGGGCCAGAGGGATGACCAGGTCCAGGTACTTGCTCTTATCCACGTTGAGCTCGATGAAATTGTTGATCTTCAGGACACGGAAGGAGAGGATAAAGAAGATGCCCAGGTTCTTGCGCAGGATCTTGTCCTGGCAGGAGGCGATGATGGATGAGATGTCCGGCTGATAGATCTTGTCCATCTTGGAGATGAACTGCTTCTTGAGCAGGGATATCAGGATGGGGTTGTTGAGCAGCTCGCGGTGGTACAGCTTCTTGATCGACAGGTAGGCACGCTGCGAGACCTGGTCGAGGCGCAGGATCTCGCTGAGCAGGTTGCGGAAGCTCTGCAGGAAGATGCGGAAGCTGTAGAACCATGACTCGGGGGAGTAGAGTTCCTTCAGGCTGGGGAAGGACTTGTCCATGTTCTGTTCCAGCATCTTCTCCACGACGTATTCCTCGAAGTTGAGGAAATAGCTGTCCTTCTTGAAGTCCAGCTCCTTGAGCAGGGCGGTGATGCGCGCCGAGGCCTGGTGCAGCCCGAAGACGTAGAACTCGTAGTTGCGCTCGCCGGGGGCGTGGCGCTGGAATGCCAGGTTCTCCAGGTAGGGCGATGAGTTGAATTCCTCGATGCTCTCGAACCACAGCTTCAGCTCGAAAAGGTTGAGCATCATCTTTTCCTGGTCGATCTTGTCCAGCCAGCCCGAAAAGATCTCCTCCCACTTTTTTTCCGGGGTCAGGATGCCGCTCTCCTTGGAAAAAAACTCGCCGATGTTTTCCACTTCTCTCTTTTCCATGCCGCGATTGTACGGGATCGCGGTGCGATTTGCAAGCATTCCGGCGGCGCCTCCGTGGCAAAATCCCCTCCGTTCTGCTATACTTGAACGGATGGCAAAAAAAGAGCAGCGCATCGCGATCTCGTTCCGCAGCGACCTGAAGTATACCGAATTGAGCGTCCTGGTGCTCGGCTTCATCCGCAAGCTGCTGGGCATCGCCGACGAGGTTTTTTTCAAGATCGAGATCTCGCTGCGCGAGGCAGCCAACAACGCCATCGTCCACGGCAATGGCCGCGACCCCAGCAAGCGGGTGCATATGGAGTTCACCTGGGACAGGTCGTTCCTGCGCATCAGCGTTCGCGATGAGAACAACCGCCAGGTCGACCTGCAGGAAGTGGAGGACAAGATCAGCCACTGCCACCCGCTATCCTTCAACGGGCGCGGCATCATGATCATCCGCAGTTACATGGACCGCTTCGAGTTCCACAACCGGCCCGGCGGCAGCGAGGTGGTGATGGAAAAGAAGCTCCCGTGATCCTGCTGGCCTTTGACACTTCCTCGCGCGACGCCTCCATCGCCCTGCTGCGGGACGGCGAGATCGTCCTGGAATACAATTTCTCGTCGCGTGACGACCTGTCGGCCATGCTGAGCCCCAGCCTGGAGTTCCTGCTGCGCTCCCTGGGCTTGAAGCTGTCCCAGATCGACCTGTACGCCGCCGCCGTGGGCCCGGGGCTTTTCACGGGGATCCGCGTGGGGCTGGCGACGCTGAAGGGGCTGATTCTGGCCGCCGGCAAGCCGGTGGTCGGGGTGAACACCCTGGAGGCGCTGGCCTGCAAGCTCGCCGATACCCGGCACACCATCGTGCCCATGATCGACGCCCGCAAGGGCGAGATCTATGCCGCTGCCTATGCCTTCGATGCGCAGCCGGAGGGCGGGCGGATGGTCGAACGGCTCCGCCCTTGCCTGCTGAAGGTGGAGGAGGCTGCGCTGGTGCTGGGGGAGCTTCCGGACAAGGTCTTCATCGGCAGCGGCGCCGAGAACCACAGCGACCGGCTGCGCCGCGATTTCCCCGGATTCCGCCTTTTGGTCCGCTCCAATTTCCTGGCCAGCGAAATCGGCCGCATCGCCCTTGCCGGTTTTCAGCGCGGGCAGTTCACGACCGATCCCCAGGATCTCCACCCCTTCTATATCCGCCGCCCCGATGCCGAAACCCGCCGTTCGCCCATTTCCAGCGATGTGGATTAGGCCGGCGCAATCCGCCGACCTCGACGCCGTGGAAATCATCGAGCGCCAGCAGTTCTCCAACCCCTGGAACCGGGAGTATTTCGCTGCCGAGCTGGGCAACCGCCTGGCTCATTTCCATGTCGCTGCGGCCGCTCCGGCAGGGGAGATCGCGGCCTATCTTCTGTTCTGGCGGCTGGGCGGTGAACTGGAGCTGCACAAGATCGCCGTACGCCGCGACCGGCAGCGGCGCGGCATGGGCGAGAGCCTGTTGAAGCATTTCCTGGATATGGGACGTTCCTGGGGTTGCGAGCGCGCCGTGCTGGAGGTGCGCGAGTCCAATGCCGCAGCCATCCGCCTGTACGAAAAGCATCACTTCCGCCTGGTCGGCAGGCGGAAAGACTATTATTGCCGGCCTAGCGAGGACGCCCGGGTCTATGAATTCGACTTTCGCGGCGCTGCGCCGGGATCATAAGCCTTCACGGTCGCGGCGGATACTGTCCTCGATGCTCGCCTTTTCCGCGATCCAGAAGTCCAGGCTGGTCTTGGCGAAGATGGCGATGATCTCCGGGTCGAACTGCCGGCCCGAATAATTCAGCAGCTCGGCCGCCGCGGCATCGAAGGCCATCGCCCTTTTGTAGGGGCGGTCGGAGGTCATGGCGTCGATGGCGTCGGCGACGTGGAAGATGCGCGCCCCCAGGGGGATGTTCTCGCCGCTCAGCCCCTCGGGGTAGCCGCTGCCGTCATAGGCCTCGTGGTGGTGCAGGACCATCTGGGCGGCATCTTCGAGGAACTTGATCCGCTTCAGGATGTTGTAGCCGATGGTCGGATGCTCCTTCATGGTCTCCCATTCATCGGCGGACAGTTTGTCCGGCTTGCGCAGGATGGCGTCGGGAATGCCGATCTTGCCGATATCGTGCAGCAGCGCGCCGTACTCGTAGATCTTCAGGGTGTTCTTGTCGGCAATGCCCGCCAGTTCGGCCAGCTTGAGCGTGAAGCGCACCACGCGCAGGGAATGGCCCTGGGTCTCGGTGTCGCGGGTATCGAGGGCGGTGACCATGGCGCGCAGGGTGAAACTATAGGTCTTGTCCAGCTCGATCAGCGCCTGCTTCAGCTCGCTGGTCCTTTCCTCGACCATCTTTTCCAGCTGCTTCTGGTATTCCTTGTTCTCCATGACCAGCCGGCGCTTTTCCAGGGCCTTATTGGCCACAAACGCGACCTCGTTGAGCTTGAAGGGCTTGGAGACATAGTCGTAAGCCCCCTTGGACATGGCGGCAATGGCCGACTCGATATCCTTGACGGCCGAGATCATCACGACCATCACGTCCTCGTTCAGGGCCTTGATCTCATCCAGGAGGTCCAAGCCGGTCTTGCCGGGCATGCGGATGTCCGACATCAGCAGGTCGATATCACCGTCCGCCTTGAATTTTTCCAGGGCCTCGAACGCGTTGGCCGCCAGCTGGCACTCGAACCCCTCGCTCTCCAGGAAATCGCGAAGCAGCTCGCGGATATCCTTCTCGTCGTCGGTGATGAGGATCTTGCCCTTTCTCATTGGACCCACGATAGCAAACTAAAACAAAATAGTAAAGGCATCTCCTGCCGGGATCAATAGCGGTAGTGGTCGGGCTTGAACGGGCCCTCGGCGGGGATATTCAAGTAGGCGGCCTGCTTGGGGGTCAGTCGGGTCAGGGTCACGCCCAGGGAGTCCAGATGCAGGCGGGCCACTTCCTCGTCCAGTTGCTTGGGAAGGGTGTAGACCTTCTTCTCGAGCCCGCCCTTGGCCAGCTTGACCTGGGCCAGGCACTGGTTGGTGAAGCTGCAGCTCATGACGAAGCTGGGATGGCCGGTGGCGCAGCCCAGGTTGACCAGTCGCCCCTCGGCCAGGACGATGATCGAGCGCCCCGATCTCAGCGTCCACTTGTCCACCTGGGGCTTGATGACCGTCTTGGCGCAGCCGGGGGTGTTCTCCAGGTAGTGCATGTCGATCTCGCTGTCGAAGTGGCCGATGTTGCAGACGATGGCCTCGTCCTTCATCCTCTCCATGTGGGCGCCGGTGATGACGTCGCAATTGCCGGTGGCGGAGACGAAGATGTCGCCGACGGGGGCCATGGCGTCCATGGTGGACAATTCATACCCCTCCATGGCCGCCTGCAGGGCGCAGATGGGGTCGATCTCGGTGACGATCACCCGGGCGCCGAAACCGCGCATCGACTGGGCGCAACCCTTGCCGACGTCGCCATAGCCGCAGACGACCACTTTCTTCCCCGCAATCATGATGTCGGTGGCGCGCTTGATGCCGTCGGCCAGGGATTCGCGACAGCCGTAGAGGTTGTCGAACTTGGATTTGGTCACCGAGTCGTTGACGTTGATGGCCGGGAAGAGCAGGCTGCCTTCGGCCTGCATCTGATAGAGGCGATGCACGCCGGTGGTCGTTTCCTCGGAAACGCCGCGAATGCGGTTGCTGATGCGGCTCCAGTGCTGCGGGTCGCGCGCAAGCGATTCGCGCAACCTTTGCTGGATGACGCCCAGTTCCTTGTTCTCCGGTTCCTTCTGCAGCAGGGAGGGGTCGGCCTCGGCCTTCACGCCCAGATGGACCAGGAGCGTGGCGTCGCCGCCGTCGTCGACGATCAGATCGGGGCCGGAACCGTCGGGCCAGGTCAGGGCCTGCTCGGTGCACCACCAGTATTCCTCCAGCGTTTCGCCCTTCCAGGCGAAGACGGCCGCGGTGCCTGCCTGGGCGATGGCCGCGGCGGCATGGTCTTGCGTGGAAAAGATGTTGCAGGAGGCCCAGCGCACATCGGCGCCCAGTTCGACCAGGGTCTCGATGAGCATGGCCGTCTGAATGGTCATATGCAGGCTGCCGGTCACGCGCAACCCCTGCAGGGGCTTGAGCGGGCCGTATTTCTTGCGCATGGCCATCAGCCCGGGCATTTCGGCCCGGGCCAGGTCCATCTCCCTGCGTCCCCAGTCGGCCAGGGAGATGTCGGCGATCTTATGGGGAAGCGTGCGATCCTTGTCGGTGGTTTTCATTGTGTCCTCCTAAAAAAATTCATCATGAAAAATCTCAGACATCAGATGCCAGACGTTAGACGTTAGCAAGAAGGGGGAAAAACACATCCATCATTTTCTTGCAACCGTTCTCTGTTTATCATCCAATGCCTTTCTTTGTCTTGCTGACGTCTGAAATCTAACGTCTAACGTCTGGTTATTTGCTCTTGGCCAAGGCCTTGAGCTCTTTCACCTTGTCCAGCCTCTCCCAGGGGAACTCGCTGCGGCCGAAATGGCCGTTGGAAGCCGTCTGCTTGTAGATCGGCCGCTTGAGCTTGAGTTCGCGGAGGATGTCGCCCGGCTTCAGCGGGAATACCTTGCGGATCATGGCCGTGATCCTCTCTTCGCTCAGCGTGCCGGTCCCGAACAGGTTGACGTTGATCGAAACCGGTTCGGCGACGCCGATGGCGTAAGCCAGTTGCACCTCGCATTTTCTCGCCAACCCGGCGGCCACGACGTTCTTGGCGATGTAGCGCGCCACGTAGGCGCCGGAGCGGTCGACCTTGCTGGGATCCTTGCCGGAGAAAGCGCCGCCGCCGTGCCGGCCCATGCCGCCGTAGGTGTCGACGATGATCTTGCGTCCGGTCAGCCCGGCGTCGGCGTAGGGGCCGCCGGCGACGAATTTGCCGGTGGGGTTGATGTAAAACTTGGTTTCGGGGGTCAGCCACTTGCTGCACACGGGCTTGACCACATGGCGGATGATATCCCTCTCGATGCGCGCATGACGGATCTTGTCGTCGTGCTGATTGGATACGACCACCGCCGTGATGCGGCGCGGCCGGCCGTTCTCGTATTCCACGGTCACCTGCGCCTTGCCGTCGGGACCGAGGTAGGGGATCGTCTTGTTCTTGCGCACCTGGGCCAGGCGCGCCGTCAGCTTGTGGGCCATGGCGATGGGCAGCGGCATGTAGCTGGGGGTCTCGCTGGTGGCGTAGCCGAACATCATGCCCTGGTCGCCGGCGCCCTGCTCGTGGCCCCGGGCCGCGTCCACTCCCTGGGCGATGTCGGGAGACTGCTCCTCGATGTGCACCAGCACGGCGCAGGTCTCGTACTCGATGCCGTAACGCGATTTGGTGTAGCCGATCTCCCTGAGGGTCTGGCGAACGATGGTCGGGATGTTGACGTAGGCCTTGGTGGTCAGTTCGCCGGCGACCAGCACCATGCCGGTCTTGGTCACCGCCTCGATGGCGACGCGCGCGTCCGGGTCCTGCTCCAGGCAGGCGTCAAGAATGCTGTCGGAGATCTGGTCGCAAACCTTGTCCGGGTGACCGGCGCACACCGATTCCGACGTGAACAGATATTTCCCCTTGATCATTTTCACCTCCAGGAAGATCGTTGCGTTGGGAGAATTTCAATCTTAACAAATAAGGTCATATATGTCAATGAAATATCTACAGGTTCGACGTTCGACGTTCGAGGTTCGACGTTGAAGAAAGAAGGCAAAAAAACGAGAGCCATGAGGAGTACGACGCCATAGGTTCGTCGTTCGAAGCTCGACTTTGAGGGAAGAAGAAATCAGGGATTGTCCAATCCGTGGAATTGGCTCTGTTTTGTTCTTTTGCCCTCTCTTAAAAACATCGAACATCGAACCCCGAACTTCGAACTTGTTCTCAGTAGCCGATGGCGCAGCCGTCCTTCCTGGACTCGCTGGCTCCGATCAGGATCTTTCGCTCCCAGTCGATCCAGATGCCCTGGTAGCCCCCGAACTCGGAAGCGCTGCGGCTTACCCGGTGCCCGCGCCGGATCAGGTCGCGGACGACCTCGGCATCGACGCCGCTCTCGAGGAACAGCGTGCCCCCGTCGCTCATCACCGTGCCGTCGGGTTCCGAGGAACCGGCATGGCGGAAGCGCGGCGCGTCGCCCGCCTCCTGCAGGTTCATGGCGAAGTCGATGATATTGCACAGGACCTGGACGTGCCCCTGCGGCTGCATGTCGCCGCCCATGACGCCGAAGGAAAAGACCGGCCTGCCGGCGCGGGTGACGAAGCCGGGAATGATGGTGTGGAACGGCCGTTTCCCCGGGGCGAACGCGTTGGCGTGGCCGGGATCCTGGACATTGAACAGCGCGCCGCGGTCCTGCAGGCAGAAGCCGAGGCCGTCGGGCACCATGCCCGAGCCGAAGCCGACGTAATTGCTCTGGATCAGCGACACGGCGTTGAAATCCTTGTCGACGACGGTCAGGTAGACCGTGTCGCCCTGGGCCAGGCGCGGGTCGCCGGGCGGCAGGGAACGGCTGGCGCGCTCGCGGTCGAACAGCTCCAGACGCTTCCTGGCGTAGGCCGGGGAGATAAGGGCGGCATAATCGCGGGCGGCGAAGCGCGGATCGGCGTAGAAGCGGGCGCGGTCTTCGTAGGCGATCTTCTTGGCCTCGACCAGCGCGTGCAGGTAGGCGGCTGAGTTGTGGCCCATGGCCTTGAGGTCGAAATGGCCGAGCAGGCGCAGCATTTGCAGGACGGCCAATCCCTGGCCGTTGGGCGGCAGTTCCCAGACGTCATAACCGCGGTAATCGACGCTCATCGGCTCCACCCATTCGGGTTCGAAGGCGGCGAAATCCTGAAGCGAAAAATAGCCGCCGACCTTTCCGGAGTAGGCGACGATCTTCTCTGCCAGCTCGCCGCGGTAGAATGCATCGCACCCCTTGCGGGCCAGGATGCGATAGGTGGCGGCCAGCTCGGGGTTGCGGAAGACGTCCCCCTTGGCCGGTGCCCGCCCCCCCGGGGCGTACAGCCTCTGGAAATTCTCGTACCCGGCAAAGGCCTGCAGCGAACGCTGCCAGTAGAAGGCGATCAGCTCGGAAAGCGGGAATCCCTGCTCGGCGTAAGCGATAGCCGGAGCCAGGACGTCGCCCATGCCCAGGCGGCCGAATCGCTCGTGCAAGGCGAACCAGCCGGCAACGCAGCCCGGGACTGTCCAGGGCAGAGGGCCTTTTTCCGGCATGAGCGTGATCCCTTTCTCACGGAAATAGGCGAGCGGGAGCTCCGCCGGTGCCGGGCCGCTGGCGTTCAGCCCGAACAGCTTGCCCTCGCGGTTGTCCCAGACGATGGCGAACAGGTCGCCGCCGATGCCCGACCCCGAAGGTTCCATCAGCCCCAGGGCGGCGTTGACGGCGATGGCGGCGTCGACGGCGCTGCCCCCCTTCTTCAGGATGTCGATGCCGACCTGAGCGGCCAGCGGCTGGCTGGCCGCAACCATGCCGTTGCGGCCGATGACCTCGGAGCGGGTCGCGGCCAGCCGCCCGGTCAAGCGGTCACCCGCGAACGACGGCAGAAAGGACACGCCCAGCAGGAAAATCAGGGAACGTTTCATTATGCCTCCAGTTCATGGCCGGATTATAGCCCGGCGTTGCCGGCGCTGCAATGTCCTCGGGTCCCGCCCGGGGGAATTGAATTGAAAAATTGTTTGTGCTATGAATAAAAACAGGGAATCCGGTCGAGGAGGAAATGCACCATGAAGCGATTTTTTCACAAACAATGGATCATCGTAATTCTGGTTGCGGTCCTGCTGGCCATTGCCTGCGCCGTCAATCCGGTCAGCGGCAAGAAGGAGCTGATGTTCTTCTCCGAACAGCAGGAGATCGCCATGGGCCAGGAGACCGACCAGGCGATCCGCCAGCAGTATGGAATTTACGAGGACAAGGCGCTCAACGAATACGTCAACCGCGTCGGGCAGAGCATGGTGCCGAATTCGCACCGGCCGAAATTGAAGCACTATTTCGCCGTCCTCGACACGCCGATGGTCAATGCCTTTGCCGCACCCGGCGGGTACATCTACGTGACGCGCGGCATCCTGGCGCTGATGAACAGCGAGGCCGAGCTGGCCGCGGTGCTGGGCCACGAGATGGGCCATGTCGCCGCCCGCCACTCGATGGCCCAGATGAGCGGCCAGATGCTGGCCCAGATCGGCCTGGTCGTCGGCAGCGTCGTCAGCAAGGATATCCGCAAGTTCGCCGGATTGGCCAGTATCGGCACGCAGCTGCTTTTCCTCAAGTTCAGCCGCAGCGACGAGTACCAGGCCGATTCCCTGGGCATACGCTATGCCCGCCAGGCGCAATACGCTCCGGGCGAGATGCTGCGCTTCTTCAGCGCCCTGGAAAACATGAGCGCCGAATCGAGCAGCCACAATATCCCCACCTTCCTCTCCACCCACCCCATGACCTCGGACCGCATCGCCAAGGTCAAGGAGCAGCTCTCGAGCCAGGACGCCGGCCTGGCCATCAAGAAGGAGGATTATTTGCGTCGCCTGGACGGCCTGATCTACGGCGACAATCCGCGCCAGGGCTTCGTCGAGAACGGCGTCTTTTACCATCCGGAAATGGCGTTCCGTTTTTCGATCCCTGCCAACTGGGTCGTGCAGAACACACCCATGCAGGTCATGATCGGCGAGAAGGAGGGTCGGGCAGCCCTGCTGCTGCAGGCCGAGACAACGAGCCAGGACCTCGCCCCGTACCTGCAGGCCAAGGCCCAGGGCCTTGGCCAGGCCAAGCTGCTGAAAACGGCCGGCGACGCGATCGGCCCCTTCCAGGCGCGCCATGCCTGGTTCCAGGTGCCCCAGGAGCAAAGCGAACCGCTGGCCGTCCGTCTCTCATGCATTCGCAAGGGGGCGTTGGTCTATTCGTTCATCGGCATCAGCGCCAACAGCACGGCCAACACCTACCATCCCATCCTGAACCGCTCCATCGACTCATTCCAGAACCTGAGCGATCCAAAGATCTTGAGCCGCGGCCCCGAACGCCTGACCCTGGTCCGTCCGGACGGCCGCCAGACCCTGCAGGCACTGCTGACCCGATCGGGAGTGGACCGCTCGCACTGGAAGCAGCTGTCCGTGTTCAATTCGATCGCTCTCGATGCCGTTCCCGAGGCGGGGAAACTGGTCAAGCTGCTGAAGTGAGCGGTGACCCGCGGCGGGAATGGCCTGGCCGCGTCGTCCATGCCCGCGTCGACCCGGTTTGCTCCCGGATCGCCGTTCACCCGACAGCGCCTGAAATAAAGCCAAATGATTCAATTTGAAACAAGGGAAAACCTCAAATTAGTCATGATATAGGCATTCTCAAGATTTTCAGCTCCCGGTGTCCAGAAATGAGACAATTGGGCCCTTGAACAAAAAAGCATTCCTGAGGGGATTTTTCACCGTTTGCCCGTCCCGGGTGTCCCATTTTTGAACAAGCAGGCCTGGGCGGAGTACGATCGCGGGGAAGGGCGATCGCCAAGATCAAGGTCCTGGCAGCGTTTGCTGATCCTGCCATCATGATGGCAAGCTAATTGCTTAAATTCTAATGAACCGGTCGGATCCAAGGAACGGGTTATAAGGAAATCGAATGAAATATCAAGGAGGTAAGCAATGAAAAAGCGTATGGTCAAATTGATTCTGGGCGTCGTCTTGATCGGGATCTCCATTGTCGGTCTGCATGCGGTCATGGTGGCGAACGATCCGACCACCCCTTTCCCGGGCAAGACCAGCGTGCAGATCGGGGACATGATCACCGACAGCGCTTCCGAGTTGCTGCAATCGGCCGCGGACGCATTCCTGCTGCTCAACGAGGTGGAGATCGCCGGCCGGAACGGGCTGAACGTTCATGCGGCACTGCAGAGGGCCGACATGGCCGCCTTCCGCGTGGAGCGGGCGCTGGACCTGTTCAAGAACATCATCGCCACCGGCAACGAGGCGGGATATGCCCCCCGGCGCATCGGCCATCTGAAGGACTTCGACTACGGCCGTTTCGCCCAGGAGAACGGCCTGAGCAAGGAGACGATGGACGAGGTCTCCTCCTACCTGGGCCGTGGCAACGTCCTGGGGTTCTACCGCCGCCATGCCCGGAACCTGCAGGTTCTCCTGGACACCCTGCAGCGCATCCGGGCAGAACTGCTCGACGGCCGTTCACCGGACAACCGGGTGTTGTGGGCCCTGCTGCAGCAGTACAACAGCACGATGATCTTCGGTAATTACGCTTCCATGGTCTTTTACAAGATCTAGCCCAGCAGAAACAGACCGCCGTTGTCTTTTTCCGTCAATCTGATATGATGAAGCATGCTAGCGTTTTTTCGCTTCGAAGCATTCAGGATCTTTGCCGAAAAAAAGAATCTGGCCTTCTTCGCCCTGATTGCATTGTCCACAGGCTATTTTGCCTGGTCGGGGGTGAATGAATACCGACGCTCCCTCGCCGAAAAGAAATTCTTCGTCGATTTCGAAAAGGAAAAAACCCGGCAGATCGCCACCTATGCCCAATACGGCACATTCGGGTTCCGCATCCTGTATGAAACGGCGCCGCTCAACCTGTTCTTCATCAACAGCAGCATCCTGCAGGACCTGGAAAGCAACATCGACAATTATGAGGCCATCCGCATCGACAGTTCGTTCAAGGGGGACAAGCTTTTTCTCATGCGCGGGTACTTCAAGGATTTTGCCGGCATCCTCCTCGTATTTGGCTCGCTGCTGATGCTCTATCTCGGCCACCTGGCGTTGGTCAGCCCTCCCTATCTGCGCTTCCTGGCCCTCCGCATGCCGCTGGCCAGGTATTTTTTCCTGACCACGGCCGCCCGCCTCTTCTGGCTGGACCTGCTCTTCCTTGTCCTGATCATGGGGTTGTTCGTCGGCGTGCAAGCCGGCGGCATCGTGTTCTCCGGGCAGGAACGGGGGGTTTTTTTATGCTTTTCGCTGTTCCTGGTCCTGTTGCTTGACTTCATCTATCTGCTGGGGCAGCTGACCACGGTGCTGATCCGCTTCCGCAAGACCTTCTTCCTGTGGTTCTTTGTCGTTTGGTTCGCCTGCATCTTCCTGTTGCCCGAGCTCAGCCGCATCAGCGTCTTCCGGAATTCGCAGTCCCTGGAGCCGGCGGAAAAGATCAACCTGGAAAAGTTCCGCAACCTGATGGCCATGGAACAGGAATTCCGCGACTACCTGAAGGCGAATCCCCGCAGTTCGCTCGACCAGGTCCGCCAGATGCAGAAAGAGTTCGCCGTCCAGTTCATCAACAGCAGCTATCTGGTGAATACAGGCCTTGAAATGCGCTATTTCCGCCAGATCGAGAATGTGATCGCTGCCCACGAGCGCCGATCGGTGTTCTTCCCGACCACCTACTACCAGTTTCTCAGCGGCGAAGCCTCCGGGAAGGGGTATCACGGCTACCTGGAGTTCATGGACTACATCATGAAACTTCGCAACCGCTTCATGCAGTTCTACCTAAAAAGGCGCTATCTGGAGCCCGATTCCGCCGTGGAGTCCTTCGTCAAGGGCAGCGAGAACATCTTCCGTTCGCGCAGCCGCCTGCCGCGTTCCTTCGTTCCCGGGGTCATGCTGACGGCGCTTTATTGCGCCGCCCTTCTCCTGCTGGCCTTCTTGAGCCTGCAGCGCCAGGTAGGCCGGCCATGATCGCCATTCGCGACGTGGGATTGGTTCAAGGCGATGAGCGCCTCGACCCCCTGAACCTGGAGATCGCCGCCGGCGAGATCTATTTCCTGCTGAACCGCCCCGGCTTCGACCGCTTCTTTGAAATCCTGTGCGGACTGCGGCGACCCGACGCCGGCGAGGTCGCTTTCAGCGGCGGCCCGCCCGGGGCGGCCGCGGCGATCTTCATCGAGCGCGTCGCGGACGCTGCCGATTTCGAGACCGAAGCCAGCATCGGCGATTGGATCGAATTCCTCTGCGCCGCTTGCGGTTATGAGAGAACGAGCGTTTTCAAGACGCTCCTCGTGTGCGGTTTTCATGAACGTCACCTGAAAAGAAATGTGCGCGACCTGGCGCCGGACATCTTCCGGCAGGTCTACCTGGCCATTTGCCTGGCCGCTGACAGGGCGGATATCGTCATCAACGACTTCATCCGCGGGTCGGAGAAGAGCTTCGAACTGAAGTTCAACAAGCTGCTGCTGCAGAAAAAGGCGCAGGGCCAGGCCATCCTTTACCTGGGCAACGATATCTTTTATGCCTCGGAGATCGCTGACCGCGCGGGCTTCATCAAGAACGGCCGGCTGCTGTTCGAAGCCGATTCCGCCGACCTGAAGGACATGGACATCAAGGATCTGTACCTGAAATTCCTCAACTGACGGTCTTTTTCTTGTTTTTGACATCCTGTTCGGACATCTTCCGGTACAGCGAAGTGCGGGATATGCCGAGTATCTTCGCCGCCTGGGCGTACTTGTAGCCGCATTGGCTCAGGACATCCTGCATGTGGTCGCGGCTGACCTCGGCCAGGCTGGGCTGCCGGGCGCCCCGGTCGTGGCTCCTGCGCGGGTGCAGCAGCTTCAGCGGCAGGTGCTCCGGCCCGATCTCGCCACTGAGCCCGGCGGCGGAGATCTTGAAGATGGTGTTCTTCAGCTCGCGCACGTTGCCCGGCCAGTCATAGCGGGCCAGCAGCCGGCGTGCCGCGCCGGAAATGCCGGTGATGCGCCGGGGATTGACCAGGTTGGCGATGCCCAGGAAATGCTCGGCCAGCGGCACGATGTCCTCGCGGCGCGAGCGCAGCGGCGGGATCAGGATCTTCAGCTCATCGATGCGGTAGTACAGGTCGGCGCGGAAACGCTTGTGCTGCACTTCCTCCTCCAGGTCCTTGTTGGTGGCCGCCAGCACCCGGATGTTGACCGGCAGCGGTTTCTTGCTCTTCAAGGGGGCGATCACCGAATCCTCCAGGACGCGCAGCAGCTTGGCCTGGATGTTGAGCGGCAGCTCGCCGATCTCATCCAGCAGGATCGTGCCGCGGTCGGCCAGGAGGAACTTGCCCGGCGAGTCGGCATAGGCGCCGGTGAATGCGCCTTTCTTGTAGCCGAACAGCTCCGATTCCGCGAGGTTCTCGGGAATGGATGCGCAATTGACCGAGACCAGCGGCTGGCTGCCGCGGCTGGAACAGCGGTGGATGGCTTGGGCCATGAGCTCCTTGCCGGTCCCGGTCTCTCCGCAGATCAGGATGGTGTGGGACGTGGCGGCATATTGCCTGGCGGTGCCGATCACTTCGGCCATGGCCCGGCTGCGGTAGATGAACTTGTCGAAGCCGTCGGCGTTGCCGATCTCCCGCTTCAGGTCCCGGCATTCATCCCGGGCTTGAAGAAAGGCCAGGGACCGCTGCAGGGTGATCAGCAGCATGTCGGGATTGACCGGTTTCTGCAGGAAATCGTGCGCCCCCTTCTTCATCGCCAGGACGGCGGTTTCGATCGATCCGGTGCCGGTCAGCACCACGATGCGGTGCGGGTACTGGGCGGCGAACCACTCCAGGACGTCCATGCCGTCTCCGTCGGGCAGGGTCAGATCGAGCAGGACCAGGTCGAAGGCCTCCCGCTCGAGATGGAGCCTGGCATCGGCCAGGCAGCCGCTCTCAACGGTCAGGAATCCGTTCTGGTCGAGAAAGCAGCGTATCGATTCACGCAGGGGTTCATCGTCCTCGATCAGCAGGATGCGCTTTCCTGTTTTCATGCTCACCTCGCGGGTAGGATCAGGTTGACCTGGGTGCCCTGGCCGGAGCTGTGGATCTCCAGGTCGCCCTTCAGGGTTTTCATGATGCTGTAGGAAATGTAGAGCCCGAGCCCGGTGCCCTCCTTCTTGGTGGTGAAGAACGGCTCCAGGACCCTGTCCTTGATCGCGTCGGGAATGCCCGGGCCCGAGTCGCGGATGGCGATAACGTGGTGGATATTCCGCGGCAACTCGTCGTACTCGCTGTAGATGCGGATATCGATGCTTCCGTTCCCCTTTCCGGCCATGGCCTCCAGGGCGTTGAACAGAACGTTCATGAACACCTGCTTCAGGCGGTCGCTGTCGCTGGCCACCCGGATCTCCCTTTCGGCCCGGACGCGGATCTCCACGCTGTCCGGGATCTTCTTCGGCGGGATCTCGGCCAGCGTCCGCTCCACGAATTCGCGCAACGGGAAGTGGCTGAGGTTGAGCCCCTTGAACTTGGAAAATACCAGCAGCGACTCGACCAGCCGCCCGGCGCGGTTGATCTCGCGATTGATCTTTTCGCAGGAAGCGGCGATCGCGCCGTCGTTTCCCGTCCGGCCCTTGATGGCCGTGGCCTCGAAAAGCACGGTGGTCAGCGGCGTACGCAGCTCATGCGCCAGCGATGCGGCCATTTGCCCCACCAGTACCAGGCGATCGAATTTGAACAGGCGGTAGAAGTTCTTGTCGTTGGCGAATTCCAGCCGCTCGGCTTCGATCAGCGGGATGAACATGACCGCTGCCGTCTGCACGGCCACGGTCAATTCGTGAACGGCAGCGAGGTCGCTCCGGTCGATCCTGGCCAGCAGCAGGCCGCGGAAATAGCTCCTGGCGTGCAGCGGGATGATCAGGTTGACGCCGTTGCCGGCCAACAGGCCCCGGGTGCCGCGGTCGAACAGCTCGAAGTACATGCGGGTCCGCGGCCCGTCGACCATGGGTTCCCTGCGCCCGGTGAAACTCTCGACCAGGTCGGCTTCCTCAGGGATGAGCGGCAGGGGAACCGACGTGTCATCGTCGCTGTAGGGCTTGAAGACATTGCCCTCGGGTTCCTTGAAATAGACGATGCAGCGTTCCAGAGGAAAGTAGCGGCGCAGGATGGCGGAAAAGGAGGCAAGGAAGTCGCGGGCGCTGCGGGCCGATTGCAGAGCGGCGGCGGTCGTGACCAGGAATTCCTCGCGATGGCGTGTGCGCATGGATAATCGATGTCGAAAAACCACTATATTACGCCGGAAAAAGGTTGTCAAATCCTGATTTGCCTTGCAATTCCCCGGGGTCTGTGTTATTTTATTAATTTATTTTTGGAGATAACCAATGAAAAAAACCAAGATCAATGAAGCGCATTACCTCCTGAAGGGCAAGATGGTCGAGTTCTGCGGCTGGGACCTGCCGGTTCAGTACTCGGGCGTCAACACCGAGCACGTGGCCGTGCGCACCACCGGCGGCATTTTCGACGTCAGTCACATGGGCGAGATCTGGTTCCGCGGCCGTGAAGCGCTCAGGGCCGTGCAGCACCTCATCTCCAACGACGCCTCCAAGCTGGCGCCGGGGCGGATCCAGTACGCCGGATTGCTGACCGAGAACGGCTGCTTCGTCGACGACCTGCTGGTCTACATGATCCGGGAGAACGAGTACCTGCTGGTGGTCAACGCGGCCAACGTCGAAAAGGATTTTCTGTGGATGAAGAAGCACACCGCCGGATTTGACGTGCAGCTCGAGGACCGCAGCGAGGAGTACTCGCAGATCGCCGTCCAGGGCCCGGTGGCCGAAAAGCTGCTCCAGGAGTTCACCGAAATCGATCTCCAGCCCATGGGCTACTATCACTTCGCGCAGGGCCGCGTGCAGGGGATGGACGCCATCGTTTCGCGCACCGGCTACACCGGAGAGGACGGCTTCGAGATCTACTTCAAGTCCGACGCCGCCGCCGCCTCCAAGCTGTTCCTGGACCTGGCCGGCAAGGGGGAGAAGTACGATGCCCTGCCCGCCGGCCTGGGCGCCCGCGACACCCTGCGCCTGGAAGCCAAGATGGCACTCTATGGCAACGATATCGACGACAGCCACACGGTGCTGGAGGCCGACCTGGGCTGGATACTCAAGCTCAGGAAGGAGGAGCCCTTCATCGGCCAGGAAGCGCTGGCCCGGCAGAAACAGGAGGGCATCCGCCGCAAGCTGGTGGGTTTCGAGCTGCTCGACAAGGGCATCGCCCGCCATGGCTACCCGATCCGCGTGGACGGCAGGGCCTTCGGTGCCGTCACGTCGGGGACTTTCGCCCCATTCCTGAAAAAACCCATCGGCTTGGCCTATCTGCCCGCTGAGCATTGCGCCGTGGGCGATGAATTCCAGATCGCCATTCGCGAAAAGACGGCCAGCGCCAGGATCGTGGAAACCCCGTTTTATAAAAGAAACAAGTAGGAGGAACCGTACATGGCAAAGGAAAATCTTCTGTACAGCAAGGATCATGAGTGGGTGCGCCGCGAAGGCGATGCGGTGGTCATCGGCGTCACCGATTACGCCCAGCACGAGCTGGGCGATGTCGTGTTCGTCGACCTGCCCGCAGCGGGCAAGGAACTGAAGAAGGGAGACCCTGCGGCCAACATCGAGTCGGTCAAGGCCGTCTCCGACGTGTATTCCCCGGTCACGGGCAAAGTGACCGAAGCCAACGCCAAGCTGGGGGACAGCCCGGAGCTGGTCAACCAGGATCCTTTCGGCGAGGGCTGGATCTTCAAGATGAGCGTCGAGCAGGTTTCCGAGCTCGACGAACTCATGGACCTGAAGAAATACGAGGAATACCTGAAGGGCATTGCCGGGGAGTGAGCGATGAGATACCTGCCGCTGACCGACGCGGAACGGGAGGAGATGAAGCGGGTCATCGGCATCGCCCAAGTCAGTGACCTGTTCACCTGCATCCCGTCGGGACAGTGCCGCCCGCCCCTGGACAAGCTGCCCAAGGCGTTGAGCGAGCCTGAGTTGACGGCTCTCTTCAGGGAGTTCGGCCGCCGCAACTCCTTCTCCGGGTACCTCAGCTTCCTGGGGGCCGGCGCCTATTCCCATTTCATACCCGAGGTCGTTACCTACCTGAGCGCCAAGGGCGAGTTTCTCACGCCCTATACGCCGTACCAGCCCGAGGTCAGCCAGGGCAGCCTGCAGGCGATCTTCGAGTACCAGACCATGATGGCCATGCTGACCGGCCTGGACGTGGCCAACGCTTCCCTCTACGACGGCGCCACCGCCGCCGCCGAAGCCGTGCTGCTGGCCACGCGCCGTTCGGGGCGCGGCCGGGTGCTGCTGGCCGGCAGCCTGCATCCCGAGTATGCCGCGGTCATCCGCACCTACGTGCAGAACCTGCCGATCGAAATGGTGACGGTGGCCGTGGACGAGGCCAGCGGCCGCGTGGATGCCGCCGATTTGGAGGCCAAACTCGACGACGGCACGGCCGCCGTCCTCTTCCAGTCACCCAATTTCCTGGGCGTGGTGGAGGATGGTCCGGCCATCGCCGTCGCCGCCCATGGGCGCAAGGCCTACGCCGTGCAGGTGGTGGCCGAGGCCATGTCTCTGGCCTATCTCGCGGCGCCGGGTGATGCGGGCGTCGACATGGCGGTGGGAGAGGCGCAGAGTTTCGGCCTGACGCTGGGCTTCGGCGGCCCGTACCTGGGTTTTATCGCCGTGCGCGAGGAGTTCATGCGCCAGCTGCCCGGCCGCCTGGTGGGCCAGACCCGCGACCTGGACGGCAAGCGCGGCTACGTGCTGACGCTGTCCACCCGCGAACAGCACATCAAGCGCGAGAAGGCGACGTCGAACATCTGTTCCAACGAGGCCTGGTGCGCCATGCGCGCCGGCATGTACCTGGCCGTCATGGGCCGGGCCGGCCTGACCCGCGCCGCCCGCGCCTGCCACCTGAATGCCGCCTATTTCGCCAGGGCGGCGGCCGGGAAGCGAAGCTTCCGCGTGGTCTACGAGAGGAATTTCTTCAACGAAGTGCTCATCGAGGTCATGAAGGGGAGCGCCAGCGACCGGGCAGCGGAACTGCGCAAGCAAGGCATCCTGGCCGGAGTTCCCATGGCCTGGTTCGACGCCCGGCAGAAGGACCGCCTGCTTCTCGCCTTCAGCGAGGTCCATGACCGTGCCGCCATCGACCGCCTGCTGGACGCCCTGGGAGAATGATCATGAACACCCTGCCCAAGCTGATATTCGAGTTGAGCCGCGAGGGGAAGATCGGCGTCGGACTGAACGAGGCCGACGTGCCCGATGAGCCGGCCGTCGACCGGGAACTGCAGCGCCGGGAACTCGCCGATTTCCCCCAAGTATCCGAGGTGGAAATCGTGCGCCACTACATGGCGCTGGCCAAGCTCAACTACTCCGTCGACGCCGGTTTTTACCCCCTGGGCTCCTGCACCATGAAGTACAATCCCAAGATCAACGAGAAGCTGGCCGCCGCCGAGGAGCTGCAAGCCCATCCCTACGCCCCGCACGACCTGGTGCAGGGCAACCTGGAAATCCTGGCCCGGCTCGAGGAGTGGCTGCAGGAGCTGACCGGCCTGGCCGGCTTCACGCTGGCCCCGGCCGCCGGGGCGCATGGCGAGTTCACCGGCATGCTGATGGTGCGCAAGCACCTGGAGGAGAAGGGCGATCCCCGCAAGCTGGTGCTGATCCCCGACTCGGCCCACGGCACGAACCCGGCATCGGCCCATTTCGCGGGTTACGAGGTCAAGGAGATCGCATCCAGCCCCCAGGGCACCATCGGCCTGGCCGAGCTGCGCCCGCACCTCACGCCCGAGGTGGCGGCGCTGATGATGACCAATCCCAATACCCTTGGCATTTTCGAATCGGATATCATGGCCGTTGCCGATGCTTTGCACGCCAACGGTTCCCTGCTGTACATGGACGGCGCCAATCTCAACGCCCTGCTGGGAGCGGTGCGCCCCGGGGACCTCGGCGTGGACGTCATGCACATCAACCTGCACAAGACCTTCTCCACTCCCCACGGCGGCGGCGGGCCCGGCTCGGGCCCGGTCGGAGTGGCCGCGCATCTGCTGCCCCATCTGCCCGTGCCGCGGGTGCGGCGCGAGGGAAAGGGCTTTGACGTCGTGTACGACGACCCGCGCAGCATCGGACGGGTGAAAAACTTCTACGGCCAGTTCCTGGTCATCGTCCGGGCCCTGGCCTACCTGATGAGCCTGGGCCGGGAGAACGTCCGGCGCGTGGCCGAGGATGCCGTGCTGAACGCCAACTACGTGCGCAAGCGGCTGGAGAAGCACCTCGACCTGCCTTACAAGGGGCCCTCGCTGCACGAGGTGGTCTTCTCCGACAGCGGCCTGCCGGTCAGGACCCTGGACATCGCCAAGCGGCTGCTGGACTACGGCATCCATCCCTTCACCATTTATTTTCCGCTCATCGTGCACGGGGCGATGATGATCGAGCCGACCGAGAGCGAGAGCAAGGAGACCCTGGACGAGTTCATTGCCGTGATGGAGACCGTCCTGCGCGAGGCCCGGGAGGATCCCGAGCTGCTGCGCCGGGCCCCGACCCGCACGCCGGTGCGCCGCCTGGACGAGACGCTGGCCGCCCGCAAGCCGGTCCTGCGCTGGCGCAGGGGAGAGAGCCTTTGAGCGTACAGAACGTCATTCTCAAGCTGCAGGAGTTCTGGGCCGAGCGCGGCTGCTATATCGCCTCGGGCTATGATACCGAGGTCGGCGCCGGCACCATGTCCCCGGATACTTTTTTCCGCGTCCTGGGCCGCAAACCCTGGCAGGTCGCCTTTTGGCAGCCTTCGCGCCGGCCAGACGACGGGCGCTATGCCCAGAATCCCAACCGCGTGCAGAAACACAACCAGTTCCAGGTCATCCTCAAGCCGGCTCCGGCCGACGGGCAGCTGCTGTTCCTGGACAGCCTGATCTATCTCGGTGTCGACATCCGCATCCACGACATCAAGTTCGACGACGACAACTGGGCATCGCCCTCGCTGGGTGCCTGGGGGGTCGGCTGGCAGGTGATGTGCGACGGCCTGGAGATCACCCAGTTCACCTACTTCCAGCAGGCCGGCGGCATCGAGCTCAACCCGAACTCACTGGAGATCACGTACGGCATCGAGCGCCTGGCCGGCTTTCTGGACGGCAAGTCCAGCCTGTACGACCTGGAGTGGGGCAACCGCGTCTCCTATGCCCAATTGAAGCTGGAGGAGGAGCGGCAGTTCTCCATCTACAACTTCGAGATCGCCGATATCGACATGCTGCGCAGCCTGTTCACCCAGTACCAGAAGGAGGCGGAGAAGCTCCTCGACCGCAGCCTCTACCTGCCCGCTTACGATTACGTGCTGAAGTGCTCGCATGCCTTCAATATACTCGACGCGCGCAAGGCCATCTCGGTGGCCGAGCGCACGGCGCTGATGGGCATCATGCGCAACCTGGCGGCGCGCATCGCCCAGAAATACGTCCAGCAGACGGAAGGTGAAGACCATGGCTGACCTGCTTCTTGAACTCGGCGTCGAGGAGATCCCGGCTCCCGTTGTCGGCATGATCCGCGACCAGCTGCGCGAGCTGTTCCTGGCGCGCCTGGTTCAGGAGCATATCCCGACCGGCGGCATCGAGTGCGCGGCCACCAACCGCCGCCTGATGATCCACGCGCTGCAGGTTCCGGAAAAGACGGCCAGCAAGGAAGAGACGGTGCTGGGGCCGGCCAAGCGCATCGCTCTCGACGAGCGCGGACTGCCCACGGTGGCCCTGAAGAAATTCTGCGAGTTCCAGGGGGTCAAGCTGAACGACGTGGTCGAGATCGAGACGCCCAAGGGGAAGTACCTGGGCATTACCAAGGTCGGCGGCGGCCACGACGTGGCCGAACTGCTGGCCAAGGCGATCCCGGCGCTGCTGGCGGCGCTGACGTTCCCCAAGACCATGGTCTGGAACGAGTCGCGCGTCCCCTTCATCCGGCCGGTAAAGAGCATCCTGGCCCTGTTCGGCAACAAGCCGCTCGACATCGAGTTCGCCGGCGTGCGCTCGGGCAACCGCTGCCCGGGCCATCTGCTGCTGTCGGACGCTTTTTTCGAGGTCAATTCCTTCAAGGACTACTTCGAGGGCCTGGGGCGGAATTTCATCATTCTGAACGAGGAGGAGAGAAAGAGCAAGATACTGGCCGAGATCCGCGAGATCGAGGAGGAGCTGGAATGCCGGGTGCCCTGCGACCAGGACATGCTGGACTACTTTGTCTACAGCAACGAGTACCCGGTGGTGTTCAGCGGCGGATTCGACGAAAAGTACCTGGCCCTGCCCACGGAGATCATCACCGCCTTCATGACCCACGAGAAGAAGCTGCTGGCGGTCTATGACAGCGCCGGCAAGCTGACCCGCCATTTCGTCGGCGTGGCCAACATTCCCGACGAGAACGGCAAGGTCAGCCGCGGCAACGAGAAGGTCGTGCAGGCGGCGTTCGAGGATGCCCAGTTCTTCTGGGACCAGGACCGCAAGCAGGATTTCTTCGCCCTGAAGAACCTCCTGAAGAACGTCATGTTCCAGAAGGAGCTGGGAACCTATTTCGAGAAGGTGGAGCGCCTGGCCGCCCTGGTCGATTTCGTGATCAACGAGACCCACCAGGACAAGATGCGCAGCCAGCTGCACAAGGCCGCTTTCCACTGCAAGAACGACCTGCTGACCCAGATGGTGCGCGAGTTCCCTTCGCTGCAGGGGATTATGGGCGGCCTTTACCTGCAGGCAGCCGGGGAGGACCCGGTGGTCTGGAAGGCGATATACGGCCACTACAAGCCCAGGGGCCAGGCCGACGAGAAGCTGGAGGATTTGGGAGCGGGCATCCTCTCCATCGCCGACCGCATGGACAACATCGCCGGTTTCGTCGGCAAGGGCATCAAGATCTCCAGTTCCAAGGATCCCTACGGCATCCGCCGCGATGCCAACGCCGTCATTCGCATCCTCATCGATTTCCGGATGCCCCTGGACCTGGCGCCGCTCATCCGCCTGGCCGCGTTGAACTTCGCCAAGAATGACGTGGATCTTCAGCAAAGCTGCAAGACCATCTGCGAGCTGTTCTCCGCCCGGCTGGAGAACTACCTGAAGGATACCATGAAGTACCGCTACGACGTGGTCAACGCCGTCATGGCCCAGGAGGCCATGGCCGTTTATGAGAAGTTCCTGAAGGCCCGGGCGGTCGCCACGCTGGTCGACAGCGGCATGGCCGAGCCTCTGGCCGCCCTGCATCGGCGCCTGAAGAACATTTGCGGCAACAGCGAACGCTGCCATTTTTCCGAGGGCGAACTGAAGGAAAAGGAGGAGAAGATCCTTTCCGACGTGTTCAAGGAAGCGAAGCCGCGCATCGACGGCCTGATCTTGAAGAAGGATTTCACCCAGGCCGCCTCGGAGATCCTGGAAATGAAGCCGATCATCGACGCCTTCTTCGAAAAGATCCTCGTCATGGACAAGAACCCGACCCTGCGCAAGAACCGCATCGCCCTGCTGCAGCGCATCGATGAACTGCTGGCGGCGGTGGCCGATTTCTCACTGCTAGTCGAGACCAAACCAGGAGGAAAAACATGAAGGATATACTGAGCGAGAACCTGCGCAACGTGGCCGTGGTCGGCCACGGCCAGAGCGGGAAGACGAGCCTTGTCTCGGCCCTGCTGTACAACACCAAAATGGTCAGCCGTCTGGGAAAAGTGGACCAGGGCAACACGGTCACTGATTTCGACGAGGAGGAGATCGCCCGCAAGATCTCCATCCAGGCATCGCTGGCCTACGCCTACAAGGACAAGGTCAAGATCAACCTGCTCGATACCCCGGGTTTCGCCAATTTCATCTGGGAAAGCATGGTGGCGCTGCGCGCCGTGGAGACCGGCCTGATGGTGGTATCGGCCCAGGAAGGCGTCCAGGTGCAGACCGAGAGGATCTTCGACGGCCTGGCCGAGGCGAACCGCCCCCTCCTGTTCTTCGTCAACAAGATGAGCAAGGAACTGGTCGATTTCGACAAGGTGTTCGACGGCCTGGTCGATGCCTTCGGCAAGAACGTGGTCGCCATGCAGGTGCCCATCGGCCAGGGCCCCGAGTTCAGCGGCCTGGTCGACATCCTCGAGATGAAGGCCTGGCAGTTCGGCGCCGACGACAAGGGCGAGAGCAAGGAGATCCCCATCCCCGATTCGCTGAAGGACGAGGTGGGGCTGCGCCGCGAGGCGCTGCTGGAAAAGGTCGCCGAGAACGACGAGAAGCTGATGGACAAGTACCTGGCCGAGGGCAATCTGTCGCCCGAGGAACTTCGCGCCGGACTGAGAGGCGCCATGCTGCAGCGCAATGCCTTCCCGGTGCTGTTGGGCGACGCCCTGGCCAACCGCGGCGTCCAACCCCTGCTGGACTTCGTCATCTCCTTCGCGCCGTCGCCCCTGGATGTGGCGCCGGCGACGGACCGCAACGGTGCCCCGCTCAAGGCGGACCGGACCGCCTCTTTTGCCGGCCTCGTCTTTAAAACCATCTCCGATCCCTTCACCGGCAAGATCTCCCTCATCCGCGTCTTTTCCGGCGCCTTCAAGCCCGATTCCTTCTATTTCAACGCCAACAAGGAGGTCGAGGAGCGGGTCGCCGGGTTGTTCCTGCTGCAGGGCAAGACGCAGGAGCCGGCCGGCGAGGTCCAGCCCGGCGATATCGTCGCCGTCACCAAGCTGAAGGAGACCCAGACCGGGGACACGCTGTCGACCAAGGCCGACAAGATCATGTTGCCGGCGATCTCCTTCCCGGTGCCCTCGATCTCGTTCGCCATCGAGCCCAAGGCCCGCGCCGACGAGGGCAAGATATCCACCGCCCTGCAGCGCATCATGGAGGAGGATCCCACCATCAAGATGCTGCGCGACCCGCAGACCAAGGAACTGGTCCTCTCGGGCAACGGACAGCTGCACATCGAGATGGTGGTCAACAAGCTGAAACGCAAGTACGGCGTGGACGTCTCCATGAAGCACCCGAAGATCGCCTACCGCGAAACCGTGCTGGGCAAGTCGGACGTGGAGAAGAAATACAAGAAGCAGAGCGGCGGCCGCGGCCAGTACGGCCACGTGCTGATCCGCATGGAGCCCCTGCCGCGCGGGGGCGACTTCGAGTTCGTCAACTCGCTGGTGGGCATGTCCGTTCCGCGCAATTTCGTGCCGGCCATCGAGAAGGGCATTGTCGAGTCGAAGAATACCGGCGTGCTGGCCGGCTACCCGGTGGTTGACTTCAAGGTGGAGCTGTACGACGGCAGCCACCACGAGGTCGACTCGTCGGACATGGCCTTCAAGATGGCCTCCTCCATGGCCTTCAAGATGGCCATGAAAGCGGCCAAGCCCACGATCCTCGAGCCGGTGGTCAAGGTGGAGGTGGTCATTCCCGAGGAATTCATGGGCGAGATCAACGGCAACCTCAGCGGCCGCCGCGGCAGGATCCAGGGCATGGAGATCAAGGGCAAGAACCACGTGGTCAAGGCCGCGGTGCCCATGTCGGAAATGCTCGATTTCGAGCCGACGCTGACCTCGATCACCGGCGGTCGCGGCAGCTACTTCATGGAATTCTCGCATTACGAAGAGGTGCCGGGCCACCTGCAGAAGAAGATCATCGACGAGGCCGTCAAGGAAGGAAGGGTCAAGGAAGAAGAAGAATAAGATCAAGAAGTGTTAGTGATAGTGATCGTGTTTGCAGGAAGCTCTTTGTACTTCAAGTGTCAGTGACAGCAAGAAGTTCGGTGAACTACAATGGCAAGTAACAAGAACATACGGCTGATGCATCTATTGTTTTCGAATCACGAATCACGATTTACGAATCACGGATCACGAATCACGACTCTCGAATCGCGAATCACGACAGATCGACCCATTGCCTGGGATGAAGCTATCCGAGTTTGACTTTGACCTGCCCCCGGAGTTGATCGCGCGCTTCCCGGCCGAGCGTCGCGACCACTCGCGGCTCCTGTACCTCCAGCTCGCCGCTGGCCGCATTTCCCACCATCGCTTTTCCGAGCTCCCGGATCTGCTGGCTGCCGGCGATTTCCTGGTCATGAACAATTCGCGAGTCGTTCCGGCCAGGCTGCTGGGGAAAATCGCCGGCCGGCCGGCCGAACTGCTGGTCGTGCGCGACCATGGCGCGGGAGAGCTCGAGGCCCTGTGCCGGCCGGCCGCGCGCTTCACTCCCGGCGCCTCGTTCGTCGCTGAGGGCGGGGCGCGGGGCGAGGTCATCGCCGGCGGCGACCGCGGCCGACGCCGGCTGCGCTTCGATCGGAACTACGCCCGGGTCCTCGAGCAGGGCTACGCGCCGCTGCCGCCCTACATCAAGCGCCGCGCCGGGGAAGCTGCCGCCCGCCGCGGCTTCGACCTCGAGCGCTACCAAACGGTCTATGCCCGCGACCCCGGCTCCATCGCCGCCCCCACCGCCGGGCTGCACTTCAGCTCCGAGATCCTGGCCCGGCTTGGGGAAAGCCATCCGCTGCTGGAGATCACCCTGCAGGTGGGCGAGGCCACCTTCCAGGCCATCACGGCCGAGGAGATCGAAAACCACCGCATGGGCAGCGAGCGCATCCGCATTCCGGCCGCCACGGCGCGGCGCATCGCCGGGCTGAAGGGGGAGGGGCGGGCGCTTCTGGCCGTGGGCACCACCTCGGTACGCTCGCTGGAAACCTACGCCCGCCTGAATGCAGGTTCGCCGCGCGAGGAGTTCGTCTCCGAGATCTTCATCACCCCCGGCTTCCGCTTCCGGCTGGTCGACAAGCTGCTGACCAATTTCCACCTGCCCAAGTCGACGCTCTTCATCCTGGCCAGCGCCTTCGCCGGCCTGGAGGTCCTGAAGGAGGCGTACCGCATCGCCATCGCCGAGAAATACCGCTTTTTCTCGTATGGAGACGCGATGCTGATTGCATAGAAGAAGACGTCAGACGTCAGACGTTAGCAAGACAGAGAGAGACGACAGACGGCAGACGTTAGACGTTAGCAAGAGGGAGAGAGACGGCAGACGTTAGACGCTAGACGTTAGCAAGAGGAAGAGAACCAACAGGTATCAGGCGTTCGACCGGAAATGGCTGTTTCTTGCTGACCACTATCGTCCAGCATCTGACATCTTTTTTATATCTGATTGACAAAGCGATCGGAATCAAATAAAATAAGTTCTTCTGATTCACAAAACCGGAACGAGGAGAGGAATATTGACCGCACTGGAAAAGGCAGAACTGCCTTTCAAATTATTCAAGCGGGGCAAGGTCCGGGACGTTTTCGAAGTGGACGATCGGTTGCTGATCGTCTCCAGCGACCGCATCTCGGCCTTTGATTTCATCCTGCCCTCGCTGATCCCGGGCAAGGGGCGCATCCTGAACCGCATCGCCGCTTTCTGGTTCGAGCGCACGGGGGATCTGATCCCCAACCACGTGCTGAGCGCGGAGCCGGAGAATCTCCCCGAATTTCGGGCCCACGCCGCCATCCTGGAGCAGCGCTCGCTGCTGGCACGCAAGCTGGACGCCTTCCCCGTCGAGGCCATCGTACGCGGCTACCTCCTGGGTTCGGGTTGGAACTCCTACCAAGGCCACGGCGAGATCTGCGGCGTGAAGCTGCCGACCGGGCTGCGTTTCGCCGACCGCCTGCCCGAGCCGATCTTCACTCCCACCACCAAGGCTGAAAAAGGCCACGACGAGGACATCCGTTTCGATCAGCTGGCGGCACGGCTGGGACGGGAGACGGCCGGTCAACTGCGCGACCTGTCGCTGAAGCTCTTTGCCTTCGCCAGCGCCTATGCCCTGGAGCGCGGGATCATCATCGCCGATTCCAAGTTCGAGTTCGGACGCGATGAGCAGGGAAGGATCGTTCTGATCGACGAGATCTTCACCCCGGATTCCTCGCGCTTCTGGAAGCTGGCGGATTACCGCCCGGGCCAGGAACCACCGCCCCTGGACAAACAGTACGTGCGCAACCATCTGCTGGCCTCTTCCTGGAACAGGAGCTCGGTCCCTCCGCCGCTGCCGGCCGAAGTGATCGCCGCCACGGCCGAAAAATACGGCGAGATCTACCGCATCCTGACCGGCCGCCAGCCATGAACGGGGAGCTGAATGTCCTGGACCTGCTTTTCATCGTCATCCTGTTCTTTTCCTTCCTTTTCGGACTGGTGCGCGGCCTGGTGCGCGAACTGCTTTCGCTGCTTTTTTTGGTCGCCGCCCTGGTGCTGGCCTTCGTCCACTATCACGATGCCGGCCGGCTGCTCCATGGCCTGATCCATAACCCCGGCCTGGCCGATTTCACCGGATTCTTGCTGGTGCTGGCCCTGGTCGCCGCCGCCGGCTCCCTGTTCACCCTGCTGGTGAGCAAGATCCTGGTCGTCGGCCCGCTCAAGGGGATCGACCGCCTGCTGGGGGCCGCGTTCGGCCTCTTGCGCGGCATCCTCCTCTGCGGGCTCGTCATATACGGCTTCCTGGCTTTTCCCCTCAATCGGCAGCCGCTGCGACGCTCGCAGCTGGCTCCCGTACTGACCCGCGTGCTCGTTGCCGGCATCCAGGTGCTGCCCCCCGCCCTGCGGGAAAAGCTGAACATCATCCAGATCCATGACAGCAAAAAAAATAATAGAACTGGCCGAACAGTTTGAAGCCCTGACCATCAAGAACCAGATGAAGATCCTGGCCGGGAAGGCGGTGAATTCCCGCTACCTCTTCTACAAGGAGATCACCGACGAATTCGAGAAGACCCTGCTGCAGGCACTGCTGGAGAAGTACGACTACAACCTGCTGAAGATGTCGACCAGCGTCAAGCTGCACCGGAATACCATCGCCAAGAAAATGAAAAAGATGAAGATCAGGGAAAAGAAGGCGAAGGCGAAGTGAACCGCCCGCGCTGACCCCCCCGTTTTTTCCTCTCCCCGGGCATTGCCAAGCCGGCCGCCGGTATGTTATAAGGAATCGTTAAAAAAACGATCTGGAGGTGCCGCGTGCTCCTGCATCAGGAATTCATCAAGAATGCCAAGAAATTCGGGGCCAAGCCGGCCATCATCGACCGCTTCCTGGAAAAGAACGTCAGTTACGACAAGGCGCTGATCGCTGCGCTGATCCTGGCCGGCAAATTCAGGAAATACCACGACGGGTTCATCGGCATCATGGTCCCCACCTCGGCGGGCTGCATGCTCACGGTGCTGGGAGTGCTCCTGGCCGGGAAGGTGCCGGTGATGATCAACTATTCCACCGGCGCCGCCGGCAACGCCGAGTATGCCCAGAAGAAATGCGGCTTCAAGACCATCATCGCCTCGCGGGCGCTCCTGGAGAAGATCGGCTGCCGCCTGGTGCCGGGAATGGTCTTCCTCGAGGATATCATGGCAGGCATTGGAGCGGTCGACAAGGTGGGGGCGCTGGTCAAGTCCAAGCTGCCGCTGCCGTTGCTGCTCAAGTCGGTGCACCAGGGCGAGCCCGACGACAACCTGGTCATCCTCTTCACTTCGGGCAGCGAAAAGGACCCCAAGGCGGTGCAATTGACCCACCGCAACATCGGCTCCAATGTCCTGGACATCGGCCGGGTGCTGACCGTGACCAGCGCGGACGTCATGCTGGCCAACCTGCCGCTGTTCCACGTATTCGGCCACAACGTCGACTTCTGGCTGCCGCTGCTGTACGGCATGACCATCGTCTCCTACGCCAATCCCCTGGAATACAAGAAGATCTGCTCCATCGTCCGCGAGGAAAAGGTGACGCTGATGGTGGGCACGCCCAGCTTCTTCGCCGGCTATCTGCGCCAGTCCGATCCCGGCGACTTCGCCTCGCTGCGCGTCGCCGTCGCCGGCGCCGACAAGACTCCCGATTCGCTGCGCGCCGGCTTCCTGCAGAAGCACGGACTCGAGCTCTGCGAGGGGTACGGCACCACCGAGACCAGCCCGGTGGTTGCCACCAATCTTCCCGGGGCCAACAAGCCGGGGAGCGTGGGCAAGGTGCTGCCCGGCGTCCGGGTCAAGATCGTGGACATCAATTCCGGCGAGGCGCTGCCCCCGGGCAGCGAGGGCAAGATCCTGGTCAAGGGCGACCTGGTGATGAAGGGCTATTTCGACGACCTCGAGGAAACCTCGCTGCGCATCAAGGACGGCTGGTACGAAACGGGTGACATGGGCGTGCTCGACGAGGAGGGCTTCCTGTGGCATCGCGGCCGCCTGAAGCGCTTCGTCAAGATCGGCGGCGAGATGGTCTCGCTGGTCCGTGTCGAGAGCGTCATGCTGGACCTGCTGCCCGAGGGCGTGGATTGCTGCGTGGTGGAGGTACCCGACTCGCTCAAGGGCGCCCGGATCGTCGCCGCCCTCACCGGCGAGGTCAACGAACGCAAACTGCTCAAGGCCATGGCCGCTGAGCTGCCCGCGATCTCGTTGCCCAGGCAATTCGTCGTGCTGGGCGAGTTTCCCAAAATGGGCAGCGGCAAGATCGATTTCCGCACCATCACCGAGATGGTGCGCCAGAAGCTGCAGCCCTGATCGCGGCTCTTCCTTCAAGGAACGGCGAAAACCGAGCGCAAAGCCGGCCTCTGGCTGCAGGGACGGATCTTTGCCCAATCCGCACGCTCCCAGAGGTTGCGGATACCTTGCGGCCGGTTCAGACAAAAAGGAAAGTGAACGCGGCGATGGCCAGGACGTAGTAGGCGAAGCGATGGAAATGATCCTGTACCACGATCCTCCTCAGCAGCATGAGGGCCAGGAATCCGGCCAGGGCCGCCACCGCCACCGCCAATGCCAGCTGCGGCCAATGACCTCCGCCCCAGGGGATATGGCCGGCTTCCAGCAGCAGCGCTCCCAGCACCGCCGGGATGGAGAGCAGGAAGGAGAAGCGGAACGAGAACCCGAAGCCCAGGCCGAGGATCAGGGCCACGGCGATGGTCATGCCCGAGCGCGAGATGCCGGGAATGATGGCGATGCCCTGGGCCACGCCGATGAGCAAGGCGGCGGGAAGATCGGGCATTTTTTTCTTCAGGCGCAGGTGCTTCGCGGCCAGGAGCACGGCGGCGGTGAAGAGAAAGGCGAAACCGAGGCAGGATGTGCCGCTGAAGAGCGATTCGAAGAAATCCCGGAACAGGAAGCCGATGAGTGCCGTCGGCAGGGTGGCGGCGGCCAGGAGCAGCAGCAGGCGGGCGTTCTCCTTTTTGCGGCAGTGCAGCGCCAGCTCCCGGAGGTCCTTGAAGAAAAAGGCGACGACCGCCAGCAGCGTGCCGACATGGAAGAAAATGTCGTAGACCAGCGGCAGGGTGGTAAACCCCAGCAGCTTCTGGAAGAGCAGCAGGTGGCCGCTGGAGCTGACCGGGAAGAACTCGGTGAACCCCTGGACGATGGCCAGCAGGATGACCTGGATGGCGAAAGGCACGCTTACTTCGCGGCCGCGGCCAGGGCGAGGCGAATGACCGCGTCCACCTCGGCCTGAATGCGCTCCAGTTCCTCCGGGGCGTCGGCCTCGTAGCGCACCACCAGCGCGGGCTGGGTGTTGGAGGCGCGCACCAGGGCCCAGCCGCGGGGAAACTGCACGCGGGCGCCGTCGATGTCGATCACGGGCAGGATCTTGCGGAAATGGTCGCGTACCTCGTCGACCACGCGAAACTTGATGTCGTCGCCGGCGTCGATGCGGATCTCGGGGGTATTGCAGACCTTGGGGATGGCATCGAACATGTCGGCCAGGCTGGCGTCGGACGCGCCGAGGATCTCCAGCAGCCGCGCGCCGGCGTAGACGGCGTCGTCAAAGCCGAACCACTTGTCGTTGAAAAAGACATGGCCGCTGACCTCGCCGGCGGCGAGGGCGTTCACTTCAAAGAGTTTCTTCTTGATCAGCGAGTGCCCGGCTTTCCACATGACGGGGTTGCCGCCGAGCCGGCGCACCTCGCTGTAGAAGACCTCCGAGGCCTTGACCTCGGAGATGATCGTGGCGCCCGGGTGATCCTTCAGGATGTCGCGGGCGAAAATGAGCAGGAGCTGGTCGCCCCAGAGGATGCGGCCCAGGTTGTCGACGACGCCGATGCGGTCGGCGTCGCCGTCAAGGCCGATGCCCAGGTCGGCGCCGCTCTCCCTGACGCGGGCGATCATGTCCTGCAGGTTCTCGGCCACCGTCGGGTCGGGATGATGGTTGGGGAAGCGGCCGTCGACGTCGCAGTACAACGGGATGACCTCGGCGCCCAGGCGGCGGTAGAGCTCAGGGGCGGTGATGCCGCCGGTGCCGTTGCCGCCGTCGACGACGACGCGCAGCTTTTTCTTCAGCCGGATATTGTCCAGGATGTACTGCATATACTCGGGCAGGATGTCCTTTTCCCGGACGCCTCCCGGCGCTTCGGGGGGGAAGGGGCCGGCAACGGCGAGGCGGTAGATCTCCTTGACCTGGTCGCCGTACAGGGCGGCGGTTCCGAGCATGACCTTGAAGCCGTTGTATTCGCTGGGGTTGTGCGAAGCGGTGATGATGACGGCCCCCCCCAGATGGTGGCGGAAGGCGGCATAATAGACCACGGGCGTCGGCACCAGGCCCAGGTCGATCACCTGCAGGCCGTAACGGGCCAGGGTGCGGCTGAGCAGCTGCTTGATGCGCGGCGAGCTGGGCCGGCCGTCCATGCCGACGGCGATCTCCTTCTTGCCCTCGCGCACGTAGATGGCGGCGATGGCCATGGCGATGCGCTCCACTGCCGGGTCGGACAGCTCGCTGTCGGCCAGGCCGCGGATGTCGTATTCGCGGAATATTGCCTCGTTGATCATCGGGGACCTCCAGGGAATGGCCATTATACCGCAGAAAAGCGGAATGAACAAATCCATGTGACGCGTTACGAAGATAGGTTGACGGTTGACGGTTTACGGGAAAAAAGAGGCAGTACAAAGACAAGTGTTCGTGTTAGTGCTAGCAGGAGGCCTGACAAGCCATAAGTGATAGTGATAGTGGTCGTGGTAGCCGGAGACTGGAAGGATCTCTTGTTCTTTCGCGTCACGCGTCACGCGTTACGTGGATCGATTTCCTGTACTTTCGCATAACGCCTAACGCCTAACGATGGCTTGTTTGACTAACCCGGGGGCATTTGCTATATTTCATCCTTGGTTCCCACCCCAAAACGGAAAACAGCGGAAAAAAAGGAGCATGCAATGGGCGAGCGCAGTTACGACGTGGCGGTCATCGGCGGCGGCATCGTCGGCCTGGCCACGGCCATGGCCCTGGTCAGGGCCGGTGTAAACTCGGTCGTCGTCCTCGAGGCCGAAGGCAAGCTGGCAGCCCACCAGACCGGCAACAACAGCGGCGTGATCCATTCCGGCCTGTACTACAAGCCGGGATCGCTCAAGGCGAAGAACTGCGTGGCCGGCCGCGAAGCCCTCTACCGCTTCTGCCGCGAGCACGGCATCGATCACGAGGAATGCGGCAAGCTGGTCGTGGCCACGCGGGCAAGCGAAATTCCCGCCCTGGACGCTGTCGAGGCCAAAGGCCGGGCCAATGGACTGCAGAAACTGCGCCGCCTGGGCCCCGGGGAGCTGAAGGAGTACGAGCCCGGCGTGGCCGGCATCGCCGGCCTCTGGGTGGGGGAGACGGGCATCGTCGATTATGCCCGGGTCTGCGGCAAGTACGCCGAGATCATCCGCAGGCAAGGCGGCGAGATCCGCCTGAATTTCAAGGTCAGCGGCTGCCGGCGCGAAGGGACGGAGCTGCTGCTGCTCTCCAGCGCCGGCAGGGTGCGCTGCCGCAGCCTGGTCAATTGCGCCGGTTTGCAGTCCGACCGCCTGGCCCGCATGTGCGGAGTCCGTCCCGGCCTGCAGATCGTCCCTTTTCGCGGCGAATACTTCAAGCTGGCGCCGCGGCGCCACCACCTGGTGCGCAACCTGGTCTACCCGGTCCCCGACGCCCGCTTTCCCTTCCTGGGCGTGCATTTCACGCGCATGATCGGCGGCGGCGTCGAGGCGGGTCCGAATGCCGTACTGGCTTTCAAGCGCCATGGATATGAAAAGACCAGCTTCTCCCTGCGCGATACGGCGCAGATGGCCCTTTATCCCGGGTTCTGGATCATGGGCCTGAAGTACTGGAAGATGGGTTTCGGCGAGTTTTACCGCTCCTTTTCCAAGAAGGCCTTCGTCAGGGCGCTGCAGCGCCTGATCCCGGATATCCGCGCCGAGGACCTGGAGCCCGGGGCCGCGGGCGTCCGCGCCCAGGCGCTCGAGATCAACGGCTTCCTGGCCGATGATTTCCGCATCCAGGAGGCGGAGCGCATGGTCCACGTGCTCAATGCCCCCTCGCCGGCCGCCACGGCCTCGATCAGCATCGGCGAGTCGATCGCCGCCCTGGCCTTGAAGAATTTTTCCTTGCGCCGCTGAACACCGAAGCCGTTCCCTGAACGGAGGAGGAACCATGGAGTATCCTGTCGAGCGCATCCGCGGCCAATTCCCGGCTCTGGCCTCCGGAGCCGTGTTTTTCGACGGTCCGGGCGGCACCCAGGTCCCGCAGGCGGTCATTGACGCCGTCAGCGCCTACTACCGCGAGGCCAATGCCAACGAGCACGGGCTGTTCGCCACGTCGCGCCGCAGCGACGAGATCGTTGCCGAGGGACGTGCCGCCATGGCCGACCTGTTGAACGCCCGCGACGGCGATGGGATCGTCTTTGGCGCCAACATGACCACGCTGACCCTGCACCTGGCGCGCATCATCGGGCGGGAGCTGCGGGCCGGCGATGAGATCGTCGTCACCCGTCTCGACCATGACGCCAATATCGCTCCCTGGCTTCATTTGCGGGAACAGGGCGCCGTGATCCGCTGGCTGGAATTTGATCCGGCTGACTGTTCCCTGAAGCTGGAGGACCTGGGACGGGCGATCACGGAACGGACGCGGCTGCTGGCCGTCGGCGGCGCTTCCAACGCTTTCGGCACGGTCAATGACCTGCCCCGCATCCTGGCCGCCGCCCGCGCGGCCGGGGCTCTGACATTCGTCGATGCCGTGCACTACGCCCCGCACCGCATGATCGACGTCCAGCTCCTGAACTGCGATTTTTTGGCCTGCTCGCCCTACAAGTTTTACGGACCGCACTCCGGGGTGCTCTATGGCCGGCGCGAAGTCCTGGAGCGACTCAATCCCTTCAAGGTGCGGCCGGCCGCCGACAGGGCCCCCGATCGCTTTGAGACCGGGACCAAGAATCACGAGGCGATCGCCGGCGTCGCCGCGGCAGTCGATTTCCTTGCCGCCCTGGGGCAGGATCCCGGCACGGGCTGGGAGTCGTATCCCGCGGGGCGCAGGCGGCGTCTGAAGCAGGCCCTGGCCGCCGTCCGCGATCATGAATCATCCCTCTTCGCCCGGTTGCTCGCGGGACTGAAGGAAATCCCGGGAGTGCGCATCTACGGCATCACCGACCCGGGACGCATCCGCGAGCGCACGCCCACCGCCTGCTTCACGCTCGCCGGCATGACGCCGGCCGAAGTGGCTCAGCGGCTGGGAGAGGAAGGCATCCATGTCTGGGACGGCGATTACTACGCCTGGGAAGCCATGCGCTTCCTCGGCCTGGGAGACCGGGGCGGTGCCGTGCGCGCCGGTCTTTCCCTGTACAGCAGCGCCGGCGAGGTGGACCGGTTTTTGAGCGCCTTGCAGCGGATGCGCTGAAGAAATGGCAGGTCGATGAAGAAGATCGCCGTCATTGGCGGCGGCGTCACCGGGTTGGCCGTTGCCTATGGCCTGGCCAAACAGGGGTCGGAGGTGACGGTTTTCGAAAAGGAAAGGGAAACGGGGGGGCTGGCCGCCGTTTTCATGTCCGGATCCGTGGCGATCGACAGGTACTACCGCCATATTTTCACCGCTCACGCCGAGTTGCTGGAGGTGATCCGCTCCCTGGGCTTGGAGGATCGGCTGCTCTTTAAAAGAGCCAGCATGGCCTATTTCTCCCAGGGAAGGATCTATCCCCTGGACACGGCCGGCGACCTGTTGCGCTTTGCGCCGCTGTCCCCCTTCGCCCGCCTGCGGGTGGGGATCAGCGCTTCGGCTTTTCTGTTGCGCAAGCGCTGGCAGGATTTTGACGGCGTTTCCGCGGCCGACTGGCTGGTCAAAAGGTGCGGCCGGCGGGGCTATGCGCTTTTCTGGGAACCGTTGCTGAAGAACAAGTTCGGCGATCGGGCCTCCGATGTTTCCGCCGCCTGGCTCTGGGACCGCCTGCAGAGCCGGACGCGCGGCCGCATCGGCAGATCCTCCGGATCCCTGGGCTACCTGCGGGGGGGGGTCCGGCCCCTGTTCGACCGGCTGGAAGCGGAGATCGTCGGGCGCGGGGGGCGGATCGTGACCCGCCAGGCCGTCACCTCCATCGAGCGGGCCGCCGGTTCGCGGGCGGGATTGATCCTGAATGGGGACGCGGGGAGTCCCTATGCGGCCTGCATCGCCACGGTGCCGCTCCCGCAATTCACCGGACTTGCGCCGTCCCTGCCGCCGGAATACTGCGCCCGGCTCGCTGGGATTTCCTACTCGCACTCCATCTGCATGGTCCTGAGGCTGAGGGTGCCGCTCAGCCCTTTTTACTGGATCAATGTCGGAGACGGGCGATTTCCCTTTGCGGTCGTCGTCGAGCACACGAACTGGATGGGCAGCGACGATTACGGCGGGCAGCATGTCGTGTATCTCTCGCGCTATTGCGCCGGCGAGGACGATGCCGCATGGAATTCGGAGGATGCGGAGCTCTTTGCCGGATATGCACGCTACCTGAAGCAAATGTTCCCGGGATTCCACGAGTCCCAGGTGCTGGGCGTTCATGTCCACCGCGATCGCCATACCCAGCCGATCTTCCGGACCGGCTTTTCGCGCCTGCGCCCGGCCTTCGCCACCCCGCTGCAGGATCTTTTCCTCGTGAATACAAGCCAATTTTTTCCATTCAGCCGCTGCATGAACACCAGCTTCGCCCTGGCCGGGGAATTCATTTCCTACTGGCGGGGAAAGGAGACGCGGTGGTGAAGGGGGTCCGGCGCACTGGCATCTTTGTGCTGAAGCTGGCCCTGTCGATCGTTTTGGTTTATCTGATCATCGCCAGGACGGGCCTTTCCGGCATCGCCGATTCCCTGCGAACCGTCGGGCCCTCGCTCGGAGCGGCCCTGGCCCTGGCGCTGCTGTTCACTTTCCTGAAGGTGCTGAAATGGCATCGCCTGGTCGCGGCGGCGGCGGGCGGGGGATCTTCGCTTTCGGACGCAGCGAAATCCTATCTTGTCGGTATGGCGGGAGGCCTGCTGACGCCGGGCCGGGTGGGGGAGATCGCCCGCGCGGTCTTCCTGGAAAGGCACGAGCGCGGCCTCATCGCCTACCTGGTGGTGGTGGACCGGGTATTCGAGGTCGCCGCGGTGGTGCTCCTGGCAGTGCCCGGAATTGTTTTCTATGCCAATCCCCTGGCCGGGGCGGCGGCAGCCATCCTCCTGGGCTTGCTGTGGATACTGCTGGTCTGGCCGGATTTCCCGCTGCGCTGGCTCCAGCGATTGCTGCCGCGGTCCAGCGGCTTCGCCGCCCTTCGGGAAAAAGCGGCCCGCATGACGCTGCAGCTCCGGTCCGTTTCCGCGGGCGTCAAGCGCAGGCAGACGGGGCTCGCCTTGCTCGGTTACGGCGTGGTGATCCTGCAATTCCACGCTCTCCTGGACAATTATCATCCTTCCCGGCTGGGGACGGCCGTGCTGGCGCAGCCGCTGATCATGCTCACCAATATCCTGCCTTTCACCATCGGCGGGCTGGGAATTCGCGAGGGTGCCGCGATCGCCCTTCTCTCACCTTTTGGAGTGCCCAGGGCGCCGGCGGTATCCTCCGCGCTGATGCTTTTTTTCATGAATACGGCGTTGCCGGCATTGGCCGGCTCCGTCCTGCTGCTTCTGTTCCGTTCGCGGCGGCACGGCAGGTGACCCGGGCGATCCCGCTTAATCTCCCGCTTTCCGCAGCGGGCCTCGCTGCGGGTTTTCCTTCCTCCTCTCGATCAGATAAACGCCCTCGCCGGTTCCCGGGAAATCTTCCAGCCGGCGGGCGCTCATCCGGTTGCGCATGCGCCCTGCCGCCTGGAATTCCCGAAAGCGGCCATGATCGGCGATCAGGATCGAGGATCCCGGCGGCGGACGGAACCTCAGGCCTTCTCCGGGGGCTGACGGGAGGATATGCAGTTTCTTCTTCGGGAAATAGCCCTGGAGGTCGAAATGAAAATGGTTCGCGTGCAGCGAGGACAAATCCCTGGCGAGGAATATATGATGCACGTCGGGATGGAGGTAGATGCTCTCCAGCGTGCGGGCGAAGCGGTCATCCCGGTTGCCGCCATAGCGGTAAAAACGGGCCGGGTCCTTAAGCTCCATCACCCGGGGCAGGTTGGCGGAGAGCGCCGCCCCGGCGGCCAGCAGGGCAATGCCGCTGAAAAGTGCCTGCCTGGCCCTTTGGGGCAGCGACAGCTTCCTGATCCAGGCGTCGAGCATGATCACGATGAGGATGCCGCTGACGAGCTGCACGTACCACTGGGGAATGTCCTTGATCAGGTCCCATGCCTGGCGAGTGGAGAAAGGCGTCAGGGGAATTTTTTGCGCGCGACTGGCCGGTAATTGCCCGCGGGCCAGGAAGGATAAAAAAAGGCAGCCCAGCGTGGCGACCGGCAGGAACAAGGCCGTGCTGCGCACGGCAGCGTCCCTGAATCGCTTCCCGGCCCAGGGCAGCAGGAAGATGCCCAGCAGGCCGGCTATGGCGATCAGCGCCGAATTCCGGTATCCGTGCCTCTCGTAGCGGAAATAGTATTGGAAAAAAGGCGTCTTGCCGTCGCTGGGATACCAGGAAACGAATTTTCCCGCTTGCGGGCGGGTGTGCGGCGGCGCGCGCACGGCCATCTTGACCGGCATCATCCAGGCGCCGCCTGCGAGAAGCAGGATCACCGCCGCGGGCAGGAGCAACCGGTGGGCGGAGATCCTTTCCGGCAGCAGGCGCAGCCCGGCGAATATCAGGCAAAAGAGGGACAGATAGGGGATGGCGATCATGCCCAGGGCGATGGCGGCGAGCAGGAACAGCGGGGAGGCTCCGATGCCGGCTTCCCTTTCGCGGCCCATGAGGCTGAACATGAAAACGATGCTGAACAGCACCGACCAGGCGCTGTCCTTCCCGAGTTCCATGACGCCGTACAGACCGAAAAAACTGCTGATGAAAATGATAAAGAGAAGGAACATGCCGGCGGCCCGCCGGGCAAGGGCCATCCTGTCGATGCCGTAGATCACCGCGAGGCCGAGCAGGAAAACCAGTGACGCCTTGTATCCCGAGGCCAGCGTGGCCATGGGAATGCCCGGGAAAACCGCCGCCGGGAAATAGCACAGGGCGGAGAACCCGAGGGCATACCGCTTGGCGTGCCAGAAATCAAATCCGCCCTGCAGCATGCGGTGGGTGGCGATCAACTGGCCGGAGTCATGGACATGGGGAAAGTGGGTGACGGCCAGCACTCCCAGCAGCAGGGCGAGCAGCAGCAACAGGGCGTCGGCGCGGCGGAAGCAGTCGGAAGAAAGCCGCAGCAACAGGTCGCGGATCCTTTGGGGATAGGCCAGGGAAACGGATATCAGGAAGGCAATATCCATGGCGTACTTGCCAATGCTCAGCCAGATGCGGCCGGTCAGGGGAAATTCCCGGTAAACGAGCGCTACCAGGAGGAATTGCAGGGCATTGTACAGGATTCCCAGGGAGATCGCGCCGAGAAGATGCGCGGTGCCGGGGAGCTTCCTGTCCTCCAGCCGGTCCTGCAGGATGATCCACAACCCCGCTCCAGGCAGAACGATGAAAAAAAGGAAATGCAGGGTCGGGATGGCGACGATCTTGAGCCATACGATATTCAGCAGCATGGGACACCGCAGGTCATGGGCAATCATCCCGGCTGGGCATGGCGACCTCCGTCATTCCTGCCGCTCATGATAGCAGATCCGTGAACGAATTGCATGCCGGGCGTCGGCCGGCGGATCTTTGCGGCGTTTGACTTCGCCGGTCGGATTCCCTATACTTTTTCCTTCCGCTCGGCGTTGCTCCGTGGCGGATGCGGCACGACCCCGCGCCGACCCGGGCCCGAAATAAAAAGGAGCGAGCGAACCATGGCCATCCATCGCTTGGAGAACATCTTCAATCCGCAGCGCATCGCGTTGATCGGCGTCAGCGCCAATCCCAGGAGCGTCGGCGGCAAGGTGCTCGGCAACCTGGTCAACAGCGGCTACCGCGGGGTCGTCTATCCGGTCAATCCCGACTTCGAGGCCGTCATGGGCATCTCCTGCTTCGCCTCCCTCGCCCAATTGCCGCGTCCCGTCGATGTGGGCGTTATCTGCGCCCCGGCGGCCAGGGTGCCGGCCCTGGTGCGCGAATGCGGCGAAGCGGGCATTCCCGGGGTGGTCATCGTCTCCTCCGGGTTCCGCGAGACCGGCCCGGAAGGCCGGGACCTGGAGGAGCAGATCCTGGCCGAGGCGCGCCGCTTCGGCGCCCTGCGCATCCTTGGCCCCAATTGCCTGGGAGTCATCGTCCCCAACCGCCAGCTCAACATGAGTTTCGCCGGCGCCATGCCCAAGAGCGGCAACGTGGCCTTCATTTCCCAGTCGGGCGCCCTGTGCGCCGCCGTGCTGGACTGGGCGCGGGCCGAGAACATCGGCTTCTCCTGCGTGGCGTCGATCGGCAACGCCCTGGACATCGACTTCGGCGACCTGATCGACTACCTGGGCGAGGACGAGAGGACGCGCTCGATCATCCTCTACGTGGAATCGATCGGCCAGGCACGCAAGTTCATGACCGCCGCCCGCGCCTTTGCCCGCAGCAAGCCCATCGTGGCCTACAAGGCGGGGCGTTTTCCCGAATCGGCGCAGGTGGCTGCCTCGCATACCGGCGCCCTGGCCGCCGAGGATGCCGTTTATGACGCCGCCTTCCAGCGTGCCGGCCTGGCGCGGGTGCTGGATATCGGCGAGATCTTCGACTGCGCCGAGCTCATCGGCCGCCAGAAGATTCCCCTGGGCCCGCGGCTGGCCGTCGTGACCAATGCCGGCGGACCCGGCGTGATGGCCGTCGACGCCCTGATCCAGGCCGGCGGTTCCCTGGCGAAGCTGGGAGCCGATACGCTGTCCCGGCTGGACGAGGTACTGCCGCCCTGCTGGTCGCACGGCAATCCGGTCGATGTCCTCGGCGATGCCCGTTCCAAGCGACTGGCCAAGGCGGTGGAGATCGTTCTGCAGGACCCGGGTGCAGACGCCGTGCTGGTGATCGTCACGCCGCAAGCGATGACCAACGCGACGACGATGGCCCAGGCGCTGGCGCAGCTCAAGGACCTGTCGGCCAAGCCGATCCTGGCTGCCTGGCTGGGCGGGGAAAGCATGACCGAGGGCAGGCGGGTGCTGGCCGAGGCCGGCATTGCCGGCTACCGCACCCCGGAGCAGGCGGTACGCGCCTTCATGACCCTGGTGGCCTATGCCCGCAACCTGGCCAGTCTTTACGAGACACCCAGGGATATCCCCTTGGCCTTCACTTCGGATCGCCAGGGTCTGCATGCTGAATTCAGGAAACTGGCGGGGAACGAGCCGCGGACCCTCAGTGAAAACGATTCCAAGTCCTTGCTGGAGGCCTACGGCATCCCCACCGCCATGCCCCGGGAGGCCGCCAGCGCCGACAAGGCGGCGTCCCTGGCCCGGCAGATCGGATTCCCGGTCGTGCTGAAGATCCATTCCCCGGACATCAGCCACAAGAGCGACGTGGGCGGAGTGGTCCTGGACCTGAAGGATGCGAACGGCGTACGGCGGGCATTCAGGGCGGTCATGGAGCGGGCGCGGCGGCAGGCGCCGACAGCGCGGGTGGCCGGGGTGACCGTCCAGTCCATGATCCGCGATCCGGAGGGAGCGGAGCTGATCCTGGGCATCAAGAAGGACCCGGTATTCGGCACGGTTGTCATGGCCGGCCGGGGCGGCACCGAGGCCGAACTGTTCGCCGACCGCAGCCTGGGATTCCCGCCGCTCAACGAGCGGCTGGCCCGGCGCATGCTGGAGTCGCTGAAGATCTGGCCCCTGCTGAACGGCTACCGCGGCCGCCGGCCGCTCGCCGTTGACCGCCTTCTGGAGACCCTGATCCGGCTGTCATATTTCGCCGCTGACTATCCCGAGATCGCCGAGCTGGACATCAACCCGTTGCTGGTCACGGCGGAGAGGGTGATCGCCCTGGACGCTCGCCTGGTCATCGAGGGACCGCCGCCGCAGGCCGGCGTGCGTTCCTACTCCCACCTGGCCCTGCGTCCCTATCCCGAGGAAACCGTCCGCAAGGCGAGCCTGCCCGACGGAACGCCCATTTTGCTGCGCCCCATCCGGCCCGAGGACGAGCCGCTGTGGATGGAGCTGCTGGCCGGATGCTCGCGTGAATCCATTTATGCCCGCTTCCGCCATTTTTTCCAGTGGCAGTCCCACCAGGCGGCGGTCCGTTATTGCTTCATCGACTATGACCGCGAGATCGCCATGGTCGCCGAGCTGGAACGGGATGGCCGGCGCGAGTTGCTGGGAGTGGGGCGCCTGGTCGCCGATCCCGACCACGAGAGCGTGGAATACGCCGTCCTGGTGGGCGACAAGTGGCAGAACAGGGGGCTGGGAAGCGTGCTGACCGAATGCTGCCTGGAGATCGCGGGCCACTGGGGACTGCGGCGCGTGGTCGCCCAGACCGGCCACGACAACACGAGAATGCTGGCGCTTTTCAAGCGCCTGGGCTTCGCGACCACGCCCGCGGCGGACGGATCGGTGATCGATGCCGTGATGGAGCTGCCGGCGCGTTGAGACGCCGCGGCGGGAAGCAGCCGTCAGCGATGGATGAGCCGGCTCAGAACGGGCCGGCGGATGGAGATGGCGCCGTGCGGGCACATCTCCTGGCAGCAGTAGCAGCGGATGCAGCGCCGGTAATCGTAAACGGGCGGCGAGCCTTGATCCGCGGGCGCGACGGCTTCGGGTTCCAGCGGGCACACTTCGCTGCAGATGCCGCATCGCGTGCAGCGTCCGGGATCGATGACCGGACGCGGCGTGACCCATTTTTTGAGATAATAGGGGAAGGAACGGTCGAAGGGCACGGGAGGCTGGCGCACCACCTTGAAGTCCGGGCAGGAGAAGCGCGACGGGTCTTCCCCCAGGATCGCGATCGCATCCTCCTCCCAGACGCCCAGGCCGCTCTCGGCCCCGGGCTTCATGGTCGGTACGTTCCGCGGCGGCATGTGCACCAGCCGGCAGAATACGGCGTCCAGGGCCAGCGGGTCGGCGGAGAGCAACAGGACGTTCATCCGTCGCGGCGTCCCGGAGCCCGGGCCGTTGCCCTCCATGGCCACGATCCCGTCCATGACGTTCAGCCGCGGCTTCAGGCGGCGGCAGACGTCGACCAGCATGGCGGCGAAGTGCTCGCTGCGCGGCATCTTGACGTGGTATTCCCCCTTGCGAATGCCCGGCACGCATCCGAACTGGTTCTTGACGGCGCCGGTGACGCGCATGAAGCCGTGGGTCTTCATCTTGGACAGCCCGACGATGCCGTCGGCGTCGAGCGCCGCGCGTGCCAGCACCAGTTGCCTGGCGATCAGGGCATCGCTGAAGCTGACCTGGACGGCGGCGGAAAAATCGACCATCTCGATGCCGATCTCGCGGGCGGCATCCGCCAGCCCGGACCTGGCGGCCGCCGCTGCCAGGCTTCCGAACCCCGGCGAGTCCCCATAGCCGACCCGGGCGCCGTTCTCCAGCAGCAGCCGGCCCATGGCCTTGAAAACGGCGGGGTGGGTGGTGACGTTCTTCGCGGCGGCGGCCCCGGTCAGCACGTTGGGCTTGAGCAGGATGCGCTCGGCGCTGGAAACGAAGCGGCCGATGCCGCCCAGCAGGCCGACTCCCCGGCGCAGCGCCGCCAGCACGCGGGATTCGTCGTAATCGGGACAGGAGACCAGGGCAACGGTGGCCTTTGCGGCTCGATCCGGGGCGGGGCCGTTCATGGCCAGGCGACTGCTTATTCGAACTTGTGGCGAGCGGGGCGCCCCGGTTCGCTCTCGTTGCCCTTGCGGTCGACGGCGGAGACGGCATACACGTATTCCTGCCCCTTGACCACCTGGCGGTCGCGATAGAAATTCTCGGTCACGGAAGCGTCCAGGATCTTGAACTCCTGCTCGGTGAATGACTTGCGGAAAATGACGTAATGGTCCAGGTCGCTGTCGCGCACGGCTTCCCAGGTAAGGAATACATGGTCGCTGGCGGTGAAAGTGACCAGGTTGACCGGGACATCGGGGGGGAAGGCATCCTGAACGCTTATTTTCACGCTGGCGGACTGGGCGCTCTCGATGCGCTCGGCGAGGAGACTGGATACGCGATACTCGTAGTCGCCGTCCATGCCGGTGTCGTGGTCCTCGAAGTATTCCCCCTTGACCGGCTTGGCATGGACGGGGATGAAGGCGCCGGCATCCTTCCCCGGGGCGCCCTTGACCGCCGCCGCAGCGGCCGCGATGCGGCGGTAGACGCGGTAGCCCAGGAGCGAGGGGAGTGGCTGGCCCTCGCTGTCGGCACGCGGCGGGCTCCACTTCAGCACCACGACCTTGCCCTCGCGGCCGATCTTCAGGTCGCGCACCGCTTCCGGCGGCGGGCGCGTGGCGATCTTCTCCACATCGCCCAGGGGCGAGCGCGTCCTGCCGTAATAGTAGGCCACGGCGAAGGCGTGTTCCTTTTCCTTGAGCATCCTGGACTTGAAGGGGATGGCGAAGGTGAACGTGTCGCCGCTGGCGGTGATCTCCGCGACCTTGGGCCGGGCCAGGAGTTCGCTCTTTTTTTCAAAACCGCCGGGGCTGAAGGGCTTGGCCAGGTGGTACACGGCCACGCTGCGCACCTGGGACGGCTGCAGGGGGGTCTGGTCGTCGGAAAGCAGGGCCGGGTATTTCCAGGAAAGCTCGACCTCGTGGCCGATCTGGCGCAGAACCAGTTGAATCGGCGCCGGCGGCAGCAGCTCGGGTTCGAGGACCAGCGGCCCCTTCTTGCCGCAGCTCCACAGCAGCAGGAGGATCGCCGACAGGGAAAGGATTTGTTTTTTCATGTCGCTCACAGGATGTACTTGCTCAAGTCGCCGTCCTTGACGATACCCTCGACCTTGCGCCGCACGTAGGCGCCGTCGATGCGTACCCGGCCGTTTTCCAGGTCGGAAGCGTCGAAAGAGATGTCCTCCATCACCTTCTCCATGATGGTGTGCAGGCGGCGGGCGCCGATATTCTCCGAGGCGCTGTTGACCTCCACGGCCAGGGTGGCGATCTCAGCGACGGCGTCCGGGGTGAACTCGACCTCCAGCCCCTCGGTGCCCAGCAGGTTCTGGTATTGCTTGACCAGCGCGTTCTGCGGCTCGGTCAGGATGCGCACGAAATCCTCCCGGTTCAGCGATTCCAGCTCGACGCGGATGGGAAAGCGCCCCTGCAGTTCGGGGATCATGTCGGCGGGCTTGGCCACGTGGAAGGCGCCGGCGCCGATGAACAGGATGTGGTCGGTGCGGACCATGCCGTACTTGGTGTTGACCGTGGTGCCCTCGATGATCGGCAGCAGGTCGCGCTGGACGCCTTCGCGCGAGACCATGGGGCCGTGGCCGCCGCTCTCGCGACCGGCGATCTTGTCGATCTCGTCGAGAAAGACGATGCCCATCTGCTCGGTGCGCAGGATGGCGACCTTGGATACCTGGTCCATGTCCAGCAGGCGGTTCTGTTCCTCCTGCAGCATATGCTGGAAAGCCTCTTCCAGGGGCATTTTCCGTTTCCGGGAACCCCGGGAACCGAGGATGTTGGGCATCATCTCGCTGATCTGGATGCCGATCTCTTCCACGCCGCTGGCGGAAAATATCTCGAGGGGCGTGAAGGGGCTGGCCTTGACCTCGACCTCGATGACCCGGTCGTTCAGCTTCCCCGCCCGCAGCAGCTGGCGCAGCTTTTCGCGGCTCTTGGCGAAACTTTCGGATTCGCTTTCCCCGGCTTCCTCTCCCGGGGCGGCTTCCCTGGCCGCCTTGGGCGCGGGGAGCAGGATGGCCAGGATCTTCTCCTCGGTGCTGCGCCGGGCCTTATCGCCGTTCTCGGCCATCTTCTCCGCCTTGACCAGGTCGACGGCGATGCGCACCAGGTCGCGCACCAGCGATTCCACGTCGCGGCCCACGTAGCCGACCTCGGTGAACTTCGACGCCTCCACCTTGAGGAAGGGCGAGCGGGTCAGCTTGGCCAGGCGGCGGGCGATTTCGGTCTTGCCCACTCCGGTGGCGCCGATCATCAGGATGTTCTTGGGAATGATGTCGTCGGCGATGTCCGGCGGCAGCTTCTGGCGGCGGTAGCGGTTGCGCAGGGCGATGCTCACCGCCTTCTTGGCGTTGTTCTGGCCGATGATGAAGCGGTCGAGCTCGCGGACGATCTGCCGCGGCGTCAGCTCGTCGCCCATGACCGTGACGGCGTCCCCCACGGTCAAAGCTCCTCGATGGTGAAATTCGCGTTGGTGTAGATGCAGAGGGCGGCGGCGATGGCCAGCGATTTTTCGACGATGGCCCGCGCGTCCAGCTTCGTTTCGCGGCTCATGGCCAGCGCCGCGGCCAGGGCGTAGGGGCCGCCCGAGCCGATGGCCAGGACGTTCTCGTCGGGCTCGATGATGTCGCCCGTGCCCGAGAGCAGGTACATCTTTTCGTTGTTGGCGACGACGAGCATGGCCTCGAGGTGGCGCAGGACCTTGTCGGTGCGCCAGTCCTTGGAGAGTTCCACGGCGGCGCGGGAAATGTTGCCGTTGTACTCCTCCAGCTTGGCCTCGAAGCGCTGGAAGAGGGAAAAGGCGTCCGAGGTGGAGCCGGCGAATCCGGCCACGACCGTGCCGTTGTAGAGGCGGCGGATCTTGCGGGCCGTGTGCTTCAACACGGTATTCTGCTGGGTCACCTGGCCGTCGGCGCCGATGACCACCCGGCCGCCCTGGCGGACGCACAATACGGTGGTGCCGTGGATCTTCTCTTTCATGAAGCGATTCTAATTCTTTTCCCCGGCCAAGTCAACGCGGACGGCGCCCGGCTCCGGGGAGAGGGAGGGGGAGGTTGAGGCGGAAGCGCGGAGGTGGGCCCGGCGGCAGTGCCGCGGCAAACGTTCGCCGAGCACTGATTCCTTCGCCGCCATTCAAAGTTTTGAAGCACTGAACGGAAATTTGAACCATCCGGGGCGCGGCGCCGCGCTCGGGATAATACCTGGGATTGATTCCGGGGATTCAATCCTTCGGTCGCCTACAAGGCCGCTCCGTCTTGCGTCAACCCTTCGGAAATAGAAAGCCCGGAGTCGATCGGGAGAGATCCATGATCGACGGGTCTTCAGCCGCCCTTGGGCTGAAGGAGGTCAAGATGAGAAACATGGTATGCGTGACCGTGCGGCGACGCTGCGACGTCGGCGCGCTGCTTTTCCTGCTGCTCGCGCAGGCCGGGATCCTGGCCGGAACGCTGTGCGCCGGGAACGTCGCGGAAAAACCGGCGGCCGCTGCGGAGGAGCACCTGCTGGCGCTGCAACTGGACGGATCCTACGACCCGGAGCGCGGATTCCTGGAAGCGACCGCGCGGCTTACCTTTGCCGGACCGGCCGACGAGCGACGCCTGTGGCTGGCCGACGGCATGCAACTGAGTTCCGTGCGCGTCGCCGACGAGCCGTCGTCGGTCTTTTCCCATGAAGGGGGGGAGTTCTTGCTGAGTTGCCCGCAAGGGAGTGATCTCGAGCTCTGCTACAGCGGTTACCTGGACCAGTCTCCCGATCCGTTTGCCGTGACCGGCAGCGCCCTGCGCACGGGCCGGCAGGCGGCGCCCGGCGGCGAGGGGCCGGTTGATGATTGCCGGTTCCTTTCCTATGTCAGGGACTTTTACCCGCACCCGCGCCTCGATTTTGCCGCGCTGCAGATGTCCCTGCGCCTCCCCGAAGGATGGAATTGCCTGGGCAGCGGCGTCCGCAGCGGCGGTTGCCCCGCAGCGGTCGGCAACGGCTTTCGTTTCGAGAACCCCAGCGCCAAGGGCATGGCGCTCGTCTGCGGCCGCTTCCAGCCGATCGGGGTCATCAGCGGGCCGTTGACCGTGCGCCTGTACGGCTGGCCGGGGTTCAAGCTCGAAAGCCATTTCAACGCTGCCGAGATCGAACGCATCCTCTCTTTTTACGAGCAGCGTTTCGGTCCTCTCGGCATCCGTGAGCTGAGCGTCCTCTTCCGCCGCGGCCAATGGCTCGGCGGCGTCAGCTACAGCGGCCTCGTCGTCATGAGCGTCGACGCGGGCCAGCCCCTGCGGGCGAGCGCGGCACAGCGTGGGTCGCGCCTGGATTCGGCCCTGGCGATGAGCGACGCCGGCACCGATCTCCTGGCCCATGAGTTCGCCCACCAGTGGTGGGGCGGGATCGTTTCCTGGAAAACGACGGCGGACAACTGGATCACCGAGGGCCTGGCGACCTATTCCAGCCTCATCTATATGAAGGAACTTCAGGGTGAAAAGGAGTACCGGCGGATCCGCAGTGATCTGCGGCGCTTCGTGAAGCGCTTCGCCGGCAAGGCCGCCCCGGCCGAAGGCGGCAAACTGCGGCTGTTGTTCAAGAATCCCGAAGTGTACCAGTCCCAGGTCTATGCCAAGCCGGCGCTGATGCTGGCCGAACTCTCCGATACGCTCGGCGAGGCCGAGCTGCTGCGGCGCTTGCGATCCATCCTGGAAACGCACCGCTACAGCAGCCTGGGAACCGAAGAATTCCTGGGCCTGCTCTGCGGCGGCGACCCCGGCCTGCGCCTGCGCCTGAACGAGTGGATCCTCTCCCCTGATTTGCCCGGGGAAATGAAAAAAAAGAAGTAATGGGGGAAACCGCCGGGAACATGGAAGGAAAGGCCGGGCGATCCCGCTTCAGGCGTCGCTGCCGCTCCACTCGCGGTAGAAGATCCGGCCGCCCGTGATCACGGGCCTGACCTTTTTTTCTCCCTCCAGCACCTCCAGGTAGCGGCGCAGCTCCTCCTCGCTCTTCCCGGTCAGGGTCATCAGGTCGTCGATGGTCAGCGGCCGGCGGCGGATGGTGTTCAGCAGGCTGTTCTCCAGGTTGGAATTGAACGCCGGTATCTCCTCGCGGCGACCGGCGCGCTTGATGATCTCCACGGGCGCCCAGGGCCAGAGGCGGCGGATCCGCTCCAGCTGGGCGAAATCGGCCGACTCGACGCCGGGGCAGGCCGGCGGCCGGTCCAGGGTGTTCAACTGCACCTTGTCGGGGCGAATGCGGCGCAGGGCCGCGCCCAGGGCCGCGATATCGTCCTCACCGTCGTTGACCCCCTTGAGGATGAAAACCTCCAGCCAGATCTTCCCGGCGTATTCGCGGCGGAACGCCTCCATGCCGGCGACGATGCGAGCCACGTCCAGTCCCGGAGCGGGCTGGTTGATGCGGGCGAAGCCGGCGGCCAGCGCCGCGTCCAGCGACGGCAGGACGACGTCGGCGCCGAGCAGCTCGGAGCGCACGTCCTCGCGGAAGAGGAGCGTGCCGTTGGTCAGCACGGCCAGCGGCGTGCGGCTCATCTTGCGGATCGCGGCGATGAGGGTTCCCAGGTCGGAATTCAGCGTCGGTTCGCCCGAGCCGGAGAAGGTGATGTGGTCGAGGCGGGGAATGGCCGGGAGCACCCCGGCGAGCTCATTCAACAGCAGGCGCGGCGCGAAGAAGCTGCGGCGTTCGGCGGTCAGCTCGGTCGTGCGCCCGCACTCGCAGTACAGGCAGTCCAGGCTGCAGGTTTTGTAGGGGATGATATCCACCCCCAGGGATATCCCCAGGCGCCGCGAGGGCACGGGGCCGAAGATATGCCGGGTTTGCTGGTTCCGGTTGTTGATGGTCATTGTTTTTTCTTCATGCGCGGGCTGGCCGCACCCTTCGGGGCGAAACCCGCCCCCGCAAACGTCCATTTTCTCTCAGTATACATGGAACAATGCACATTTCAGATAATCCGACTGGAACAATGGCAGCAGCACGGCGTGGTCGTAGGGCTGGCCGCGCAGCTCGATGAGCTTGATGCGGCGGCCGGCGTCGCGCGCGGCGTCCTGGATGACGGCGATGAAATCGTCCCTGCCCAGGAAGTGGGAGCAGGAACAGCTGACCAGGAAGCCGCCGGGACGGATCATTTTCAGCGCCCGCAGGTTGATCTCCTTGTAGCCGCGCAGCGCCTCCCTCAGCTTGGCGCGCGACTTGACGAACGCCGGCGGGTCGAGGATGACGATGTCCCTGCGCGTCCCGGCCTTGCTCATTTCCTTCAGGACCTTGATGGCGTCGTCCTGGACGAAGGAGAGGCCCTCGGCGGCGAAGCCGTTCAGGGCGGCATTCTCGCGCGCCTGGGCCATGTAGTCGCCCGAGATCTCGATGAACTCGACCCGGCGGGCGCCGAAACAACGGGCATGCAAGCCCCAGGCGCCGGCATAGGAAAAGGCGTCCAGCACCTCCCGGTCCCTGGCGATGGGCGCCAGCAGCATGTAATTATCGCGCTGGTCGAGGAAGAAGCCGGTCTTCTGGCTCTTGAGGAAGTCGACCCGGAACTGCACGCCGTTGATCCCGATCACCTTCTCGCGGGGCGCGCCCGGTGTCACCATGCGGTTGATGAGCGGCAGCCCTTCCTTCTCGCGCGCCGCCGCCAGCGACTTCTCAATGATGACGGCGTTGGGCGCCAGGGCGGCGATGACGGCGAAAATGTCGTCCTTGAAGTTCTCCATGCCGGCGGTGGTGATCTGGACGATGAAGGTGTCGTCGAAGCGGTCGATGACCAGCCCGGGCAGGAAGTCGGCCTCGCCGTAGGCCAGGCGGTAGCAGGCGTTGTCCGGGCGCAGGTCGCGGCGCAGGCGGTCGGCGGCCTCGATGCGCCGGCGCAGGAACTCGCGGTCGATCACGTCGTCGGGGTCGTAGCTGAGCACGCGGAAGGCGATGGTGGAGAGGGGATTGACGTAACCGGTGGCGACGTACATTTCCTCGGAGGAGCAGAGGCGGCCCAGCTCCCCCGGCAGGAACCCCTTCAGGCTGCCGCGGATCTCGTTGTCGTAGGCCCAGAATTCGCCGTCGAGGATGCGCTTCTCCTCGTGCGGCTTCAGAAAAAGCTTCTTGTACTCGGCGGGCATGGGAGTATTATAAGGAATTCTGAAGAAATTCCCAAATGTTTCCCAGTGCCTGACTTTTTTTTGACTCGGGAGAGATCGGCTCAGTACGATTGATGTCTCCACTGGAGCGTCCTCCGTGGAATCCTCGCCATCAAAACGGTTTGTTGGATTACAGTCCGTCCGGGGTCCAGCATTTTTTCAGAATTCGCACATCCCTGACGATTTTGATGATACTGACGATCACGACGATGAACTCCAGGCGACCCAGAAACATGGCAATGGTTTCCGACCACAAGGCGGCATCCGGCATGCCGGCGTTGGTGACGCCAACGGAAAGCCCAACGGTTCCAAGGGCGGAGGCGAATTCAAACAGGGAGTCGACGAGAGGGTAGCCGCAGGCGCATAGAATTAACACGCCGAAAAAATAGGTCATGAGATACATGAGGATGAAAGTCAGCACTTGGCGGATGCGGGCATCGTCCAAAAAGACGCGTCGGTTCCCTTCCCAAAGTGAACGCTCTAAAATCGCTGTGCGTGGCATGATGGCGCGCCGGATGTCCCAGCACAGAGTCCTCCAGAACAAATAGACGCGATATTGCTTGATGCCACCGGCGGTGGAACATGTGCCGCCGCCGATCAGCATCAGGAGGATCAACAGGAATAATCCAGCGGAATTCCAACTGCCGTAATTCACCGTTGAAAAGCCCGTGGTGGTTATGGCGGTCACTGTTTCGAAGACAGCGACGCGAATTGATTTTCCGAGCTGGGGATATAGCGCCTGACTCGTCAGGAGGAACACCGCCGCGGCCGACAAGGGAATGAGCACGGCCATCAGGCGCACTTCGCCGTTCCGCATCACCGTGCGCAGCTTGCCGCGCCACAGCAGCCATGCGCTGACAAAGCTCAAATTGCCGAGAATCATCAACGGCAGGGTCAGTGCTTCAATGGCGGTTGAATTCCAGTATCCGATGCTCTCCACCCGCGTGGAGAAACCGCCCGTGGAGATCGCGGCAAAGGAATGGTTGACCGCGTCAAAATGCGACATCCCCGCTATCCGATAGGCGATGGTTCCGGCGAGGGCGTAGCCGGCATAGATGATCAGAACCAGGCGAGCCGACTGCTTCACTTGCGGCACGAGTTGGTCAGTTCGGCCCTCTGCGCTGGCAATGCCGACGCCGACCGGACCGACGATGGCCGACATCATGATGATGGCCAACCCTGCGCCACCGGCCAATTGGATGATGCTGCGCCAGATCAGAACCATTTTGCCGGCGCTGGCCACGTTCACGACCGTGAGTCCGGTGGTGGTCCATCCGCTGACCGATTCAAATATGGCCCGTGAATACGGCAGATCCAAGGCGGACGCAAACGGCCATGCGGAAAAGAGGATGACGACAATCCAACTCAACAAGATCGTGATGCCGCCCTCCTGGACAGTGAGCGTGATGCTGAGTGGAGAACGAAATGCCTTCCACAAGAAAAATCCCATAAAAAAAAGACTGGCCGCGGGTATACAGAAGGCCCACAAGTAGATGGCCTCCTCGGGATGTGAAATGAGAATTAAAAGTGGTGTCAACATCATAACGCTGGACAGAAGCAGAATCATTCCGACTGCGGAAATGATCGAGGAATAACGCTGTTTGAGATATTCTTTCTCTCGCAAGGGCCGGTTCCCCCTATAACCGTTCACCGGTGAACGCCTTGAGCACCGGACCATGATTTTCCGGAAGTGTAATCAGTACGACTCGGTCGCCTGCCAGCATGACAGTGGCTCCGCGGGGGATGATCGGCTTTTTGTCGCGGATCACCACGGCCACCAAGGCGTTTTCAGGCAGGTCGATATCCTTCAAGAGCTTCCCTACGACCGGGGAGTCTTCAGTAAGCACGATTTCCGTCACGTTCACCCGGCCTTCTCCTACGGGCAACAAGTTGGTAATCTGTTCCAAGGAGGCCCGTTGCTCGATCAGACTGCCGACGATGTGGGTTGTGGAAAAGCCCGAGACTCCCAACTTTTCGAAAACTTCGGCATTGTCTGGATCGTTGGCCAGAGCCATGGTTCTGGGAACACTGAATTTGCGGGAGGCAAGTTGACAGATGACCAGATTGTCCTGGTCGTTCGGAGTGATGGCGAGCACGGCATCGGCGCCCATGGCGCCGGCATCCTTGAGAATGTCGGCATCGCTTCCGTCGCCGCAAACCACCGTGGCGGTCAGTTGGCGGGACAGTTGGATACATTCTTCCGGGTTGCGGTTGATGATGACGACCTGGTATCCGCGCGCAGAAAAATTCCGGGATAAAAAATATAGCGTTTTGCCGCTTCCGACGATGAGCACTTTCATGGATTGGCTCCTTTGCGTCCGGCCGCGCCATTGGCAACGGCATGAAGAAACATTTCCGCGGCCACAGATGTCGGGCATATGGTGTCGATGCCCAGTTGCGCATAAACCTCCATTCTTCTGGGATCGAAAACCCTGGCCAGCACATGGGGAACCCTGAAAATACCCCGCGCCACTTGAGCTACCATCAAATTGACGTTGTCCTCGTGTGTGGTGGCGATCAGAATATCCGCTTGGTTGACCTTGGCCTCTTTCAGAACGGCCATCTGGGTGGCATCCCCGTGAACTCGAAAACCGCTGAAATCTGGCGACAGGTCTTTGAAAGTGGGCTCGTTCTTATCAATCACCACCACCGAATTGCCGCTGCGACTGAGATGGTTGGCTAGATGCGATCCCAGCCGGCCGCAGCCCACGATAACGATGTAGCGGTTATTCTTCATCCGCGCCATCCTCGATGCCTTCGTCCGGCAAATCGGCGGTTTTGCTGTCGGGACCGAGATCGATCCTGCCTTTTTTTTCCCAGGACGTGATACGATCCAGGTTTGCCCGGGCCGGTTTGAATGAGGGGTCGATATCCAAGGCCGCCCGGTAGAATCTCTGGGCCTCTATCCGCTCATCTTTGATTTCCAACAATGCCCCAAGAAGATTGTACGCCTCTGGCTGAGCCGGGTCTGCGGCGATGGCTTTCCGGACCGCTTCACGAGCGGCCGAAAAAACGCGATCCGAAATGTGCCTTTTGCTGATCTCGATCAGGGAGAAGTAATCCACGGCGTTTTCCTCATCCAGCGCCTCGCGCCGCAGCACCCGAGTGGCCAACTCCCGAATCTCAACGGGACTGAAAGGCTTCTGAATGAAATCTACCGCGCCGTATTTCATGGCCTCCACGGCGGATTCAATCGTCCCGTGGGCGGTAATGATGATCACTCGGGTACCGGGCCAGCTGTCCTTGATTTGCCGAAGGACCTTCATCCCGTCTATTCCAGGCAATTTTAAATCCAGGAAAACCAGACTGTATGAAGTCTTGCGAAGTTTCTGAAGTGCCTCCTCGCCATTCACGGCAGTCTGGACTGGAATCTCCAGTGGTTCCAATGACTGCGACATGGTCAGACGGATGTTCTTCTCATCGTCAACGACCAGGATGGAATTCTTTTCCATGTGTTCCTCCTATTGGGCCACCGGCAGGGAAAACGTGAACGTGCTTCCCTGACCTGCGGATGATTCCACCCAGATCGTGCCGCCATGAGCGCGCACGATCTCCTTGCAAATGGACAGTCCCAGCCCTGTTCCACTTGATTCCTGCCCTCTCACCTGGACGAATTTCTGAAATAACCTGGATTGATACTCGAGAGGAATTCCCGGCCCGTTATCATGCACGGAGAGATGGACGTGATGTCCGATCTGAAGAGCCTTCAGACTTATCTGGCCACCCCTGCTCACATAGCGCAGGGCATTGGAAATCAGATTGGACAATACCCATGTGATCTTGTTGGCATCGGCGCGGACCTTGAGCGAATCATGGGTGAGCGCCGATTCAAGCGAAACCTGTTTCATGTCGGTCTGGCTTTTGAAAACCGCTTCGACGTGCCCGAACAAGGTTGCAACCGGAACGTTTTCGAACTCAAGTTCGATCCGGCCCGCCTCGATTTTTGAGAGGTCAAGCAAGTCATTGACGAGCGCTTTCATGCGTTGGACTTCCTCGTGAGCCGCTTGGAGGAGATCCCGATTCTTTTCAGACAGTCCATCGACGGCGTGTTCCATGAGAAGGTCCACGCTCATGCCCAGGCTGGTCAGAGGAGTGCGAAGCTCATGAGACGCGGCCATGATGAACTCACTCTTGAGCCGCTCCACTTCCTTCAGGCGAGTCACGTCCCTGAGCAGGAGCACAATGCCGGACAGTTTTTGGTCCCTTCCGCGAATCGCCGTAACCGAAAAAAAGTAATGCCTGGAACCTTCATTATCCGGGAGAACGATAATCCGTTGTTCGTCCGGGATGTTCGGCTGTGCTCCCGTCTCGACTGTCTTGTGGATCAGATCGCAAACCTGCTGATCCGGCAGAATGTCCATGCAGCGTAACGATGAGCTGTCAGTGAATTCCAGCTTCAGCATCCGGCGGGCGGCGGGATTGATGCCGGCCACCTTGAGCTGGATGTCGAAAACCACCAAGCCATCCTCGATGCTCGAGAGAATCGCCTCGCCCTTGTTCTTTTCCGCTATGATTTGGTCGAAGTTCATTTCGTGGTAGCGGCCAAGCTGAAGGGACATCTGATTGAACTCTCTGGCCAGATGCCCAAGCTCGTCATCGGTTTTAACCGGTACCTGGACGGAATAGTCGGCCGAGGAGATTCTCCGCGATGCCTCCATGAAGCGGCGGATCGGTTGGGCAATCCGTTCGGCGAGAAACAAGCTGAACATCAAGGCCACGATCAGTGCCGACGCGGCCACGAGAGCCGTTGACCAGATCGCGCGTCTGGCCACGACGCCGGCCCCGAGGCTGGCGGCGTACATGGTCTCCTCGTTGAGGTTGCGCAGATCGACACACGCCTCACGCACCTGGATGAAGGGGGGGTAGACTTTGTCCTGATAATGGGTGGGTACCAAGGCCGCTTTGTTCGTTTCACTGAAATCGGTCAGCGCGGAGAATTGCTTTCGATAAGCCGAGTAATCGGTCTCGATGGATTGGACAAGTTCCGCCTCTCCCTGAATCGTGATGTTGTCTTTCGCCCTGGCCAGCCATTCCAGGAAGACGGCTTCGTTTTCGCGAAACTGCGCGATCCCCTTTTCCTGTTCGCCCAGGAACAGGAGCAATGCCCCGCTGTCTTGCCGCTCCAAGGCATCCACCATGTTCTCGGCGGCGAGGATGCTGCGGTAGTTCTCGCTGAGGATGGCGTCGGTCGCCCTGCCCAGCGACACCAGGTTCGTTATCGCCCAAGCCACCACGAGCATCATGAGGGCGAACGCGACGCCATACCCGATGAGAATCTTTTTCTTTAACGTCATTGGTCACAATCCTCCAATTGGCAACCTTTGCTATCCATGGTCAAGCAATGGGCGTGCCATTCATCGGGCTCGCGTTTTTCTCGGCTTATTCTTGCAGCCGGGATGACGGGCTTTGAAACTTGCAATATCCGGCAGAGAAATGTCTTGCGAATTGCAAGGTGGATGGAAAGAAAACGCGGAATCAAATTCCGTAATTCTTTCTCCTGCGCCAGAGCGTTGCTTGGTCGATACCCAGAACATCCGCAGCTTCCTGGAGCGAGGCGGTATTGGCAATGACTCTTTTGATGTGCAATTCTTCGATGGTGGCCAACGGCACCCTGTCGCCAAGGGCTGGAGTGCCGGAGCCGGAAGCCGTTTTTTCGGGAAAATCGGACAAATCGATCCATTCGCCGCCGCCCAGGATGACCACCCGCTCGATGGTGTTGCGGAGTTCCCGAACATTTCCCGGCCAAGCCTGGCTCAACAAGAATTTCTCGGCTCCGGAGGTAAACCCAAGAATCGCCTTATGGTTGGCCTGGCAGAGATGCCCGAGAAAATCCCTGGCCAGTGGCACAATATCATCCGGTCGATCACGAAGCGGTGGAATCGTCAGGCAAATTACGTTCAGCCGATAGAACAGGTCTTCCCGGAATCGACCCTCGGCTACGCGCTCCTTGAGGTCGGCATTCGTGGCGGCGATGATGCGGACATCTGCCTTGCGTACCTGCGATTCCCCCAGGCGCTCATATTCCTTGTCCTGGATGAACCGCAGCAATTTGGCCTGCACGGCAGGAGCCATATCGCCGATCTCATCCAGGAAAAGCGTACCGCCTTCACATGCGGCGATGCGTCCCGGATTATCCCGAATTGCGCCGGTAAATGCCCCTTTGGCATGCCCGAACAGCTCGCTCTCAAGAAGATCGGGAGGAACCGCTGGGCAAGCCACAATGCCCAAGGGCTTTGCCGCTCGCGGACTCCAGTGGTGGATCGCCCTGGCAAACACTGATTTTCCCGTGCCGCTTTCACCGCAAAGCAAGACGATCGCCTCCGAGGCTGCGGCCTTCTTCGCGGTTTCGATGACCCTTTGCATGCCGGCACTCAGACTCTGAAGCCGATCCTCAGGACCCAGCCGCTGCATGTTCTCCTTGAGTACCGCGATCTCGGTTTCCAGCTCTCTGATCCTGCCGATCCTCCGGGTGATGAGCTTGACCTGATCCGGAGTGAAGGGTTTGGCGATATAGTCGGTGGCGCCGCGCTGGATGGCCTCGACGGCGCTCTCGATGGAGGCATGCGCGGTGATGACAACGATCTTGATCCAGGGAGAATCCCTGAGCAATAACGGGATCAAATCCATGCCGTTCTCTTCACCCAGCTTGAGATCGACGAACGCCAGATCGAAGGAACGCCTGCGGGCCTCCTGTATGGCGTCTGCCGGACTGCTCACGGCGATGACCCTGTTTCCATCGGCTTCCAGGCAGTATGAGAGCGTCTTGCGGATATTGGCTTCATCGTCCACGATCAGGACATTCAAGCGGAAAAAACTCTCCGTGCCACCCATGATCAGTCAGGGACAACCGGCGAATTCATGGTGGATGCCCCTTTCCTCCGTTGAATGCGGATCTCTTCTCCGCAGGCCCGGAATTCCCCCTCCAGGATGCGCTGCTCTCCGTGCGGCTTCAAAAAAAGCTTCTTGTACTCGGCCGGCATGGCGATATTATATGCGATTCCCGGCGATTTGCCAAAGGCGGGGTGGAGCGGGCGACGGAATGCGACGGACCGGCTACGTCTACTGTTCCCGGGGCGCGAGCCCGTCGAACAATTCCCCGGCGGCAGCGACGGAATCGACCGCAAAAAGGCGCTTGAGCAGCTTGCGGTCCTTCAGGAATTTCGACAGCCCCGCCAGCACCTTCAAGTACTCGTTCAGCCTTTCCAGCGGCGTGACCAGGACGAAGACAAAGCGCACCGGCTGGCGGTCTTCCGGAGAGAATGTCAGGCCCTCGGAGAGGCGGGCCATGGCCATGACGATGCGGTCGACCGTCCTGACCCGGGCGTGGGGGATGGCCACGCCGTTCCCCAGCGAGGTGCCGCCGCGGGACTCGCGGCTGAAAATCTCTTCCAGCACCGATTCTTCATCCTGGATCGCCTGGTTTTCCTTCATGCGCCCGACGATCTTCCGGATGGCGTCGTCCTTTGAATCCGCCTGCAGGTCCAAAAAGATCAGCTTCCTGTCCAAGTAATCGGCAAGTCTCATGTTGGCTGCACCTGTTGAGTGTGGATTGACTTCATGTGCCGTAAGAAAGCATTATATCAGATTTCGCGGAAAAAGCCAGACGAAATCAGACGTTAGACGCTAGACATGAGACGATAGCAAGAGAAACGAAAAGCTTGGATTTGAACAAATGGGGGCAATAAAAAATGGCTCCTCAGGAGGGACTTGAACCCCCAACCTAATGGTTAACAGCCATCCGCTCTGCCGATTGAGCTACTGAGGAACCCAGGAAGCATTTTGCCAGAAAAAATGCGGCATGTCAATATGGCCGGGCCATGAAAGCGCGGCCCGGAGATGCCTTTCAGGATCGGCGGATCAGGAGCGAGGCCAGGAACGCCAGGACGAACAAAACGCTGCCGGTCAGGACGATCACCGCGCCGGTGGGCAGGTCGAGGAAATAGGAAAGGAAGATCCCGGCCAGGACGGTGAACTCGGCGATCAGCACCGTCCAGCAACTGAGCGCCCGGAAGGAGCGGCTGAGCAGACGGGCGGTCGAGACGGGGATGATCAGGATGGCGCTGACCAGGACGATTCCCAGGACGCGGATGCCCAGCACCAGGGCGCAGGCCAGCATGACGTACAGGAGAAGCTCGTAGCGGCCGGGATCGACGCCGGCCAGGGCGGCCATTTCGCGGTCGAGGGCCAGCAGCGTCAGCTTGCGGCGGCGGCTGAAAAGGAAGGCCAGGATCGCGGCGCCCAGCACGACGATCAGCACCAGGTCGGCGACGCGGATGGCCAGGATGTTGCCGAAAAGGTAGCCGATCAGCTCGGGCTGGTAGCCCTGGCGCAGGCTGATGAGCACGACGCCCAGCGCCATGCTCGAGGTGAACATGATGCCGATGATGGAGTCGATGGGCAGGCGGCTTCGTTTTTCCAGGAAGAAGATCACCGCGGCCAGCAGGGCGCTGAAGATCAGCGCCGTGTGCAGGGGATCGCGGCGGGTGAGCAGGCCGATGGCCGCCCCGGCCAGGGCGGCGTGGGCGATGCCGTCGCTGAAAAAGGCCATGCGGCGCAGGGTGACGAAAATGCCCAGCTGGGAGAGGAGCAGCCCCAGGACCAGCCCGGCCAGCAGCGCCCGCTGCATGAACGGCAGCTGCAGCAGTTCAGCCATCGTGCCTCCCGCCGCCGTGAAGGGCCGCGTCGGGGCGCGGCGGTGCGGCCGCGTCGGGGCGCGGCGGTGCCGCCTGGTGATCATGGGGCTGGAAGCTGGAGTTCTCGCCGTACAGCTTCCTGAGCACCTCGGCGGTGAGCGTGCTGCGCGTCTCGCCGTGGGAGATCAGGTCGCGGTTCAGGCAGATGATGCGGTCGCTGAACTTGTAGACCATGCTGATCTCGTGGGAGACCATCATGACGGTCACGCCGTGCTCGCGGTTCAGGCGCTGGATGGTCGAATAGAAGTCACCCTGGCCCTCGATGTCGATGCCGCTGGTGGCCTCGTCGAGGAACAGGATGCGCGGGCGGTGCAGCAGGGCATGGGCGAGCAGCACGCGCTGCAGTTGCCCGCCCGACAACTCGCCGATAAGCTTTCCTTTGAACTCGTTCATGCCCACCTCGGCGAGGACGCCGTGGACGGGCAGGCGCTCGGGGGAGCGGCAGGTCAGGGAAATGAACTCTTCGACGGTCAGCGGGAAGGTGGGATCGAAGGCGAATCGCTGCGGCACGTAGCCCACTTGGGACAGAACCTGGCGCAGCGGCTTGGAAAAGAGGCGCACCTCGCCCTGGCAGGGGACCAGCCCGAGGATCGCCTTCAGCAGGGTGGTCTTGCCCGAGCCGTTGGGACCGATCACGGCGATGATGGCCTCCTTCTCGATGGCAAAGCTGACATGCTCCAGCGCGGTAATGCCGGCGAAGCGCACGCTGAGGTCCTTCACTTCCAGCACGGACGCCATCGTCAGCGCTCCAGGGCGCTGCGCACCGCCCGGGCGTTGCGCCGCAGCAGAGCGGCATAGGAATCGCCGGGCTGACTGCCGCCGAGGGGATCGAGGACGACCAGCCGCAGCCCCAGGTCGCGCAGCAGGGGCTCGATGCTGGCGGTGGGCAGCTGCGGCTCGCCAAAGATCACCCGCATTCCCGATGCCTTGACCAGGGCGTACATGTCCTGCATGCCGCGCGGAGTGGGTTCGCGGCCCGGCGATGCCTGGAACACCGCCGCGATCTCCAGTCCATAGGCGGCGGCGAAATAACGCCAGGCGTCGTGGAAGACGAACATGCGCTTCTCCTTCAAGGCGGACAATTCCCGCTGCAGCTCGTTGTGCAGGCGTTTCAATTCCCTGGAATAGGCCCGGAGATTCCCTTCAACAACGGCGGCCCGGCCGGGATCGACCACCGCCAGCGCCGATGCGATATTGCGGGCCATGATCGTGCCGTTCTCCGCGTCCAGCCAGTAGTGCGGGTCGAATTCCTCGCCATGCCCCCTGGAGCCGGAACCGTGATGGTGACCATCCGCGTGGAAGGGCCGCCGGACGATGCCCTGGTGCAGCGTGACGATGGCCGCCCGCGGCAGGCTCTCGCCGACGCCATCGATCCAGTCGTCAATGCCGCCGATCTTGAAAATGAGGCTCGCCGCCTGGAGCTCCCTGACCTTCGCCGGCGTCAGGTCGAAGGTATGGGGCGAAGCGCCGGCCGGCAGGACCTGGATGACGCGGACATCGGGACCGGCGACGCGGCGTACGATGTCGGCGGCGGGGAAGACGGTCGCGGCCAGCACCAGGGGCTTGTCGGCGGCGGCTCCCGCCCGCCCTCCGGGCAGCAGCCAGACGGCCAGCAGCGCGGCAACGGGGAAGATGCGGTGAACCCTCATGTCCGCCATGATTGTAGCAGAATTTCCCCGGCGAGTAAATTCTTCCTCGCGGCGCCGATTTGGGGTATAATCGCTTTTCCCCCGTCATCGCGAGGTGCCTGCATGGCTGAAAGCGAACCGCGCCGGAAACTGCCGCGCAACGTCAGGATCGTGGCGGTCACGAGTTTCCTGACCGACGTCTCCAGCGAGATGGTGATCAACACCCTGCCGCTCTTCATGAAGAACGTGCTGGGAGTGAAGACCAGCGTCATCGGCCTCATCGAGGGGGTGGCCGAATCCGCATCCAGCCTGTTGAAGCTGTTCTCCGGATGGCTTTCCGACAAGTTGCGCAAAAGAAAGGCGCTGGCCGTTCTGGGCTACGGCATCTCGGCGCTGAGCAAGCCGCTGTTCTATTTCGCCCGCTCCTGGGGCGTGGTGGCCGCCGCCCGCTGGGGCGACCGGGTCGGCAAGGGCATTCGCACCGCCCCGCGGGACGCGCTGGTGGCCGATTCCACTTCCGACGCGCAGCGCGGCCACGCGTTCGGCTTTCACCGCGCCGCCGATACCGCCGGCGCCTTTTGCGGACTGCTCGTCGCCCTGGCCATCACCTGGTCCATGCAGCAGGGGAGCGGCGAATTGCTGGGCGGTACCTTCCGCATCATCGTCCTGGCCAGCCTGCTGCCGGCTTTCATCGCGGTGATCGTCCTGGCCCTGGGGGTCCGGGAGACCGCGGTGTCCGGCGCGGCGCGGCTGCCTAAATTCGCCTTCAAGTCCCTGGGCGGCGATTTCAGGAAATTCGTCGTCATGGTCGGGATCTTCGAATTGGGCAACTCATCCGACGCGTTCATCATCCTGCGCGCCCAGGAAAGGGGCTTGCCGGTCGCAGGCATCCTGGCCATGCTGCTGGCCTTTAATTTCGTCTACTCCGCGGTATCGCTGCCCGCCGGCAAGCTCTCGGACCGCGTCGGCCGCCGCCGCGTGCTCATGGCCGGCTGGGCCATCTACGCCCTGGCCTACCTGGGATTGGCCCTGGCCCGCTCGACCGCGCATATCATCGTCCTTTTCGTCGTTTACGGCGCCTACTACGGATTGAGCTTTGGGACCGGCAAGGCGCTGGTGGCTGACCTGGTCCCGGCCGAGTCGCGGGGCATGGCCTATGGCACGTATAACGCAGTTCTCGGCCTGACCGACCTGCCCGCATCCTTCCTGGCCGGCATCCTCTGGGGCGGGGCGGGCAAGTGGGGCGGGTTCGGACCCGCGGCTCCCTTTTATTTCGGGGCGGTCATGGCCCTGCTGGCGCTGCTGCTCATCGCCCGCTGGCGCCCCGCGGTTTCCAGGCCGTGAAAACCGCCGCCAGCATTCCCTTTTTCCCGTCGATATGCTATCGTGGCCCCGTGAGCCAGATCATGCGCAAGTCGGATCGAGCATGCCTGAGGCTGCGGCTGACGAAACTGGAGCGCCTCGTCCTCCGGCAGCCGCCGCCGCCGGATGCGGCCAGGGAGTTCCATGTCTCCCGGGCCTGCCGCACCCGCTTCCAGTTCAATCAGGCCCTGTTCTCCGTTACCGGCAACGTGATCCTGGCCGACTATCAGGCCGTGCGCATCTTCGCCCGGAAAATGAACGAAGGCCGCGGCCAGGATGCCCCGCAGGGAACGGTGCGGGCCGGTTCCTTGAACGCCATGGGGCTGATCGACGAGATCCTGCACTACGTGATCTCCCTGTATGCGGCGCAGGTGCGCCCGCAGGTTTTCAGCGAGCTGATTGCCGAGCTGGAAAAGAAAGCCGGCGCCGGCGAGCTGCGCCGGGCCCTGCTGCGGTTCTGCCGGGATTTCCCGGCTCTGGACGTCTACCAGGGCCGGATCGCTCCCGAGGAATACCTGCTGGGAACGACCCAGGGGGTCGCCAACCGCGAGACGGCCTTGGAAGAGCTGCTGCTGCTCTGGCTGGCCAATGCCAATCCCGCTTTTGCGCCGTTCCGCGAGCTGTTCGCCGACGAGGACCTGGCCCGGGACACGGCTTACCCGTCTTTGCCCGGCCTGGCGCGGGATTTCTTCTCCCGGCTGCCGCCCTTCGGCCCCGACGGCCAGAACCTGGTCGACATGCTACGCAGCCCGGCGCTGGCGTTTCCCGAGTCGCTTGCCGGGCAGCTGCAGTTCATCCGGGAAAAATGGGGATTGCTGCTGGGCAGGTTCCTGGAACGCATCCTGCTGGGAGGCGACCTCATCCGCGAGGACGAGAAGAAGTTTTTCCCCGGCCCCGGGCCGGCTGCGGTCTTCGAGGCCGACCCGGCCGGCATGACCGGCGGCGCCGGCAGCGAGGAATCCGAGCGCTTCTCGCCTGACCGTGACTGGATGCCGCGCCTGGTGCTGATGGCCAAGACCGTCTATGTATGGCTCGACCAGCTCAGCCGGGCAACCGGCCGCTCCATCACCACCCTGGACGGCATCCCCGACGAAGAACTGGATACGCTCGCCCGCCGGGGTTTCACCGGCCTCTGGCTGATCGGCGTCTGGGAGCGCAGCCCCGCTTCGCGGCGCATCAAGCAGAAATGCGGCAATCCCGAGGCCATGGCCTCGGCCTATTCTCTGTACCGCTATGAGATCGCCGCCGACCTGGGAGGAGAAGCGGCCCTGGAGAACCTGCGCCGTCGCGCCTGGTCCCGGGGAATCCGCCTGGCCTCGGACATGGTCCCCAATCACATGGGCATCGACTCGCCCTGGGTGGTGGAGCATCCCGAGTGGTTCGTCTCCCTCGACCACAGTCCCTTCCCCTCCTACCGTTTCACGGGCGAGGACCTGTCGCACGACCCGCGGGTGGGCATTTACCTCGAGGACCACTATTACGACCGCAGCGACGCCGCCGTGGTCTTCAAATGGGTGGACCGCCGCAGCGGCCGCGAGCGCTACATCTACCACGGCAACGACGGCACGCGCATGCCCTGGAACGACACGGCGCAGCTGAACTACCTGCGGCCCGACGTGCGCGAGGCCGTCATGCAGGGCATCCTGGAAGTATCCCGCAAGTTCCCCATCATCCGCTTTGACGCGGCCATGACCCTGGCGCGGCGGCACTACCAGCGGCTGTGGTTCCCGCCGCCGGGGAGCGGCGGCGACATTCCCTCGCGCGCCGGCATGGGCATGACCCAGGAGCAGTTCAACCGGGTCATGCCCTGGGAGTTCTGGCGCGAAGTGGTCGACCGCATGGCCCGCGAGAACCCCGACACCCTGCTGCTGGCCGAGGCCTTCTGGCTGATGGAATCCTATTTCGTGCGCACCCTGGGCATGCACCGCGTCTATAACAGCGCCTTCATGAACTTCCTGAAGATGGAGGAGAACGCCAAGTTCCGCCAGTCGCTGAAGAACGCCATGGAATTCAATCCCGAGATCCTCAAGCGCTTCGTCAATTTCATGAACAATCCCGACGAGGATACGGCGCTGGCGCAGTTCGGCGGCGGGGACAAGTATTTCGGCGCCTGCACGCTGCTGGCGACGCTGCCGGGGCTGCCGATGTTCGGCCACGGCCAGGTCGAGGGCTACAGCGAAAAATACGGCATGGAGTACCGCCGGGCCTACCTGGATGAGCGCCCTGACGAGGGATTGGTCCTTCGGCACGAGCGCCAGATCTTTCCCCTGCTGCGCCGGCGGGAGCTTTTTTCCGGCGTGGACGATTTCCGCCTCTACGATTTTTTTGCCGCCGGAGGCGTCGACGAGAATGTCGTCGCCTATTCCAACCTGTGCGACAAGGAGCGCAGCCTGGTAATCTTCCACAACCGCTTCGCGGCGACCGCCGGCTGGATCCGCGTTTCGGCCGCCTTCGCCGCCGAGGATCCGTTCGGCGGCCCGCGTCGCCTCAGGCAGGAGGACCTGGGCGGGGGATGGGGGCTGCGCGACGAACCCGGATGGTTTGCCGTCTTTCGCGATCAGGTCACGGGACTGGAGTACATCCGCTCCTGCCAGGAGCTGTGCGCCCGGGGGATGTTCGTCGAGCTGGGAGCCTACCAGGCCCATGTATTCCTCGATTTTCGCGAGCTGGCCGACGATGCCGGCGGCCGTCTCGCCGCTCTGGCCCGCCAGTTGCAGGGAAGGGGCGTCGCCAGCGTGGAGGCGGCGTGCCGTGAGCTGGAGCTGCTGCCGCTGCACGAGGCCCTGCGCGAGCTGTGCCGGACGGAACTGGCCGATCGCTTCGCGGCGGTCCTGCAGGCCGCTCCCGGGGGAATGGCCGAGAATGCCCTGTGGCTGGAGCTGGAGGAAAAGGCCGCCGCGCTGGCCGCCCGCGCCGCCGGGCTGGCCGGAAGCGGCGACGGTCCTTCCATTGCGCAGGGGATCATCGCCGACCAGCTGGCCTGGCGCCAGCTGGCTGCGCAGTCCGGGAAGACGCGCAGCCCGGGAACGGAGAAAGGCGGCGCGCCGGCTTCATGGCTCCGCCTGGATGCCCGTGACCTGAAAAGCGCCCGCCGCTTCATCCTGTATTCATGCCTGCGCCGGCTGACGTTCGCCCCGGCAGCGAAGCCGGCTTCCGCCCTCTGGGACGAGTGGCGGCTCGACCTGGCCTCAACGGCCGTGATGCGCGGGTGGGGCGATGCGCCGGAGGCGCTCGAGCCCGAAACGCACTGGCTGCGTGCCGCCTGCGAGAACGAGGAAGAAATCTCGGCCTGTGCCCTGAAGGCGAGCCAGGGCGGCGAGCAGGCCGCCGTTGCCGTCGCCAAGCTGGTCGTCGCCTTGATGGATCGGGCGCCGGTCCGCGAGCTCATCCAGGTGAATCGCTTCCAGGAGGAGATCTACTTCAGCAGCGAACGGTTCGCGTTTTTTTGCGAGCGGCTGGCCGGGCAGCTGTTCTGGGAGATCCATCGCCTTGCGGGAACTGCCGGGAAGAAGCATCCCCAGCCGGGCGTGGAGGTCGAGGCGCTCATGCATTTTCTCCCCGCCCTGGCCGTCCTGGTGAAATTCAGGCTGGAGCCCTTCATGGCCAGACTGGCCGATTTTTGATGGGCAACGGGATGCGCTGACGGCTGACGGCAGGGTTGGATATTCCTGTTCGAGGCGAGCGGCAACGGCCGGACGCAAAGGAAGCCGGAAAAATGGGCGCGGAATGGCCTGATGATCCTGTTTTTGGGCTTCCCCCCAGCGGACAACGAACGGCGAACATGCATTTGCGGGTCCGGCCTCTTGCTTTTGAGGCGATCTCATTATACAATGTCCTCGCGCCTGGAGAGGTGTCCGAGCGGTTTAAGGAGCACGCTTGGAAAGCGTGTGTACTGGAAACGGTACCGTGGGTTCGAATCCCACCCTCTCCGTTGTCGCCTGATCCACGGGACCGGAAAGGCCCCGGCTCCAGCAAACAAACGGCCCAGGAGCCCGGCGGTGCGGACCTGCGAACCTTGTCAGGACCGAGAGGTAGCAGCAATAAGCAGGACCCCGCAGGTGACCGGGACCTCCTGGGCCCTTGTTGAGAGAGAGAACATGTACCTTGCCTTAGCCAGGAAATACCGGCCGCAGAAGTTTGCCGACCTCATCGGCCAGGCCGCCATCTGCAAGACGCTGCAGAACGCCATCGCCATGAACAAGGTTTACCCGGCGCTGATTTTTTCCGGCATGAAGGGGGTGGGCAAGACCTCCTCGGCCCGCATCCTGGCCAAGGCCCTGAATTGCGAGAAGGGGCCGGCCATCGAGCCCTGCAACGAATGCCCGACCTGCCTGGAGATCACCGACGACAATTCGGCCGATTACATGGAGATCGACGGCGCCTCCAACAACGGGGTCAACGAGGTGCGCAGCCTGCGCGAGACGGTCAAGTACAAGCCGCTGAAGAACCGTTTCCGCATCGTGGTCATTGACGAGGTGCACATGCTGTCCAATGCGGCCTGGAACGCCCTGCTCAAGACCGTGGAGGAGCCGCCGGAGCATACGATCTTCATCATGGCCACCACCGACTTCCACAAGATCCCGGCCACCATCGTCTCCCGCTGCCAGCATTTCGAGTTCAAGCGCATCCCCTTCGAGGTGATCAAGGGAGTGCTGAAGGACATTTGCCAGAAGGAGGGCATCCGCGTCTCCGATTACGCATTGTACCTGATCTCGCGCTCGGCCGAGGGCAGCCTGCGCGATGCCAAGAAGATCCTCGACCAGGCCATCGCCATTTCCAGCGGCGATGTCAAGGACGACGACGTGGTGGCCATCCTGGGCATCATCGCCGAGGAAACGTTCATCGCCCTGACCCGCTGCGTGCTCGGCCAGGACCGCAAGGGGATCATCGAGCAGGTCAATCAGCTGATCGAGCGCGGCACCGATCTCAGGTTCTTCTATACCGAGTACCTGCGTTTCATCCGCGACGTGATCGTCATCAAGTCGATCCCCGAGTCCGAGCGCCTGCACAACCTCAATCCCGAGAATGTCCCGGTGATCCGCGAGATGGTCAAGGATGTCAGCGAGGTCGAGCTGCTGCGCTTTTTCAACGCCGTGAAGGAGCTGGAGCAGACCATCCGCAACACCGAGCACCCGTCGATCATCCTGGAATACATGTTCCTCAAGCTGAGCTATTTCTCGGCACTGGTCAGCATCGAGGAATACCTGAAGCGCCTGCGCGACGCCAAGCCCGAGGCGGCTCCCCGTGCCGTCGCCGACGCCGCGGAGCGCCCGGCCGTACCCGAGCCCGAAGCCGCCCCCCGGGGGGGCGGGGAAGATTGGCTCGTTGAGCTCAGGGGGCGGGTCGAGAAGGAAAAGCCGCGCCTGGCCTCGGTCCTGGGCTCCTCGCACCTGGTCCCGCGCGGCAATGCGCTGATCGTCGAGGTGGCTTCCCATCCGGAGAACGCCTGGAAAATGCTGAAGGAGAACCGGCCCTACTTGCTCGAACTGGTCCAGGCCCTGGCGGGGCGCGAAGTCGGGCTGGAGATCGTCCTGAAGGAGGGGCAGGCCAAAGCCGACGGCGAACGGATCGTCCAGGAGCTGAAGAACGACAAGAAGATCAAAAGCCTCAAGGACCGCATCAGGGGCAGCGTCATTGCCGTCGAAAGCGTCAAGGGAGGAAAGGATGCCTAAATTGCCGAACATGAGCCAGATGATGGGCATGGCCCAGAACATGGCCAAGCGCATGGAGGAAGAAATGGATGCCCTGGTGGTCGAGGGCCACTCCGGCGGCGGCATGGTGACGGTCAGCATGGACGGGCACAAGCATGTGAAGTCCCTGCGCATCGCCCCGGAGGCGGTCGATCCCTCCGATGTCGAGATGCTGCAGGACCTGGTCCTGGCTGCGATCAACGACGCCCGGGCCCAGGTCGAGGTGAAGCTGAAGGACAGCATGGGCGGGATCGCCGGCGGCCTGCCGGGCGGTTTCCCCTTCGGGGCGATGTGACGCCCGCGAGCCGCCATGGCTGAGTACACGCCGCCCCTGGCCCGGCTGATCGAGGAGCTGAAGAAGATTCCCGGCATCGGCCGCAAGACGGCCCAGCGCATCGCGTTTTTCCTGCTGCGCGGCGAAAGGAAGAGCGCCCTGGCCCTGGCCGAAGCCATCGTCCAGGCACGCGAAAAGACCTTCTACTGTTCGCGCTGCAACAACATCACCGTTTCCGACCCCTGCGAGATCTGTTCCGATCCCGAGCGCGATCCCGAAAAGATCTGCGTCGTCGAGGAGCCGTTCAACATCCAGTCCATCGAGAAGACCGGGCTCTACCGCGGCCAGTACCATGTGCTGATGGGCAACCTTTCTCCGATCCGCGGCATCGGCCCCGACGAACTGCGCATCGACGGCCTGCTGCAGCGCATCCGCGACGGCAGTTTTCGCGAAGTCATCCTGGCCACCAGCCCGACCACCGAGGGCAGCGCCACGGCCCATTATTTGACAGAAATACTGCGGCAGTATAAAATCACCATTTCGCGGATCGCCCTCGGCCTGCCGGTCGGGGCCGACCTGGACTATGCCGACGAAGTGACGATCGCCAAGGCGATCGAGGGCCGTCTGGAAGTGAAGTAGGAGGTGCGGGTGAAGGGAGAGGTTGGCGATTTGTTTCCGGCAATGCTATAATTTGCGGGGAAGAAGATAACATGCAAGAAAATTTCATCATTTACAACGAAGAGTATGTCCTGATCAAGGAGATCCTCCGCAAACTGAAAGGCAACACCAACTCCAAGGCCGTCTTCATCACCGACTCGGAGGGGCACTGCATCGCCTCTTCCGGCGAGATGGACGACGTCAACCTCAATTCCATCTCTTCCCTGATCGCCGGCAGCGTGGCGGCCATCAACAGCATCGCCCAGATGCTGAAGATCGAGAACTTCACCGCCGTGCTCAACGAGTCCTCCAAGGAGTGCCTGCACATCTCGCTGATCAACGACCGCACCATGCTGGTGGTCATCTTCGACAACACGTCCAACCTCGGCCTGGTGCGCTTCCGCGTGCGCTCCGCCCTGGAAGAGCTGGTCAAGGTGTTCCAGACCATCAACAAGAAGCTGAAAGCCAGCGATAAATCCCCGGTCGGCTCTCCGTTCGAGGGCGTGTCCGATGAGGACATCGACCGCATATTTGGAGACTGAACTTGTCATTCCTGAACTATTCCACGCGCGAGATCAATTTCAAGATCGTATACTACGGCCCCGGCCTCAGCGGCAAGACGACCAACATCAAGTACATCTACGAAAAGATCAAGAAGGACAACAAGGGCAAGCTGGTCAGCCTGGCCACCGAGACCGAGCGCACGCTGTTCTTCGATTTTTTCCCTCTCGACCTGGGCACCATCAAGGACTACAAGGTGCGCTTCCACCTGTACACCGTCCCCGGCCAGATCTACTACAGCGCCTCCCGCAAGCTCATCCTGAAGGGCGTGGACGGCCTGGTCTTCGTGGCCGATTCGCAGACCGAGCGCTTCGAGGCCAACCTCGAAAGCATCCAGGACATGCTGGAGAACCTGCGCGACTACAAGATCGATTTCGCCTCCATCCCCTATGTCCTGCAGCTGAACAAGCGCGACCTGCCCAACGTCACCCCGGCCAATGAACTGATCGGCGCCCTGCGCAAGAAGGAGGAGCCGGTGCTGGAAGCGGTCGCCTACCGCGGCGACGGGGTGGTGGATACGCTGAAGGCCATCTCCAAGCTGATCATGTCCGAAGTCAAGAACAAGATCGGTTGAGTGGGCCGTTTCACCTGTGACTGGATCTTCAACATCCTGGTGGTGCTTTGCGACGGCAAAGTGGTCTGCGGCTGCGCGGATCCGAAGGGCGAAAGGCCCCTGGGCCATTTGCGCTCTGCCAGCCTGGATGCCATCTGGCGAAGTGAAAAAGTACGGCGCATCCGCCGCGAGTTGAACGCCGGCTCTTCCGGCTTTTGCGAGCCCTGCGGCTTGAAGCGGGCCTTGGGCGAAGACGAACCCGCCCCGCAGCGGCCGCTGGACCTGGAGGTCCTGCCGCGCATATTTTTCGAGCCCACTGTCGTCTGCAACCTCGACTGCTTCCAGGCCGTCTGCGGCTCGAGCGCCGGACTGGCCGCCAGCCGCGAACGGAAATTCTTCCCCCTGGAGGAATTCAAGTCCATGCTGGAAGGGGTCGGCCAGCGCATGATCCGCCTCGATTTTTTCAACTACGGCGAGCCGTTCGTTCATCCCCAGGCCCTGGACATGATCGAGCACGTGAAAAGGCGCTATCCCAATATCTACCTGTACACCAGCACCAACGGGCTCCTCTTCAACGAGGAAAAGATCGCGCGCCTGGCGCGCTCCGGGATCGACGAGGTCACGTTCTCGGTCGACGGCGCCGATCCGCGCACCTACGAACGCTATCGCCGCGGCGGAGACCTGGCCAGGGTGCTGGGGTCCATGGCGGCCCTGGTGGATGAAAAGCGGCGCCTCGGCCGCGAGGTGCCGTTCATCAACTGGCGCTACATCCTGTTCCGCTGGAACGATTCGTTGTGGCAGATGGCCCGGGCCAGGCGCCTGGCCCGGCAGATCGGCGTCGATCGCCTGACCTGGGAAATCACCGACCACCCGCCCGAGGCGGCTTCCCGAAAATACCAGCCCGGCCGCCCGGCCTGGAAGCGGATCTACCATGAGATCTGGGATTCGAGCCAGATCGGCTCGGCCCTGCGCGGCAAGCGCTTTATCGCCCGCATCCGGCCCGGGTCGCGAATCGCGGCCGCCCGGCGCGGGGAGAAAGCGGCGCTGGACGTGACCGTGAAAAACCGGGGCGGAGCCCCATGGATCATTCACTCATTCTCCGGAAGGCGCTGGGTGCGGCTGGGAGCCCAGCTTCACGACAAGGACGGCAGGCTCCTGGACTTGAATTATGCCCGGGCTTCCCTGCCGCGCCCGCTGTCCGGGGGAGAAAGCGCCCGGGTGACCATCGAGTTGCCGGGTCTTGGGCAGGCGGGGGAATACCGGCTGAAACTGGACATGGTCAGCGAAGGCGCTGACTGGTTCGCGAATGGCGGCTCGCCCGTCGTCTGGCTCCCTTTCACGGTCAGCGATTAAAGAAATCATTCAGGGATCTTTTTCCAGAGGTTCGAAGCTCGAAGTTCGACGTTGCGCTTCGTGTCCCCTTGGGGATTCGAAGTTGAAGAAATATTCGCAATCTCGCAATGCCTGATACAGATTAAATCGCGGTCTTTTATCCCCTATGCCATCCTTTTCTTCAGGGCGTGATGATCGACGCCTCGCGGCCGCCCTTCCAGGATGAGATGACCTCGCTCAGGCGCTTGACGCCCTCCTCGATCTCGGCCATGCTGGAATAGGAGAAGTTCATGCGGAACGAGTTGCGGCCGCCGCCGTCCGGGTAGAACGCCGTGCCGACCACGTAGGCCACCTGCTTTTCGATGGCGCTGTGGAACATCTCGGCGGTATCCATGCCCTCCGGCAGGGTGACCCAAAGGAACAGGCCGCCCTGGGGCTGGGTCCACTTCAGGCCGGGGAGCTTGGGCATGTATTTGCCGAGCATGGCCAGCATGAAATCGCGCTTTTCCCGGTAGGCCTTGATGATGACCTTGATCTGTTTTTCCAGCAGCCCGCGGCTCAGGTATTCGAAGAGAATGGCCTGGTTGAAGGGGGGCGAGCACAGGTCGACCGACTGCTTGGCGGTCACCGCCTTCTGGATCAGTTCGTTGGGGCCGGCCATCCAGCCCAGGCGGAAGCCGGGCAGCAGGATCTTGCTGAACGTGTAGAGGCCGAGGACCCGCTCCGAGTTCATGCCCAGCAGCGATGGCTCGGTCTTGCCCTCGAAGCGCAGCTGGCGGTAGGGGGAGTCCTCGATGACGACCAGGTCGTATTTTTCCGCGATGCGCAGGATCTCCTGGCGGCGCTTCAGGCTCATGGTGATGCCCGAGGGATTCTGGAAATCCGGGATCTCGTAGATGAACTTCGGCTTGACGCCCTTGGCGGCCAGCTTCTCGATCTCCGCCTCCATCTGGGCCGTCTGCGTCCCTTCCTCGTCCTGTTCGACGCCGATCATCCTGGCCCCATAGGCGTGGAAAGCCTGGATGGCGCCGACATAGGTGGGGCGGCTGGTCAGGACCACGTCGCCCGGGTCGATGAAGACCTTGCCCGTCAGGTCCAGCCCCTGCTGCGACGAGGTGACGATCAGCAGGTGGTTGCTGGTGATGTTGATCCCGTCCTTCTGCATCATCTTGGCCAGCTCCTCGCGCAGGCGGGTGTCGCCCTCGGTGGGGCCGTACTGCAGGGCGGTCCTGCCCTCGCGCTCCAGGACGATACGCGACATTTCCTTGATCTCCTCGACCGGGAACAGGTCGGGGGCGGGCAGGCCGCCGGCAAAGGAGATGATCCCCGGCCGGGCGGTGAGCTTCAGCAGTTCGCGGATCTCGGAACGCTTCATTCCCTTGGCGCTATTCGAAAACAGCGGTTCGTAATTGATCACGGCATCCTCCTTGTCGATGCATCGAATCGTTAAAGGCCAAACCAGTTTATAGAACATCCGGCAGGAATTTGCAATAGACGGGAATCGTCCCGCGCGGCGCATCGCGAAAATCATTTTATGCTATAGTCTGGCCATGGCACTGCTGCTGATCACCTCGTTCATCTGGGCGTTCTCATTCGGCCTGGTGAAGAATTTCCTGGGCGGCGTCGACGCCGCGCTCGTCGCTTTTGTCCGCTTGGCCCTGGCCCTGCTCCTTTTCCTGCCGTTGTGGCGTCCGCGCCGCTCTCCCGGCCCCCTGGCCCGACGTTTGTTCGGGATCGGCATGGTCGAGTTCGGGCTGATGTACGTTTTCTACATCCAGTCGTTCCGTTTCCTGGCCGCCCACCAGGTCGCGCTGTTCACCGTCTTCACCCCGCTGTACGTGGCCATCTTCGACGACGTCCTCAAACGACGCTTCCAACCGCTGCATTTTTGGACGTCGCTGCTGGCCGTGGCCGGAACCGCCGTGATCGTGTACTCGGGGTGGGGGAGAAGCCGCCTGCTGGCAGGCTTTTTTTTGGTTCAGGCATCCAACGCCTGCTTCGCCGCCGGCCAGGTCTGGTATCGCCGGCTCTCCGCCGGCGGGCGGAAATGGCGGGACCGCGATGTCTTCGCCTGGCTGTACCTGGGCGGCGCCGCGGCGGCGGCGCTGGCCATGCTCATGACGCCGGGCGCGCTCGACCTGCGGCTGGGTACCGCTCAAGCGCTGGTCCTGCTCTACCTCGGGCTGCTGGCCTCGGGGGTCGGTTTTTTTCTATGGAATATCGGCTCTTCCCGCGTTAACGTTGGGACGCTGGCGGTCATGAACAACCTCAAGGTGCCCCTTGCCGTCGCCGTTTCGCTGGTTTTTTTCCGGGAGCAGGCCGATCTCCTGCGCCTGGCCGCCGGCGGCAGCGCCGTGCTGCTGGCCCTTTACCTCAATGGCCGTTCCCAAGCGAATTAGTACCCGGCGGTGAAGGTGTCCGCGGCGGCGAAGTGGCGGCCGCTTGGCAAAGGGACCTTCCATGTGAAATGGATGATATCTCCGGAACGCCTGCCCGGCAAGGTCATCGACACGGACGCTCGAGTCCGGGGCAATTAAACCTTTCAAGGCGAAAAACAGTATAATACCCTTTCCGATCCAATTCTGAAGGAAGGAGATTCAAAATGAAACGAGGCGCGTTGATCGCCCTGCTGGTGATCATTGTCATCATACTGGGACTTTTCATCATCGGTGGCTTCATCTACCTGCAGTTCACCCAGGAGCCCTACGTTCCCCAGAAGGCCTACCTGAAGATCGACCTGGGGGGTACCATCAGCGAGACCGCCCAAGCGCGCTTCCCGACCATGAGCGGTTCCTCGCTTTCCATCCACGATCTCTGGCTGCACCTGGAACGGGCCGCGCGCGACGAGCGCATCAAAGGGGTGCTGCTGCGCATCCAGCACATGGATGCCGGCTTCGCCAAGGTCAAGGAGATCGGGAGCCTGATCGAGCGATTCGCCGCCAGCAAAAAGCCGGTGGCGGCATTCATCGTCGATGGCGGCCTGAAAGAATACTACCTCGCCTCCTTCGCCGACAAGGTCGTCATGTTCAAGGGCGGCGCCCTGGCGATCAGCGGCATCGGCGCCGAGGCCCTCTTCCTGAAAAACACGCTCTCCAAGCTGGGGGTGCAGGCCGAAATCTTTCATATCGGCGACTACAAGACCGCCAGCAATACGTTCACCGAGGAGCGCATGACCCCGGCCCACCGCGAGTCCATGCAAGCGCTCATCGATGACCTCTATCAGGCGGTGATCGAGGGCATCGCCGGCAACCGCAAGCTCGAGGCGGCGAAGGTCAGGGAACTTCTCGACCGCTCGCCGCTGCCCCTGGAGGAATTTGTCCGGGCCGGGCTGGTCGATTCCCTGGGCTACGAGGACGACCTGTTCAAGCAGATGCCCGCCACCTATCCCGAGGTGAAATTCCGCACCTACGCCAAGACCCGCTCGCCTCTGCCGTTCAGCGGCGCCAAGAAGATCGCCGTCATTTTCGCTTCCGGCGAGATCAACCAGGGGCACAGCGGCGGTGATTCGCTCTTCGGCGGCGAGGTCCTGGGCGCCGACACCCTGGCCGAGCAGCTGCGCCAGGCACGGAACAATTCTTCGGTCAAGGCGGTGGTGCTGCGGGTCGACAGCCCCGGAGGCTCGGCCGTCGCATCCGACGTCATCCTGCGCGAGGCCGAGCTGCTGGCCAGGAAGAAACCCCTGGTCATCTCCATGTCCGACCTGGCTGCATCCGGCGGCTACTGGATATCGCTCTCGGCCCACAAGATCTTCGCCCACCCCGAGACCATCACCGCCTCGATCGGCGTCATCACCGGCAAGTTCGTCCTGAAAGGACTGTATGACAAGATCGGCGTCAGCAAGGAAATACTCACCACCTCGGAATTCGCCGGCATGTACTCCGATTACCGGCCTTTCAGCGCGAGGGAAAAAGAGAAGGTCCTCGGCGACATGCGGCGCATTTACGATGATTTCCTGGGCAAGGTGGCTCGCAACCGCAAAATGAAGGTCGAGGAGGTCGACCGGATCGCGCGCGGCCGCGTCTGGAGCGGCCGCGCGGCGCTGAAGCTGCGCCTGGTGGATGGCCTGGGGGGCTTGAGCGACGCGTTGGAGGAGGCCAGGAAGCTGGCCCGCATCCCGGCCGGCGAAAGGTTCGGCGTGCGCGTCTACCCGCAGAAAAAATCACTGTTCGAAATGATCTTCGAGATGACCGACGTCAAGGCGCAGAACCCCCTGGACGCCAGGGCGCGCCTTCAGTCCTACCGGCACTTCTTCCCGGCCATGGCCATGCCGTTTGCATTGCGCTGCTTCTAAGAAATCCGGTCGGCAAATGGTACACGTGACGCGTGACGCGTGACGCGAAACGCGTAAGAAAATAACTGCCATATACGAATTTTCTTTCGGCTTGAAAACAGACGTATTCAGGTTGCTTTTTTGAAAGAATGGACGTTCACATAGAAATCATTTCTTCCGTGTCACGCGTCACGTGTCACGAATTACGATGGTTCTTCGATCCCTAAGCCCTAGCCCCAGCGCAGCTCATACTCCGAGACGGGCTGAAAATTCGTCAGCGACTTGAGGATCTCCACTTTCACGTTCTTGCCCCCGGCGATCTCCAGGGAGCGCTCGATCCAGCCGCAGATGCGGAACTCGGTGGTCTTGTCCATCTCCGGGAAGTGGCTGATGCGGAGCAGGCAGTAGTTCGTATCGCTGATCGGCACGGTAATGGCGCAGGGACGGTAATAGGAGCCCAGGTACTCGCCGGCCTTTTCCACCAGCGTGTTGGTCTTGGGGATCTTGACCAGCAGCTTGAGCAGGCCATGGAAGCGGTTGTCGGCGCTCATGCGGCCAAAGTCCCAGGCGGCCTTCTTCAGGTCCCAATCGTAAAAGAGCTGGGCGATGTTGGCCATGGGCTCGATCAGCATCTCTTTCAGCGGGAACCAGGCTTCCGTGTTGATATCGGACGAATAGACCCTGCGGGCGGCGGGCGAGATCAGCTCCAGCCACTTCTTCAACCCGTACTGGCCGAATTTGTCCAGGATCATCTTGGGGGTCGATGCGATGACCACGCCTTTGACTTCGGTCATGAGGTTCCTCCTTGGTTTGCCAGCCGCTCAGCGGCTCTCCAGGTTCATCAGCAGTGACATGGCCTCCTGGCGCGGGCCGAGGCTCTCGCGGAACACACCGCGCACGGCCGAGGTGATGGTCAGTGAACCCGGTTTCTTCACGCCGCGCATGGTCATGCACAGGTGCTCGGCCTTGATCACCACCATCACCCCCATGGGATCGAGGGCCTGCACCAGGTAGTCGGCGATCTGCTTGGTCAGGCGTTCCTGAAGCTGCAGGCGCCGGGCCAGGTAGTCGACCAGGTAGCCCAGGTTGTTCAAACCGATGATGCGGCCCTTCTTGGGGATGTAGGCGATGCTGGCCTTGCCCGAAAAGGGCAGCAGGTGGTGCTCGCACATGGAATAGATGGGGATATCCTTGAGGATGACCATCTCGTCGTGCTTTTCCTCGGTCAGGCACTTGAGGAAATCGGCGGGCTCCTGGCCCGTCCCCGAGAGGACCTCGGCGAACATGGCCGCCGCCCGGCGCGGGGTTTCCAGCAGCCGCTCCGACGAGGCATCCTCGCCGATGCCCTCCAGGATCAGCGCGACGCCGCGCTTAATCTTTTCCAGGTCCATTTTCTTCATGAATGCTTCCCCATACCATGCGCAGGGCATCCTTGGCGGGTATGCCCAGCTCGGCGGCCAGGCGGCAGACATCGTCGAACTCGGGTTTGACGTTCACGGCACGGCCTTGGCGCAGGGCGGTTTTCAGCCGCACTTCGCCCCCGGCCACGCGCAGAGGGCGCGTCTCGCGCGCCAGGACGACGCGGTCGCAGAAGCGGCGGCGCAGGCCGATGGCCGTGCTTTCGGCGAAGATGGCCGTGACGACCCTTTCATGAGCCTCGTCGGGGCACAGGACGGTCAGCTGGAACCCCGGACGCCCTTTCTTCATCAGCCCCGGGGCGATGAATACGTCCAGGGCGCCGGCCTGGACGATGCGATCGCAGGCATGGGCGAGCAATTCGGGGCTGATGTCGTCGAGAAAGCTTTCCAGAACCCAAACGCCGTCGCCGGACCGTGCATCCTCCCGGTCCTCCAGGATGGCGCGCAGCAAATTGGGCGTCCCGGGGAACGACTTGTGACCGCAACCGTAGCCGGCCCGCAGCGGGCGGGTGCTGCCCCGGGAGGCGGCCTGGCGCCCGAACGTGGTCAGGATCGCCGCCGCGGTCGGGGTCAGGCGCTCGTCCTCGATTTCGCCGGCGCGGCAGGCGAGTCCCTGGACCATGTGCAGGACCGCCGGCGGCGGCACCGGCAGCAGGCCGTGACGGGTGCGCACGCTGCCGAATCCGGTGACCAGGGTGGTGAAGACGATCGGGCAGCGCTCCAGCTTCTCCCACAGCCAGCAGAATCCCAGGATGTCGACCAGCGAATCGTCGGCGCCGACCTCGTGCAGGTGGACGTTTTTCAGCTCCTGCCCGTGGACGGCGGCCTCGGCCTCGAAGATGGTTTTGAAGATGAGCCCGGCGTCATGGCGGACCTTTGCCGAAAGGGGGACGGCGGCGATGAAGGCCTCGATCTCGGTCCAGGTGACGGCGTGGGCCGCCGGCAACGCCTCGATCGTGACCTGCTTGCAGCGCAGGTGGTCTTTCTCCGTGTCCGCGACCGAGATCGTGACGTCAAGGCCAATGGCTTCGAACGTCGTCTTGAATTCGGCGCCGGCTCCGAGGAGGTCGATCAGGGCGGCCAGGATCATGTCTCCCGATGCCCCGCTTTCGGTCTGGAAAAGCAGTTCGCGCGCCATGGCGCCTTTATACCTTATCGGCCGGGTCACGTCAAGATATGGATCCATGCAGCGACCGTCCCGCCCCCTCCCGATCATGGATCCGGCAGGCGAGGGGTTCCTCCCTGCCGTTCGCCGGTCCGACAGGGGAGGCATTGCGTCCTGTCCGGCGGCGATGCCGCGGAATTGACTTTAACGAGGCGCTTACGGTATAAAACATGGGGAGGAGCACCATGAACCGGCGACGCAGGTCGAAGATGCCCGAGTGGCTGGCCTTGAAGGAGCACGCCACCGGCATGAAGCGGCGGCACTTGCGCGATCTTTTCGCCGCCGACCCGGAGCGCGGCCGGCGCTATTCCCTCCAGGCCGAGGGCATTTATCTCGATTATTCCAAAAACCCGATCAACGACGAGACGATGAAGCTGCTGCTCGCCCTGGCCGGGGCCTGCGGCCTGGAGAAGGAAACCCGGCGCCTGTTCTCCGGCGAGAAGGTCAACGAGACCGAGGGCCGGCCTGCACTGCACTGGGCGCTGCGCGATTCTTCCGGTCGCCCGCTGCGGGTCGGCGGCGTCGACGTCATGCCGCGCATCCGCGAGGTCAGGGAGCGGATGGCCGCCGCCGCCGGCCGCATGCGCTCGGGGAACTGGATCGGATTCGGCGGCCGCCCCCTGCGCCACATCGTTCACATCGGCATCGGCGGCTCGGACCTGGGCCCGCGCATGGCCTGCGCCGCCCTGCGCTTCTACGCCCAGCGCGACCTGCAGGTCCATTTCGTCTCCAACCTCGATCCCGGCCACCTGTCCGAGACGCTGCGTTCCCTCTCGCCGGAGACGACGCTGTTCATCCTGGCCTCGAAGACGTTCACCACCCAGGAGACCATGGCCAACGCCGCCGGAGCCCGCGAATGGCTGCTGGAGCATTTTCAGGACCGGGCCGCCCTGGGCCGGCACGTCGTTGCCGTGACCGCCGATCCGCGGGCGGCGCAGGCATGGGGCGTTGCCGCCGAGAATGTCTTTGAATTCTGGGATTGGGTGGGCGGGCGTTTTTCGCTGTCCTCGGCGGTCGGGCTGCCGCTGATGATGGCCATCGGCCCCGAGCGTTTCATGGAGCTGCTGAGCGGCTGTGAGGCCATGGACCGCCATTTCCGCAGCGCGCCGCCGCCGGCGAACCTGCCGCTGCTGCTGGCGCTGCTGGGCGTCTGGCATGCCGATTTCATGGGGGCCGCCACCCATGCCGTCCTGCCCTACTGCCAGTACCTCCGCTTTTTCCCGGCCTTCCTGCAGCAGCTGGAGATGGAATCCAACGGCAAGGGCGTCGATCGCGACGGCAGGGAGGTGGAGTACGCGACCGCGCCGGTGCTTTGGGGCGAACCCGGCACCGGGGGCCAGCATGCTTTTTTCCAGCTGCTGCACCAGGGCACCCAGGTGGTCCCCTGCGACTTCATCGGTTTCCGCAGCTCCCTGGATCCGTTCCGCGATCACCACGAGCAGTTGCTGGCCAACCTGTTCGCCCAGGCGCAGGCGCTGGCCTTCGGCTGCACCCGGGAGGAACTGGACCGCGCCAGGATCCCGGCTGCGCTGCTGCCGTTCCGCGAATTCGCCGGCAATCGCCCCAGCAGCATCTTCCTCGCCGAGGAACTCACTCCCGGGACCCTGGGCAAGCTGATCGCCCTCTACGAGCACAAGGTGTTCGCCCAGGGGGTGCTTTGGAACATCTATTCCTTCGACCAGTGGGGAGTGGAGCTGGGAAAGAGGATCGCCGGCCGCCTGCTGCCCAGGATCAAGGGGGAGCTTCCCGCCGACGACGAGGACAGCTCGACCCGGGCATTGATCGAATATTGCAGAAAAAAAGACGTCAGACGTTAGACGCCAGCAAGAGTTCCGCATTCGGCGTCATTTCGAAGTGGATATCAATGGAATCTTCCCGTGGAACATATTGAAATTGTCTTGATCATCCAAGTAATGAAAGAATCATTGCTGTTTTCCTGCTAACGGCTAACATCTAACGTCTGACGTCTAACGTCTGATCCAGGTTGCATTTCGGCTTCTCGAATTGCTATAATGTCCCAATGCAAGCCCTGAAGTATTTCCTGATCTCCCTGCGGCCGAAGCAATGGATGAAGAACGTCTTCATCTTCGCCCCCATGATCTTTTCGCTGCACATGTTCCAGGCTTCCTACATCTGGAGAAGCCTGCTGGCCTTCCTGCTCTTCAGCCTGGTCACGGGCTGCATGTACGTCATCAACGACGTCCTGGACCGCGAGAAGGACGGGCTGCATCCGCTGAAGAGGGAGCGGCCCATCGCCGCCGGCCGCCTGGACGTGCGCTGGGCGCTGGCGCTGGCGGCGCCGCTGCTCGCCGTCGTGCTGCTGCTGACAGCCCGCTTCAACCGCGAGTTCTTCCTGATCACCTTGTTCTATGTCGTCCTGAACGTGTTCTATTCGTTCTTCCTGAAGCGGGTGGTCATCATCGACATCATGGTCATCGCCCTGGGCTTCGTGCTGCGGGTCATGATCGGAGCGGCGGTGAACGCCGTCGTCCTCTATCCCTGGATCCTCATCTCCACTTTCCTGCTGGCCATCTTCCTGGCCCTGATCAAGCGCCGGCAGGAACTGCTCAAGATCCAGGAGGTGCATCCCGAGGCGGTCACGCGCAAGACCCTGGAAAGCTACAACATCGGCATGCTGGACCAGATGATCAGCATCGCCACGGCCACCACGCTGATCTCGTACATCATGTACGTGCTCTCCCCGGACGTGCAGCTGAAATTCCATACGGAGAACCTGTTTTTCACGGTCCCGTTCGTCATCTTCGGCATCTTCCGCTACCTCTTCCTGTCCTATGCGAAAGGCGAGGGCGAAAGCCCGTCCGACATCATCACCAGCGACCTGCCATTCACCCTGAATCTCGTTCTCTGGGTCAGCGTCTTCATCCTGTTGGTGACGCGCTGAGGCGGCGTTGGGGAACCTGGACGTCATCAAGCGGCTGCAGCGATCCGCCATCAGTCCGGAGGAGCTGGAGGACATCCACCGCCGGCACAAGGACGACTACCGCGTGCTGCTGGGGCTGGCGCAGCATCCCCGCTTCCCCCAGGGGCAGGCGCTGGGCATCCTCAGCAAGCTTTTCGCCGTCGACCTGGTTCGCGTCATCAAGAACGTCAAGACCAATCCCTTCGTGCGCAAGAAGGCCGAGCTGGAATTCCAGCAGCGCTACAAGAGGCTGGCCCTGGGAGAGAAGATATCCCTGCTGAAGATGGCCTCGAACTCCCTGCTTCTGGCCCTCAGCGACGAGGACCACCCCCAGCTCATCCAGACCATCCTGCAGAATCCCAGCTGCAGCGAGGAGGTCGTGCTGCGCTTCGTCAACCGCAGAGGTGACCGCAGCCTTTTCTACCAGGCGCTCGCCGAAACCCCCTGGTTCCGGAGCCCGGCCGTGGCCGAGGCCGTCGCCCATGACCCGGAGGCCCCGATCCGCATCCTGCAGAAGGTCATTCCCCACCTGGGGCTGGCCGGCCTGCAAAAGCTGTTCCGCGACGAAAGCACGCACCAGGCGGTGCGCGACCATATCCGTTCCTACATCGAGAACCGCGACGCCGGCAACTGAGAATGCCCGCGGCCTTGCCCCTGACGCCGACCTGGGTTACAATCGGCGGCAGATGAGAATCCGGCGCAGCGTCTTGCTTTTCTTTCTGGCGGCGGCCAGTTTCCTTTCCGCCCGGAACGGGGACGGGAAATTCGCCTGGCCCCTGGCCATCGACGACGGCATCAGTTCGACCTTCCAGGAATTCCGCGCCAATCATTTCCATGCCGGCATCGACCTGCGCACCATGAAGCGAACGGGTTTCCCGGTGCTGGCCGTCGCCGACGGGACGGTCGAGCGCCTGACCGTGTCGCGGCGCGGCTATGGCCGCAGCCTGCTCCTGCGCCATGCCGGCGGCGTCACTTCGCTGTACTCCCACCTGGACCGTTTTCGCCCCGACCTCGAGGACGTCGTCCGCCGCGTGCGGGCGGCGTCGGGGAAAAAATACTTCGGCGATCACGTGCTGACCGGCCCGCTGGCGGTCCGCCGCGGCGAGGTCATCGCATTCAGCGGCGAGAGCGGCGCCGGATTCGCCCATCTGCACCTGGAGATCCGCAATGCCGACGGGCGCGCCGTCAACCCGCTGAAGGTGATCGGCACCCTGCCGCCCGACACGCAGTCACCCCGGCTGAACGGGGTGCTGCTGCGCAGCCGCGCCGGCACGCTGATCAACGGAGATTGCGGCGAGTTCTATTTCCGGCTGCGCCGGGCCGGCGACGCCTACGCGCCGACGGAACCCTTGAGGATCAACGGTCCCTGCGATGTCGTCCTGCACGCCGTTGATCTCTCCGGCGTCGCCCACGTCGTCGCCCCCTACCGCCTGGAGGCCAGCCTGGACGGAAAACCGGTATTCGCCATCGCTTTCGACTTCCTGAGCCGCGACGACAACAACCAGCTGGGCATGCTGTACGACATGGCCTACTCGCGGCCCTCGGATTATTTTTTCAATCTCTGCTCGCAGGAGGGTTTCGCCCTGGAAAATACCCGGGCGCGGCTGGCCGACGAATTGCAGCGCCTGGAACCCGGTCCCCACGAGCTCCGGGTGCTGGTCAGCGACGCGCAGGGGAACCGCTCGCTGGCCGTCCTGCCGCTGAGCAAGGATGGCGCAGGCGAGCCGCGGTCCTTCCAGCGCCGCATCGCGGCGGTCGATCCCGGCAGCGGCTGGATGCAGCGTGCCGCGTTCTCCGTTCATGCCAACCGCGGTGAACTGATGGTCAAGGCCGAGGATTTTCCGGCTCCGGCCGCGCAGCTGAAGCTGAGGGTGATCCAGGGAAAAGAGGAACGGGTCCTGGCGGCGCGCGAATACGAAAAAGGCCTTTTTTTCTCCTTCCAGCCGCTGAGCCATGAGCCGACCCTGCAACTGCGCTTTGAATTGACCGTCGACGGCCGGGTCGTGGAGGCCAGGCAGAAGGTCCTGAGGCTGGTCTGGCTGAAGAACCACATGACGCAAAGCGTGCGTTTGGGCGCATTCACGGCTGAATTCGGTGCCACGACGGTGCGCGAGCCGACCGTGCTGCTGCTGGAGGAGGTGGCCCTGTGTCCCGACCTGCCGCTGCTGGGCGTCCCGGTCCGCTCGCAGCCCTGTCATTTCGCCTTCCTGGACGCGGTGCAATTCAAGTTCCGCGTGCCCGCCGGGACCGAGCGCATCGCCCAACTGGGGATATTCAGGTACCAACCGGCGAAGCGAAGCTGGGTCTACGTGCCGACCCGCCATGAAAGCGGGGAGGGGACCATGAGCTGCCGGGTCCTGACCGCCGGGACCTTCGCCCTGCTGCGGGATGCCTTTCCCCCCGCCGTCTCCCTGCAGCCGCCGAGCTCGCGGCTGCGCGAAAAGCTGCGCCGCCTGGTGGTCCTCATCAGCGACAAGGGCAAGGGCATTGACGACGAATCCCTGACGGTACGGCTGAATGGCCGCAAGCTGGACGCTGAATTCGATCCCGATTGGGGCCATGTCCTGATCACGGAACTGGAAAGCCTGAGAAGCGGCAGGAACGAGCTGCGGGTCCAGGTGGCCGACCTGGGCGGCAATCGCAGCGATAAGGTCCTGATTTTTTCCCTCAGATAGGCCACGATGTTTCGCCGATCCCTGCCGGGTGGCGCAGCGGTCCCGCAATTTCGCCAATGACTGTGGAAATCCCGCCGGCGAGCGCCATAGAACAAGATGGGATATGGATTTTGTCGGGTTGCATACTTTCCATTCTCCGTAATAGGCTATGTTAAAGGAAATATCTTGAGACATCCGTGGGTCAACGCTCCGCGAATTTCAACCGCGCCAATCCCGATTCGGCCGCAGGTTGACAAAGTCAGTGCGGAAATGCGAAAATCATGATCTCCGGCCTCGCCTTGTATAATCGCTATACACGCTCCTGTCGGGACCGGTGATGATCTGCGCGGGAGGCTGGACTTGGCCGGGAACCTGGACGATTCTTTCGCAAGCGACGTGCTCTTCATGCGCCTGCGCCTTCTCGGCGATATCGTGTTCACCATCCCCGCGGTCTCCCTGTTCAAGGAGCGCTTCCCGGGCACGCGCCTGCATTATGTGGTGGAAGAGCGCTTCGAGGAGGTCGCCGGGTTGATCCCCGGGGTGGACAACGTCATCACCGTGCCCCAGCGCCGCCGCTGGCGCGATCTCCTGGCCTTCCGCCGCCGGGTTCGCGAGCTGGGCGTGCGCACCGTCATCGATTTCCATTCAGGCCCGGCATCGGCGCTTCTGACCCGGGCCAGCGGTGCCCGGCTCCGGGTCGGCTACCGCACGCCGAACCGCAACTGGGCGTACCATCGCGTGTTCGACCGCTCCCTTCCCGGGCCGCCGGTCCATTCCGTGCTCAGCCAGGCCCGGCTGCTGGAAGCCGCGGGCATCGCCAGCGCCGACCCGCCGCCATACCCGCCGATCGCCGCGGGCTCATTTCCCGTCTCCGCCCGCCTGGCCCCGCTCATCGACATGCACCCCAAGGTGGTGCTGCACCTGGGTGCGGGGAACCGCTTCCGGGACTGGGGCGAGGATCATTTCATTGACCTGGCCAAGCGCCTGGCCGCGGAAAAGGTGGCGGTCGTCCTGATCGGCGGCAGCCCCGAGGAGCGCCAGCGGGCGGCGCGCTTAGGCCGCATGCCGGGAGTGCACGACCTGTCGGGCCCCCTGCCGGTACGCGAACTGCTGGCGCTGATCGATGCCGCTGCGGCCTACGTGGGCGCCGATTCGGGCCCACTGCACCTGGCCTCCCTCACCGCGACCCCGCTGGTCGCGCTGTACGGTCCCAACCTCCCGGCGATCAGCGGCCCCTGGCGGCGCCAGGCGCTGGAGATCATCGAGCTGGAGATGGGTTGCCGCCCGTGTTCCCAAAGGCGCTGCAAGTATGGTACAATCCCCTGCATGCGGGACATCAGCACGGACAGGGTCTATGAAGCGGTCAGCCAGTTCATCCACTGAAACGGCGTTCGTCCTGCTGCTCGGCTTCCTCTTCCTGATCGATATTTCCATCGCCGCCTGTTATATCCTGGGGACGATCATTCTGGCGCTGTTCCTGCTCCACCTGCTGCGCGGCGGCCGCTTTCCGCTGCTGCCGTCCTTCAACTGGTTTTTCGCAGCCTACATCGTCTTCACCCTGCTGTCGACGGTGTTTTCCCTGGACCGGGCCGCCAGCATCCGCGACAACAAGGAATTGCTGATCTTCCTGCTGATCCCGATCTACCACTGGCTGCTCGATTCCCGGAAGCGGGTCCGCCTCTCCCTGTGGGTCGTACTGGCTTCGGCCGTCTTTTCCTCGCTGGCGGGGATATTCACCGTTTTCAGCAAGGGCATCATCCTGAATGACCGCTTGACGGGCTTCACATCGCACTGGATGACCTACTCCGGCCTGCTGATGCTGCCCTTCATCTTTTTCGCCGTGCGCCTGGTGCTGCGTCACGATGACGGAAAGGAAACGGCCGTTGTCTCCCTGGCCCTGGTCGCCTTGCTGGCCGCCATCGCCTTTTCCCTGACCCGCAACGTCTGGCTGGGTATCGCCTTTTCCCTGGCGCTGTTCCTGTTTTTCTTCAGGCCCAGGTATTTCCTGGCCCTGGCGCCGCTGCTGCTGGTGCTGGTTTTGCTGGCGCCGGCGACTGTGAAAAGCCGCGTATTCTCCATCGTCGACCTCCAGGACCGCTCCAACCGCGACCGCATCTACATGGCATGGTCGGGATGGAAGATATTCCAGGACCGCCCCTGGACCGGAGTGGGCAGCCACAATATTGAAAAGGCCATCCTGGGTAACGAAGCCCGCTACCGCCACCCGGACGCCGAGCAGGTCAATTTGCACCTGCACAACAATTTCCTGCAGATCCTCGCCGAACGGGGCGTCTTTGCCCTGGCCAGTTTCGTCCTGGCCTGCCTGTTCATCCTGCTGCAGGTCCTGAAACGGCTGAAAGAACAGCAGGGCGAAGGGCGCGCCCTGGCCGCGGGGACGCTGTTCGCCTTCATCGGCTTCCTGGTCGCCGGCCTGTTCGAGTTCAATTTCGGCGACAGCGAGATCAAGTTCATGCTGTTCTTTTTCATCAGCCTGCCTTTTTTGGCATTGCCGGGAGAAACCCATGCGCAAACTGAGCCGCTTCGCTGAGATCTGCTCCCGTTTCGCCGACCGCAGGGTCCTGGTCTACGGGGATGTCATCCTCGACCGCTACATCTTCGGACAGGTCGAGCGCATTTCTCCCGAAGCGCCGGTGCCGGTGGTTTCGGTCGAACTCGAGGAATCGCGACTGGGCGGCGCCGGCAACGTGGCGGCCAATATCGACCGCCTGGGCGCGAGCGGAGTGCTGCTGGGGGTGGCCGGGGAAGACGCTTTCGCCGCCGAGATCGCCCGCCTCAAGACAGAGGGCGACCGGGTGGTCCGCGACGCGCAGAGCCGCACCATCGTCAAGACCCGCCTCATCTCCCAGCGGCAGCAGATCGTGCGCATCGACCGCGACGGCCGCATCCGCCTGGAGGCGGACGTCCTGGAGCGGGTGCGCGCCGCCATCGCCGCCGAACGGATCGACGGCATCATTGTTTCCGACTATGCCAAGGGCACGGTGAACGCCGAGGTGATGGCGCTGCTCAAGGCGCGTGCCGTTGCCGCCGGCGTCCCCATCGTGGTCGATCCCAAGCCGTCCCATTTCCGCCTCTATCGCGGCGTGACCGGGCTGACTCCGAACCTGAAGGAAGCCGCGGAAATGGCCGGCCGGGCCATCGGCAGCGAGGATGACCTGGCCACGGCCCTGCACCGCATCCGCCGCAAGTTCGCCGCGCGCTTCACGCTCATCACCCGCGGCAGCCAGGGGATATCGGCGGCGGAAACAGGGCGCCGCATCTTCCACCTGCCCGCTTTCAGCCGCGAGGTGTTCGACGTCACCGGCGCCGGCGACACCGTCGTCGCGGTGCTCACCCTGGCCCTGGCGGTCGGGGCCGACCTGCGCGACGCCGTGGCCCTGGCCAACGCCGCCGCCTCCCTCGTGGTCGAGCGCGTGGGTACCTCGCAGGTCGGGAGGGAGGAGCTCCTGGAGAGGATGGCCTTCATCCTCAAGCGCCATTGAGCCGACTGCAGCTGCTCAAGGCCCTGGCGCCCGGATTCCTGCCGCTCCTGGTCTTCATTGCCGCCGACGCCCTGTGGGGTACCCGGGTCGGCCTGATCGTGGCCGTGGCCTCCGGAATCCTCGAGATGGCGATCTCCTATGCCCGGAACCGGACATGGGACCGCTTCGTCATCCTGGACACCCTGCTGATCGTGGCCATGGGCGGCATGTCGCTGCTGCTGGAGAACGACATTTTTTTCCGCTTGAAGCCGGCCATCGTGGAGCTCTTCTTCTGCCTGATCCTGGGCATCTCGGCCTTCTCGCCGTTGAACATCATGCTGGCCATGTCGCGCCGCTACCTCAAGGGAGTTGCCATCAGCCAGGAGCAGGCGCGGGCGATGACGCGAAGCATGCGGATCCTCTTCTTCATCTTCCTGGGCCACGCCGCGCTGACCGCCTACGCCGCCTTCGCCCTGTCGCTGCAGGCCTGGGCGTTCATCTCCGGCGGCCTGTTCTACATCCTGTTCGCCGCTTTTTTCCTCAGCGAGTGGCTGCGCAACCGCTGGCAGGCGAAACGGGCGTCGGCCGCCATGCCGACGTACGCCGATGAGGAGTGGTTCGACCTGGTCGATGTCCAAGGCAAGGTGGTCGGCAAGGCGCCGCGCAGCCTCTGCCATGCGCGAAAAGGGCTGCTGCATCCGGTTGTCCACCTCCACATCCTGGATGGGCGCGACCGCCTGTTCCTGCAGAAGCGGTCGCCGGCGAAGCAGATCCAGCCCGGCAAGTGGGACACCGCCGTGGGTGGGCACGCGCGAAGCGGCGAGGGGATCGAGGCGGCCCTGAAGAGGGAGACCGCGGAGGAAACGGGTCTGGAGGGGCTGAACGCCGTCCCGGTCGCCCGCTACGTGTGGGAGAGCGACGTCGAGTCGGAACTGGTGCACATGTTCGTCGCCCGCAGCTCGCGGCAGCCGCGCGTGGACCCGCAGGAAAGCAGCGAGGGGAAATTCTGGAAGATTTCCAAGATACGCGAGGCGCTCGGCAAGGGCATTCTCACGCCGAACCTCGAGTTCGAGCTCGAGATCCTGATGCGGCAGGTCTTCGGAGAGAAGGACAGATAACAGAGAACAGATAACAGAGAACAGAGAAGAACAATGAGCACTGGCAGGAATCCGGGAAGGGCTGCACCTCGTCACACATCACAAGAACATGTTGATTGTCTCGCTGATGTCTAACGTCTAACGTCTGATGCCAGTGTTAGTGTTAGTGATAGTGTTAGCAGGAGGCAATACAAGGACAAGTGTCAGTGTCAGTGACAGTGTAAGCAGGAAAATCAATAGACTATAGTGACGAGTAACAAGTGACGAGTGACGAGAAAAAGCAATAGTTCGTATTTTATCTTTTCCCTTTCACTTTTCACTCAAGTCGGGCCGATGGCCGAAAAATCCAAGCATCAGTTCCCAACGTGGAACATGGAACTTGGAACCTGGAACTTGGAACCTGGAACATGGAACGTGGAACGTGGAACCTGGAACCCTTTTTGTGTTATTTTTTTCCGTACGCCTTACGCCGATTTCGTGGCAGGAAAACAGCCCGTAGGGGAGTCGAACCCCTCTTGTCGGAATGAAAATCCGATGTCCTAACCGATAGACGAACGGGCCTCGATATGAGCCGTGTTGGATTCGAACCAACGACACCCGCCTTAAAAGGGCGGTGCTCTGCCAGCTGAGCTAACGGCCCGAGCCAGTCAGTGATGAATTTAACACAATTGGCCGGGGCTGTCAATCGAGACCGACTGGATGGAGCGGACGGCGAAGCGGCCGCCTGAGCATGAGATCAACGGGTCGCCGGGCGGTTGCCGCTTCCCGTTTCAACCGCTTGTTGAAATTGGTTTAAGGTACAAGGTCCAAGGTTTCAGGGAAGAAAGGCATTCCACCCTATGCCGTAAACCCTGCGCCTTACGCCGAATGCCTTTCTTCTCTCCAGCCTCTCGCCCCTCGCGCCGGCCGAAGGGAGGGGCCGGGCGCGCGGCCCCTGCTCAATCGAAATAGAACATGATGCCGGCATTGATCAGGAAGCCGCTCATGTCCAGGGGTTCAAAGCCCTCGAAATTCCGGGAAAGCTTGCCCTGCAGGTAGTGATACTTGCCCTCCAGGAGGATCCCCAGCCTCTGCTGGAATCGATAGGCGACGCCGGCTCGGCCATTGAGGCCGAAGGCAAAGCGCCGCGTCTCGGCAAAGCCCTCGCTGATCGAATCGTCCTCGAAATTGATGAAATTCCCGAACTGCTGGTAGGTCCAGGCGTAGACGCCGGCGCCGATCCCGACATACGGATTGAGGCGGTTGCGGTGGCCGAGGGGGTGGTATTTCAGGTTGGCCTCGACCGGGACGATGCGCAGGCTGATGTTCTGGGAGATGGGCGTGCCGTCCTCGAACTCGTAGTCGCGGTACTGGGCAAAGACCGTCTTGGCATAGCTCCCCACTTCCAGCGACAGCGAGAAAAGGCGGTTGAAATAGAACTCGTATTCGCCGCCATACACCACGTTGACCATGTCGGAGCGCTCAAAGGTGAGGTTCTCCCGGTTGACCGACCACAGGTCGGATTGAAGCTCGGGAATGAACAAGCCGATCTTGAGGTGGATGCTCTGCGAGAACAGCAGCCCGGACATCAGGCCGGATACAGCGAGCCAAACAGCGATGCGTTTCATGTTGAACCTCCGTCAATCTTGAAAGCAAGCGGCATGCCAATTCAATTGTGCGATCCGGGCCTTGGAATGTCCCATTTTCAGGACAGGAGGCGGCGCATCGCGTCGATTTTGGGCAGTGAGTTGAACCGGGATATCTCGCGTCCCTCCTTGAAAAGGATGAGGGCCGGGACTCCCAGGACCATGAACCGCGCGGCAATGGCGGGTTCTGCGGTCACGTCGACCTCGTAGGCCGCGACGGAGAGCGGGAGCAGCTCGTGCAACAGGGAAGGCAGGGACTGGGTGATCTTCCTGCAGGGGGCGCAGCCGGGCGATGAGAAGTCGAGCAATGCGAAAGGGGAGGCCTGGAGCTTGGCGTCCAGCTCGGCCAGGGTGATCGTTTCCATCACTTTTCCCTCACCAGGGCCGCGATCTTTTCCTCGATCTGCCTCAGCGTTCCCGACCCGGTCTTGAAGGAGTCGATCTTGCCGTCGCGTTTGATGAAGACCATGGTGGGGATCGCCGTCACCGCATATGCGTCAAACGCCCGCCCCTCGGCGGAAACGGCGATGGGATAGCTGATGCCGTTGCGCTCGACGTACTTGCGGATCAGGGTGAGTTCCTCCTCGGCGCCGACCTGGGGCTTGTTTTCCAGGTCGTCGCTGTAACGGCCGTAAAGGCGGGTGTAGCCGATGACCAACAGCCCCTGATCGCGGAACTTGAGGTACTGTTCCTGCAGGGTGGGCATGACCTTGCGGCAGGGGCTGCACCAGGGGGCCCAGAAATCGACGATCACCACCTTGCCCTTGAGGGCAGCGAGGGCCTGCAGCGGGGAATTGAGCCAGTTGTCGACGTCCAGGGGCGGTGGCGGCTGGTCGATCATCGTCAGTTGCCCGCGTTCACTTTCCCATGCCGTTTTCAGCGAGGGATCGGCGACCATGGCCAGGGCTTTGTCGAAGTGGGCGCCGGCCTTGGCGATCTGGCGGTTTTCCTTGGCCAGCATGGCCAGGTTGGCATGGATCCTGGGCAGCAAGGCCTGGATGTGCCCGGGAAGCTGGGGCATGTCGATCAACTTGTTTGAGAATTCCTCGCGCACCGGGGGCTCGGGGTGGGAAAAGGCCAGGGCCAGGCAAATGTCGTAAAACTGGTCATCGCGCGGAGCGCTGGCCTCGATCTCGCGGAAAAGGAGCGCCGCCTGGGAATGATTGCGGCGGATCAGATGCAGGACCACTTTCTGCATGCGGGCTTCGGCGCCGAGCCCGTCCTGGCGCCCGCCCAGGCGGTCGATGATCTTTTCGGCATCGTCAAAGCGACTGATCTCGATCATGATCTTGCTGCGCACCAGGTCCAGCGCGTCGCCGGGCTTGAGATCGCCGCTCTTCTTCAGCAGCGCCTCGAACTCGCGCTGGCGCTCGCCCTGCATGCGGTTGAATTCCTCGATGAACTGCGCGCGCTGCGGCTGGGCCGGGGAGTTCCTCATCTTTTCGTTCAGCTGGTCCTTCAAACGGTCGTAGCGGCTGGTCAGCTCGGCATAGGAACCGGCCAGCTCCTGAGCCTGCTCGGCGGCCGATCGGCCGGCGCAGGCGCCCAGGGCGATGAGGATGAACAGGAGCGACCCGATCTGTCTGGCCATGGTTCCTCCTTGGGACGGTCTCGCGGATCAGCGCAGATGAGCGGATTCTAGCACAGGCGCGCACTGTTTTCAAACCCGACGGCGCCCAGCCGGGCGGCGCAAAAAAGCGAAAAAATATTTTCCCTATTGAAAATATTTTTTTTGTTTTATATAGTGCATGACAGACTAAACAGCGAGGTAAAAATGAAAGAATACAAGGTGTTGAACGATTACGTTTACTACCGTGACCTGTTCTCCGACACCATGGGCATCAACTACCGGGTGGCGCCGGTGCAGAACCGCAAGCCCACCGGCCACAAGTTGCTCTGCGAGGTGAGTCCTTCGATCTCCGCCAATGCCGACATGTGGAAGCGCGTACGGCTGCTGCTGGAAGGGATCAGGAAATCCAACATCCCCTTCCTGTATTCCCCGGAAAAGATCAATGTCAGCGACCAGGGCAACCAGCTGATCTTCGAGCATTTCAAGGGCAAGAACTTCGAGCAGATCCTGGTCGACGCCGAGAAGAAGGGCATGCCCATCAATTTCGACCTGGCCATGTCCATCAGCATCGCCATCGCCGATATCATCGAGGTCGGGTCTTCGATCATCGTCAGCGGCGAGCGCTCCTACCACGGGTTCCTCACCCCCGACAACATCCTGATCCACTACGACGGCAAGATCTTCCTGAAGAACTACGGCATATTCCAGTACCTCGACAAGAACGACGCGTTTTACTCTGAAACCGAGAAGCGCTACGGTTCCTGGCTGACCCCCGAGTTCATGCGCAAGGAGCGCATCGTCAGCCAGTCCGATATCTACCACCTGGGTTACCTGATCTATCGCATCCTCACCGGCAAGTACTTCTCCTGTGCCGCCGGCGACGACTTCGACGCCAAGTTCGTCAACCTGACCTTCAAGCAGTACATGCCCTCGACCGACAAGAATTTCCTGACCCATGTCATCACTTTCCTGAAAAAGACGCTGAATCCCGACCCGCTGAAGCGGTTCCTGACCATCAAGGAATTCAAGGATTTCATCGCCAATTATTTCCACATCGAGGAACTCTCCTCCATCACCTTCAACCTGGCCTACTTCATGAACTCGCTCTACGGCGAGGCGGTCGACGAGGAGGAGAAGGTCCTCAAGCAGGAACTGGCCTACGTCGTGCCCGAGCCCAAGAAGGAGACTCCGGCCACCCCGCAGGCCAAGGAAGACCTGGTCAGCGGCATCCTGGAGGGGCTGGACGAGCGCAAGCGGGCCCCGGGGTGGCTGTGGCCGGTTTTGGGCGGCGTTGTCCTGGCCGCGGTCATCGGCATCTACATGGCCGTGAGTTCAAGCCAGAAGGTGAGCGAGGTCACCGCCGAGGAGCGTGCGAGGGAAGAGCAGCGCCTCAAGGCTCTGGAAGAGCAGCAGTCCCAGATCAAGGCCATGACCGACAAGATCAAGGAGCTGGAAGCCCTGAAAGCCACGATCGACAACGAGGCGGAGAGGAGGGAGACCGAGCAGAAGATCCGGCAGCTTGAGGAACAGAGACGGAAAAACGAGGCGGAGCAGGCGCGGATGAAGAGCGAGGAAGAGAATCGCAAGCTGGAAGCGGCCGCGCAGCAGCAAAAAGAGGAAGAGGAAAGGAAAGCCCAGGAGGAACTGGAGCGGCAGAAGGCGGAGGAAGAGAAAGCCCGGCTGGCTGAGGTCGAGAAGAAAAAAGTCGAGGCGGCCCGGACCAAGCCCGGCGACCAGGTGGCCCTGAACGAGGTCACGGTCCAGCCGGCCAAGATCGCGGGAAGCGCCCCTGCCGTATCCCCGTCGATGCGCACGAAGTACCGGGGCAAGACCATGACCATCCCCACGACCATCCTGGTCGATGAGAACGGCAAGGTGACCAAGGTCAAGATCCTGACCGGGAATGTCCCGAGCGACATCAAGGTGCTGATCGAGGAAACCCTGAACAACTGGAAATACTCCCCGGCGCAGAAGGACAACGTCAACGTCAAGGTCTGGCTCTCCGTTCCCTTCAAGTTCACCTTCTAGCCGCGGACGCGGGCGGTCAGCGCCCGGGACGGGCCAGGGCGCAGAACACGGGAAAGAGCACCAGCCGCTCCCGGCGGGCGAGCGCTTTTTTTTCCAGGCGCAGGATGCGGGCCAGCGTTTCGTCGCCGAAGCCGGCCAGGTCCCGCCAAAACCGCCATTCCCGCAGCCAGGCTTCATCGGCGGCGCCGTGGGGGGTATCCAGGCAGCTGGCCAGCTCCACGTCTGCCTTGAAACCGGCCCGTTGCAGGAGCGTGAAGAGCCGGCGACCGATGAACGGATCGCCGCCCTGGCGGCGGATCGAGCCGATGAATATTTCCTTGAGAAAATCGAGTTCAGCCGGATAGTCGACCCGGCCGCCGTAGTCGGGCTCGGCCAGCAGCAGCAGCCTTCCGTTCTCGGCGAGGAGTTCCCGTATCCTTTTCAGGAAAGGGAGCGGCCGTTCCTGCCACATCAGCACGAAGGAAAGGACGATCCGGTCGAAGCGCATCCCCTTTTTGAGCAGCAGCCGCTCGTCGCCGGCCAGGTAATCGTTCCCCGGGTAGCGGGCGCGGGCGAAGGAAGTCATCGCCGGGTCGCGGTCGACCGCCAGGACCGGCCGGGCGCAGATTTGGCGCATCTCCTCGGCGATGACGCCGCTGCCGCAGCCCAGGTCAAGAACCCGGAGGCTGCGGGCCAGCCCCGCCTTGCGGAAGAGGTAATGGCGGGCCGGCGCCAGCCAGCCGGCCTGCAGCAGGTAATGCTCGTGATATCTGCCGGCGTCCATCCCCGGAATATATGCGCAAGCCGGGGCGAAGTCAAACATTCCCCGGAGCGATTGTACGGCATGGCGTTTGGTGATATGATGGATTTCATTCAAGAACGGGGTCTTGAGGTTCCCCGCGGCGGGGGCCTCCGGACGGAAGCCGCAGGAGAAAGTGAAAGATGATCCGCTTGTTTCGCCATGACGGATTGGAGGTCATGCTCAACACCGACATGATCAAGGAGATCGCCCCCGGCCCGCCCACCGTTCTCACCCTGCTCGACGGCGAAACCCTCCAGGTGAAGAACACACCCGTCGATGTAATGACCAAGATCCGCGCCCAACGCAAGGGCAGGGAGGACGAGGAGCGCGAACTGTCTCCCGTCCCCAGGCGCAACCCCCCGCGCCGGGATCCGGACACTCCGGCCTGACGATGCCAGGCGCGGCGGGAAAAGAGTGTTCCCGCCGCGTCAGGTGGAGCTGGAGGGCAGCTCCAGGCCGTAGCCCTTGCGCTTGTCCTCGGCCTTCAGCAGAAAGGCGAAAATAAGCCCCAGGATGCCGAAGCCCATGAACGTCAGCATGGGGATCGTGTAGTTATAGGCGACCACGGTCGAGCCATCGGCCGCCACGGTGCGCGAAACAATGGAAAAACGGTCCAGTATCCAGCCGATGAGCAGCGGCACGCCCATCAAGCCCCAGTTCTGGATATAGAAGATCAGCGCATAGGCCGTGCCCAGTTGCTTCTCGGGGATCAGCTTTGGCACGGAGGGCCACATGGCGGAGGGGACCAGGGAGAAAGCCACCCCCAGAACGAGCATCAGCAGCAAGGCGACGGTCCAGTGGCTGAGCAGGGGAACGGCGAAAAGGAAATGGACGCCGATCAGCATGGCCGAGCCCAGGAACATGATGGAAGCCGCCTTGCCCTTGCGGTCGATCATGCGCCCGAAGAAGGGGGTCATGAAGATGTTGCCGAACGGCAGCAGGCCGGGAATGATCCCGGCCAGGGCCAGCTTGACGTGGTATTTCTGGACCATCAGGTCGGTGGCATACTTGAGGAACGGGAAGACCGCGGAGTAGAAAAGCAGGCACAGCATCGAGATGTACCAGAAGCCCCTGTTTTTAAGGATCAGGGAGATATCGGAGAGGCGGAAGGGTTCCTCGTCGGCGGATTCCGCCCCGGCTTCGGAAGCATCGAGCTTGCGGTCCATGATCCCGTAAACCAGGTAGCTGATGAAGCCGATGACAAGCAAAACCACGGCCAGCAACACCGGCGCCCCGACGGAATTGAAACGGGCGGCGATGGGGGCGGCGAGCATCAGGGCCAGCGCCGTGCCCATGCGCGCCATGGCCAGCTGCAGCCCCATGGCCAGCGCCATCTCCTTGCCCTTGAACCACTTGACGATGAGCTTGGTGGTGGTGATCCCCGCCACCTCGACGCCGACGCCGAAAATGGCGAAACCCAGTCCTGCCAGGTAGACCTGCAGTGGCATGCCGCCGATGACCGGCACGTTCTGCAGCAGGGGCTTGGGGTCGAAGGCATGGGTGATGGCGAAATACTTCAACACCGCGCCAGCGACCATCAGCAGCGTGGACATCGCCCCGGTGAAACGCACGCCCATCTTGTCCAGGATGATGCCGCCGATCAGCAGCATGAACAGGAAGACGTTCAGCCAGCCGTAGGCGCTGGTGAAGAAGCCGTACTGGGTGCTGGTCCAATGCAGCTGCTGTTCCAGCATGGGTTTCAGGGGCGCCATGACATCGGCCATGAAATAGCCGCACAACATGGCCAGGCTGGCGATGCACATGGCCGCCCAGCGGGCTTTGGGGGATTCGCGCAAAGACGTCTTCAAGGCTTGGATCATGGTACCCTCGCTTTTTGATCACGCATGGATCGCACGCTCAACGGTTCAGCAGGTGAATGGATATGTTCAGCGCCGAGGCCAGCGTGACCCAGAGGAGATAGGGGAGGAGCAGCAGCGACGCCGGGCGCGAAATTTTCCAGAAAAGAACGATTGTCAGGGCGATGGCCAGCCAGAGGAGGACGATGACGACGGCCCCGGCCAGCGGCGCGCGCAGGCCGAAAAAGACCGGCGACCACAGCGCGTTCAGCAGCAGCTGGGCGGAGAAAACGGCGAGGCCAGCGCGCACACCGGGGTGCGCGAGCCCTTTCTGCCAGACCAGGTAGGCGGCCAGCGCCATCAGCAGGTAGAGGCTGATCCACATGGGCCCGAAAAGCCAGTTGGGAGGGGTAAAAGCCGGCTTCTTCAGGCCGGCATACCAGGTGGGGATGGCCGAACTGGTAAATGCGGCGCCCAGCACCCCGGCCAGCTGGCAGGCGACCACGCTGGCCAGCAATTTCGCCCAGTTCACTTCTTGGCTTCTTCCTGGGGCTTCTCGATGCCCAGCAACTCGACTTCAAAGATCAGGGTGGCATTGGGTCCGATCGCCTGCCCGGCGCCTTGTTCCCCGTAGGCCAGGCTGCTGGGCAGAACGACCTGGTACTTGGAGCCGACGCGCATCAGCTGCAGGGCTTCGCTCCAGCCCTTGATCACGTTCTTGAGCGGGAACACGGCCGGCTCATTGCGCTTGTAAGAGCTGTCGAACTCGGTGCCGTCGAGCAGATTGCCGCGATAATGGACCTTGACGGTGTCGCTCTCCATGGGACGGGGGCCCGTACCCTCGGTGATCACCTTGTACTGCAGGCCGCTGGCGGTGACCTTCACTCCGGGTTTTTGCGCATTTTCCTTGAGGAACACCTCCGCCTTGGCCATGTTTTCCTTCCCCTGGACCTGGCGGCGGCCCTGGTCGGCCTTCATCATCTCCTGCTGGTACTCGCCCATGACCTTCTGGATCTCTTCGTCAGTCAGCAGGGGCGTGGCGGCCGTCTGGCCGGCCTGGAGACCCTGCAGCATGACGTCCAGGTCGATGTCCATGAAACGGGCCTTGAAATTCTTGCCGATATCGAGGCCGATGGCGTAGCTGACCTTCTTCTTCTGGCTGTCCAGATCCTCTTTTTTCAAGGCCTGCGGGGTCTTGGCGGATTTCTGGCAGGCGCCGAGACCCAGTAGCAGGAAAATGAAGGTGATCGCAAGGAATTTTTTCATTGGCGGCTCCTTTTTTTGAAAAAATAATATATCAGAAACCGCGAAGAAACACAACATGACTCTCTTTTATTCTTGTCTGCATTCGTCCGTGCTCGTCCGTGTTCTTTCGTTCATGCCTTCAGCTTCCGGATCAGGAATTCCAGGTAGCGCGACTTCATCTGGCGGCTGGCCAGGGCTTGCTTGATGGGAGGCAGCTTCAGGATGACCCCCAGGATGGCGGCCATGGCCCGATGGTTCCAATGGGCCTGAACGTCGAAGATCAAGTTCTGCAGCTTGCCCCTCTCGATGGCCATGACCACGGCGCGGTGGGTGGAGTTCAAGGGGGAGATCACGCGCTGCGGCCGTTGCGCGAGCGCGATGCATTTCATCGGGCAGGCGGCGGCGCATACGCCGCAGCCCAGGCACAGCTCCGGGTCAAGGCGGGCGATCTTCCGCCGCGGCTGCCGGGGGTCGACGGCCGAAACCAGCGCCAGGGCCTGCACCGGGCAGGCCTCCACGCACTTGCCGCAGCCGGAGCAGGAGGCTTCGTCGATGACCGGCAGATAGTTGCTGGTCTGGACCGGATGCAGGAAGCCGAAGCGGCGGGCGGCGATCATGGCCTCGCAGCAGCAGCCGCAGCAGTTGCAGATGAAGCTGACCGCTTCGCGCACGTTCTCGCCGAATTGCACCAACAGCTGGTCACGCGCCTGCTGCAGCAGGTCCAGGCCCTCGCGGGCGTCGATGCGGCGGGCGATGCCGTGGCGCGCCAATGAGTCGGCCGTGTTGTTGAACGTCAGGCAGATCTCGCTGGCGGCGGCGCAGGCGCGGCCGAGATGCTCCATCTTGTGGCGGCAATAGCAGATGCCCACACTGATGTGGCGCGCGGAGCGGATGATCTCCGAGGCGCGCTCGTAGTCGAGGACATGCAGGGAAATCTCCGCGCTCAACTCCGTCTCGTTGACGAACACCCGGCCCGGCCGGGTCTCGCCGCCGCAGAACAGCTGCTTGATGAATTCTTCCTCGACGTTGAGATATTGGTGAAAAAGTTCGGCCAGCAGCTTCTGGTCGATATCGCTGCGCAGGCGCATCAGGGAGAACTCGAAAAAGCCGGCCATGGGGGGCGGCAGGAAATAGATCATCGTCCCGTCCTGGCCCTGGGAGTCGACCAGGATGCCTCGATCGGCCAATGAATCCAGGGTCTTCCGCGCCTCCGCCTCCGGCTTTTTCCAGATGCCGGCCGCCCTGGCGGCCGTGAAGGGCCTGATGGGCAGCCCGGCGACCAGGGCGGCTTCGACCTCGGAAAACAGCAGCTGCAGGATGCCGTACAGGGTGGCCGAGGGCGGGGCCCCCTGGGGAAAGAGGTTCAGCCGGTCGTTCAGGTCCCGGTATGCGGAACGGGCGGTCAGGTGAGCCATCTCCACCTCCGCCAGTACTCTACCACGCCCGCGGGGCGGGTGGCAATCCCCAATCCCGTCCACCCGCACCGGCCTGGCCCTGGCGGCGGAACGGTCCCGGCTCCTGTTTGACACTGGGAAGGAAGTGTGCTAGCATGATTCATCTTTAATTTGCGAGGAACAAGCAACCATGTTAAAAGGCAAAGTCAAATGGTTCGACGCCAAGAAGGGTTACGGATTCATTCACGGTGAGGACGGCAAGGACATCTTCGTCCACCATACCGCCATCATCTCCCAGGAAGGATTCAAGACCCTGGAAGAGGGGCAGGACGTCACCTTCGAAGTCATTCAGGAAGACAAGGGACCCAAGGCCGCCAACGTCAAAGTGGCGGAGTGATCCGGGATACCTGACCGTTCTTTTCGCTGATCCGCAAGCGGCCGCTTCACTTCTCCGGGGTCGCTGACAATCCGCCTTATTCTTTTTCCCCGCCCGCTTTCAGTTGCGCTGCCAGCGCACGCAGTTTCTTCCGTACCCGTTCCGCGTTACCCGGGCCCAGCCGCAGCATATGCTTCTGCGCCGGGGTAAGGGCTTCCAGCCCCGGATCGGCGAACGCGTAGCTCATGATTTTCCTCTCCAGGGCGATGCGCTCCGTGAAACGCGGTGTCTGCAGCAGCTGCTCGCCGGCCTGGCGCAGGCGCCGGGCGAACGTGACGCCCGGGTAGCCCAGCTCGCGGAAGGCCTTCTCCAGGGTGGGGCGCAGCGTCCTGTACCAGGTGATCCATGTCCTGTCCGGGACCGCCGTGAACGCATTCACCAACGGTTCGAAGCGCCGGAATCCCTTGGGATCCGCTCGCAACTCGCCGTCCTTCTCCATCACCTGGAATTTGTCCGTCGGGGCCAGGAAGGGCAGGAGCGGCGCCGGGCTATCGCCGCGGGCGATGGCGTCCACGACGGCGACCACGGTGCGCACCAGGTCCTTTTGCCGCAGCCAGCCTCTAAGCGCCGCCGGGACCTCCTGTTCGCCGACCAGTTCGCGCACGGCCGCGTCGCTCTGCTCCAGGTCGAGATCGAGCGGGACGATGGCCGGGTCGTCTTCAGCTTCCCGGGCGGCGGCCGGCGGCGATGGGGGAACGGCCGGCGCCGAGGCATCCGTGATGAAGGTCTGTGCTTTCTCCCCGGGCGGGGCCAGGAACAGGAAATAGGCCAGGGCAATGATGGCCGCGGCGACGACGGCCACGCCGATCCACATGATCTTCTGGCTAGTCGGCATGCTTCACCTCCCGGGGATGTCCCCCGCTATTCTAGGTCAACGGCGGCCGACTGTCAAAAAGCCGAGCGGCACCAGCGCTGCGAAGGCCAGCTCGGCATAGGCGCGGTCGCGGGCGACGCTGCGCACCGCCGACTTCACCAGCGGATGGCCGCGGCGCAGCAGCAGGTTTCCCGCGCTCGCCGGGCGCCAAAGGCAGTGGGCCAGGCCGCGGCCGGGGATCATGGCCACATGGAGCGGGAAGTGGGGGGCGGGATGCGCATGAGCGCGCGCCGCGAGCTCCAGCTCACGGCACAGCCGCCGTTCTCCAGCGTCCAGTTCGGCCGTGTCGAGGGCCTGGATGCGCCGGCGGGGCAGCAGGGCGTCCTTGAGGCGAACGAAGCGCTGCCAGGCGCCGGCCAGCCGGGCCTGAATCCCCCGACCCGCTGCGGCGGGAGGCAACGGGACCAGGGACACCTTGGCGACGTTGATCAAAAAATCCTTCTGCTGCGGCGTAAGCAGCAGGGCCTCCTGGTGGATGTCGGGAGATCGCCCCGGGGAAACTTCCAGCGGCAGAGCGTACAAGCGGCCTCCGTCCGCCTTGCGGCGCACTTCCTCGAGACTCAGGCGCTGTTGGGAGCGCCAGAGGCGGAACGGGGCGAAGGAGGAAATCAGCCGCAGGTCGCCGGTCATCCCGATCTTTTTGAAGAGGAGCTCCTCAATGCGCTCCTGGTAGCGTGGCGGGAAGGATGGATAATGATCGGCCAGCCAATAATAGAGGCGGGCGGCACACGCGGCCAATTGCGCGAACTCCTGTTCCGTCGCCGCCTGCCGTGACTCCAGCGCGGCGTCGAAGACCAGTCCGAGGTAGGAGGCGCTGGTGAACAGCTGCCAGGGGATGCGCTGGTCCAGCAGCCAGATGCGGCAGATGTCTCCCTGGGCGGGAATGGCCACCAGGGACGGCCCTTCGCCCGGGCCGAGGTTTGTTTCCTGCTGCACCAGGGTGCGCCGCAACAAGGCTTTTTTCCCGATCTTCAGGCCGTTGAGCGTGATCTCGCCGGCGGCGGCGGCGCAAAGCTCCGTGAGCAGCTTTTTTTCGCCGGCGATCGCGCCGTCGCGGCGGCGTACGGCGATGCGCGTGCCGCGGCTCACCGTCGTTGCCGCAAGTGACCGGACGGTTCCACCGCGAACCAGCAGGGCCGGGCGGTTTTCCCTGCCGGGGCTCTCGATGCGGATCTCCCCGGCGCCGGGCAAAAGGACCGCCAGCAGGCCGATGCCGGGGCGGGCCGCATCCTGCAGGGCGCTGATGGCCATTTCCCTGTCGGCGGGAGCGCGGCGCGCATCCAGGGCGCAGGCCAAATGCCCCCAATCGCTGGCGGCGATCTCCTCGCCGTCATCCTCGACGATCAGGCGCGAGCGCCCGACCTCCAGCGCCACCCTCGTCGCCCGTCGCTTCAGGGCCGCGCGCACCAGTTCCACCGGGAGCTGGGCGGGGGTGGGGAACATGCTGGATGCGAGCTTCTGCAAATGGGCATCGGCATCGACGGAAAACAGCTCGCCGCCTGCGCCGGGGAGTTCTTCGCTGTCCGGCAATCGTTTTCCGTCAATCATGGAAGATCTCCAGCAGGCGGCGCGCCGCCCTCTGCAGTCGGGCGGGGCGGGGTCCTTCTCCCAGCATGCCCTCGTCATCGAGCTTGCGCAGGAAGCGCAGCACGGCCAGGGCCGGGTGGGTTCGGTACAGGGCCGAATACCTGGAGTATGCCCTGCCCCCCGGCGCGACGGCAATGAAGCGGCGGGGGAAAAAGAAGGGCGCGTCCTTCAGGGCGGCCGGAAGCGCGACCCGCACCAGGTCGGCGGCGCCGGCGCCCGGAGCCAGCAGGCAAGGGCAAGGTTTTTTCCACCAGGGGTTGGCCAGGGCATTGACCTCGGCCAGGAGGCCGGTTGCCTCCGTTCCCGGCTGCGGACGCAGGCGGCACAGCATGTCGGTATCGACGGCTCCGTCAAGAAACGCAGCCAGGGGTGCATAAAGCCGCTGGCTCAAGTCGAGAACGGTGATGCGGCTCGCCGCCATGGCCAGGGCCAGGGGATTGCGGTTGGCGGTCGAAAAAAGCCGCCGCCGGCGCAGCAGCCTTTTTGCCTGCAGCAGGGAGATGCTGGCGCCGTTGACCGTCGGCAGCAGACGGTGGCGGCGCAGGGGATTGTCATTCCCCCAGAGCTCGGGCCGCAGCATCGCCTGGCGGGCGACCTGCAGCAGTGCCCCCTGGCTCCCCTCGACGGCCGCCGGCGCCACCGCAGAAACCCGGTCCCGGCGCGTCAGCAGGTAGAGGCCGACGGCGGCCAGCAGGGCCAGCAGGACGGCCAGCAGGGCGGGCTCAGGCCGGTTGCGCCCTGTTGCGGCGCCCGCGTCGGGGGAAAGCGCCGTATCGTCGGGCGCGGCCAGAACCGCGCTCGCCGGCGCCGGCAGACCGGCGGCCGTGATGGGGGTGGCATCGCTGACCTGCCAGCCCCGGTCGAAGTACTCGCCCCAGGCGTGCAGCCGGGAGCGGGCCCGGCCGTTCTCGCCGATCATGCCGATGACCAGGCGCGCCGGAACGCCCATTTTTCTCAGCAGAAGCACCTGCAGCCCGTTGATCACGTCGCAGTCGCCGCCGCCGATATCCAGGACCCTGAACAGCCAGGGCGATCCGTTCCCTCCCCGGCGGTAGCGCTCGGCGGTGGCCGGTGAAGCATCGTAGGCAAGCCGCCGGCGCGCCAGGGATGTCGCCAGTTCCGCCCGCTTTGCGACCGGCGCCTGGCGCGCGGCGCCCACCGCCGCTTGCAAATCGGGCGGCAGGATGATGTCGCGGGGAAGGGCGGTGTAGTGTTCCAGCTCATCCGCGGCCAGCTCGGGCGGGGCCGCGATCGGGCAGGAGCGGTAGTCGACCCGTCCGCCGGCTGGGAGGCGCGCGACCGTTTCCCCCTGGGCGGTGGTGAAAACCGAATCCAGCCGCCGGCCGTCGAGGCGCAGCGTGCCGCGCAGCAGAGCCTGTCCATGGGGCAAGGGCAGGAAGATGTCGCCTTTTCCGGCGCGCAGGCGCAGGCTCATGCCCGGGGATGCGAGACAGGGGCTGGGGCCCGGGGCCGGGAGCAATTCATTCCCGGAGCCGCGCAAGAAGCCCGCGGCCTCATCGTAAAGATCGGCGGCGAACAGCGTGAACAGGTCCGGGTCCGGCGGCGCGTAGGAAAAGAAAGGCGCCGCCGCGGGGTGCGGAGCGGACACGGTGGCGCCGCGGTAGGACATGGGGGCGGTGCGCAGGCTGAACCAGGAGGCGGTCGCTGCGGAGGGAGTGGCAAGGCGCTGGCGCATGAGCAGGAATTCCACGGGCAGCAGCAGCAGAAAGATCAGCGGCAGCCAATGCCAGCCCGGGCGGCGCAGGCGTTCCCATGCGGCCCGCATGCCGTCGGCAAGCTTCTGGGGCAGGCTCCGGGGGAAAGTCGTTTCCAGGGATGTTTCCAGCAGACGCCGCAGCGCCGCCTCCGCCTTCCGGCGCACCAGCTCGAGGGCCCTGTTCTCCACCGCCAGGTCGCGCGAAAAAGTCACGTCCAGGTGGTTGCCGTTGAGCAGGAAAACCGGCGCCAGGCCGACCCCGACATCGGCCTGGGCGTCGGAGTCGGCGTTCAGGTACGACATTTGGCTCAGCAGCGCTCCGCGCCAGACCGGCAGTCCGCGGGCAAAGAGGCGGACCTCGGGTTTTTCCCCCAATCCCACCGCTCCCTCCACGGGTCCGCTGCGGAACGAGAGGCTGAGCGCGCCGGGCAGTGTCATGGGCTCGGTCAGGTTCCTGCCGGAGAACCAGAGGGGCAGCATGCTGCCCAGGCGGTCGTTGCGCCTCAGGTAGCGGCAGTAGGTACGGAGGCCCGCCTCCACCTGCCCGAGAAACTCCCCGGCGCCGGCGCAAGCCGCCGGGCGGGTGAGGGTGACCGTGGTGCCGGGGCGCTCCAGGCGGCAAGGGCAGGGGCGGGCATTGAGTTCGGCGTCCAGGTTCACGGCCCATGAATCCCTGCCGCAGCGGGATTGCAGCTGGATCAGGGCCGGCCCGAAGCGCAGGACGCTCCAGAAACCGATGCCGTAGCGTCCGGCGGCCGTTGGGTCGCCTCCCTTGTCCGAGGCATAGAGGCGGAAGAGAAAACGCCGGGCATGGGCCAGGGTCATTCCGCGACCGTCGTCGGCGAACACGATCGTCTCCGTTCCATCCGCAGCGGTCCGGGCGGCGACGCGGATGTTCCGCGCTCCGGCGTCACGGCTGTTCTGCGCCAGTTCCCTCAGGAAGAACCAGGGGTCGTCGCCATAGGCCCGGGTGACGTTCTCGGCCAGGCCACGGAATTCGCTGCCCAGCATGGGGCGGAGACGTCGTCAGTTCATCTTGCGGACACGCACCTCGATGGCCGGCTCGTCGCGAAGCAGGTTGACCAGCCGCTGCGGGTCGGTGTCCGAAAAATGATAGGGATAGAGGATGCGCGGCCTCAGGACTTTGGCGGCCAGCGCCGTCATTTCCGGGGTCATGGTGTAGGGAACGTTCATGGGCAGGAAGGCGACATCGATGTTCTTCAGCTCCTTCATCTCGGGAATGTTTTCCGTGTCGCCGGCCACATAGACGCGCAGGCCGGGGAAGGTGAGCACGTAGCCGTTGCCTTCGCCGGCGGGGTGGAAAGGACGGCCGTCAGGACGCTTGTGAACCAGGTTGTATGCCGGAACGGCCTCGATGACGATGCCGGAAGACTCGCGGCGGTCGCCGTTATTCAGGACCCCGGAACCCGCGGGCCGGGGCAGGCAGGAGGCGCTGACGAAGATCTCCGTCGCGTCGTGCCGCAGCGCGGCGATCGCCTTGGGGTCGAAATGGTCGCCGTGCTGGTGGCTGACCAGGATCAGGTCGGCCCTGGGCATGGCGGCGAAGTCGGCCAGCCGGCCGTCGGGATCGACGTAGAGGGTCCTGCCGCCGGATTCGAACAGCAGCGAGCCGTGGCCGATGAAGGTGATGCGCAGATCCCCGTTCGCGGCCTGGAGAATGTCGGATTCAAAACCGGCCCCGGCGGTCATGGCCATTGCCACGCCCAGGACCAGGATGCTGAAAATGCTTGCGCGCATGGTTCCCTCCTGCCCGAAGTCGCGGCGGGCGTCATGACTTGTGCTTTTGCCGGAACTGGCTCAGCCTGTCGCGGTGCCTCTGGTTCTCGGCGGCGAGTTTCTGGTGCAGCTGGCGCGCTTCCTGGTTGTCGTCCTTGATCATCTCGTAGAACTTCTTCTTGGTCATGGAGTCCTCGATCCCCGTGGCGTAAGCCAGGGCCGCCTGCAGGGTGACCGGCTTGTCCAGGGTTTCGCGGATCTGGACCTTGATGAAGTTCATCGCCGTGCGCACGGCCTCGATGTTGAAGCGGTCGCGGTTGTAGTCGATCTTGCCGGCCTTGATCAGCTCGATGGCCGAACGCACCCACTCCACGTTCTTCCTCTCGTCATCGGCCATGTCGATCCAGAACTCCCTGTGCTCGGGGAATTTTTCGCTGTAGACCCAATAAAGCTCCATCACGGCCGATTCGTACTCGGCGATGAGCTCGATCTTGCTGACCTGAAATGCTGAAAGTTCCATGGCTCGCCTCCTTCGGGCGACTCGCGGCTCTTTCGTGAACTCACTTTTTCTTTTAGCATACCACGGGGAAAAATTCAATTCCCGCCCGTTTTTGACTTTGCGCCCGCGATTTGCTATAGAAGGGGCCGACGGGAAAAGGCGACCGGGTCTTTCCCCGCCGGCCGGGAAGGAAACGCGCTTGCGGACGCTGAGCGAGGAGGAACTCCATGCTGCTGACCGTTGACGTGGGCAACACCACGACCGCCGCGGCCATGTTCCGCAACCGCTCCATCGCCTGGCGCAGGCGCGTGCCCACTCCCGCGTCCTGGTCGTTGCGGGCCCTGGCTGGACTGCTTCCGTCCCCCTGGGCCGGGCGGGTGACCGCCGCCATCGTCTCCTCGGTGGTGCCGCGGCTGAACCGCGGCCTGGAGGCCGGCATCCGGCGCAGGTGCCGCGTGCGCCCGGTCTTCATCGATCACCGCACCCCCAGCGGCCTGGTCCTGAGGATCGACCGTCCCGCCGAGCTCGGCGCCGACCGCATCGCCGATTGCGTCGGGGCGCTGGCCCTGTTCCCGCCGCCGCTGATCGTCATCGACTCGGGCACGGCCATCACCTTCGACCTGGTCGACCGCAGCGGCGATTACTGCGGCGGCTGCATCCTGCCCGGCATCGGCATTGCCATCCAGTGCCTGGCCGACCATACGGCCAGACTGAAGCGCGTCGAATTCAGAATACCCTCCTCCCCGCTGGGCCGCAACACGGCCGACAGCATCCGGGCCGGAATATTCTTCGGCCATGTCGGCGCCCTGCAGCACCTGGTCGCAATGTACCGCCGGGAGCTGGGCCGCGCGGCGAAGGTCGTGGCCACGGGCGGGATGGCCCGCCTTTTCAAGGATCGCGTGGCCGGCATCGATCTTTATGCCCCCGACCTGATCTTCCACGGCCTGCGCCGCATCCACGAGGGGCTTCGGGAACAGGACGCATGACCGGCGGCGACGACTACGACTATATCATCCGTATCATCCAGTACCTGGACATGCGTCACAACATCCGCTTTTTCATCACCAGCAAGGATTTCGACGTCCTTTACCGCTGGTGGGAAAAAGGCATTCCCGAATCGGTGCTCCACGAGTCGCTGGACCGCGTGGTGGCGCGCGGCCGCCGCCGCCAGAGACCGACGGATCGCTTTTCGGCCTTCAGCTACGAGGTGCGCAAGAATCACCAGTCCCATCTCCAGCTGGGCGTCGGCGGCGGGCGCCGGGAGGATGCCGATCCCCATGCGGCGTTCGCGGCATTCCTGGCCCATTTCCCCACGGAACTGGAGTTTGTCCGCGGCGAGCTCGTTGTTCTGCTCGAAAAGCGGCGCCTGGGGGAGGGGACGGATCCCGGACCGCTGGAGGAAAAGCTGCTGGCCCGTTTCCGCGACGACGACGAATTGAACGCCAAGGCGGCCTGGTTCCTCAAGAACCTCGCTCCGGCGCTGCGCCGGCCGGATATCGAGCGCCGTTACCGCCTGAATTACCTGTGGGGCAAGTTCGGAATTCCTTCAATCGATTAATCCATATTGCTCAGTGAAAAGTGACGAGTGACAAGTGACAAGGAACAGCAAAAAATCGAGCTTTTGCAGTTCTCTTTCCTCGTCACTCGTTACTTGTTACTCGTCACTGTAGCCTGTATCTTGTACTTCTCAATGCAATTCCGCCGCAAGCTTGTCCCGCAGTCGGCTGCGGCCCTGACCGCTGCCATGGCCATAGATGGAGGCGATGCGCCGCAGGACCTCGCGGCCGTCCCCGCCCTGCGACTTTTCCAGGGCGGCCTGGGTCCAGAGAGCCGGTGGATAATCGGGATTGAATTCCAGGCACTGCGCGACGGCCTCGCGGGCGGAGGCCGGATCGTGCTGGCGCAGGAGGAATTCCGCGTATTCGTTCAGGAAGAACGGGTAGCAGTAATAGGTGATCCAGAAAGAGAGCTGCGTCTTCATTGCCAGCAGCTCGCGGAACAGCCGGCCGGCCTTTTCCGGCCGCTTTTCCGCCTCGGCAATGCGCGCTTCCAGGTGCAGGCAGAATTTCAGGGCGGCGTCGAAATTGTCCGCTGACAGGCGGTAGGCGTCGCGCAGCCCCTGCAGCCAGGCCAGTTCCCGGCGCGCCGCGGGCAGATCGTCCAGGGCGATGTGGCAGAGCCCGGCCAGCCAGTGGCTTTCGCCGCTGTGGTCGTTGATGGAAGTGGAGTCATGCCGGCGCCAGGCTTCGGCGAGCAGGTCCAGGGCGGCGGCATGGTCGCCGTCCAGGCAGCGCATGAACGCCTGCTTGGCCAGGACATCGGCCTGGGCCTTGGGATAGGAGGTGAGCTTCTGGTAGAAGGCCAGGTTTTTTTCCGCCTCCTGGAAATCGGCGCGCAGGATGGCGATGTCGGCGATGGTCAGGTAGGGCCAGCCCATGGTGTTGTCCAGGCTGACCGCATAGATCTTGCTGTTTTCCGCCTGGGTGTAATCGCCGAGATAGAAGTAGCCGTCGCCGAGCGAGTCGAAGGAGTTGGCGGTGCGGTCGATGTCGCGGTAGCGCTCGAAACACTCGATCGCCTGGCGGTGGCGGCCGAGGTACGAGTTGCAGTAGCCCAGGTGGTTGAGGGCGGCGGCATAGTTCCGGTCCAGGGCCAGTGCGGCATCGTACTCGGGGATGGCGCGGGCGGCGTCGCCGTGGCGGAAATAGGCTTCGCCGAGCTCGAAGATCTTTTCCTTGCTGAAGGGGAACATGGCCTTCAGCTCCCGCAGGCAGCGGACCTGTTCCTGGAAGTCGAAGGCGAACTTGGCCTTCAGCGCCCGCACCTTCAGGCTCATGGGCAGGCTGAAGCTTTGCAGCGCGGGCTCCAGCGCCTGGATGTGCCCCAGCGCTTCGCCGGCGTCACCGGTGTAGTCGGCGAGCAGGGCCAGGTGGTAGCGGGAGGCCGGCAGCCCCGACGCCTGGCTGTCGGCTTGCAGCAGCAGGCGGCGCGCCGCGCTGAATTTCTTCTTGTCCCACATGGCCTTGCCCTGGTAGAAAAGATCGAAAGCCCGCCAGCTGCTGCCGAACATGGCCGCGAGCGGAGGCGTGTCCGCCGCGCCGTCCGCGCCGGCGATCGATTCCCGTACCCGCCGGGCCAGGTTGTCGATCTGGTCGGTCAGCAGGGAATCCCGCTCCTTGCCCGGGATGAAAAATGGGGCGTGGGGCTCGCTGTCGCCGACGCGGGACAGGCTGGCCTCGATGTTGAACTTGTCGGCCACGCTGCTCAGTTCCCCGCGCAGCAGGTAGCGGATGCCGTATTTCTCCGCCAGCGCCGGCAGCTGCGCCGCGTCGATCCGCTCCGCCCCTTCCAGTTCGCGCACGGTCGCTTCCGTCAGCGCCTTGAACCCCGGGGACTGGTTCAGCGCTTCCTGGAGCAGGAAATCGATCTCTTCGCCGACGAGGGCATCGGGGGTCCGGTTCTCGAAGGGGAAGAGCAGCACGTGGTCCAGGGCGGTCGGCACGCCGGATGCCGGCTGCGCCGGAGGTTTCACGAGGAAAAACCAGGCGGCCAGGGCGGCGGCGGCCAGCAGCAGGGCGGCCAGGACCGCCCCGGTGCGCCGGCCGCGCCCCGTGCGCAGCGCCTCGGTGGACGCCTTCAGCTTTTTCAGCCTGCGCACCATCTCGCTGAGGTGCTCGTCGTCGCTGGCGGGCAGGCGGCCGTCGGACTCGCGCAGGAGCTGCAGCTGCTCGCGGGCGTCGATCACTTCGGTCTCGCCCTGGGCGCCCGGCCCGGCGGCCGCCTGGCGGTCGGCTTTCAGGGCGTCCAGGGCCTGGCGGATCTCGCCGAAGTCGCTGAAGCGCCGGTTGCGGTCCTTCTGCAGGCAGCGGCGCACGATGGCGCGCAGGGCCTCGGGCGCCCGGCGGCTGAATTGCACCTCGCGGTGCAGGATGTTGTACAGGGTGACGATGTTCTCGTCATCGGAGAACGGGTTGCGGCTCTCGATCATTTCGTACAGCACCACCCCGAAGGAAAACACGTCGCTGCGGCCGTCCAGCTTCAGTCCCTTGGCCTGCTCCGGGGACATGAAGGAGACGGTGCCCAGGACGATGCCCTTTTCGGTGAGTTCGCTGTCGCGGCGATCGGCCGCGCTGTCGGCCTCCGTCTCGCCGCAGATCTTGGCCAGGCCGAAATCGAGGATCTTCACCTGGCCGCCGCGGTCGATCATGATGTTGCCGGGCTTGATGTCGCGATGGACGATGTTCTGCGCCTGGGCGGCGGCCATGCCGTCGGCCATCTGGGCAGCGATCTGGATGACCTGACCGATGGCCAGGGGCTTCATCTTCAACAGCTGGTCCAGGGTGACCCCGTCGATATACTGCATGACGATGAATTCCCGGCCGTTTTCCTCGGCGATCTCGTAGATGGTGCAGATATTGGGGTGCTCCAGGCGGGATGCCGCCCGCGCCTCGCGCACGAAGCGCGCCTTCGAGTCGCACTCGCTCAGCGCCGCCGGGCTGATGCTCTTGATGGCCACCTTGCGGCCCAGCTTGACGTCCTCGGCCAGGAGGATCTCGCCCATCCCCCCCTTGCCCAGCGAGCGCAGCACGCGGAAACGGCCGCCCAGGATCAGTTGCCCCTCATTCGTTGCCGTCGCGCGCGGATCGGCGCCGGATCCGGGCAGGGTAGCGCGGCATTGGCAACACAAAAGGTCATTATCGCTGTTGGCGGCACCGCAGGCGGGGCATTTCATGGGCCGATTTTAACAAAAACAGGGGTGTTTTTCAATCGCCCAGGCGATCGGCCTATCTGAGGCGGCCGGCCTAGCCGGATTCAAGCAGACGATCGATGAGCAGCAGCAGGAACAGGATAGCGGCGAACCAGGCTGCCAGGACGAGGACCGCGCGCCGGTCTTGCGGCGACGGGGACGAACGCGGCAGAGACGGCCGGGATGCGCCCGCGCCGCGCCCGGGGAACGCCAGGGCCGCGGCCGCGGCGATGCCGAAGCCGACCAGGTTCCACCACAGCCAGGAGACGTCGTCGCCGTGGAACAGCCAGAGGTAGAGGTTGGCGGCGAAGCCGGCCAGCAGGCCGCGGATCGCGGCGGACTCCCGCACGCGCGGCGCCAGGGCGCCGACGATGAACACGGCGGCGATCGGGCCGTAGAACGCCGAGCCGATCTTGTTGACGATCTCGATGACCGTTTCGCCGGACCCGGCCATGGCCAGTGCGGCCAGGAACGACGCCGCTCCCCAGAACAGGGTCAGCGACCTGGACACGAGCAGCTTTTTTCTCTCGCGCATCCCGGCCAGGCCGGGGCGGACGGGGAGCAGGACGTCGTTCCAGGTGACGGCGCTCAGGGAATTGAGGGCCGAGTCAAGGCTGGACAGGGAGGCGGCGAAGATGCCGGCGATGACGAAGCCCAGCAGCCCGGCCGGGATGAATCCGCGGAAGAAGTGGGGCATGATGTAGTCGGGAGGCAGGCCGGCGATGCGGGCGGCGAACGACGGATGCGCGGCCAGGAAGGGGATCAGCAGGTAGCCGATCAGGCAATAGCTGGCGACGATGGGAAAGCGCAGCAGGCCGTTGATGAGCAGGGCCCGGCGGGCCTGGCCGCGGTCGGCGGTGGTCAACAGCCGCTGCGCCTGGCTCTGGTCGCAGCCGTAATAGGAGAGGTAGAGGAAGAAGCCGCCCAGCAGCATCGGCCAGAACGAGAAGGTGTTGCCGCCGCCGTCCCCGGTGACGATGACGGCGTAGCGGCCGGGATCGGCGGATGCCAGCGGCGCCGGGAAGCCGCCCAGCATGCAAACGAGAATGGTGATGCAGACCAGCGCCGAGGCCCAGAGGATGGCCAGCTGGATGATGTCGGTATAAATGTCCGCCGTGATGCCGCCCATGGTGGTATAAGCCAGGGTGACCAGGGTGATGGCCGCCAGTGCCGTAAGCAGGGTGATGTCAAGGCAGACGGCGGTGACGTATGCCGTGGCCAGCAGGACGACGCCGGAACCCAGGCTGCGGCTGGCGAGGAAGACCAGCGTGACCTGCAGGCGCAGCTTCGGGCCGAAGCGCTCGTCGAGGTAGCGGTAGATGGAGATCGAACGCGAGCCGTGGAAAAGGGGCAAAAGGACGATGAGGATCGCGGCCATGGCCAGGGGGACGGCCAGTTCGTACTGCAGCCAGCGCAGGCCGCCGCCCGCCTTGACGGCGATGAAGGCCGGGGCGCCCACCAGGCTGATGGCGCTGACCTGGTTGGCCAGCAGCGAAAGCCCCACCGGCCAGCCGCGCAGGCGGCGGCCGCCGAGGAAATAGTCGATCTCGTCGCCCTGGCGGCGGCTGAGGCGGAAGCCGATGGCGATGACCAGGGCGATCGTCGCCGCGATGACCAGCCAATCCAGTGCTGCCATTTGCGCATTACAGCAAAAAACGCTGTGATTTTCAAATGGCGGAAGGGCTTTCAGTAAACGTGATAGTGATAGTGATAGTGATAGCGAAAAAAAGAACTTAATGCAGAAATTAATTCTTTCAGACAACGAAGATATCCATCCCAATACCCATTCCATGGCGAGGAAATATTTCTCATGAAACCATCAAGAGCATTTTCCTCTGTTGGGGGCGGTTCACGAACCGCCCTTACATCAAGAGGGAATCCCAAATCGTTAAGGGATTGGCTCCTGGCTCTTGCAAACACTATCACTTACACTTCGGCTCGTCGATCTTCCGGACAAATAAATCGTAATGAGTGATAAGTGATGCGTGATAAGAAAGAAAAGGAATTGCTCCGATCTTCGACTACCACTATCACTATCACTACCACTCATTCTGTAATTGCATTTATGGCAGGAATTGCTATAATCGGCGCATGAGAACGGATCAAACGCAGAAGGCGGGGCGAGCCGGGGCCATCGTCCTGTGCATGTTCGTGGCCATGCTGTTCAACGGCTGCCGCGGGCAAAGCGAGGAGGAAGCCGTCGCCGGCGTTTTCGCCGACATGGCCGCCCGGGTGGAGCGCAGGGATGCGGACGGGCTGATCGGCCACCTGGATGCCGATTACGCCGACTTCGAGGGACGCGACCGCGCCGCCACCCGCGAAATGGCCGAGGAGTATTTCCGCCGCTACCGGGGCATCAAGGCCAAGCTGCTCTCCTCGCGCGTTTCGCTGGGCGAGGCCGGGACCGCCGCGGCCGAAGTCGACGTCGCCCTCTACAGCGGCGTGGCCTCCGCCCTGCGCAAGGCGGTCGGCTTTGACGGCGAGAACTACCGCGTCACCTGCCGGCTGCGCAAGAGCGACCGCTGGCGCTTGAGCGAGGCCAGCTGGGAGTACGTTCCCGTATCCGGCCTGTTCCCGGAATCGCTCCAGGTCCTGCGCGAGCTGTTCCCCGATGCCTGAACGCCGGCCGAGACGCCGATTCTCGGATCCGGCCAAGGAGTGACATGCCCAAGATGCAGTTCATCCTTTTCCTGGCCATCGTACTGAGCGTCTATGCCGCCATGCACCTGTTCGTGTACTGGCGCGTGGCCTCCGGGCTTTCCCTGGCCCCCGGCGCTCGCCTGGCCCTGAAGTGGATCCTGGCCGCCGGCGCCTTCCTCTTCATCGCCGGCGAGTTCCTCAGCCGCCTGGCGTCGTTCCGCGCCGTGCTCTGCGCCGGTTCCATCTGGCTGGGCATGCTGGCCATCGCCCTGAGCGTTTTCCTGCTCGAGCTGCTGCTGTCCCTGCTGCTGCCGCAACAGCGCCGGATGCTGGTCCTGGCCGCCCTGGCGCTGGTCTTCCTGGTCAGCGCCTTCTCGCTGATCAACGCCGCCCTCGGCCCGGCGGTCCGCGAGAAGCGCGTGCCGCTGCGCGGCCTGCCGCCGGAGCTGGACGGATTCTCCATCGTCCAGATATCCGACCTGCATGTCGGCAACCTCACCTCCATGAGGCGCCTGCGCCGCATCGTCGAGAAGGCCAACGCCCTGCAACCCGACCTGGTCTGCATCACCGGCGACACCCTCGACGGCGAGGTCGGCCGCGATGGAAAATACTGCGCCGTGCTGGGCGGGCTGCGGGCGCGCCACGGCGTGGTGGCCGTCACCGGCAACCACGAGTTCTACGCCGGCATCGGCAAGTTCATCGAGCTGGCCCGCTGCAGCAACTGGCGGGTGCTGCGCAACGAGTCGTGGGTCATCGACGGGCAACTCGCCGTCGTCGGCCTGGACGATGAAACGGCGGCGCGCATGAAGCTGCCCGGGCCCGATCTCGATGCGGCGCTGGCGGCGCTGGAGCCGGCAATGCCCAAGGTGCTTCTCCGCCACCAGCCCAGGCTCTTTGCCGAGGCCGCGAGGCGCGGGGTCGGGCTGCAGCTCTCCGGCCATACCCATGCCGGCCAGATCCCGCCCATGGACCTGCTGGTCTGGCTGGTCTACAAGTACCCGGCCGGGTTGTACCGGCTGGGAGATTCCTACATCCATACGTCGTCCGGATCCAGCACCTGGGGCCCGCCCATGCGCTTCCTTTCGCGCTCGGAGATCGTCAAGCTGGTCCTGGTTTCGAATTAGAGGAGAGATGAACCTTCGTGACGCGAAACGCGTGACGCGTGACGCGAATGGAAAAGAAACGGCAATCGGCGTAAGGTGCAGGGCACAAGGCGCAAGGTGGGACGAAAGTCATTAATAGGACTTAAATTCCAAATCATCAATTCCAATTGCCAAAACAAGAAAGGAAAATATTGGTGTTAGTGATCGTGCTAGCAAGAGACAGGAGACGATCCTCTCAGGATTTGGGATTCTTTCTTCATGTAGGGGCGGTTCGCGAACCGCCCCAACAAAAGGCAGAACAGCGATTGGGATTACCCCAGCATATCAATTACATTAATGAATCTTTCTTCACTACCACTATCACAATCACTACCACTAATTCCCTTGAAAGCTCCTGCTACCACTATCACTAACACTCGGCCTTGTATTGCCCTGCTGACACTGACACTGTCACTGACGCTCAATTCTGTTGAGCCTTGGCTTCAGTAATCAGTCCGTCGATGCGCCGCCGTTCCCCGGCCGGAAGCCTGGAGTAGTTCGCGGCCCGGTACTTCTGCAGGTGCTCCAGCGCCTCGCCGGCACGCCCCGCCTCGAGCAGGGTGATTCCCAGGTTGAGCAGGACCGGGGCGAAATCAGGCTTGACGGCGAGGGTCCGGCGCCAGGCCGCGAGCGCCTCGTCCAGGCGGTTGCCGCGACGGTAGGCGATCCCCAGGCCGTTGCCCGCTGAAAGCAGCGCCGGGTCGATCTTCAATGCTTCGAGAAAATGTTCCTCGGCCAGCTTCAGGTCGGCCTCGCTGCCGTTGCGGGTGAAGCGGGCCAGACGGGCCCCGCCGGCGTGGCTCAGCAGAAGGGCGTTTTTCGGGTCGATTTCCAGGGCCCGGGCGTAGCTGCCCAGCGCCTTGTCGATCTCTCCCCCCTGGAAATAGGCGATCCCCAGGTAATGGAACTTGTCGGGGTCGAAGTCCTCCAGGGCGACGCAGCGCTCCAGGATGGGGATGGCGCGGCGCCAGTCGCCGCCCAGGGCCAGGATGATGCCCAGCCGGGTCAACAGCAGGAGGTTGCCCGGATTCTTTTCCAGCCCCTGCTCCAGGACCGCGACCGCCTCCCGGTTCTGCTTCTGCTGGTGATACATGTACCCCAGGTGATCGTAGGCCTGGACGAAGCCCGGGCTGGCGTCGATGACCTCGCGCATGATCGTGGCGGCGGCGGGGAAATCGCCCTGCTGGTATTCGCGCACCGCGACCAGCATGCGCGTCTGCAGAGGCAGCAGAGTCTTCAGGTCGTCCTTCTCGCCGTAGCTCCGCCGGCGTGGCCCGGCGCGGGATGCGGACAGGTAGCCCAGGGATTCAAGGCGCCGGCGCTCATCGGCATCAAGGCGAGCGCTGCGGCCCGGGGCCTGCGGGTTCCGCAAGCCAACCATCCGTTTCTGCAGTACGCGCCGCAGCCGGTCGAGGTCGGCGCCGGCGGCCAGGTTGCGCTCCTCGTTCATGTCGCCGGCCAGGTCGTACACTTCCCTGATGGGCAGGTCGATGAACTTGGTGTCGCCGCAGATCATGCCGTGCAGCGGCGCCCAGTCGCGGTTCAGGTGCGGGGTGAGCGACTCGAAATAGATCTCCGGGTGCTTGCGCTTCCTGGCCGCCATGACGGCCAGCAGCGATTCGCCCTGCAGCGATGCCGGCGGGGTCGTGTCCAGGATGTCGCAGAGGGTCGGGAAGATGTCGGCATGGCAGGCGTTCCCGGCGAACGTTTCCGGCGCCCGGCCCGGAACGTGGATGAACAGCGGGACGTGAATGGTATTGTTGTAGGCGAAATACGAGTGGGTGTCCTCGCCCTTCTCGCCCAGCGCCTCGCCGTGATCTGAGGTCAGGATGATCAGGGTCTTTTCCATAAGGCCCTTCTCGCGCAAAAAGCCGAACAGGACGCCCAGCTGGGAGTCCAGGTAGGCGACCTCGCCGGAGTACGGGTCCGAGGCGTACTCCTCCCTGAACGGGGAGGGCGGCCGGTAGGGATGGTGCGGGTCGAACAGGTGGACCCAGGCGAACCATTTGCCGGGCTGTTCGCGGATCCAGGACATGGCCGGGGCGATCACCTTCGCGGCCGGCCGCTCCACGAAAAGGAAATCATTTTCGCTGCGCGCGCCGAGGTCGTCGTCATAGAGGTCGAAGCCCTGGTCCAGGCCGAAGCGGGAGTCGAGGGGAAAGGCGCCGATGAACGCGGCCGTGGCGTACCCCTGGCGCCGCAGGTGCTGGGGGATGGTCATGAATTTCCCGTCCAGCCGGAAGCCGGAGTTGTCGCTGACGCCGTGATGCAGGGGAGTGGCGCCGGTCAGGATGTTGGCGTGCGAGGGCAGGGTGACCGGGTTGTGGGCGAACGCGCGGGTGAAGACCAGCGAACGCGCGGCCAGTCCGTCCATGTGCGGGGTCCTGGCGTGCCGTGGGTCCAGGAAGCCGACGCGGTCGTAGCGCAATGTGTCGACGGTGATCAGCAGGACGTTGAGGTCCTGCTTCCGGCCCCCTCCCGCGCCGCGCGAGCACGAAAGCAGCGCGGCCAGCATGACGGATACAAGCAAAAGCTTCAGTTTCATCAGTTTTTTTCGCGGAAACCCGCGGAGGATTATACCACCTTAGCGGAAGAAATCCCAACGCTTCCCCTGCCGTGGCTCACTGCAGCCCGTTCAACCGGGAAACCGGATGGGCATCGATCCGCCATGCGGCTGCCGTCCCATCCGCTCAGGGGGCCGGATCAGGACGGCTTGAGTCCCAGGCTCTCCATCTTGTAGCGCAGGGTGGATTCCGAAATGCCGAGTTCCCTGGCCGCATGGGTCACGATGCGCCGGTTCCTTTCCAAAGCCTGAGTGATCAGCTCGCGCTCGAACTGGCGGACCTTCTCCGGCAATGGCGCGGCGGATGAGGCGATCGAGGCCGCGGGATCGCCGTCGGCGTCCGCCAGCGGCAGGTCTTCCGGGCCGATCTCCGCTCCTCGCGCCAGGATCACCGCCCGCTCGATGATGTTCTCCAGCTCGCGCACGTTGCCGGGAAAGTCGAGGCGCATCAGTGCCTGCAGCGCTTTGCGGTTGATGGCGCGCAGCGGCTTTTTTTCCCGTTCCGAGAACTTCTTGAGGAAATGCTCGGCCAGGAAGGGGATGTCTTCCCTGCGCTTGCGCAGCGGTGGCATGGCAACGGTGATGATGTTGATGCGGAAATAGAGATCTTCGCGGAAAGCGCCGCGGCGCACTTCGGCGGCCAGGTCGCGGTGACTGGCGGAGATGAGGCGGATATCGACCGCAACGGGTGCGTTGGACCCCAGGCGGACGATCTCCCTTTCCTGGATGACGCGCAGCAGCTTGATCTGGGTCTCCGGGGGCAGGTCGCCGATCTCATCGAGGAAGATGGTACCGCCGTCGGCCTCCTCGAAACGGCCCGGGCGGCTGCGCTCGGCCCCGGTGAAAGCCCCCTTCTCATGCCCGAACAGTTCGGCCTCGATGAGGGTGGCCGGCAGCGCCGCCAGGTTGACCTTGATGAACGGCCCGTTCTTGCGCAGCGAGGCGTAATGGATGATGTTGGCCAGCACTTCCTTGCCGGTGCCGCTTTCGCCGGCGATCAGCACCGTGGCCTCGGAATCGGCCACGCGCATTGCCAGGTTGACCGTCTCGGCCATGGCCTGCGAGCGGTAGACGAAGTTGGCGAATGAATAGCGGCCCTGCAGCTTCTCCTGCAGCCGGGCGTTCTCCCGGGCCAGCGTCGACTTGCCCGACGCTTCCTCGACCAGGTGCAGCAGCACGTCGAGCTCGAACGGCTTGCTGATGTAATGGAACGCCCCCGCCTTGAGCAGGCGCACCGCCCGCTCCACCTCACCGTAGGCGGTCATGATGATGACCGGTACCAGCGGTTGCAGCGACCTCATCTTCAAAAAGACCTGCTCGCCGTCCATGCCCGGGAGCCTGTAGTCGAGAAGGACGGCGTCGGGCGTGCGCGCCTGGAAGGCGGCGAGTCCGGATCCGCCGTCGGCGACCGCCTCCACGGCGAATCCCTTCTGGAGGAAGAACTTCTCCAGCGCGCGGGCCGCCCCATCCTCGTCCTCGATGATCAACAGCCGGCGCTCGCTAGCCATGGGGGTATTGTATCACAGGATGATGGTGAATTCGGCGCCCTGGCCGGGAACGCTCGTTGCCTCGATGCGCCCACCCAGCTGGGTGACGATCCTTCTGGCCAGCGCCAGCCCGATGCCGCTGCCGCTGGGCTTGAAAGAGACGAAGGGGTCGAAGATGGACTTGAGTTGCTCCGCCGGAATGCCGGGGCCGTCATCGTGCACCGTGATCTCCACGGCGCCCTTATGTCGGCGCAGGCGGATGGCGGCGTGCCCGGCGCCGGATTCGGCGGCGTTGCGCACGATATTGTCCAGGACCTGCGCCAGCAGGTCGCGGTCGCTGACCAGGACCGCCCCGGGTTCCAGGTCGATGCCGACCTGCAGGCCGTTCCCAAGGCCGGTCCACTCCGGGCGCAGATCGGCGAAAAAGCGCGGCAGGTCGATCGGCTGCCGTTGGACGGGCAGGGCGCGGGTAAGGTGGGAGAAGCGCTCGATGATGCCCTGGATGCGCTTGATCTCGCGCTTGAGCGCCTGGCTGTGGAAGACGGCCTCGGCATCGGCGGGATCGAGCCGGGGTTCCAGCATCTGGTAGCTCAGGTACAGGGAATGAAGCGGGTTGCGGATCTCATGGTTGATCCCGGCCGTGATCAGGGAGACCTCGCGAAGTTTCTCCTTTTCCTCCTTCTCCTTCTGGATCTCGAGCTCCTTGCGTCCCAGCTGGCGGTTGAAGCGGAACAGGAAGGCCGCCAGCACCAGCACGACAACCGCCTGCAGCAGCGTCAGCAGCAGCAGGCTTCTCCGGGCGGCGCGGCGGATCTCGTCGATGGCGGAAAAAAAATAACCGATATGGACGCTGTGGCCTTTCCCGGAATGGTCGCGCAGGGCGGCGGTCACCTCGAGGATCGTTCCCAGCGGTGAATCGAAGGTCCGCACCGGGCCCGAGCCGCCGGCCAGCGGCAGGTAGCCCTCGAATTTCGACGCGGCGTGCCGCAGGCTTCCCGCGCTGCGCAGGGCCACGTAGACCACCTGCTCATTGGCGAAGATCTCGTCCATGAAGCGGACCAGCTGCGCTTCGCCGCCGTCCAGCAGTTTGGCCGCCGCCGGGCCCAGGACCTTCTCGATGGTCTCGCCCTCTGAAACCGCCAGCGCCACGGCCCTGGACTCCACCGCCCGGCGGCTGCCCAGGTTCAGGAAGTAAAAAATAATGACGCCGGCCAGGCAGATGGCAGCGACGGCGATGATGTATCTGGCGCTGACTCTCACCTTCTGCCGCGTCTCAGGGGCCCTTTCCGGTTCCCGCTTCCGTCCTGGGCGCCGTGCCGGCTCCACATCGGGAAGCCCCGGCGGTCGCGCAGGATGATGCGTTCTCCCAGGAGGGATATCTCCTGGGCGATGAGGTAGGGGGGGCCTTCGACTTCAGCCAGCAGGGAACCGCGGATGCGGACCTTCATGCCCGCGGCGACATCCTGCTCCAGGAACCATTGCGGGCAGATCTCCACCCGGCAAACGCCCTGCTCCAGGCTGAGGATGGTCAGGACGAGGAAGCGGGAACGCTTGCCGTAGGTTTCCTCGAGGTCGATGCGCTGCACCGTCCCCTGAACGTCGACCAGCTTGTCCGGGTCAAAAAAGTGGAAGGCGGCGGGCTGGGAGCGCAGGCTTGACGCCAGGAACATGACCGCTGCCAGCATCATTCCAATCGGTTTCATGGGCGATCAGATGGACAACTCCGCTCCTGCGGAAATTGTATAGGAATCGTAGCGGAAATACAAATCGTTGGAATCGTTCCTGCGCAAGCTGCCTGAAACGAACAGCCGGAGCCCGGCGATCCTTCTGGACACGCGCAGCGTGGCCTGGGTCAGGGTGTCGGAGCGAAAGAGGAGCGGCGTTACCGGGATGCCCTCCAGGTCCAGGGCCTCGATGCCCCGGTACTCCTTTTGGAAATGGGAGAAGTCCACGGTGATCTCCAGCCCCAGGACGGCCTCGGTCTTCAAACCGATGGACAGGCGCGTCCCCTCCCAGAAAAAATCCTCATCCGTCTGTTCCAGGGCCCATTCGGAGGCGGCGATGGACTGGATGCCCTGCAACGGGTCCAGGTTCCTGCGGTACAGAAGCTCGGCGACGATGCCGGTCTTGAAACCCAGCCCCTGGGCGGCGCGCAGAACGAGATAGGGCTGGGGAATGGCCAGGTCGACCGTGGATGCAGCTGGCGCGGGCTCTCTGCCGGGCGGGGTGACAGGGCGGTTGGAGGAGGGACCGCCGGCTGCCGGCAAGGAAAGGTTCCAGGTGCCGGAAGTGGACGGAACGCGAAGGTGAGGGAAGAGCAGGTAGTGGATGCCGGCGGTAAGGCGCAGCGTGGTCTGGGTGGGAAAGAATGCGCTCAGCTCCAGGAATGCCGACAGGCGCAGGCGGTCGTAGGAATCCTCGTTCAGGTAATCGCTGTAGCGTGCTCCCAGGCCCAGGCGGCTGAAAACGCGGTGGGATAAAGCGTGCTTGACCCCGAGGGTCAGACCCGGGGCCGCCGTGTTCAAAAAGGAAAGGTCGCCACGGTACGAGGTGATGCTGAATTCCGGAGAAATGAAGAATGACGTATGCGCCGAAAAGATCTTGAACAGGTTGAAGCCGCCCGTGACCAGGGAGGAGTCGAGGAAATCGTTTTCCCGGTAGAATCGGCCGTCGGCCGCCAGGAAGACATTCCAGGAATTCGTGCTGAATTCGATGCCCAGGCCGGGGGAGAAGGCGGCGTCGCCAACCTGGTTCACGTCCCAGAAGATGTTGCTCGAGTAGTGATAATCGAGGTAAGGGGAGAGGGTGAACTCACCGGCAGCAGCCAGCGGCGATGCCGCGAACAGCACGATGGAGCAAAGGGCGAGCCAGGCTCGCCCCGTGCCGTTTGAATCCTTTTTTCGACCGGACATCAGCGCCTGCGATGGGTTCTCCGGTTGCGGTTGGTGTTGAGCCCCGGATCGGTCTGGTTGCAGAAATTGGGATTGCCGCCGGCGGCCCATTGGTTTTGCCAACCGTGCCGGTATCCGTACTGATACAAGCCGTCACCCTGCTGGCTGCCGTTCTGGTGCTTGCCTCCGAAGCGGTTCATGTATCCCGTGCCGTCCTGGGGGCGGACCCAGTCCGCATCCAGGCAGTTGGGAATGCCGTCGTTGTCGGAATCCCGGGCCAGGTCATTGATACCGTCGCCATCCTCATCGATGAATCCATAGCGTTGCAGGATGCCCTGTTTCGTCAGGGGCTGGGTCTTGGTCTCATCCCCGCCCATGGCCGCGAAAGCAAGCGTGGCCGTCAGCATGATCGCCATTACCGCTAAAACAACATGAAAGCGTTTCATTGTCAACCTCCTTCGTGATGACTTCAATGAATGCATGCAGGAAGGATGCCATTTCGAAACATCCCGTTCCCATGGGTTTTGCTGTAATTCCCATCCGTCAGCTGCGCTGATTTTCTCGATTTTTCGCAGGTTTTCGCGAATCAAGGGGGGAATGCCTGGCCGGGGCCATTCATGAAGCAGGATGCCGGAGGGTGTTGAATTTGCGCCCTGATTGCAATATAATTTTCCTGTCATCGCCGTTCAAGCGGTGCCAGAGGTATTCCATGAAAAAGACAGCTTGGTTCCTGGTTGTGCTGGCCGCGACAGCGCTGTTTGCGGCCGACAAGGCGCTGGTGGTCCAGGTGCTGCGCACCCGCCTGCTGGCGCAGCCCGATTTTCTCTCCGCCAGCCTTTGCCCCCTGCAGAAGGGAAACCGGCTGGAGCTGCTGGAAGCGCAGGGGAGCTGGTACCAGGTGCGCAGCGCCGGCGGAGTGAAAGGCTTCGTCCATTCCAGCGCCGTCATGGAGAGCAGGGTGACGCTGGGCGGCATCGCCCCGGGCCCGAAGGGGGCCAGCCAGGATGAACTGGCTCTGGCTGCCAAGGGGTTCGACGAGGGCAACGAAAAGAAGCTGCGCAACAGCACGGGCTACAACTTCGCCGACCTGGGCTGGGTCATGGAGCAGGAGGTCGACGTTCCGGCCCTGGCCCGCTTCGTGCGCGACGGGAGGCTGAAATGAAGCGGCTGCTGCCGGTCGTCCTGCTGTGCGCGCTGCTCGTCTCCTGGAAGCCCCCGGTCAGCCTGAGCAAGATCAAGAAGGCCAAAAAGGGGGTGGAGCTTGTTTCGGGAGCGGCGCACAAGATCAACGAGGAGGAAGAATACCATATCGGCCGCGCGGTGGCGGCGAACATCCTCGGCCAGTATCCGCTGTGGAAGAACGGCGCCCTGACCCGCTACCTCAACCTGGTGGGCCGGTCTCTGGCGCTTCGCTGCCAGCGGCCCGAAACTTACGGCGGCTACCACTTCGCCCTGCTCGATACCGCGGAGGCCAACGCCTTCTCGGCTCCGGGCGGCATCATATTCCTCACGCGCGGCATCGTCGAGATGGCTGCCGACGAGGATGAGCTGGCGGCGGTCCTGGCCCACGAGATCCAGCACATCGTCGCCAGGGACCCGCTGAAGGCCATCCGCTCGCAGCGGCTGAAGGCGCTGGGAACGTTCACCGCCGGCGAGGCCGTGGGCTCCGGCGGCGGCGCCCTGGGCGTGTTCCAGGACTCGGTCATGGACATCAGCGGCACGCTGCTGCAGAAGGGATATTCCCGCGGCCAGGAGAAGAGCGCCGACCTCGGGGCCCTGGACTTGCTGGCCGTCACCGGCTATGACCCCGGGGCGCTGCGCGACATGCTGGAAAAGATCCGGGCGGTCGAGAAGAAAAAGGTCAAGGCTTTCTCGGCCCACCCATCCGCCGCCAGGCGCATCGCCTACGTCTCGGGCAGCGCCGGCCCCGCCGGGGGAAGGAACGGCCGCGAAGCCCGCGGCGCCCGCTTCCGGCAGGCATTGGCGCGCCGCTGAAATTGAAGCGCTACGGGCTGTCGACGGCGCTGATCTTCGCCGTCACCTTCTTCCTGGGCGGTTTTTTCTCCCATCTCTATGAAGCGAAGATCTACGACCAGAAAGTCCTCCTGTCCGCTCCCGTCGCCCCGGACGATGTCGTGCTGGCCAAGATCGACCAGGGGAGCATCGATTTCTACAGCCGCGAATTCAACATCTCCTGGCCCTGGCCGCGCAGCCTGTATGCCCGGGCCGTCGATTATCTCGCCGCCGCCGGCGCCCGGGCGGTCGCCGTCGACCTGGTTCTCAGCGAGCCCGGCCTGTACGACGGCGAGGACGAGCGGCTGGCCGCCTCGATCCAGAGCTCGGGGCATGTTTTCCTGCCATTGTTCTTTCACCAAGGCGAGGATGTTACCGAGGCCGTGGAACGTTTCGCCCTGCCCGCCGCGCCGCAGCTGAAGCGGCTGCCGGTCCGCCAGGGGCCGGTGCTGTTGCCGCTGCCTTCCCTTTGCGCGGCGGCGCGCGGCGGCGGCAATGCCCAGGCCGATCCCGACCGCGACCATGTCTACCGCCGCATTCGCCACTTCGTCGGACATGGCGGAAAGATCTATCCCTCCCTGGCGCTGGCCATGGCCCTGTACGCCGAGCCGCGGCTGGATCTGGACGATGTCCCCTTCGCCGCGGACGGGGGATTGAACCTCCGCTTCTACCGCAAGGACAGCTTCCGGACCTACGCCATCTCCGAGCTGATCCAGTCGCAGGTCAGGAGAGACGCGGGCGAGAAGCCGATCGTGGCGCCCGCCGGCCTCAAGGGCAGGATCGTCGTGATCGGGGCCACGGCCACCGGCCTGCTGGACAACCGCGCCACGCCGGTCAACGCCGGGGGCAGCGGCTTCGAGCTGCACGCCACGGCGCTGGCCAACCTGCTGCAGCGCGACTTCATCCGCGTGGCCCCTCCCTGGGCGCAGTGGCTGCTGGTCCTGCTGGCCATCGCCCTGCTGAACCTCTTCCTGCCGAGGATCCAGGCCCTGACCTGGCAGCTGCTGGCGGCGCTGGCCATCATCCTCCTGGCCCTGGCCGGGAATTTCATCCTCTTCCGCGCCGGCGTCGACCTGGACTTCATCCCCCTGTTCCTGGGCCTGGTCATCTGCTCGGGCTACGATGCCTATGTCCGTTACCAGCGCGTGCGCCGCGAGAAAAAGTTCATTGAAGGCGCCTTCAAGGGCTACATGTCCGACTCGCTGCTGGCCGAGATCAAAAAGAACCCCGGCGGCCTGCACCTGGGCGGCGAAAAAAAGCGGGTAACCGTCTTTTTTTCCGACCTGGCCGGCTTCACCTCGCTGTCGGAGAAGCTGCCCCCCGAGGAGGTGGTGCGCATCCTCAACACCTACCTCGAGCGCATGACCGCGGAGATCATGGAGGGCGACGGCTTCGTCAACAAGTTCGAGGGCGACGCCATCATGGCCTTCTGGGGGGCGCCGCTGCCCTCCGAGCGCCAGGCGGCGCTGGCGATGCGCGCGGCGCTGCGCTGCCAGGAGAAGCTGCGGGAGCTGAACGACGAATTCGCCGACGCCGGGCTGCCGCGCCTGGGAATGCGCGTGGGCGTCAACAGCGGCGAGGTCATCGTGGGCAACATCGGCTCGCGCCGGCGCTTCGAGTACACGGTCATCGGCGACGCCGTCAACCTGGCCTCGCGCCTGGAGGGGATCAACAAGCAGTACGGCACCCGGGTCATCTGCGGCTCGCTCGCGGCGCAGATGGCGGCCGGGGAGATGATTCTGCGCCGGCTCGACCGCGTGCGCGTCAAGGGCAAGCAGGTCCCGGAGGAGATCTTCGAGGTCGTCGCCGCCAGGGACGCGATGCCCGCCCATGTTCCCGGGCGCCTGACGGAGTTCGAAAAAGGCCTGCGCCTCTATTTCGCCGGCGATTTCGCCGCGGCCATGGACGTCTTCCTGGCCCTGGCCGATGATGGGCCGGCGCAGGTCTTCGCCAAACGCTGCTGCTGGCTCCTCGACAACCCGCCGGAGAACTGGGACGGGTGCTGGACCTATACCGAGAAATAGACGTCAGACGTTAGACGATAGTGGTTAGCAAGAAAAAGCCCTAAATAATGCTTTATCCTTCGCCTTGCTACCGTCTTAAGAATATATCAGATGTTAGACGTTGCTGGTTAGAAAAAAAGGCTTGAAATTTGCTATATCCTTTTTCTTGCTAACGTCTAACTTCTAACGTCTAGCGTCTCTCTTTGTGCTACAATGCCCCCATGCTTGAAGTTACAGGCTTGCAAAAGAAATTCGGCAAGCGCCAGGCCCTGAAGGACGTCACGTTCTCCCTGGCCGGCGGCGAGATCTACGGCCTGCTGGGCCCGAACGGCGCGGGCAAGACCACGACCCTGAAGGTCCTGGCCGGCCTGCTGGCGCCCGACGGCGGCTCGGTGACCGTCGAAGGCCGGACGTATCACCGCGAGGACCACGAGCTGAAGAAGCTGATCGCCTACGTGCCCGACCAGCCCTTCCTCTACTACAAGCTGAGCGGCGAGGAGCACCTGAATTTCTTCATGGATTTGTACCGCATCCCCTACGCCCGGCGCCGCGAGCAGAGCGATTTCTTCTTCAAGTACTTCGAATTCGAGGAGTACCGCGGCGAGCTGGTGGAGAACTACTCGGCCGGCACCCGACAGAAGCTGCTCATCTCGCAGGCGCTCGCCGTCCAGCCGCGCCTGCTGCTGCTGGACGAGCCGCTGGTTTCCATCGACCCGCTGGTGGGCAAGAAGTTCAAGCTCTACCTGAAGGAGGTCGCCTCCAGGGGGACGGCCGTCCTGTTCGCCACCCACATCCTCTCCCTGGCGCAGGAGGTCTGCCGGCGCATCGGCATCATCGTCGACGGCCGCGTCATCGTCCAGGGCGGCCTGGCCGAGCTGATGGCGCTGGCCGGGCAGGATAGCCTGGAGGAGTTCTATTTCCAGACGGTGCTGCGCCATGAGAAGCCTGCTGAAGCTTAAGTTCCAGCAGCTGCGCAACTCGCTGCGGCGCGGCGAGAGGAAGAAATATGTCCTCTTTCTCCTGCTGGGGCTCTTCTTCGTCCTGGTGCTCGGATTCTTCTTCAACAAGATCTTCGGCTACCTGGCCGGGGTCGAGGAATTTCCCGAGGTCTTCCGCCTGTTCCTGGCCGAGAAGCTGCTGATGATGATCTTCATGACGCTCTTCTCCATGCTGCTGCTTTCCTCGCTGCTGACCTCGCTCGACGTCTTTTTCATCTCGCGCGACCTGCATTTCCTTTTCACCACCCCCATGCCGCTGCGCAGCGCCTTCGCCTGGAAGATGCTCGAGACCGGCGTCTACAGCTCGGCCATGGTCGTATTCTTTTCCCTGCCGGTGCTGTTCTTCTACTGCCGCTGGTTCGCCCCCGGCGCCGGACAGGCATTGCAGGTGCTGCTGGCCTTCCTGCTGTTCATCGCCGTCGGCGTGCTGGCCGGCATCGCGCTGGGGATGATCATCCCGGCCTTCTTCTCGGTGCGCCGTCTGCAGCCGGTGCTGTCGGTCTTTTCCATCATCCTCATCTCCTCCATCGTGGTCTTCCTGCGCCTGCTGCGCCCCGAGCGCTTCCTGGAGCCGGGCGAGATCGACAACGTCCTGCGCTACATGGGCTCGCTGGACGTCAGGGCGCTGTATTATTTCCCATTTTCCTGGCTGGCCAAGTCGCTGAGCCAGGCCGCCGGCGGCCAGGCCGCCGCCTACTGGCGGACCATCGGCCTGTTCGCGATCCTGGTCGCCGCCCTGCTGGCGCTGGTCTCCCTTTTTCGCCGCACGCTGTACCTGCAGCTGTTCGACAAGCTGAACCGCGGCGGGCGGGGATACTTCAAGTCGAGCTGGCACCCCTGGGATCTGGGCAACGACACGCGCATGCTGCGGCGCAAGGAGGTCAAGGCCTTCCTGCGCACGCCGGCGCAATGGTCGCAGCTGCTGATCGTCGGCGCCCTGGTGGCGGTCTTCGTCATCAACATGAAGATGATCCCGCTGCCGCACCCGTCGGTGAAGAACTTCGTCTCCTACCTGAACCTGGTCATGGCCGTCTTCATCGTGGCCGGACTGAACTCGCGCTTCACCTTCACCTCGGTCCCCGGCGAGGGGCCGGGCCAGGTGCACCTGTTCAGCGCCCCTTTTCCCAAGGCGGCGTTCTTCCGCTTCAAACTCTGGTTCCACCTGCTGCCGCAGCTTTTCATCGGCTTCTCCCTCTACGTCCTGGGCGACCTGGCGCTGCGCTTCGACGCCTTCACCCGGGTCATCGCCCTGGTTTTCCTGGCGCCGGCCATCGTCTTCCTGACGGTGCTGGCGCTGACCCTGGGCATCGAGACCAACGAGACCAACCCCCTGTCGCCCGAGCACGTGATCGTTTCCAAGCAGGGCGTCTCCTACATGCTGTGGAGCATGATCTACGTGGTCGCCGGCATGCTGTTCCTGGTGCGGCCGGTCGGCGTCTACTATTGGCACCTGTTCACGCGCCGGGCGACCCCCTGGCTGGAGATCTTCGCCTGGTTCGCCGGTTTCCTGCTGGTCAACGCCCTGCTGATCGCCTATTACTACCGCAGGGGCAGGAGAGCATGGCTCGCTCGCGAACTTTGAGGATATATACTCCGTGATTCGTGATTCGTAATTCGGAAGAAAAGATAAACAAACGAACAATTATATCTCTTTTCAAAATTTGTAATTCGTGATTGTGATTCGGAAGATAAAGAAAAACAAGCAAGAAAAAACATCTCTTCTCGAATCACGGTTTACGAATCACGAATCACGGATTCCTGTTTCTTGTAGTTAAAAATAACATCTCTTCTCGAATTACGGCTCACGAATCACGAATCACGGATATCTATTTCTTGTAAGTCGATATAACCTTCGTGGTCAGCCCTCCCCGCGGCGTGAACTCGGCCTCGACGGTCATCTCCTGCGGCTGGACCTTCTTGACCAGGTGCTTCAGGATCAGCGGGGTGAGGGATTCGTAAAAAATGCCGGCGTTGCGGTACTGCAGGAAGTAATACTTGAGCGATTTCAGCTCGACGATCAGCTTGTCCGGGACGTAGCGGATGCGGATGACGCCGTGGTCGGGGAGCCCGGTCTTGGGGCAGAGCGAGGTGAACTCGGGGTGGACGATCTCCACCTTCGTCGCCTTGCCCTTGTTCTCGTAGGGTTCGGTCTCCAGCACGTCGTAGTCGATGAAAAAGGCGTCCTGGCGGATGCCCTGCAGGTATTTGGCGACATCGTCCATTTTCATGGGCAGATTATGGGCAATACGCCGCAAAGAGTCAAGTGGTCTGGAACAGTGACAGTGACAGTGTCAGTGTCAGCAAGAGAATTTACAGGCGTTTGTGGTAGTGATAGTGATAGTGGTTGTGAAGAAAAAATCATTAATGCAATTGATATGCTGGGGTAATCCCGATCGCTGTTCCGCCTTTTGTAGGGGCGGTTCGCGAACCGCCCTTACATAAAGAGGGAATCCCAAATCCTGAGATGCATTAGTTAACACTTTTGTTGACAAGCGTCAACTTGCCCGACGTACTGGTTGTCCAGTTTCTTTTGTTTCACCAGATCCAACCCATCAAGGAACGTAGCCATCGGGGTTCGTCCTAGGCAACGCTTCCCCTGGTGGGTCCGTT
>DIXU01000014.1 GCA_002436105.1 Candidatus Aminicenantes bacterium UBA6072 | reverse complement strand
AGGTTCGATGTTCGACGTTCGACGTTAAAGAGCAAGATCCCTTTCGGGCGCGGCAGCAGAAAAGAAACACCGAAGAAAGCAATAAAAGAAAGGCGCTCCGTATTTCTTTTTTTTATTCTTTCTTTCTTTATTTCTTCTACATCGAACCTCGAACTTCGAACGTCGAACAACTTCCTGACATATTCCATTGATTTGCGGCAAAAATGAGATTATAATTTCGATCTTAACAACCCAGGAGGAACGATGAACATCTCCCAGCGCGCCCAGAACATACAGGAATCCCCGATCCGCAAGCTGACCGCCATCGCCAACGCCGCCAAGAAGCGCGGCACGACCGTCTATCACCTGAATATCGGCCAGCCTGACATCCACACCCCGGAGGTTTTCTATCAGAAGATCTACGACTATGAGGAGAAGGTCCTCTCCTACGGCCCATCCGACGGCCTTGAGGCCCTCAAGGTCGCCATGGTCAATTATTTCGCTTTTTTCAAGATCGTCCTTGAACCCAGGAACATCGTCATCGCCACCGGCGGCAGCGAGGCGATCTCCTTCGCCTTCAACGCCGTGGGCGACCCGGGCGACGAGGTCATCGTCTCCGAGCCTTTCTATACCAACTACAGCGGTTACGCCTCGCAGTGCGGGCTCAAGATCGTGCCGGTGACGGCCAAGGCCGAGAACGGATTCCACCTGCCCGCCATCAGCGAGTTCGAGCAGAAGCTCAGCCCGCGCACGCGCGCCGTCCTCCTCTGCTCGCCGAACAATCCCACCGGCACCGTTTATTCCGAGAGCGAGCTGAAGGAGATCGGCGATTTCGTCAAGAAGCACGACCTGTTCCTCATCGCCGACGAGGTCTACAAGGAATTCACCTACGACGGCAAGGTCCATTTCAGCGTGCTGCAGCTGCAGGGACTGGAGGACCGCGTCATCGTCGTCGACTCGATCTCCAAGCGCTATTCGGCCTGCGGCGCCCGCATCGGGGCCGTGATGTCGCGCAACGAGTCCGTGATGAAGGGCATCACCAAGTTCGCCCAGGCCCGCCTCTGCCCGCCCACCCTCGAGCAGGTCGGGGCCATCGGCGCCTACGAGCTGCCCCACGACTACTTCAGGGAGGTCATGGCCGAATACCAGAAGCGCCGCGACATCCTCTATTCCATCCTGACCTCGCGCCAGGAGATCATTCTGCAGAAACCGGAGGGCGCCTTCTACATCATGGCCAAGCTGCCGATCGCCGACGGCGAGATCTTCGCCCGCTGGCTGCTCAACGAGTTCAGCGACAACAACGAGACGGTGATGGTGGCGCCGGGCGAGGGCTTTTACAAAACTCCGGGAAAGGGCAAGGACGAGGTGCGCCTGGCCTACGTCATCGAGGCGCCCAAGCTCGAGCGCGCCGCCAGGCTGCTGCTGCTGGCCCTCGACCGGTTCAAGGGGTAAATGCGGAATGGTTTTTTCCGCTGGCCGCGACAAAAACCGCAATCACCTGCATCCGGGCGCAAACAAATTGACATTGGCGTTTCCGCGTGCTATACGAATGGCAGAGGTGAGCCCATGCCAGTGAAAAGAACAGTCATGAGAAGCTCGAAGGGGAAGAAGCTCTACGCCGTGCGCGACGCCAAGGGGCGCTTCAAGGACATCCAGAGCTACAAGAAATCCCACGCCATGGACATGAAGCGCAAGAGCAAGGCGGAGCTGGAAAAGGCCGCAAAAGCAAAAGCCAAGGCAAAGCCCAAGGCGAAAGCCAAGCCCAAGGCCAAGGCCAAAAAAAAGTAACCGGGCCCTGAACTCCGCCCAGTTCCGCGACGGCCGGCGCCTGATGCCGTCTGTCGAGTGATGGTTCTTCACTTTTGCCTTTTTACTTTCGCCTTTTGCCTTTTTTTCTTCAACCTCGAACTGCGAACGCCGAACCGCGAACTTTTTAATGTCTTTTTTCAGTCCGTGATCTCGATCGTCTGCCGGCGCTCGGTGCCGACGCCCAGGTAGCGGATGCGCGCCCCGACGAATTTTTCGATGAAATCGAGGTAAGCGCGAACGGCCCCGGGCAGGTCCCGGGCGCGCTCGATGGCCCCCAGCTTTTTCTGCCACCCCGGCAGCGCCTGGTACACCGGCGTGACCCGATCCAGCGCCTCGGCGTGGCAGGGGAACGCGTCGCACCGCTCGCCGTCGGTCTCGTAGGCGGTCGCCACGCGGATCTCGGCCAGGTCGTCCAGGACGTCGAGCTTGGTCAGGAAAATATCGTCGACGCCGTTGATCTGCACCGCGTGCTTCAGGGCGACGAGGTCGAGCCAGCCGACCCGCCGCGGCCGCCCGGTGGTCGCCCCGAACTCATTGCCGAGCGCGCGCAGCCTGGCGCCGAAGTCGTCCTTTAATTCGCTGGGAAAAGGCCCCTCGCCCACGCGCGTGGCATACGCCTTGGAAATGCCCACCACGCGGTCGACGGCCTTGGGCGAGAGCCCGGTCCCGGAGAACACCCCGGCGATGGTGGTGTTGGAAGAGGTCACGAAGGGGTAGGTGCCCAGGTGAATGTCCAGCAGGCTCCCCTGGGCCCCCTCGAAGAGGATCTTCTTTTTCGCCTGCCAGGACTCGCGCAGCAGCCGCGTGGTGTCGGTCACGTGGGGCCGGAGGAATTCCCCGGCCTCCAGATAGCGCCGGATGGCATCTTCCAGGTCCTCGGCCGGATGGCCGTAGGCTGCGAAGAGCCGGTTGTAGTATTCCGCCAGGCGGGTGATCTTGCCGCGGAACGAGGCCTCGCGCAGCAGATCGCCGACGAAAAGGGCGCGGCGACCGACGACGTCCTCGTAGGCCGGGCCGATGCCGCGCCGGGTCGTGCCGATGCGCTGGTAGCGGGAATCCTCGAAGACGACGTCCAGCTGCTGGTGAAAAGGGAGGATCAGCGGCGCGTTGGCGGAGAGGGCCAGGTTGTCCAGCGTCAGTCCGAGCGAGCGGGCATTGCGGATCTCATCGACCAGCTGCAGCGGCTGCACCACCACGCCGCTGGCGATCACCGCCAGGCAGTCTGGGTAGAAGATCCCCGAAGGCAGCAGGTGCAGGACGACCTTTTCCCCCCGGTAATAGACGGTATGCCCGGCGTTGTGCCCGCCCTGGAAGCGCGTGACCACGTCGAAGCTCCCGGCCAGGTAATCGATGGCCTTGCCCTTGCCCTCGTCGCCCCATTGCAGCCCCAGCACGACAGTGTTCATTTTTTCCCCTTTTCAGCGCACCTTGACGATCAGGATGGTGAAATCGTCGCGGAACTTGCCTTTGCCGATGAAGCTCTTGATCCTCCGGTACAGCGCGTCGCCCAGCTCCCGGGCCTCGAGGCGGCGATGGGCCTGAAGGAAGTCGGCGATGGTCCGCTCGCCGAATTCGGCACCCGCCGGATTCTGCGCCTCGAACACGCCGTCGGTGAAGGCGCAGACCACGTCGCCGCTTTTCAGCGCCACGGTCTGCTCCTGGTAGGCGCTGTCGTTGCTGAATCCGAGCAGCAGCCCGCCGGCATCCAGCTTGCGCGCGCCGTCGGAGCCGACCAGGAAGGGGGCACTGTGACCGGCATTGACATAGGTCAGCGCCGGGACGTCGTCGTTGAGCAGCATCCAGAACAGGGTGATGAAGCGGTTGCCGCGGGTGATCTCGTGGATGAACGCGTTGGCCCTGGCGATGAAAACGGCCGGCTTGTACAGGTACAGCTCGTTCATGGAATGAAAAACGGCCTGGCAGGAGGCGGCCAGCAGGGCGGCGGCCAGGCCCTTGCCCTCGACATCCGCCAGCACCAGCGGCTGGATGTGCTTTTTTTTCTTCAGGATATCGTAGTAGTCGCCGCCGACCTCCTGGATCGGTTCGTAGATGACCGCCAGGTCATAATGGCGCAGCGCCGGCAGCGCCTGGGGCAGCAGCGAAAGCTGGATGCCGCGGGCGATCTTCATCTCGTGCTCCAGCTTCTGCTTCTCGACGATCTGCGCCAGGTAGCGGATGTTGTCCAGCTCGATCAGCATGAAGCGCGACAGGATGCAGGCAAACTCGAAATCCTCCGCCTCCAGCTCGCGCCGGTTGAACTTGCGCCCCAGTCCCAGGATGATGGGCCTTTTTTTGCCTTCGGCGACATTGAGCAGGTAGGCGATGCGCCTGGCCTGCAGCAGCTTTTTCAGGTCGTCCAGGGCCGGCGGCAGGGTCTCCACGTCCACGAAGTCCCGGCCGGCCAGGACGCGGGAGAGCTTTTTCTTCAGCAGCAGCGCCTCCCCTTCGTTCAGGGCGAAGCCGCGCTTGCGCAACAGGTCATGGCGGCGGTCGAAGAAAAAGGTGCGCAAGAGGCCCAGCGGCGCCATGAGCGAGGAAAAGAAGATCCTCATGACATGATCGACGTCGAACTGCGTCTGCATGGCCGAGGAGAGCTCGTGGATGGAGTTCAGCTGCAGCTTCCTGAATTGCAGCTCCTTCTGCAGCCGTTTTATTTCGCTGTCCGCCACTTGATCATCTCGCAGCAATTCTCGCCGTCGACGCTCGAGTAAACGACCTCATCCATGATGGTCTTCATCAGCTTGACGCCCAGGCCGCCTTTCTTTTTTTTCTTGATCATGCGCCCGATGTTCACCTCCTCGCTGGAGATGTCGGGCACCAGGCCGCGGTAGAATATGCGGATGCGCAGGCCGGCGGCGGCCAGGAAAAACTCGATGCGGATCTCGCCCCCGGCCCGGTTGCCATAGGAATGCTTGATGACGTTGGTCACGGCCTCATCGATGGCCAGCGAGATCTGCTGCGCCTCCTTGATGGGGAACTGGGACAGGGTGGCGATATGCCGGGTCAGCTCGACCACCATCTTCAACAGCTGGGTCTGCGACAGGATGGTGATCGAAAAATCAGGCTTGGGTGGGAATGCGGCTGAATTTTTCAATGGCGGCCTGCTCATCGGCGATGAAGTCGTAGATCTCGGTGAAACCCACCAGGTCAAAGGTCTCATGCACCCGTTCGTTCAGCGAGCACAGCTTGATGTCCCCGCCCTTCTCGCGAACCTCATCGATATATCCCATGATGATGCCCATGCCGGCCGACGTGATGTAATTCAGGTCCTGGCCGTTGATCAGGATATTGAAATGGTTCTCGCGGATGATGCGTACGAGCTCCTTCTCGAAGCGCCCCACCTGATGGGCGTCCAGATGCCCTTTCAGGTAAAGGACCGCCACGCCGTTGACCATCTTGCTGCGGATCTGGAAACTTTTCATGCCCCCTCTCCAAAGAAAAAATCGATCTCCCGCGCCGCTGTCGCCGGCGAGTCGGCTCCGTGAACGCTGTTGCGCTGGATGTCGATGGCGAAGCGCCGCCGCAGGCTGAGCGGCCCGGCCTGGGCGGGATCGGTCGGTCCCATCAGCCGCCGCCATTCGTCGACGGCGTCATCTCGTTCCAGGACCAGCGAAAAAAGCTGGCCCGAGGACATGTAGGCCACGAGGCTCTCGTAAAAAGGCTTCTTCAGGTGCTCGCGGTAGAAGCGTGCGGCCTGTTCGGAGCTCAGGCGCAGGGTGCGGATGGCGCGGATGGCAAAGCGATTCATTTCGATCTCGGAGATGATCACCCCGACCAGCTGGCGCTGGACCGCGTCGGGCTTGATGATGGCCAGGGTTCGCTCCATATATCACCTCGCCGCAATTGTAGACCAAATTTCCTTGAAATACAATCGGCGATCCCACTCCCGATTTTCTCCATTTTTTTAAACTGGACTATTGACAGGAAGATTTTTTGTATTATAATCGTACTATGTTTGTAGCCCGAATTCGGCATTCAATGATTTTCCCCAAATGGAGGCAACACCAATGAAAAAAACCATTTCCACCTTGCTCCTCCTTTCCCTGCTGGCTTTGCTCGGTCCCCGGCCGCTGCCGGCCCAGAAAAGGGAATTTCCCGAACTGAAAGGCACGATCACCATCTCCGGCGCCTGGGCGCTTTATCCCATGGTGGTGAAGTGGTCCGAGGAATTCCGCCGGCTTCATCCGCACGTCCGTTTCGACATCTCGGCGGGCGGGGCCGGGAAGGGGATCGCCGACGCGCTGGCCGGCATGGTTGACATCGGCATGGTCTCCCGCGAGATCTACCCGGTCGAGATCCAGAAGGGCGCCTGGTTCATTCCGGTCACCAAGGATGCCGTGGTCCCGGTCATCAACCGCAACCATCCGCTGATCGGGGAGATCATGAAAAAGGGGATCCGGCGCTCCGCGCTCGCCCGCATCTGGCTGCAGGAGGAACCGCCGACCTGGAGCGAGCTCCTGGGCGGAAAGGGCGCCTTGCAGGTCCATGCCTATACGCGCTCGGACTCCTGCGGCGCGGCGGAAACCTGGGCCCTCTTCCTGGGCAAAAAACAGGAAGACCTGCTGGGCATCGGCGTCTTCGGCGATCCGGGGCTGAACGACGCGGTACGCAAGGACGCGCTGGGCATCGGCTTCAACAACGTCAATTACGCCTACGACGCCGGCACGCTGAAGCCCATGACCGGCACCGTCATCCTGCCCATCGACTTGAACGGCAACGGCATGATCGACAAGGACGAAAATTTTTACGGCGACCGCAACGCCATCACCGCCGCCATCGCCGCCGGCAGGTATCCCAGCCCTCCGGCCCGCGACCTCTACTTCGTCTGCAAGGGCCGGCCGCACAATAAACTGGTCGCCGTTTTCATGAAGTGGATTTTGAACGAGGGGCAGAAATTCGTATCCGAGGCCGGTTATATCGACCTTTCCGCCGACAAGGTCGCCCAGGCCTTGGACAGGATCGGCCGGTAACGCAAAAGGAGACCGCCATGAAGAGCAACAAGACGATCCTGGGGCTGGCCATGTTCATCCTGTTCTTTTCTGCCCGGGCACTGCAGGGAGAGGGCAAGCTCTCCGGACTGATGTTCGGCGATTATTTTTACGCATTCGCCCACCACGACGAGCTGGTCAAGGGCAACAACGGTTTCTGGCTGCGCCGCGTTTATTTTACCTATGACAATGCCCTGAACGCCAAATTTTCCATGCGCTTCCGCCTTGAGGCGAACAGCCCGGGAGATTTCAAGACCTCCTCCGCCCTGGTCCCCTTCGTCAAGGATGCCCACCTGGCCGCCAGGCTCGGCAGGCACACGCTGCTGTTGGGTTTGATCGGCACGCCGCTGTACGACAACCTGGACGAATACTGGGGCTATCGGCCCATGGAGAAGACGCCCATCGACCTCTTCAAGTTCGGCAATTCCCGCGAGTTCGGCGCCGGCCTGAAGGGGCCGCTGGACGCCGGGGGCAAGCTCACCTATGCCGTCGTCCTCGGCAACGGCGCCGGCATCAAGTCGGAAACCAATCGCGGCAAGGCGGTCTATGCCCGCCTCAATTTCCAGCCGACCCCATCCCTGTTCCTGGAACTGTACGCCGACTACTCTGACACCGGCGTCGACAGCTCGGTCAATATCTTCCAGGCCTTCGCCGGCATCCGGGGTGACTGGGGACGGACCGGACTCAACTTCGGTTACCGCCATGCCGACGACGGCGATAACGCCGCGGAGCTGAAGTTCATCTCGCTGTTCGCCGTCGGCAGGATCAGCCCCAAACTGGAGCTGGTCGGGCGCTTCGACCGCCTGCTCGACCCCAATCCCTCCGCCAGCCGGATCGATTACATCCCCATGGCCGATCACGCGAAGGCCAACGTTCTGCTGGCCGGACTCGGCTGGGACCTCAACGAAAAGGTCAAGGTCATACCGAATCTCAAATACGTGTTTTATGACGCTCCCGAGGGCGGCGAAAGGCCGGACGCCGACCTGTACGCCTACCTCACGCTGTACTTCAAGTTCTGACGAGAGCCGAGAAGCAGACGGGTAGAAGGGTAGATGGGGAAAGAACATGAAGTTCGTTGTCCGTGCAGCCGTCCCATCAACTCGCCTGCCCATCAATGAGATCCGCTTTCACTTCTTTTTGCCGCGCGGATGGAACTGGTCGTAGATGCGCTTCAGCTGGTCCTTGGCCAGGTGGGTGTATATCTCGGTCGTGGTGATCGACGAGTGTCCGAGCAGCATCTGCACCGAGCGCAGGTCGGCCCCCTTTTCCACCAGGTGGGTGGCGAACGAATGGCGCAGCACGTGCGGGGTCAGCCGGGCCGAAAGACCGACCTTCCTCCCGTAGCCCTTGATGATCTTCCACAGCCCCTGGCGGCTGAACTCCACGCCGCGGTAGTTGACGAAAAGCGTCACGGGGTCGCCGGCGGCGACCAGGGCGGGCCGGCTGGAATCGAGATAGGCCCTCAGGCAATCGCGCGAAACGTCACTGAAGGGCACGACCCGTTCCTTCCCGCCCTTGCCGCGAACGCGCAGGAAGCCCTCGTCCATGTAGACGTCGGCCTTTTTCAGCTGGGCCGCCTCGGAGACGCGCAATCCGGTGGCGTACATCAGCTCCAGGACGGCCTTGTCGCGGCAGCCGAGGACCGTCGCGGCGTCGGGCGCCTCCAGCAGCCGCGTCACCTCCTCCAGTGAAAGGTACTTCGGCAGCCGGGCCCACTTCTTGGGCAGGGAAACGGAAGCCGCCGGGCTCGCCGCGATCAGGTCGTCCTGCAGCAGGAAGCGGTAAAAGCTCTTCAGAACCGATATCAGATGGGCCTGCGACGAGGCGCTGCCGCCCTTGCCCCCCTCGCGGCGGATGAAATCGAGGACGTCATTCTCGTCCAGGAGCAGACAGTCCTGTTGCCGCCCCTGCAGATAGGCGAAAAACTTCCCGAGCTGGCGGCGATAGGAAAGGATGGTGTTCGCCGCGAACCCCTTCTCGAACTCTGCGTACTGCAGGAACTGCTCCAGCGGCGATCGCGGGGAAGACGGGCCGGCCACGTTCACAGGCAGGGGTTGTCCTTCAGCTCCAGCTCCAGGACGCTGGCCGGGCCATGGCCGGGCAAGACAACCGTATGCGGCGGCAGCTTCCTGATCCTGGCCAGTGAACGCCGCAGTTCCTCCCCGTCGCCGCCGGGAAGATCGCTGCGCCCCACGTCGCCGCGAAACAGGGTGTCGCCGGTAAAGAGCAGCCCCTGGCCATGAAACAGGACGGAGCCGGGGGAATGGCCCGGGCTGTGAATGACCTTCAGCTCCAGTGCCCCGCAGGCGAGGATATCGCCGTCCCGCAGCAGGCGCCCTGCAGCGGGGAGCGGCCCGACGCCGAACATGGCGGCCAGGCCGCGACCGGCCTCGGAGCGCATCGCCTCCTCGTCGGCGGCATGCAGCCAGAGCGGGATGCGGTAACGGGCCATCAGGGTCGCCGCGGCGCCGGTATGATCGGGATGGCCGTGGGTCAGGACGACCGCCCGCGGCAGGAGCGCCCGCTCCTCGATCAGCTCCATGATCCTCTCCGCCTCGGCGCCGGGATCGATGACCAGGCAATCCCGGCCGGCGTCATCGTAGAACAGGTAGCAGTTGGCATCCAGCTCGCCGACGTCGAGGCTCAGGTACGGCATGGCGTCAGGCTCCGAATTTCTTGAACTTCAGGGCGTTGGCCATCATCAGCGGCAGGACATCCATGGCGTGGATGTGCCCCAGGACGCCCCGGGCGCAGGCCGTTTCGCAAAACTTGGCCGCCGGCGCGCTCACCGAGACCTTGCCGCAGGACTGGCCGTCCGTGCCGTCGGGCTTGCCGCAGGCAAAGGCGTCCACCATCCGGGCATCAGCGGGCATCCGTCTCAGGAAGGGCGACTTGAGCAGCACCGGGTTGGGATGCCAGGAATGGCCTTTCATCAGGGCCGGGGTGGAGTGGTCGCCGGTGACGGCCAGGACATCCGGCGTGAGCTCGAGGATCTCGGGAAGCCAATGGTCGAACTCCTCGATCACCTCGACCTTGCGGGCGAAATCGCCGTCCTCGCCCCAGGAGTCGGTCTTCTTGACATGCAGGAAGAAGAAATCATAGTCGGCGTAATGCTGCTTGAGCGTCGCCACCTGGTCGCGGATGGAGCGGCCGGTCGCGAGCACGTCCATGCCCACCAGCTGGGCCAGCCCCTTGTACATCGGATAAACGGCGATGGCCGCCGCCTTCAGCTTGAACAGGTCGCCCATGGACGGGATGGCCGGGTACTTGGCGAAGCCGCGCAGCAGACAGGTGTTGGCCGGGTGCTGCCCCGCCAGCTCGACTCCCAGGCGTTCGATGAACAGGTTGACGATGCGCGCCGTGCGGGCGGCAGCCTCATCCCTGGCCTCGGCGTACTTGAGCGGCAGCCCGGTGGCTTCGGGATCGGCGTCGCTCAGCCGGTCGTCCAGGTCGTCGCCGGTCATGACCAGGACGAAACGGTGCTCCTCGCCCGAGTAGAGCCGGATCTCCACATCCTCGATCTTGCGGATCCGCTTGCCCAGGAAAGCGACAAGTTCACGGTTCTTTTCCGTGGGAATGCGCCCGGCGCGGCGGTCGCTGATGAGCCCGTTCTCCAGGGTGGCGAAATTGCCGCGCACGGCGACGGAGCGGGCATTGACGTCGATGCCCACCCCCAGCGCCTCGAGGATCCCTCGGCCGATCTCGTACTTCAGCGGGTCGTAGCCGAAAAGCGACAGGTGGGCCGGCCCGCTTCCCGGGGTGACTCCCGGGGCAATGGGATGGCTCAATCCCAGCTCGCTTTCCGCGGCCAGCAGGTCGAGGTTCGGGGTGCGCGCCGATTCCAGCTCGGTACGGCCATCCCGCGGCAGGCCGCCCAGGCCATCCAGCACCAGCAGCACCATTTTTTTATCGTTGCCGATACTGATCTTCCTGAACAACTCTTCTCGTTCCATGGATCCCTCCTGCCCGCATTATCTCCGCAACGGTCCGACAAATCAAGAGCCCGCGGCGGGAGGAGATCGGGAGAAACCGGGGCTATTGCTCTTCGCCGCAATAGGGACAGATTTTCACCCGGCGGCCCATGGCCTTGCGGCAGTTCCAGCAGATGAAGTCGGTGCGGCTCTCGCGTGCCTGGATGCGTTTCTGGATATCCTTCAGTTCGCTGCTGTAGTCGCGGTTGCGGTCGGACATGTGCTCCAGGTCGTTCAGTACGTCGCCGGCCTGGGCATAGCGATCCTTGAGGTCGGGGGCCAGGGTCTTCATGATCACCCGGTTCAGTTCCGGAGGCACCAGGGAGTTCTTCTGGGACAGCGGCGTGAACTGCCCGACCTTGGCCCGCTTGTATATCTCCATCGGATTGGCCAGGACGATGGGCGGGAACCCCGTCGCCATCTCGTAAAAAAGGCTGCCGGCCGAATAGATGTCCGACGCGAAGACGGCCTTGCCCTCGAACTGTTCCGGGGCCATGTAGGGCGGCGAACCGATCTTGGTGGTGGCGAACTGCTTCTCCTGCAGCAGCGTCGACGTGCCGAAGTCGGCGATCTTGACGTCGTCGTCCAGGTTGATCAGGATATTGGAGGGGCGGATGTCGCGGTGGATCACCGATTTCTGGTGTGCGAAAGCGAGCGCCGAAAGGATCTGCTTGAAATACTTCAGCGCCGACTTGACCTGCAGGGAACTGGACTGGTCCAGGATCTTCTCCAGGTCGGTGCCTTCGATGTATTCCATGACCATGATCAGGATGTTGTCGATGATATCGACCGTCAGCAGCTTGACGATGTGCGGGTGATCGAGCAGCCGGGTCTGCAGCACCGACTCCTGCAGCATCTTGTCGGCCTGGGCGCTGGTGCGGTGGGGGATCTTCAGCGCCCGCTGGCACTTGAGAATGGTGTCTTCGGCCAGGTAGACTGTACCGAAACCGCCGCTGCCGAGCTTTCTCAGGATCCGGTATTTGCCGATCTGCCCTTTCAGCTCAATCATTCTTCAGGATGGCGGCGGCGGCGAGCGCCGCGGTCTCGGTCTTCAGGATGGCATCATTGATCAGGGCCGGCTGGAAACCGGCGGCAAGGAACTGCTCCTTCTCGGTATCGCTGAAATCCCCGGGCGGCCCGACAACGGCCAGGACCGGGAAGGCGGCGGGGCGCTCCAGCCGGCGTCTGCCGGCGATGTCCAGCAGTATCCTGGCCGGCGCATCCGTGCTGGCGGCGATGAGGGCCGCCGGGGGGACGGGCGGCAGGATGCGCGTCAGCCAGTAGCGGCGATTGACTTTCAGGGCCTGGGCGGCCATCTTCTCCCAGCGCCGCAGCTGCGCCGGGCTCCAGGCAACATCGGTGCGCTGGCAGAGCAGCGGCCGCACTTCGTCGACTCCCATCTCGCACAGCTTCTCGATCAGCCAGTTCATGGCGTGCCCCTTGGTCAGCGACGGGGCGATGAACACCCGCGGCGGCGGCGGGGGGAATTCCTCCGCCTGCAGGATATCGACGCGCAACGCCCGGCCCTGGATGGCGGCGATGCGGCCGCGTGCCAGCAGCCCGCGCCCGTTGACGATCTCCAGTTCATCGCCCGGGCGATAGCGCATGACGCGGGCGACATGGTGGAATTCCTCGCCGTCGATGCTGATCTGGCCGTTGACGATATCGTGGGGGGAAAAAAAGCGCCGATCCGCCATCAATTGACCAGGTCGTTCTCGAGAAGGGCCTGCCCTTTGCCGGCTTCGATCTCGCGCAGCTTCTTGAACAACTCGGATTCCTGGCGCGTGAGATGTCGGGGCGTCTGCACCTGGACCTGGACCAGCAGGTCGCCGCGGCTCCAGCGGTTGACCTGGTGGAACCCCTTGTTCTTGATCTTGAGGACCTGGCCGTTCTGGGTGGCCGGCGGGATCTTGATCTTCTCCGTGCCCTCGAAGGTCTGGATGACGGCCTGGTCGCCGAGCGCGGCCTGGGAAAAGCTGATGGGCAGGGTCAGCACCAGGTCCTGCCCGTGACGCTGGAAGCGCTTGTCGGGCTGGATGCGCACCATGACGTACAGGTCGCCGGGAGAGCCTCCCCGGAGGCCGCCCTCGCCCTCGCCGCTGACGCGCAGGCGGTTGCCCTCGTCGATCCCGGCCGGAAAGCTGACCTTGATCTTCCTGCTTTCACGCAGCCGCCCGTGGCCGTGGCACTTGCGGCAGGGATGGGTGACGACCTTGCCGCTGCCCCGGCAGCTGGAACAAGCGGTGGCCATGGAGAAAAAGCCCTGGCTGACGCGGACGCTGCCGTTGCCGCCGCACTTGCGGCAGGTTTCGGGATCGTGCCCGGCCTCGCTCCCCGAGCCGTCGCAGGCGTCGCAGTTGCGCTCGCGCTCCACCTCGATCTCCTTCTCGACCCCGAGAAAGGACTCCTCCAGGGTCAGCGTTACTTCCAGCCCCAGGTCGCTCCCCTTGCGCGGGCCCCGGCGCTGCCGGCCGGCGGAGAAGGACCCGCCGAAACCGAACATGTCGCCGAGGATATCCCCGAAATCCGAGAAGATGGAGTCGGCGAAGAAGCCGAAATCGGAGCCGCCGCCGGCGCGCAGGCCTTCGACGCCGTATTGGTCGTAGATTTGCCTTTTCTCGCCGTTGCCCAGGACCGAGTAGGCTTCGGAAGCCTCCTTGAACCTCTCCTCGGCCTCGGGGTTGTCGCGATTGCGGTCGGGATGGTGCTGCAGGGCCAGCTTGCGATAGGCTTTCTTGATTTCCTCGGCGCTGGCGTCGCGGGCGACGCCCAGCACGTGATAGTAGTCCTTTTTGGCCATGGGCGGTTACTTGGAGAATTCGGCGGTCAGGATGGTATTGATCATCGTGCGGAAATTCTTCATCTTTTTCAGCAGGCCCTCGAGCTGGTCGGGGTCATTGCCTTCCAGGGCTTTTTCGCTGCGGCCGATCAGTGAATCGATCTCGGCCCCGTCATGGGTGCTCAGCTTTTCGATGTAGCGCTGGTAGTAGAACTTGACGGTCTCCAGTTCCTCCTTCAGCTGCAACTTGGCCTTGGCCAGGCGCAGCTCCGTCTTGTCCTGCTCCTCGAATTTCTTGGCGTCCTGGATGACGCGCTCAATCTCCTCGGGGGAAAGGCCGCTGGAAGGCTGGATCTTCATGCTCTGGCTGAGGCCGGTCGCCTTGTCCTGGGCCGAAACGCGGACGATGCCGTTGGCGTCGATCTCGAAGGTGACATCGATCTGCGGGATGCCCTTCAGGGACTGGGGGATGCCGACCAGGTTGAAGAAGCCGAGCGATTTGTTGCCGGAGGCCGTCGAGCGCTCCCCCTGCAACACGTGGATCTTGACTGTCGTCTGGTTGTCGCTGATGGTGGTGAAAACCATCGACTTCTTCGTGGGGATGGTGGAGTTGCGCTCGATGACCCGGGTGAAGCTGTCGCCCTTGGTCTCCACGCCCAGCGAGAGGGGCGTGACGTCCAGCAGCAGCAGGTCGCGCACCTTGCCCTTGATGATCTCGGCCTGCAGCGCCGCGCCCTGGGCGACTGCCTCCTCGGGGTTGATCTGGATGTCGGGGGGCCGGCCGAAGAATTCGTTCAGTTTCTGGTAAATGAGCGGCATGCGGCTCTGGCCGCCCACCAGGACGATGCGCTCGATCCGGTCGGGCTGGACATGGATATCGTCCAGCGATTTCCGGATCAGCTCCACGGTGCGGTCGATGAAGCCCACGGTGCTGGACTCCAGTTGGGAACGGGTCAGTTTCTTCTGGAAATGATAGTTGGAACCGTCGTTGAAATGGTGCAGGTAGGGGATCGAGATCAGGGTCTCCTGGTCGAAAGAGAGCTCGATCTTGGCCTTTTCCGCGACCTGGATCACCCGCTGCACGACATCTTTCCTGTCCCGCAGGTCAACGGTGGTCTCGCGCTCCACCTCATGGAAGATCCAGTCGCAGATCTGGGCGTCGAAATCGCTGCCGCCCAGGAATGTGTCTCCCAGGCTGGAGACAACCTTGTAGATGTCGCCATTGACCTCGACGATGGAGATGTCGAACGTTCCGCCCCCGAGGTCGTAAACGGCATACAGGCCGTTCTTCTTGATCTTCTGCCGGTAGGCGATCAACGCCGCGGTCGGCTCGTTGATGATGCGCGTGACGTTCAGCCCGGCGATCTCCCCGGCCACCTTGGTGGCCTGGCGCTGGGCGTCGTTGAAGAAAGCGGGCACGGTGATGACGGTGTCGGAGACGGGCTCGCCGAGGTAATTCTCGGCGATGCCCTTCAGGTAGCCCAGGAACATGCCGGAGATCTCCTCGCTGGAGTACGTCTGGTCGGCCATCTTGACCTTGATGTCGCCGTTGTCCGCCTCGACGATCTCATAGCCGACGCGCCGGGCGATCTCCCTGACCTCCGTGCTGTCGAACTTGCGGCCGATGAGCCGCTTGATCCCCCAGATGGTGTTCCTGCTGTTGGTGATCATCTGGCGCTTGGCGGCGTTGCCGAAGATGCGTTTCCTTTCCGGAGTCTGGGCGATGACGGTCGGGATGACCCTGGCTCCCTCCGGATTGGGCACGATCAGGGCATCGCGCCCTTCCAGGTAGCTGATGCAGGAATTGGTCGTGCCCAGATCGATGCCGATATTCTTGGCCATCAGGTCTCGGTCTCGCCTTCCGCCGCCTGGACGGCGACGGGGATCGCCACTTTGGTCAGTGCCGGGCGCAGCAGCTTGTCGTGATAGGTGAATCCTTTCTGGTAGACCTCCACCACCACCGCCCGGCTGATGCCCTCCCGCTCCTCCTTGCTCAGGGCTTCGTGAAAAGCGGGGTCGAAATGCTGGCCCAGGGCCTCGATTTCGAGCACCTGATATTTCTTCAGCAGTTCCAGGAACTGCCTGCGGATCATCTCCACGCCGGAAACGATCCCCTTGTCCTGCTCCGCCGTCTTGGCTTTCAGCGCCCGCTCCAGGTTGTCATAGATCTGCAGCAGGTCGAGCAGGATCTCGGAGAGGATATACTTCTGGAATTCATCCCGCTCTTTTTTCATGCGCTTGCGGAAATTATCCATCTCGGCAAGTCCGCGCAGGTACTTGTCCTTGAACTCATCCCGCTCGGCGGCGGTGCTGCGCAAAAGCGCATCCGGATCGATGGCCCGGTGCGCGCCGCGTTTGGACGAGCTTTTTTTCTTGTGCCCGGTTTCTTCCTGGGCGTTCCTGGCCGAGGCCTTTGCCTCTTCCGCGTCCAGATCGTCCTCGTCCGGAACGTAGCCGATGCCTTCGTTGTCTTCGTCCGACGCCATGTATTCCTCGCTAATCCCGTCCGGGCCCTTCCGCCGCGCTCAAAAAAAGGCCGCGACTCCGGTGAGCGCCCGGTCCGGGGTAATCGCCCGCATGAAAAAATATTATACCAATATGGACGGCTTGTCAATTTCCGGCCCGGTCTCGAGGCGCTCCGCGCGCGATCCGCACGGCGGGCCCGGTATGCGGCCGCCGCCGGCCCGCGGGCAATTGCGTCCCTTGCCGAATTGTGATATTTTATCCTCATGTCTCCAATCCGCCAGTCCCGACAGCGAGAGGACGGCGCCGGCAGGAAAAGGGAAAACTCGCTGCTGCAATCGCGCGGTCTCGCCTTGCTGCTGGCCTTCTTCCTGTTCATCCTGGTGCTGGCCTTCGTTTTCGGCGACCGCGGCATCGTGGAGATCGTCAAAACGAAGAAGCAGATCAAGGTCCTGCAAACGGCCATCCTCGCCCTGGAAAAGGAAAAAGCGCAATTGATCCGCGAGATCGAACAACTGCGCGCCAACCCCCTGGCCCTGGAGAAGAAGGCCAGGGAAGACCTTTGGCTGATGAAAAAGAACGAAAAGGTGGCGGTCCTTGTGCAGGAGCCCAGGGAGGCGAAGCATGAGTAAAGTGAAAACCGCGGCGCTGCTCGGCGCCTTGACCGGCATCTTCCTCGTCATCGGCGGCATGGCCGGCGGCCGGCAGGGCATGCTGATCGCGCTGATCCTGGCCGGCGTGATGAATTTCGTTTCTTACTGGTTCTCCGACAAGATCGTCCTCAGGGCCTACCAGGCCGGGGAGCTGGCCGAGAGCGAGTCCCCGCGCATCTACGCCATGGTGCGCGAGCTATGCCAGCAGGCGCAGGTGCCCATGCCCGCCATCCATGTTTTCGAGCAGGATTCTCCCAATGCCTTCGCCACCGGCCGCAATCCCGGCAAAGCGGTCATCGCCCTGTCGCGCGGCATCATGAAGCTGATGGACGAGGAGGAGCTGAAGGGGGTGATCGGCCATGAGCTGACCCACGTGATCCACCGCGACACGCTGCTGCAGACCGTGGCCGCCACCCTGGCCGGAGCCATCATGTTCCTGGCCTACCAGGCGCGCTGGTTCGGCGTTTTCGCCGGCGGCCGCGACGACGACGAGCGGGGCGGCTTCCTGGGCCTGCTGGCCATGGCCATCCTGGCGCCGCTGGCCGCCAGCCTAATCCAGATGGCCATTTCGCGCACCCGGGAATACAAGGCCGACGAGGGTGCCGCCCGGCTGACCCGCAACCCCGAGGGGCTGGCCTCGGCCCTGGAAAAACTGGGCGCTTACTCCAAGCGCCTGCCGTTGCGGGCGACGCGGCAGACCGCCCACCTGTTCATCGTCTCGCCGCTGAGCGCCAAGAGCCTGCTGGCCCTGTTCTCGACCCATCCGCCCATCGAGGAGCGGGTCGCCCGCCTGCGGGCCATGCGCCCGGTCTGACCCGGGCGCGGCGACGCTCAGACCTGGGTGGTGAGGAAGATCGCCGCCCCCATGTGCCTGATCTGGTCCTGCAGTTCCTCGATCTTGTCGATATGGGCGTCCTCTTCGCTCAAAATCTTTTCCAGGATCTCGCGGGTGGCAAAGTCGGCCAGGTCTCCGGCCAGCTTGATGGCCTGGTTGTAGGCCACGATGGCCTCGGCCTCGGAGGCATGATCGGCAGCCAGCTGCCTGGAGAGATCCGCCCCGATGGTGATCTTCTTCAGGTTGGTGACGACCGGCAGCCCTTCCAGAAAAAGGATGCGGCCGATCAGCTTTTCGGCATGCTTCATTTCATCGATGGCCCGCTTTTCAAAATGCTGGTGCAGCTTTTCGTAGCCCCAGTCGGCGTTCATCTCAGAATGCACCATGTATTGGTTCACGGCCGTCAATTCATCGGCCAGGAGCGCATTCAGGGTTTGGATCAGTCTCTTGTTGCCTTTCATCTTGACCTCCTTGGGCGGCCAGGTCTTCGCTGGGAAGTCTCTACCGCGCCTCGCCTCATTGTAGGCGCCCGGGGACGAGATGTAAAGCTCTTGACAACGACGCCGGCCCGGTCGTGCTCAGCTCCGTGTCCAGCTGCGGATCACGAGACGCTGGTACAATTCTTCCTGGCGCGACACCAGCACGTCGGCCGACCACTCGCTGAAATCCTCGGCGCTGAAGTCGCCCAGCCGGCGCCGCAGCCCGGCATTCCCGGCCAGCTCGAGGATGGCGGCCGCAAAGCGTTCCGTGTCGTTCCAGGGCACAAGAACGCCGTTCTCCCCGTTGCGGACGATCTCCCGATTGCCCGGGATATCGCTGGCCACGATGGCCTTCTTCTTCAGGCGCAGCTGCACCAGGCTCTGCGGCAGTCCTTCCCACAAGGCGGTGGAAAGCCCGATGTCGAAAGCGTCCATGGCATTCTCCACGTCGCGGATGAATCCCGGCAGGCGAAAGTTCGCCGCGATGCCGCGACGCCGCAGTTCGGCCTCCAGCTGCGGCCGCTGCTCGCCGTCGCCGGCGATGAGAAAAAAGACCTTCGGGTTGCCGGCGATGACCCGGTCGGCGGCATCCACCAGGCGCAACAACCCCTTCTGCGGCTTGAAGGGGGCGATGGTCCCGCACACGAAACACCCGGGCGGCAGGCCGTACCGCGCCCGGGCCGCCGCCGCATCCCCCCGGACCAGGAATTTTTCCAGGGGAAAGCCGCTGCGGATCAGCGAAAAGTCATCCGCGGCCGCTTCAGGGCGCGGCGGTGCGGTCAGCTTCATCCGGCGCGCCTGGTCCATGTCGCTGCGGGAAACAAAGATGAAGTGATCCGTCAGCGGCCGGCAGGCTCTTTCCGCGAAACGATAGAGACGGCGCCGGAAAAAAGGCTGGAACGGGGAGAAGGAAAAACCGTGGACCGTATGGATCACGACCGGGACGCGCGCCAGGCGGGCGGCTATCCGCCCCAGGATCCCGGCCTTCGAGGAATGGGTGTGGACGATCTGCGGCCGGAGGCGCCGGAACAGGCGCAGCAGCTGCAGCAATGCCTGGAAGTCCCTGCCGGGGCGGATCTCCCGCCCCAGGGCGGGAACTTCGAAATAGCGGTCCCTTGCGGCCAACCGGCTTTTCAATGCGCCACCGGGACCGCTGAGCAGGCAGGCATCAAAGCGGGAAGGGTCCAGGTGTTCGACGGTATGCAGCGTGTTGATCTGTGCCCCGCCAAGCTCCAGCTTGGTGATCACGTGAGCGACGACGATCCTGGCGCTCATGCCCCGTTAAGTCGGCCGGCCGTTTCCCGCGCCTGGCGGATATCATCGGCCATGGAGGTATAGTTCCAGCTGCCATAGCGGCCGATGGAATGGATGTCCCGGCTGCGCAGGTAAGCCAGTGCGGCCGGCACCAGTCGCGGCCAATCAGAATCGAAAACAATGTAGGAGACGGGAATCCTTTTCAGGTCAAGGAAGAGAAGCTCTTCGGCCCCGGCGATCATTCCCGTTTCCCGCAGGGTCGAAAGCGCTTCGCGGCGGGCCTGGCGGGAATCGAGGGGCGGATCGGCGGCGATCGTCTTCTCCAGGTACACGCTGACCGTTCCCGCCGCCGGGTAATAGCCGACGCGGTAGAAGGGGAAATGCGCTTCAGGCAGATACAGCCAGTGAAAACGGCGCCGGCGCCGCGCCAGCACCGCGTTGACCACCAGCGTCGACAGGTGGCGCAGCCGCTGCCGGGGAAAGGGCGGCGGCGGGGCCATGATCCCCAGCAATTGCTTCAAGGGCATGGTGCTGATCAGGCTGTCGTAACGATAGCTTCCTGTCCGGGTGATCACCTGTTTCCGAGCGGGTTCGATGGCGAGGACCTCTTCCTGGCAACGGATCCTACCCGCCAGGGGGCGACTGTAATCGTCGATGAACGCCTGCAGCGCGCCCGACGGGTAGTAAAAAACGGGGTTGTATCCCTCGGCGCATGACCGACGGCGAAGGGCGCCGGCGAGGACGTCCTCCTTCCGGGGAATCGGGATGCTCCCCTTGTCCATGCCGGCGATCATGGCCGTCAGTGGCCGGCCGTAGAATTTCTCCAGGTACGGCGCGAAAAAAAGGCGCACCAGGGTCGGGCCGAAGTGGGCCAGCAGGAACCGCTCCAGGTCCTGCCCCGGCGGGCCGCCCGCGCCGGCCAGGATCTCGGCCAGGATGGGATGGCGCTGCCGCGCCGGCAGTCCGGCCAGATGGTACTGCAGGGAATAGGGGATGAAGCGCCGCTGCAGGAAAACCTTGCTGTTGCGCCGGAAGCCGCGGAAAGCGCGGAACGCCTCCACGTGCCGGCGGATCTCCGGCTTGTCCTGGAAATGGAAATAGTGGCCGCCGTAATCAAAGGCAAAGCCGCCGGCACGGTATTGGCCCGAAAGCCCGCCGGCAGCGGCGCTTTTTTCCAGGATCACGAAATCGCCCTGCAGCGCCTGGCCGGCGCTCAGGCCCGATATTCCGGCCCCGATGATGACGTTCATTCCATTTCCACCCCCGCCAGGACCCGGCCCAGGATGATGAAAAAACAGGCGGCTGCGGCGCCTGAGACCAGGGTGAAGCGGGGCGTGGAAAAGAAACTGACGATGACCAGGGCGGAGAGGGCCGACTGCATGCCCAGGATGGCGGTGACGGTCTCCTGCGCCGTCCAGTTCATTTTTTTGCGCAGGCGCAGGGCAAAATGGTCCGGGCTGCCCAGGAACGGAGAGCGGCCCTTCAGGATGCGCAGCACGATCACGTAGCTCAGGTCAAAAAGCGGGATGCCGACGACGAAAATCCCGGAGAGGAACGCCATGGAATTGTGATCGGTATAACTCACCATCATGGCCAGGGAACCGATGCTCAGCCCCAGCACCATGCTGCCGGCGTCTCCCAGGTAAATGCGGGCCGGCTCCCAGTTGAACCTGAGAAAGGCCAGCAGGGCGGCGGCCAGGCTGAGCGAAAGGATGGAGATCAGGAAATCCCCGGTATACAGGGAGATGATGAAAATGGTCAGGGAACTCAAGGCGCCGACCGAGGCGGCCAGCCCGTCCATGACGTCGATGATGTTGAAGGCGTTGATGACGGTGAGGATCCAGATGAAGGAGAGGGCGATGTCCAGCCACTTGGGGAAGAAAACCAGGTCGATGACGATGCCGCTCTTGAGCAGGATGTAGGTGGCCACCACCTGGAAGAGGAACTTGATCGTCGGGGTCAGGGCCTTCAAGTCATCGAGAAGCCCCACCAGCAGCAGGATGGAGCTGGCGAACAGGATTCCCAGCAGGCGCTCGTTGAAATCGAACACCAGGCTGATCGGCGAGATGAAGGCAAAATAGACGATCACCCCGCCCATGTAGGGTACCGGCCGGGAGTGCTTTTTCAGCTTGCCGTCGGGCTGGTCCAGGATTCCATAGCGGAAAGCGGCTTTCTGCGCCAGGGGCGTGCCGTACAGGGCCAGCAGGAAAGAGAGGACGAAAGAAAAAACCAGAACGATCTCATTCATGATCTTTTATCCATTTCCTCTTTCGCCATGCTCTTTTAAAGGCAGGCCATGAACGGGCCAGGGCGATTATAATTTTCGGTGAACGGATTGTCAATGCGCTCACCCACAGCAGGTCCCTGGCCACAGCCAGCGGCAGCGACCAGCCATCGCGACGCAGGCGGAAATTCTTGATCAGGGTCAGATAGCGGTTCTTCACCAGATGGGAGCGCAGGAAAGCGGGCCGGGCCAGCGCCAGCGAGAATCGCGACCAGCGCGAATCCGCCAACGTGCCGCTGCGGAAGTGGTGGGCGACGACTCCGGGGGAGAAATAAACCCCGAGACCCAGGAGATTGGCCCGCCAGCCGATGTCGAAATCCTCCCAGAACATGAAGAAATCCTCGTCGTAATACTCGCCGCCGATCTTCAGTTTTTCCAAGGCCGGCCGCGAGAAAACGGTCGCCGCCCCGCAGACGGAGAAGACCTGCCGCTCCTTCAGCGCCTGCCGCGCCAGGGGGCGACCGTAACCCGTCTCGCGCGGATACAGGGCCGGCGAACGCTCCTGGCCCGCCGAGTCAATGGTCACGCCGTCGAAGCGCAGGATGAGCGGCGAAAGCAGCCCGGCGCGCGGGCAACGGGCGAAGAAATCCAGGGCGCGGCGATTGAATTCCGCATCCAGGAAAACATCGGCGTTGGCCACCAGCACCAGGTCGGATGCGCAGCGGCCAATGCCCAGGTTGGCCGCGGCCGCGTAGCCGGCATTGATCTCCAGCAACAGCGGGTCCAGCCCGGGGAACCCCGCGATGATCGCCTGCGAACCGTCTTGGGAGGCGTTGTCGACGACGACGATCCGGCGGAAAGGAACGGTCTGGCCGGCCAGCGAGCGGAAATTCCGCTCCAGGAACCCTGCGGAATTGAAGCTGACGACAACCGCGCTGATATCCACTGCCCGCCGGGACCGCGGCTCGCCGCGAAGACTCAGATCAGCCCCAGCAGCTTGCCGCCCTGCCGGAACCCCTTGAGGATGAATTCCAGGTCCTCATCGGTGTGGGTGGCCGTGAACGAGGTGCGGATCAGGGAATCTTCCGGCGGCACGGCCGGAGCGATCACCGGGTTGGTGAAAATGCCGTAATCGCGCAGGAACCTCCACATCTTGAAGGTCTTTTCCATGTCATGGATGAAAACCGGGATGATGGGCGTTTCGGTATTCCCCGTATGGTAGCCCATGGCCGTCAGCTCCCGGTTCATGATGCGGGTGATCTCCCACAGGCGCTGCCGGCGCTGCGGTTCGTTCTGGATGATTTCCAGAGCGCTGTGCGCGGCGCCCAGGGCGGCCGGGGTGATGGAGGCGGAAAAGATCAACGAGCGGGCATGGTGCTTGATGTACTGGATGATCGTGCTGTCGCCGACGACGAAGCCGCCCAGCGAGGCGAACGCCTTGGAGAAGGTGGTCATGATCAGGTCGACCTCGTCGACCAGGCCGAAATGCTCCGCCGTCCCGCGACCTTTTTCGCCCATGACGCCGATGCCATGAGCATCATCGACCATCACCCGGGCATGGTATTTCTTGGCCAGCTTGACGATCTGCGGCAGGTTGGAGAGATCGCCCTCCATGCTGAAGACGCCGTCCACGATGATCAGCTTGCCTTTTTCCCCGGGCTGGTGCGCCAGCTTGTCCTCCAGGTCCTTCATGTCGTTGTGCTTGAACTTGGCGACGTGGGCGTAGGAGAGGCGCACGGCATCCATGATCGAGGCATGGACCATGCGGTCCAGGACGATGACGTCGTCGCGGCCGGCCAGCGCCGAGATGGTCCCCAGATTGGTCTGCATGCCGGTGGAAAAGGTCAGCGCCTCCTCCTTGCCCATGAACTGGGCCAGCTTCTTTTCCAGCTCGACGTGCAGCGAATAGGTCCCGTTCAGGAAGCGGGAGCCGCAGGTGGACGTGCCGTACTTTTCGACGGCAGCGATGGCCGAGGCCTTGACTTTCCCATCATCGAACAGTCCCAGATAATTGTTGGAACCGACCATGAGGATCTTCTTGCCGTCGACCCAGACATGATTGCCCTCCACCTTCTCGATCTCGGTGAAATAGGGGTATAGGCCGGAATTTTTGTATTCTTCCACCTGGGTGAATTCAAAGCATTTCTTGAACACGTCCATGTTTCACTCCTCGTTTGCATAATGCGGATGGATTCTATAGAATGGCCCCATGAACATACTGGTGACCGGAGGGACGGGATTCGTCGGCCGCCACCTGGTCACGGCGCTGCTGGCGGAGGGCCGCCACCGGGTGCATCTGCTGGTCCGCAACCGGGCCAGGCTGGACGCCTGCGCTTTCAAGGACGCGGTGGCGGTGGTGCGCGGAGACCTCTTCGCGTCCGATCCTCTTCCCGAAGACATTGAAATGGTCTTCCACCTGGCGGCCGTGACCAAGGCGCTGGCCCCGGGCGAGTTCACCCGGGTCAACGTCGAGGGCACCCGCGAGCTCCTGGAACGGCTGCGGCCCCTGAGGCACCTGAAGCGCATCGTCCTCTTGTCATCGCTGGCCGCGGCCGGCCCCAACCGCGGCCACGAGATGCTGAGCGAGGAGATCCCCGCCGAGCCGATCTCGCTGTACGGCAGGAGCAAGCTGGCCCAGGAGGAGGTCTTCGCGGCGCAGTGCGCGGTTCCGCGCATCGTCATCCGCGCCCCCATCGTCTTCGGGCCCTGGGACATGGACATGCTCGATGCCTTTCGCATCGTCAACCGCGGCGTCATCCCCTTGCTGGGCCGAACGCGGCGCCGGTATTCGCTGATATTCGTCAAGGATCTAGTCCGGGGCATGATGACCGCCGCTTTCAGCTCTTGCGGGAACGAGATCTTCTATTTGGCCAATCCGGAAGCCGTCGAGTGGCGCGGATTCATGGAGCAGGCGGCGTTTTCGCTGGGAAAGAAGAAAGCGCGGGCGATCGTGGTGCCGGAAGCCTTGGGCCGCGTCCTGGCCGAATTTTCCGAGCTGCGCATCCGCGTATTCGGGAACAAGGCGATCTTCAACCGCGACAAGTTCAACGAGATGAAATTCCCGGCCTGGGTTTGTTCGGCCGCCAAGATCGACGACATGCTCCACTTTCAGCCCCGCGTGCCGCTGCCGGCCGCCCTGGCGGAAACGATCACCTGGTACCGCGAGCAGGGCTTCCTGTGATCGGGCGTCATTTTTTCTTGATCTGGTAGTTCCGGCGCGAAACAAAGCCGGCCGAAAACTTCTGCGTGGTCTTCACCGACCAGTTGTCCGGGAACAGCATGGTAAAAACGATCTCGCCGCTGATGGTGAGATTGCCCAGCAGCGCTTCCTCGCTGAGCATGAAGGGGACCTCGATCTCCTTCCGCGGGTCCAGGAACACGGCCTCTCCTTCCTGGGTCGTGGGCAGGTTCAGCTCCGAGCCGGCGAAGAATATCTTGGCGAACGACAGGCTTTCATTCTCGTCGAGGCGGATCAGGAACTCGGGATTGGCCGATATCCTGACGCCGTCGCGCAAATTGATCTTGATCCTGAGCAGCCCCTCGTTGCCCTGCAGGATCCGGCGCGGGGCAACGGAACACTCGATCCCGAGGAATTCATCCTGGGGCAATGCATTGCCGGAGAAGAGGAACAGGCAGCAAACAAGTATGAATCCACGCTTGGTCATGATGCAATTAGTAGAAAATATACTATATTCCGGACAAATAGTCAACCGCGCCCGGCGGGAAGGCGCCCGCCGTGAAGCCGAAAGGTCACGGTATCTTCACCCTGTTTGCCAGGATGTCGCCCAGGGAAATGGGCAGAAAATGCTTCTGCATCGTCGCCTCCAGCATCTCCCAGACCTGCCTGGCCAGGCAGGAGTCACGCAACTCGCATTTCTTGCCCAGGAGGCAGTCGGCGAGCGAGACCTTCTCTCCGAAGGCATCCATCAGCACCTGCAGGGTGATTGTATCCGGGTCCCGGGACAGCCGGTAGCCACCATAGATCCCCTGGACGCTCTGGATCAAGCCGCCCCTTTCCAGGGGACCGGCCAGCTTGCGCAGGTACTTCGGGGAAACGTGCATGATCTCGCCCAGCGTGGTGGTATTCACCAGCTTCCCGCCCTGGGCAATGGCGATCAGCATGCGCAGTCCATAGCGGATCTTGGTGTTGATTTTCATGCCCGATATATAACTCTTTCAGTATAAATTGTCAAATCCCCTCCAGCCGGAAAATCCCGCGCCGCCGCCGGCAAAAAAAAACCCCTTGTTCCCGCCAGAGAACAAGGGGTTTCGCTTGCGGAGCGGACGCTTACTTATCTTTCGCCAGGTCCTTGATGAACTGCTCGGTGGCCAGCTTGCGCTTGCGGAGCTCCTGGAACTTGTCGATCATGGCCTTGTATTGCTTCTCGTATTCGGCCACCTTCAGGGGCTCGGCGATCTGCTTCTGCTTATAGAGCAGACCCATGTAGGCCCAGGGATCGGGGTAATTGGGAGAGAGCTCGGTGGCCTTGTTCAGGGCGTTTAAGCCCTGCTCGACGACCTGGAGCCGCTCGACCGAGCCCATGACATCGGGCGGGGTCTGGTAGCTCTTGTTCCAGCAGACGACGCCCAGCCGGTAATAGGCCTCGGCCATGACATCGTTCTTTTCTTTCTCGTCCATGTCCGATTCGGCGATCTTGGCGATGCGAATCTCGTGGTTCTTGATGGCATCGTCCCACTTGCGCTTGTTCTGGAAAAAGTCGGCCAGGTACAGGTAGCCTTCCGGATTGGAGGGATCCAGCTTGATCCTCTCTTCGAACATCTCGATGGCCTTGTCGTACTTGCCGTTGTTGTTGTAGAAGCCGGCCAGGTTGTAATAGGAAGAGGGGTCATCGGGGGTGAACTTCTGTACCTTCAGGTAATACTTCTCGGCCTCCTCGAAATTGCGCAGCTTGTCGTTGATGTCGCCGAGGGCCTGGAGGATATCCTTGTTGTCCGGGTACAGATCCAGGGCCTTCTGCAGGTACTCGACGGCCTTGGTCCCGTACTCCTTGTTCTTCTCGCTGTCGTCGCCGGGCTTATAGACCATGATGTAGCTGGAGCCGAGATAATAGAAGGCGGACTTGAGTTCTGGATTCAACTGCAGGGCGGCCTCGTACTCGGTGATCGCCTTCTTGTACTTTTCCTCGGTATAGAACTTGTTGCCCGATTTAAAATGCTTGTTGGCTTTCAGGTTGGTTATCTTCAGCTTATCGCAGGCGGTGAAGCTGGCGAGGATCAATGTGGACAGGAAAAGAATGAGCAATACCGTGCTAAACTTTTTCATGAAGACCTCCTAAAGAAAGATCACTTTATAATTTAATATTGGGAAAAAGTCAAGTTGTCGCCCTCTTTTTTGCCTTTTTATTTGATCCGGTAGAACCAAAGCAGGAACAGCCACAGGTCCTGGACATAGGGGATGGACTTGTTGTTGAGGAAGATCTTCGTTGTGTCCCGCTCCTTGACCAGTTCAAAAAGCTCGTGCAGCGCCTCGACGTCGCCGGGGTAGAAGCTGGCATACGCCTTGTAATGGTCGCCCTCCCCTTCTTCCATGAAATGCGGATTCCTGCGGGCCAGCTCCAGGGCTTTTTCGAAGTTCTTCGTGAGAGTTTTCTGGAAACGGATGGTGACCTTGAACTCACGGTTGGACTTGCGGGGATTGAGGATATTCTGCAGTTTCTCTTCTTCGATCAGCTGCCGGGCGTTCATGCCCAGATTATATTACAAAAACAGGATCCGGTAAAGCCTGCGCGCCGGCGTGCCTGAAGCGGAAAAACCGCTTCAGGCCCGATCCTCCCTGTCCGCCTGCATCTTTTCCCAGGTTTCGCGAAAAATGGCCGGCATGTCGAGATGATAGGGGCATTTGGCGACGCACTCGCCGCAGGCGGTGCAGTCCTTGTAGGTCCTGGCCAAGCCGCCGAGGCGCTCCAGGGCCCAGTCTTTCAGGTCGTAGAGAAAATAGTAATTCCGCAGGACATGCAGGAACGATATCGGCAGCCCCTGCGGGCACGGCATGCAGTACTCGCAGCGCCGGCAGAAGCGGTCGCCGAGGCGCTCCTTCTCCGCCTGCAGCCGGGAGATCTCCTCGGCATTCAGGGGCGACAGGTCGTCCAGCGCCGCCACGTTTTCCGCAACCTGCCGTTCCGAATCCATCCCCGGTATGGCCACGTCAATGCCCTGGTTGAAAATAAAGCGGAAGTTCAGGGCGGTCTCGCGGATGTTGCCGCCGCCCACCGGCTTCATGGCGATGACGCCGACGCCCCGCCGGCGCGCGGCGGGGATCAGCTCCCGCATGGCCTCGGTCTCCATGAAATTGGCGGGCACCTGGATGGTCGCGAACGCGAAACGCTCCAGCGCCATGGCCAGGACGCCCGGCTTGTGCCCCGAAATGCCGATGTGGCCGATCTTGCCCTGCGCCTGCGCCTTGAGCATCCCGGCCACGGCGCCGTCCGGAGCGAGGATCTTCTCCAGGTCGGCCTCGCCGGCCACGTTGTGGCACTGGTAAACGTCGATATGGTCGCTGCGCAGGTTGCGCAGGCTGGTCTCGATGTCGCGCTGGATGTCTGCGGCGCCGCGGCTGAACGACTTGCTGGCGACCCGCACCTGGCCGCGGTAACGGGGCAGCACGCGGCCGAACTTGCTCTCGCTGTCGGTGTAGCCGCGCGCCGTATCGAAGAAGTTGATCCCGGCGGCAATGGCCTTTTCCAGGACGCGTTCGCTTCCCGATGGGTCCAGGCGCTGGATGGGGATCCCGCCCATGCCCATGCGCAGGACGTCACCGCTGCCGGGAAAGAGGCGCGCCGTCCGCCCGGCCGTCCGGCTCGTGCGTTCATCCATACAGGTTCACTCCTCGCTCTTTCAGCATGCGGTAGAACAGGTTCAGCGGAAAGCCCATGACGTTGAAATAGCAGCCCTCGATGCGCTCGACGAACACGGCGGCCCGTCCCTGGATCGCGTACGCGCCGGCCTTGTCCATGAATTCCTCGCGCTCCAGGTAATGGCCGATCTCGCCCTCCTCCAGTTCCTTGAAGCGCACGAGGGTGCGGGAGATGGCGAAGGAGGTCTCTCCCTCATGCAGCAGCGCCAGCCCGGTCAGGACCTCGTGCTGCCGCCCCGAGAGGCGGGAGAGCATGGAAAAGGCCTCGTCGCGCCCGGCCGGCTTGCCGATCAGCGAGCCGTCGAGCCGCACCACGGTGTCGGCGGAGACCAGCAGCGCGTGGAAAAAACGCTTGTGGTACACGGCCAGGCCCTTGGCGACGGCCACCCGCTGCAGGAAGGCGCCGATCTCCTCGCCGGGCAGGGCGGCCTCCTCGATGTCGGCGGGGATCACTTCGGGCTCCAGGCCGATCAGCCGCAGGAGTTCTTTGCGCCGCGGCGAGGCCGAAGCCAGGACGACCTTCATCTTTTGAAGAACTCTTTGATGCGGCTCTCGTAGGGGGCGGCGACGGCCAGCTTTTCGCCGCTCTGCAGGAATCTCCGCAATTCATCCAGTGACCGGATCTTGTGGGCGTCAAAGATCTTCAGGATGGTCTTGGGACCGATGCCCTTGATCTGGGACATCTCGAACAGGCTGTCGGGAAACTCGAGCAGCAGTTCATCCAAAGCTTTGAGCGAGCCGATGATGACCAGATCCTCCACCTTTTGCGCCAGGATCTTGCCGATGCCGTCGATCTTGGTCAGGTCATCCCCGGCCAGGAGCATGTCCTCGATGGAGACCGGGTACTCGCGGATGCTGCGCGCGGCCCGGGTGTAGGCGCTGATCTTGAATTCGTTCTCGTCGCGCAGCGAAAGGAAAAAAGCCAACTTGTCGAAAGCGCGGGCGATCTCCTGGTTGGTCATGATCCCGGTCGGGTTAAGGTATTTTTTCGCGGCGAAAATCTCATCGTTTTCATCATAGCAAATTTCCGGACAAAAGTAAATTTGACTTTGCGGCGCTGGTCGCCTACAATCCGACCATGCACAAGATCGCTTTTTCGGGCGTCCCCGGCAGCGGCAAGACATCGATCCTGGCCGAAGTGAAAAAGTTGCTGGCGCTGAAATACCGCGTCGAGGACGTGCCGGATCTGAAACCGAACGGCCCCTTCGACTTCGACCAGAAAACCGGCTTCATCAGCCAGTTTTATTTCATCACCAGCCAGATCAACGAAGAGAACCTCCGCTCCCAGGAACACCCCGATTTCCTGCTGTGCGACGGCTCGCTCCTGGACCACTGGCTGGAGTGGCGGGAAAGCCTGGCGGAGGCCAACGGCGGCACCCCGCCTGCCGGGCGCGATGCCCTGATGGAGGCGCTGTACCGCTTCTGGATACCGACCTACGCCGTGTTCTTCCGTTTGCGCGCCGATGCCGCGGCTTTGAAGAAAAGGAAACCCAGGGCCGGCATGCGGGAATATCCGCTGGCGGGTCTCCCGCAGACGGAGGAAAGCTACTCCCGCATCGTCCGGCAGGACCGCCTCCCTTCCTTCGACATCTGGAACCACCAGTCCATCGACGAGGGCACCCAGGAAGTGATGGTGCGTCTGGCCGAAATGAAGCTGATCTGACGGGGCGGCGATCCAGGAGGGAAGCGTGCGCGTGAAACTGGCGGGATTCAATGTCGATGCCGACATCCTGCGGCGGCTGGAGGGAGACCGTTGCCGGCATCTTACGCCGGAAACGCTCAGCGCCGCGTATGCCCGCATCAGCCGCAGCCCGCTGTCGGTCGACCGGCTGCGCCAGCAGGCCTGCCGGGACGTGGAAAAGGCCCGCAGGTCCAACCAGCGGATCATCTTCGCGATGGGGCACCATTCGGTCGCCGAGCACGCGGTCTTCAATTTCGACATCATGGGCGTGTCACGGCTGGCCCTTGAGGAGATCGAACGGTTCCGCCTGGCCTCCTATACCGAAAAATCGCAGCGCTATGTCACGCTGGCCGGCGACCTGGTCCTGCCCGTGGAGATCCGCAGCGCGGCGCTCAAGAAAATGTTCCGCGAAGCCGCACAGCGGCAGAACCGCTTCTATTTCAAGGCCTTCTCCCTTCTGAACCGGCAACTGCAGCATCAGCACGCCAAGACGGCTCAAAGCGCCGCCGGACAGCGCCTCGTGGAGGGCTGGGCCAAGGAGGACGCGCGCTATATCCTTTCCCTGGCGACCAGCGGCCAGGTCGGCATGACCGTCAATGCCCGCACCCTGGAGCACATGCTGCGCCGCTGGCGGCTCAGCCCCAGGCAGGAAGTGCGCCGGCTCGGGGAAAAACTCCTCGCCCTGGTCCTGCCCATCGCCCCGTCGATCATCCTCTTCCCCGAGCCGACCGCCTTTGACCGCGAAGCCTTTTCGCCCCTGGACGAGTTTATCGCCGCTCTCCCCGCAGCGGCGGCGCGGCGCCCCGGCCCGGGTCCCCGCATCGTTTCCTTCACGGAGAACGGCGACGACATGATCCTGGCCGCGCATGTCGGCAGCCGCCGCGGTCTCGATTTCCCGCGCGCCCTGGCCATGGTGAAAAGGATCGCCCCGGCGCGAAAAAAATCGCTGTTCAGGGAATTCTTCAAAAAGGTCGAGTTTTTCAGCGCCATGCCCAGGGAATTCGAAATGGCCGACATCACCTTCCAGGCGACCGTCAGCGCCTCCAATTTCGCCCAGCTCAAGCGCCACCGCATGGCCACCCTCCTGGCGGGGGAATATGCCCCCGAGCTGGGCAACACCCTGCCGGAAAGCATCCGCCAGGTCGGGCTGGCTGGGGAATTCACGGAGATCATCGCCGCCACCAACGACGCCTATTCCCGGCTCCGGGAGGCAAGCGGCGCCGCCGCGGACTACATCCTGACCAACTCCCATCGCCGCCGCGTGCTGATGAAGATGAACCTCAGGGAGATCTACCATTTCATCCGCCTGCGCGACGACGAGCACGCCCAGTGGGACATCCGCGAACTGGCCCACGGCCTGGCCGAAAAGATCCGGCGCATCATGCCGCTGAGCGCCATGATGCTTTGCGGCAAGAGCCGCTTCAATGACAGATTCAGGGAGGTCTATTCTTTTCCCCCTCCCGGCGCCGAGGCGGAATGACCCCGGCGCCCCGGCTCAGAAAAGGGCGAAGTCGACGGCGAAGAGGAGCGAGACCAGGGCCAGCAGGGGATGGACCTCGCGCCACTTTCCCGCCAGGAGCTTCAGCAGGACATAGGAGATGAAGCCGTAGCCGATGCCCCTGGAGATGCTGAAAGTGAACGGGATCATCACCATGGTCAGGAACACCGGCAGGGCGGTGGCGGCGTCGCCCCAGCGGATGGAGCGCACGCCTGAGATCAGCAGGAAACCGACCAGCACCAGGGCCGGGGCCGTAGCGTAGGCCGGCACGATGGCGACCAGGGGCGTGAAGAAAACGGCCAGCAGGAAGAGGAGGCCGGTGACCACCGAGGTCAGCCCGGTGCGCCCCCCCTCGCCGACGCCGGCGGCGCTCTCCACGTAGGTGGTCACCGAGCTGCAGCCGAACAGCCCGCCGCAGAGCGCGCCGAGAGAGTCGACCAGCAACACCCTCTTCAGGCGCGGGACCCTGCCTTCGGAATCCATGAAGCCGGCCTGTTCCCCCACCGCCACGATCGATCCCATGGTATCGAAAAAGTCGGTGATCAGAAATGCGAAAATGGTGCCCAGCAGCCCCAGGCGCAGGGCGCCGGCAATGTCCAGCGCGAAAAAGGTCCGGAAGTGCTCCGGCTTCAGACCGGAAACGAGGCGGGAAGGAAATCCGACCAGTCCGGCGGCGACCGCCGCCGCCGTGGAAAGGAGGATGCCGATCAGGAACGCCCCGCGGACCTTTTTGACCATCAGCACGGCGGTGAGTACGAGCCCGAAAACCGCCACCAGGCTCTCCGGGCCCGGCTTGGCGAAAGTGATCATGGTGGTCGGATCGCCGACGACCAGCCGGCCGTTCTGCAAGCCGATCAGGGCGATCAGCAGTCCGATGCCCACGCCGATGCCGCGTTTCAGGTCCAGGGGGATGGCATTCATCACCTGCTCGCGGACATGGGTCATGACCAGGACGGTGATGATCGCCCCCTCGATGAAAACGACTCCCATCGCCGTCTGCCAGGGGACTTTCATGCCGATGACCACGCCAAAGGCCAGGAAGGCGTTCAGCCCCATCCCCGAGGCGAGGGCCAGGGGATAGTTGGCGATCAGCCCCATCAGGATGCTCAGCACTCCGGCGCCGATGCAGGTGGCCACGGCCAGCGCCGGGACCAGGTCGTCGCCCATGGCCGCGGCCAGGATCTTCGGATTCACGAAGATGATGTAGGCCATGGCCATGAACGTGACCACGCCGGCCGTGATCTCGCGGCCGGCCGTCGTCCGGTTTTCCTTCAGTTTGAAAAAATCCATTCTCCAGCTCCTGTCAGCGGCATGATAATCGTTTCCCGCTCTCCGAGTCAACCGCCATCCCGCTTTCCGAAGCGGGCGAGCGACAGGACCGTTTTTTTACCCGCGCTGCGAACCCCAATCGCCGAACCCATTCCCTGGGTGGACTTCAGGGCCACCGCGGCGGGCGCACGGGACCCGCTCCTGATTGACCGGACCCCGTCTTTGTGCTATTTTGCGGGGTAATGAACGAAATATTCCGCATTGTGCTCCAGTACGCGTCGGTGCTCTTCGCCATATCGGTCCACGAATCGGCCCATGCCTGGGTCGCCGACAAGTGCGGCGACCCCTCGGCGCGCCTCATGGGCCGGGTGACCCTGAATCCCATCGCCCATATCGACATCTTCGGGACCATCATCTTCCCCATCCTGCTGGCGGTCATGGGCGCCCCGGTCTTCGGCTGGGCCAAGCCGGTCATGGTCAATCCCGCCAATTTCCGCAATCGCCGCCGCGACGGCATGCTCGTGTCAGCCGCCGGCCCCGCATCCAACATCCTGGTCAGCCTGACGCTCATCATCCTGCTGCTGGCCTTCTTCCAGCCCATCATGACCAGCAGCAACACCACCCTGCTGCTGCTGGTGCGCATTGCCACCTACCTGCTGATGATCAATATTTTCCTGGCGGTTTTCAACCTGATCCCCATCCCGCCGCTGGACGGCAGCGGCATCCTGGAGGGGCTGCTGAAGGGCGACGCCCTGGCCTGGTATGAAAAGATCAGGCCCTACGGCTTCTTCATCCTGCTGTTCATCATCTACACGCGGGTTTTCGACAGGATCGCCGACCTGCTGTTCAGCGGGCTCTTCAGGGTCTTTCCGAATTTGATCTATATCCTGCTCAAGGCCGGGGTGGCGGGATGAACCCGAAAGTGATCATGAGCGGCATCCGGCCCACGGGCACCGGAGCGGCCCATCTGGGCCACTGGGAAGGCGCCCTGAAAAGCTGGGTGAAGCTGCAGGACATGGGGGAATGCTATTATTCCATCGTCGATTGGCACGCCCTGACCACCGAGTACCAGGACGTGAAGAACATCCAGGGCAACATCCGCCAGGTGCTGCTTGACCTGCTGGCGGTGGGCATCGACCCGGAAAAGAGCGTCGTCTACCTGCAGTCGGCGGTCAAGGAGATCGCCGAGCTGTTCCTGCTGCTGGGCATGATGACCCCGCTGGGCTGGCTGGAGCGCGTCCCCACCTTCAAGGAGCAGCAGGCGCAGCTGGGCGACCGCGACATCAACACCTTCGGCTTCCTCGGCTATCCCCTGCTGCAGACGGTGGACATCGTCGTCATGAAGGCCGACACCGTGCCGGTGGGCGAGGACCAGGTCTTCCACCTCGAGCTGGCCCGCGAGATCGTGCGCCGCTTCAACGGGCTGTACGGTGACTGCTTCCCCGAGCCGCAGCCTTTCCTGACCCCCATTCCCAAGCTTCCCGGGGTGGATGGCCGCAAGATGAGCAAGAGCTACGGCAACGCCATCTACCTCGGCGACACGGCCGAGGCGGTGGACAAGAAGATCCGGCCCATGATCACCGACGTGCGCCGCAAGCGCCGCTCCGATCCCGGCGTCCCCGGGGACTGCCCGGTCTTCGCCCTGCACCAGGCCTATTCCGGGGCGGAGGAGATCGCCATGGTCGACGGCGAATGCCGCAAGGCCGGCATCGGCTGCATCGACTGCAAAAAGATCCTCATCCGCAACATCAACGGCTTCCTGGAGCCCTTCCGCCAGCGCCGCCGCCGCTATGAAGCGATGGCCGTCGCCGACATCCTGGCCTCCGGCAACCGCCGCGCCGCCGAGCGCGCCGCGCGGACCGTCGCCGAGGTCCGCGCCCTGATGAACATATGATGGAAGCGGAATTTTCCGGTTACCAGGTCCAGACTGAATTCTTCGAGGGGCCGCTCGACCTGCTGCTGCACCTGATCCGCAAGAACAAGATGAACATCGCCGACGTGCGCCTGTCGCGGATCACCGCCGAGTATCTCTCCTACCTGGAGGGCAAGCGCGGCATCAATCCCTCGCGGGAGAGCGAGTTCCTCATGACCGCGGCCACCCTGATCTACATCAAGTCGCGCTCGCTGCTGCCCAAGCCCGAGATCCCCGGCGAGGACTCCCCCGAGAAGCAGCTGATCCACACCCTGATCGAGTACGAGAAGGTCCAGAAGATCTCGCGCATGCTGCAGGAGATGGAGTACACCGAGCTCCTGCTGTGGCGGCGCCTGGAAATGAACGAGAGCTTCGCCCACCGCGAGTATACCCTGAAGGAAGTATCGGCCTTCCAGCTGGCCGAGATCTTCTTTGACATCGTCAAGAAGAAGGAGAACGAGCAGTTCCTGTACATCGCCTCCAAGAACTACTCCATCGCCGAGAAGCAGGCGGAGATCCTGGCCATCATGGAGAGCAGCGGCTTCCTCGACTTCAGCGTCTACGTCTCGAAGCTCGATTCCATCGAGGAGATCGTCGTCAGTTTCTTCACCCTGCTGGAGATGATCAAGCGCCACCTGCTGGTCGCCGTCCAGGAACAGCTGTTCGGAACCATCTCCCTCTACCGGAACGAGGCCGGGAAGCTGGAAAACTGAACCCATGGACAAAGAACAAATTTCCCGGCATGTCGCCCTGATCGAGGCCATTCTCTTCGTCTCCAAGGAGCCGGTGGAGCCGGGGCGCGTCATGGAATTCCTGGCCATGACGGATATCGCGGAGTTCGAGCAGCTCCTGGCCTTGATGGAAAGGGAATACCTGCTGGAGCGCCCCGAACGCGGCCTGCTGCTCAAGCGCAGCGGCGGCGGCCTGCAGCTGGTGACCAAGCCGGACCTGCATGACGACCTGAAGCGCTTCTTCACCGTCAAGCAGTCCACCAAGCTGACCCTGGCCTCGCTGGAGACCCTTTCGATCATCGCCTACCGCCAGCCGGCCACCCTGGCCGAGATCTCCGACATGCGCGGCGTCAACTCCACCGGGCCGGTGAAGAGCCTGCTGCAGAAAAAGCTGATCAAGATCACCGGCCGCAAAAAGGTGCCGGGGCTGCCCGCGCTCTATGCCACCACCCCGGAATTCCTGATCTACTTCGGGCTGAACGACCTGTCGGAGCTTCCTTCCCTGGAGGAACTGACCGAACTGTTCGAGGAGAAGGAACAGCCTTCGCTGTTCAAGGAATAGGAGGAGCCGATGGAAGCACTGGTCAACCCCCATGTCCTGGAGGTCTCGCCGTACAAGCCGGGGAAACCCATCGAGGACATCCAGCGCGAGTTCGGCCTGTCTCGGGTCGTCAAGCTGGCCTCCAACGAGAACATGCTGCCCGTCCCCGAGAACGTCCGCCAGGCGATTCGCGACGAGACCGCCCAGCTGCAGTATTATCCCGACTCCGACAACTATTTCCTGCGCCAACGCATCGCCGAGTACAACGGCGTGGGGCTGGAGAACGTCATTGCCGGCGCCGGCTCGGTGGAGATCATCCAGATGCTTATCCGTGCCTTCCTCAAGCCGGGCGAAAAGGTCCTGACCTCGGAAAAGACGTTCTCGCTGTACAAGAGCGCCACCATCGAGTTCGCCGGAACAACGGCTTTCGTCGAGGCGCCGATGGACGGCGGGTTGCGCTTCGACCTGGAGGCCATCGCCGGGCGCATCGACGCCTCCGCCAAGATCATCTTCATCACCAACCCCAACAACCCCACCGGCACCATCCTCCCCGGCGCCGCCGTGAGCGCCTTCATCGCGCGCGTCCCAAGCGACCGCATCGTCGTGCTGGACAACGCCTACCAGGAATACATCGACGACCCCGGCGACTACGTCACCGGGCTGGACGAGATCCGGGCCAGGAAGAACGTGATCGTCCTGCGCACCTTCTCCAAGGTGTACGGCCTGGCCGGCCTGCGGGTCGGCTATGCTATGGCCCACCCCGAGTTCATCGCCATTCTCAACCGCGTCAAACCGCCGTTCAACGTCACGCGCATCGGCCAGCGCGCCGCCATCGCCTCCCTGGAAAGCGACGAGTTCAAGGAGCTCTCGGTGAACCTGAACCGCCGCAACAAGGCCAAGCTCCTTACGCGGCTTCAGGCGCTGGGGCTGCGCGTCATCCCCTCGCAGACCAATTTCCTCCTTTTCTTCCCCGAGGTGGATGTGGACGGGCTGAACCTGCGGCTGCTGAAGCGGGGCGTGATCATCCGCCCCATGGCCGGTTTCGGCATCCCCGACGCCATGCGCGTCAGCATCGGCCTGGAAGAGGACAACGATTTCTTCGCCGCCATGCTGGAGGAGGCGCTGGCGGAGATGGGGCGCTGACGGAATCGGCAAAGCAAGGAGAAGCCATGGACCATGATATCCTGTTCGTCGGCGGCGGCCCGGCCGGGTATGAAGGCGCGATCGCCGCGGCCAAGAGGGGTCTGAGCGCCGCGGTGGTGGAAATGGACCAGCTGGGCGGCACCTGCCTGCAGCGGGGCTGCATTCCCACCAAGGCCATCCTGCACTCGGTCAGGGCGATCAAGCAGGTCAACGACTTCGCCAGGATCGGCGTGCACGTGGAGAAATTCCATTTCTCCCTCGAGGAAATCGCCCGCCGCAAGGAGCGAATCGTCGCCAAGATGACCCGCGGCATCGAGCTTCTTTTCAAGCAGCGCGGCATCCGCCTCATCAAGGGAAGAGCCCGGGTCGCCGGGGCGCAAACCGTCGCCATCGACGGCCAGGGCGAAGTGACGGCGCGTCACATCGTGGTCGCCAGCGGCTCGCACCCGGCCGAGCTGCCCTTTTTGCGCTGGAACGGGCAGACCGTGGTCGGTTCCGACGAGCTGCTGAAGCTGGACGCGGTGCCCGCCACCATGCTGGTGGTCGGCGCCGGCGCCGTCGGGCTGGAGTGGGCGCTGATCTACAATTACCTGGGCTGCAAGGTGACGGTGGTCGAGATCATGGAGACCGTGGTCCCTGGCAGCGACCGCGAGATCGCCGCCATCCTGAAGAACGAGCTGATCAAGCAGGGCATCACCATCCATACCGCGACCGCCGTCGGCGACCCGCGCCTGGAAGCCGATGTCAGCCTGAATTTCAAAAAAGGGGACAAGGAATGGCGCCAGGAGTTCGAAAAGGTCCTGCTGGCCGTCGGTCGCCTGCCCAACAGCGGCGGGCTGTTCGCCCCGGGCCTGCCCGTCGCCCTTGACGCCAGGGGATTCGTTTCCGTCTCCACGGACCTGGAAACCGCCGTGCCGGGGATTTTCGCCTGCGGCGACGTGGTGGGCGCCCCGCTGCTGGCCCACAAGGCAGCCCACCAGGCCATGGCCATCGTCGAGCACATTGCGACCGGCGCCCCGGTCTCCCGGCACCCCCAGCCGGCGGCCATCTTCACCTTTCCCGAGATGGCCACCGTCGGCCTCAGCGAGGAGCAGGCGCTGCAGGAGAACCGCCCGCTGCGCATCGGCCGCTTCCCTTACGCCGCCGGATCGCGTGCCAATGCCATCGAGGAAAAGGCCGGCCTGGTCAAGGTGATCGCCGCCGATGACCATACGATCCTTGGCGCCCACATCGTCGGCGCCGAGGCCGGCGAGCTCCTGCCGCTGCTGACCTACGCCGTCTCCCGCGGCATGAAGGCCGGTGAGTTCAGGGACCTCGTCTGCATCCATCCCACGCTGAGCGAGAACGTCTGGGAGGCACTGGGCGAGATCGGAGGCTTCTCGGTCCATATTTAGCGGCCGGCCCGCCCCGCCGCAGCCCCCGTCCCATTTGATTTTTATTTCCCGTTTCACTATAATCCGGTAATGAAGAAGACCCTCGTCCTGCTGCTGGCCGCCATCCCTTTCTGGCTGGGCGCCGAGATATACAGCCTGCGCTTCGATGGACCCGTGGACCCGTTGCTGGAGGAATACGCGGTGAGTTCCCTGCGCACGATCCAGCAGAAGGGCGATGCGCGCTTGGTGATCATCGGCATCGACACCCCGGGGGGGTTTGACACGTCCATGCGCGCCATCATCAAGGCCATGCTCGGCACCGGCGTGCCGGTGGCGGTCTTTGTCTCCCCCCAGGGCGCCCGGGCCGCGTCGGCCGGCTTCTTCATCCTGCTGGCGGCCGATATCGCCGCCATGGCCCCGGGGACCAACACCGGCGCCGCCCACCCCGTTTCGGTCACCGGCAGCGACATCGAAAAGACCATGAAGGAAAAGGTCACCAACGACGCCGCGTCGTACATCAAGACGCTGGCCAGGAAGCACCGCCGCAGCGAGGAAATGGCGGAGAAAGCGGTGCGCGAGAGCAGCTCCTATACGGCGGAAGAATGCCTGAAGGGCGGGCTGGCCGACCTGGTCGCCGCCGACCGCAAGGAGCTGATCGAGCGCCTGCAGGGAAGGACCGTCGCTCTCGCCGGCGGCGGCGAGGTCACTCTGGACCTGCGGGGCGAGACGATCGTCGAGCTGGAAATGAGCGACCGGCAGAAGTTCCTGCGCACGATCACCAATCCCAACCTGGCCTATTTTCTCCTGATATTCGGCCTGATCGGGCTGTACATCGAGTTCACCCACCCGGGCGGGGTCATCCCCGGCATCCTGGGCGGCATCTCGCTGCTGCTGGCGTTCCTGGCCTTCCAGGTGCTGCCGATCAACTACGTCGGGCTGTTCCTCATCCTCCTGTCGATCGGCTTTTTCATCGCCGAGATCAAGGTCCAGGGGTTCGGCGTGCTGGGCGTCGGCGGCATCGTTTCGTTCGTCCTCGGCTCGATCATGCTGATCAAATCCCCCATCCCGGAAATGAGGCCGGCCATGCCCATCATCATGACGTTCGCCGTTTCTTTCGGCTGCATACTGCTCTTCCTGACCTGGAAGGTCTTCCAGGCCATGAAGCGGAAAAAGGAGACCGGCGTCGAGGGCCTCATCGGCGAGACCGGCGTGGCCAGGACCGACATCGACCCCCGCCGGGGAACGGTGTTCGTCCATGGCGAATGGTGGAACGCGGTCAGCGACGCCCCGATCGCGGCCGGGAGCAAGGTGGAGGTCGAATCGGTGAAGAACCTTTTGCTGAAGGTAAAAAAGTCAGGAGGATAACATGAATATTTTCGCCAACCCGCTGCTGGTGGTGGCCGTCATCGCCATCTTTTTCATCATGAACTGGATCAAGGTGCTGAAGGAGTACGAGCGCGGGGTCATCTTCCGCCTGGGACGCGTCCTTGACCAGCCCAAGGGTCCGGGACTGATCCTGGTCCTCTCCCCCATCGACAAGCTGGTGCGCATCGGGCTGCGGACCATTGTCCTTGACGTCCCCCCTCAGGACGTCATCACCCGCGACAACGTCTCGGTCAAGGTGAACGCCGTGATCTATTTCCGCGTGGTCGATCCGAAAAAGGCGGTGATCGAGGTCCAGGACTACCTGTATGCGACATCGCAGCTGTCCCAGACCACGCTGCGCTCGGTCCTGGGCCAGGTCGAGCTGGACGAGCTGCTTTCGGAAAGGGAAAAGCTGAACGCCCGGCTGCAGGCGATCATCGACGAGCACACCGATCCCTGGGGCATCAAGGTGTCGATGGTGGAGATCAAGCACGTCGACCTGCCGCAGGAGATGCAGCGTGCCATGGCCCGGCAGGCCGAGGCCGAGAGGGAACGCCGCGCCAAGATCATCCACGCCGAGGGCGAACAGCAGGCCTCGGCCAAGCTGCTCGAGGCCGCCGAGACCCTCTCCAAGAACCCCTCGACGATCCAGTTGCGCTACCTGCAGACGCTGGTGGAGATCGGGGCCGAAAACACGTCGACCATCATCTTTCCCATGCCCATTGACCTGATGAAGGGATTGTTCGAAAAAAAATAAATGGAAAAGACCTACTTCGAGTTCAAGATCACTTTTCTGCACATCGTCGTCTTCCTGGTCGCGGTCATCGCCATCGGCATCTTTCTCTTTTATATGGGCTACCAGGCCGGGCAGCGCCGCACCGACCCGCGCACGATGATCGCCAACGAACAGGGGCGGGAGGATGCCGCCGGCAACGGCGAGCTGAGCGTCGTGGATGAACCTCCCGTGCGCAGCGCGCCGGCCCGGCCCGCCCCCCGGCAGTCCATCCCCGCGGAGATCAAGCTGCACGAGGAGCAGGGATCCTTGAAGACCCCTGCCGCGGAGCCCCGGCCGGACCCGGCGAAAAGCCCCGCCGCCGAAACGAACTATACCATTCAGGTGGGTGCCTTCGCCGATTTCGCCAATGCCCAGAGGTGCAGCCGCAAATATACCGCCCTCGGCTACCCGGCCGCCATCATCACCGATAACCAGAAGAAGCTGCATACCGTCCAGGTGGGGAGTTTCGCCTCCCTGGCCGAGGCCCAGAAGGAGAAAATCAGCCTGGAAACCCGGGAGAAGGCGAAATTCACCATAAAAAAATCGCGTTGAACCGCTTGCGCTTTCTCCTGTGGCTCGCCCCCGCCGTGGCGTACGGGCTGGCTTTTCCCGCCCCGCAACTGGCCCCTCTGGCTTTCGTGTTCATGGTGCCGCTGCTGCTGGCAACGGAAGGCCGAAGGCCGGCAGCGAACTTTCGCACATTTTTCCTCTTTTCCCTGGTTTCATACCTGATCATCCTGTACTGGATCCCGCGGGTGATGGTCCGCTACGGGGGTACGACCTGGTTCCTGGGCATCGTCGGCCTGGCATGCCTGGCCGCTTTTTTCTCGCTGATCACCGGACTGGGCGGCATGCTGATCGGCAGGGTCACAGCCGGCGCCGGCGGATTCACCTCCGTCTTCTGGGTCCCGGCGGTCTGGGTGGCCAAGGACCTTGTCGTGGAAAAGGTTTTCGGCGGCTTCCCCTGGTGCCTCGCCGGCTATTCCCAGTTTCGGAACCGGTTTTTCGTCCAGTGGGCCGAGCTGGGCGGCATCCACCTGGTATCCTTCCTGCTCATCGCCGCCAACGTGCTTTTTTTCCTGCTGATCAAGAGAAAGGACAGGAAGGCCGCCCTGGCGCTCACGGCCTTTCTCGTCGCGGTCCACGCCGGCGGGCTGGCGCTGCTCAAGGGCCACGAATCCCGTTCAGCCGCCGCGGCGGTGCATCGGGCCGGGATCGTCCAGCCCAACAGCGACCACGACCGGAATTTCGATTTTGCCCGGACGCAGGCGACACTGGACCGGCTGTTCGGGGTTTCCCGGGAATTGGCCCGGTCCGGGGCCGAGTTCGTGGTCTGGCCCGAGTTCACCGTGCCCATCTATCCCCGGCAGTCGCCTTACTACCAGAAGCAGTTGCTGTCGTTCAGCCGCCGGCACGTTCCGCTGCTGGCCGGGTTCACCGACCAGCGGGGATCGGCGGGGACGTTCAACTCGGTCATGCTGTTCCAGGGCGATGCGGTCGAAACCTACGACAAGGTGCACCTGACCCCATTCGGCGAATACGTCCTGTTCCGGCGCTGGCTGTTTTTCGTCAGGAAGATCACCGACGAGATCGGCGATTTCTCCCCCGGGCGGCGGATCCACAACCTGACCATGGCCGGGCGCGCGTTGTCGACCCCGATCTGCTACGAGGTCATTTACCCCGAACTGGTCCGCACCATGGTCGCATTGGGCGGCGAAGTGATCGTGACCATCTCCAACGACTCCTGGTTCGGGAGATCGTCGGCACCATACCAGCACCTGGCCATGGCGGTCCTGCGCAGCGTGGAGAACCGCCGCTGGCTGCTGCGTTCCACCTCCAACGGGATTTCAGCGCTGGTGGATCCTGCCGGCCGCATCGTCCACCAATCGCCCTTGCGGGAGTCGCAGGAATTCCTGGTTCGGTTCCAATACCTGAAAGCGCGGACCCTGTTCAATCGTTGGGGTTATCTTTTCCCTTACGCCATTTTCCTGTTGCTGCCGATCAAATTCCTCTGGATTTCGGGCATGGCGAAAAAACGGCGCCGCCTGCCCTGAGACCCGCCAGGGAATCCCCCGGGAGAGCCGCCGCGCCTTTCTGAAGCGTCCCGCGCAGCGGGGAACTTGAAGATCGCCCTTCACCCAAGCGGCTGCATGTCTTCCGGTCAATCCTTCCCATTACCCGCCTTTCAGGATTTCAGCCAATTGACGGGTCAGTTTGAGCGCCCCATGGTAATTCAAATGGCTGGATATCCTGCCGTAGCCGCCATCCTTGAAGAGAAGATGGTTTTTGAGGTCGAAACGGGCGACGTCATTGAAATTGATCAGCTGGACGGAATCATATTTTTGCGCGATCCGTCTCCACTCATCCTCATACTGATCCTCGGACGAATGGCTGAGAAAGGTGCCGTAAAAATCCGGCAGCATGACGAGATAAACATGCACTCCGTCCCGGCGCAACAGTTCCAAAAACGCATGCAGGTGCTCGCCCTCATGCCCCGGAGGGGTGGGGAACCTGAACTTGCGGTAATTGTTCGGATTCCCGATCCCCTGGATGTGCCCATGATGCTTGGTGTGGATGCGCCTTTCCGTTTTCCCGGCGCCGGGGTCGAACGAATTGATGAAATCAAAAAAGGTCTCCTGAAAGCCTTTTTTTATCCTGGAGAGCTCCGAAACCCGGCCAAGGAAGCTCGAGGATCCGTTGCTGACCGGGAATGCATGCCCTGTCGGCCTGCCCGCATCCTCAGAGAAGCCCAGCCTTGACAGGACCCGTTTCCCGGACCTGAAACCGAACATGAAATAATCCAATCCCCAAATCATTATTTTGGGAGGTCGCGAGTGTTCCCTGTATTGTTTATAAAACAGATAATTGTAGCGGATATACTTGTCCTTGGAGGCTTCCTGGCGCACCGAATACCCGGTCTGTTCGCTCAACGCGTCCGGATCAATGGCCCGATAAGCCCTGGATGAACCCATGATCAGCACGTCCACATTGATCGCGTCTTCATAAATGACGCTGCCTTCCCTTGCTTCCCTGGCCCGGCCCCACTGGGAAGCGAAATTCTTCAGGACAAAGGCCATGGATCGGTCAAGCAGCAAAAATGAACCGATCAGTATCAACCCGGTCGCCAACATCTTGGTCACGACCTTTTTAGAAAGAGAAGTAGAGGAATTCATTGGAATCATCCGCCCCGAAAATGATGATGATGCACACGACAAAAGCATAGCCGGCCACGCGAACGGGAGACGGGATCCTGGACAGCCAATTTCCCGGCCTGAAATCCTTCATCATCTTTTCCGCCAGGATGAAGACGAGAACGATCACGGAATAAAAAATGATCCCGCCCATGCCCCGGGATTCCATGCGCAAGGAGATTCTGGAGATGTAGGTCAAGGCATCCGCTACGGATTCCGCCCTGAAGAAGATCCAGGCCAAGGTGATCATGAGGAAGGTATGGACGATCCTGAATGCATCCAGCGCGGGCTTGGCCTTGTTGCGCCACAATGCCTTGACCATGCTTTTTCTCGATTTTTTCGTCAAAAAGGAAAGCACCAGGAAAATGCCGATCAAGCCGCCCCAGATCACGAAGGTCCAGTTCGCGCCATGCCACAACCCGGCAAGAAGCATGGTGACCATGGTCGCCCAGATATAGGCCTGGGATTCCAGTTTCAGGGGCCAGCGCGCAAATTTTTCCATCCTGCGCATGTAGGAATAGGCCAGGGGCAGAAAGAGATAATCGCGAAGCCAGAACGACAGGGAAATATGCCACCGGCTCCAGAATTCCCCGATGTTTTTACTGAAATAGGGATAATTGAAATTGATGTGGGTCTGATACCCCAGCATTCTTCCCAAACCGATGGCCATGTCGGAATATCCCGAAAAATCGCAATAAATCTGAAACGAGAAAAAAATCGCCCCCAGCAGCAGGTTAAAGCCGGCTTGGGACCCCGTTTCAGAAAAAGCCTGGCCGACAAATCGGGCCAGGTTGTCGGCGACGACCAGTTTTTTGAACAATCCCCATATGAAAAGCTTAAGCCCCGTGCTGAAATGGTCCAACCGGAAGCTGCCCCCTTTTTTCAATTCCGGCAGGAAGGCGGTGGACCGTTCGATCGGGCCGGCCAGCAACTGCGGGAAAAAGGAAATATACAGGGCAAAATACCCGAAATGTTTCTCGGCTTGCATTTTCCCGTGGTATACGTCGAGCAGATAACTGATGGCCTTGAACACATAAAAAGATATCCCCACCGGCATTACGATGGAGAAGGAATGCGGGGGGATCAAGCCGGGGGCGGGATGAAAAACATCCCGCAATGCGGCAAGAAGGAAATTGGTATATTTGAAATAGATCAGCGCGCCCAGGGGCAATGCCAGGCCGGCCAACAAAACCCATTTGCGCCGGATCCGGCTTTTCCCGATCCAAAGACCCGCCAGGTACACAAAAACCGTGATGACGAACAAACAGACGGAAAAGCCGACTTCGATGTATCCATAAAAAAGATGGCTGGCGATCAGCAGGGCGATCCAGCGAAATCTGCGCGGCAGGAAAAAGTGAAGGGAAAAAACAACCGCAAAAAATGGGAAGAAAAGGGAATCGGCAAAGATCATTGAAAAGTATACCATATCGCAATTTCCATTACAATATCTTCTCCTTCCATTATAATGTGGCGATGGAACCGATCGTCTTCCGTTCACCGAGAGGAACGGGGCGTTCGCCGAAAAAGAGCAGGCCATCCCGAAAAGATGCCGTATGATAGGCATGGAGCACGCAGCTGCGGCTCAAAGGAGGAAACAATGAGCGAACAAAAAAGAAGGTTCCTGAATGGCGGAGTATTCCTGGCCCTGGGGTTCATCCTGTTCGGAACCTTGGCCCTGCTGAATAACTTCGGAATGAAACTTGACGTCGACGCCTGGGACTTTTGGCCCGTGGTGCTGATCCTGGCCGGGATCGGCATTCTGGCCAATGGCAAAAGCTGGCTCAACATCCTTGACGGGGCGATGCTGGCCGGCGTCGGCGGCCTGATCCTTGTTTCGAACCTGAAACTGATCGGGGGATTTCATCTGCAGCTGAAGAAGCTGTGGCCGGTCCTGATCCTCTATATCGGCGTGAAGATCCTGCTGCAGGCACTGACCAGGGAAAGAACCGTTTCAGCGGGAGAGGAGGATTTTTCCATCTCCGCGATCTTTGGCGGCGGTGACTACCGTTTTGACGCCAAGAACATGAAAAGTGGCGCCATAACCGCCATTTTCGGAGGCGGCACGATCGATCTCCGTGATGCCGAAATGGAGGGCGAAAAAATGGTGCTGCAGTGTTTCGCCATGTTCGGCGGCATCGACATCAGGGTCCCGGAGCACTGGCAGGTGTCCGTGAAGGCCACTCCGATCCTGGGCGGAGTGGATAACAAGTTCATCCATCGCAACAATACCGGAAAGCCGGCCAACAAAACGCTGGTGATCGAGGGCATGGCCGTAATGGGCGGCATCGACATCAAATAGGATGCACCCGCTCTTCAGGTCACTGCGTTTCCTTTTGCTGGCTTTGGCCGTCTGGCTGGCGCTCACCACGATCCTTTCCGGGGTCGTGGTGGGCCTCAGCGATCTGGACTGGCCGAAGACCCTGATCTGGCTTCTTCCCGCCATGATGCTGCTTTTCTTCATGTCGGCCTCAAGCTGGTATCTTTGCCGCCAGGAGCCGCTGCGCCTGACCCGCTTCTGGAGGGTGATCCTGGTCCAAACCCTTTCGGCGTCCCTGGTTACAGCGGTCTGGCTGGGTGCCCTGACCCTTTACGGCGGCCTGTTGTCAAGGATCAGTTCCGATCCTTCCTGGGACGCCGCGGCCGGACAGATCGGCTTCCTGCTGGGTTTCGCGGCCTGGGCTTCATACATGGCGCTGGCGATGTTCCACTATCTCATGATCTCCCTGGAACAAAAAGCGGAAACGGAACGGCGCCTGCTGGAGGAAAACCTTTCCGGGGCGCAATCGGAATTGCGGGCCCTGAGAAACACCATCCACCCCCATTTTTTATTCAATACCCTGACGGCCCTGAGCGTCCTCAGCCGCGAAGATCCCGAACAGACACGGCTGACCCTTCTGCATCTTTCCGATTTTCTGCGCCATTCCCTGCGTTACCAGCAGGAAAACCGCGTCCCGCTTTCGGAAGAGATCGAGCATATCGGCAATTACCTGGCGGTCGAGGCGCTGAGGCTGGGCCGGCGCCTGAAGTATGAGATCCGCTTGCAGCCCGGAGTATCGCAATGGAAGCTGCTTTCGCTCACCCTGTTGCCATTGGTGGAGAATGCCATCAAGCACGGCATCCAGAGCCGCCTGGAAGGGGGGACGGTGCTGATCGAGGCCTGGAGGCACAAGAACCTGCTGCGGATCAGGGTTTCCAATCCGCTCCCTCCCGGCGACGGTCCGAAACCGGTCGGTGAAGGCATGGGCATCTCCACCTTGCAGCGCCGCCTGCAGATCGTTTACAAGGGCAGGGCCTGGCTGGAAACCCGGGCGGAGGGTGAGCTCTTTATCGGTGAATTGAGTTTTCCCGAGAAAGAAGCGGAGGAGGCGAACGATGCACGATAAGGTCATCCGTGTGCTGATCGTGGATGATGAGGAGCTGGCACGCAAAGCGCTCAGGGTCGAGCTGCAGGGATTCCCCGGCCTTGAGATCTGCGCTGAATGCGAGAACGGCTTTGAAGCGGTCAAGGCGATCATGGAAATAAGGCCGGATCTGGTTTTCCTGGATATCCAGATGCCGAAACTGGACGGATTTGACGTGCTGGAATTGCTGGGAGAGGACTCTCCAAGCGTGATCTTCGTGACCGCTTATGATCAATATGCCCTGCGCGCTTTTGAGGCCCGGGCCGTGGACTACCTGCTGAAGCCCGTGCGGAGCGAACGCCTGGCGCAGGCCCTGGAAAGGGTGCGCCTGCTGCTGGGAAAAAAGGAAGAAGACTCCCTGCGCCGGGAGCTGCTGCGGGAACACCAGGACAGCCTGAGCCCCCTGACCCGGATACTGATCCGGACGGGAACGGACATTGCGGTCATCCCGGTGGCTACGATCACTCATATTGAGGCTCAGGATGACTATATCCGCATATATTCCGCAGGCAAATCCTGGCTGAAGAGCGAACGCCTGAGCCGCGCCGGGGAGCTTCTGGACAAGCGCCAGTTCTGCCGCGTGCACCGCTCCTATATCATCAACCTGCATTTTCTCAAAGCCATTGAACCCTATTCCAGGGAAAGCAAGGTGGTGAAGCTCGCCAACGGAACGGTCATCCCCGTCAGCAGGGACGGTTATCAGCGCCTGAGAGGGTTGCTTGGGTAAGCGGCCGGGAACCGGAATGGGACCATCCTCAAGGATCCCGGCCGGGAAAAGATCCCGCGGCTACCAGTCCTGGAGGTTGTAAAAAAAATCGCCGCAGGAGCCGATCAGTGCAAAGCGCTTCCGGGGCGGCGTGATCTCCCGCGTCACCCCCATGTAATAGTTCAAGTTGAACAGCGGGATCAGGGGCAACTCGTCACGCCAAAGATCATGGGCGCGGCCGTATATCGCCCGGCGTTTGCCCTCGTCCATCTCGCGCAGCCCCGCCTCCAGGGCGGCATCCATCGCCGCGGAGGAATAGCCGGCATAATTGAAGTAGCCTGAGCTGGAGAGGACATCCTTCATGTTCCAATCGATGTCCAGGAGGAACGCCGATACGGCCAGGTCGAAATCCCCCTGCTTCAAGCGCTGCAGGAACATGCGGTATTCGACGAAAACGGGCTCCAGTTCAAAGCCGTCGGCCTTCAGCTCCTCGCACAGGAACAGCACCAGCTGGCGGCGCACGACCGACTCGCTGTTGGTCATGATCCGCAGCCGTTGCCTGCGCTGAGCGGGGGCGACGGAGAACGGCCGCGGCCTCTTTTCAGCGGCGAACAACAGAAAAGGCGAATGAACGCGCTCGCCGCGGCCGGCCAGGAAATCGTCGAGGAAGCGCGTGGCCTGCAGCCGGTTGAAGGCGCGTCGCCGCAGGTCCCTGCCGATGGCGGGCTTCCGCATGTTGAACACCAGGTAGGTGTAGCCGAATTTCCTGTAGGGAAAAAGCCGGAAGCGCCGGCGCCATTCTTTCAAGCGCGCATAGGCAGCGGCATCGTCGCCATGGATCTCCACGGCGTCGGTCTCGTCGTTCAGCAGCTTCAGCGGGGCCTGGCGGGGGTCGGCAAGAACGGCATAGCGGATGCGGTCGAAGCGCAGGTCTCCCGGCCAGCGCGGGTTCCTCGCCAGTTCGAAACCCCAGGGCTCATTCACGGAGGCCAGGCGGTAGGGGCCGCTGCCCGTCGGCGCCCGGTTCCGGAATTCCTTCGCGCCGACGCCCCGGAGCTCATCGGCATTCATGACCTTGAAGGTCAGGTAGCTTTTCCAGGGGGCGAATTTTCCCTTCAGTTCCAGGCGCAGTCCCAGCGGCCCGACGGCCTCGGCCTTGGCCAGGAAATCCAGGTCGGCGGCATAGGGATACTCGAAGCGCGGATCGCGAAGCAGGGCGATGGTGGCGACCACGTCCTGGCTGTCCAGCGCCGAGCCGTCGGCGAAGCGCGCCCCGGGCTTCAGCGTCAGCGTGATCGAGGTCCCGGCCTCATTGCGGGAATAGGAACCGACCAGCTCGGGACAGGGCTTCCCCTGCGGATCGAAATTGAACAGGGCCTGATAAACCTTGTTGGCCACCGCCTGCGCCGTTTCGCTGGTGGCATACACCGGGTTGAACGATCCGGGGAAATCGAAGCAGGCGACGCGCAGCACCCTGTCGCCCCCCGCCCAGGCCAGGAGCGGCAGCAGGAGCAGGAAGCGGAGGAAGGACCGCAACGGCCCAGCCCTCAACGGCACGGCCGGCAGGGACGGTTAGCGGCGATCGGGGGGGGAAAGGGGAACGGCATCTACTGGACCAGGCGGACCTCGGAAATCTCAGGGATCTCCTGCTTCATCACCTGTTCGACATATCCCTTGATGGTATAGGTGCTCATCGGGCAGCCGAAACAGTGCCCCTTGAGCCGCACCAGCACCGCCTTTTCGTCGGCCAGCACATCGACCAGCTCGATATCGCCTCCGTCTCCCTGCAGGGCGGGGCGCACCTGCTCGATCACGGCCGCGACTTTTTCCTTCAGTTCCATGTTGTCTCCTTATCCGTATTGTAGCATTTCACGCAGCGCCCGGCCGGCCCGCGCGGCGACGGCCGGATCGATCTGGATCACATACTTGTCGTCCCGGAGGGAATCACGGACATCCAGGAGCGACGTCCGCTTCATGTTGCTGCAGATCTTGGCTGCCCCGGCCGGGATGAACGCCTTGCCCGGGTTCTCGCGCATCATCCTCTGCAGCAGGCCCTGCTCGGTGGCGACGATGAACTCGCGCGCCGTGGATTCCCGGACGTAGCGCAGCATGCCGCTGGTGGACAGGACCTCGTCGGCAAGGTCGACGATTTCCGGTCGCACCTCCGGGTGGACGATGATCCTGGCCTGCGGATGCCGGGCATGCGCGGCTTCGATCTCTTCCCGCTTGATGCGGTCGTGCACGTAGCAATAACCCTCGAAAAGATGCAGCTTCTTTTCGGGGACCAGCCGCTGCACGTAGCTTCCCAGGTTGCGGTCGGGGATGAAGATGATCTCGGCGGCGGGGACGGCGCGGACCACCTGGGCGGCATTGGCCGAAGTGCAGCACACGTCGCTCTCGGCCTTGATCTCCACCGAGGAATTCACGTAGGTGACCACCGCCGCCTCCGGGTGCCGGGCCTTCAGCTCGCGCAGCTCGCCCACGGTGATCATGTCGGCCATGGGGCAGCCGGCGTCGAGTCGCGGCAGCAGGACCTTCTTGTCCGGCGACAGGATCTTGGCCGTCTCGGCCATGAACTTGACCCCGGCGAAGACGATGACGCTTTGGTTCAGGGAGGCCGCCCGCCGGCTCAGCTCGAGGGAATCGCCCAGAAAGTCGGCCGCCAGCTGGACCTCTTCGACCTGGTAATTATGGGCCAGGATGACGGCGTCTCTCTGGTGTTTCAGCGCCTCGATCTCGCGCCCCAGGATCGGTTCCTCTGTCATTTTGCCTCTCCGGCGAATTCTAACTTTTTTCACCCTCGCCGTCAAACTCCCGGTGAAGGCCACAAGAGACCCGAAATGATATTTACGGCCGGCGGTTAAAAGTAGTATAATGGCATTGCATCCTGGAGAAAGAAAATGAAACAATCGTTTTTCACTGCCGGCGTGCTCCTGTTGCCCGTCCTGATTTTTTCCCCAGCCTGCTCGCTCAAGAAACTGGCCATGAACCAGGTGGCCAACGCCCTGACCGGCGGCGAATCCAGCACGGTGTTCACCGGAGACAACGACCCGGAATTGGTCGGCGACGCGTTGCCTTTCGCCATCAAGATGTACGAATCCCTGCTGGCGGCAAACCCGCGCCACCAGGGGCTGCGGCTGCAGACGGGAAGCCTGTTCGTCATGTACGCCAACGCCTTTCTGCAGACGCCGGCCGCCATGCTCCCCGAGACCGAGTATGAAAAGCAGGAATTCGGCTATCAACGGGCCAAGAATCTCTACCTGCGCGGCCGCGACATCATCCTGGCCGGACTGGAGGAAAAGCATCCCGGTTTCCGCGCGAATTTGGACCAAAAGGACTTCGCCAAGGCCCTGGAGCGCACCACTCGCAGGGATGCCCCGTTGCTCTATTGGGCCGGGGCCGGCTGGCTGGGCGCATATGCCATCGACCCCTTTGACATGGACCTGGGCGTGACGCTGCCGGCCGCGGCAGCCCTGATCGAGAGGGTGTACCGGCTCGATCCCGACTATGCCGCCGGCGCCATCCACGAGTTCTACATCCTGTATTACGGGTCGCTCCCTGAGTATATGGGCGGGAGCCTGAAAAAAGCGCGCGAGCATTTCGCCAAGGCCGTGGCCGTTTCCGGCGGCCGGTCATCCACCCCGTACATCTCCCTGGCCACGGCCGTGACGGTCAAGGAACAGGATCTCTCCGGGTTCAGGGAGCTCCTGAACCAGGCGCTGGCGATCGACCCGGAGTCGGACCCGGGAAACCGCCTGGTGAACGTGCTCAACCGGCGCAAGGCGCGATGGCTGCTGGAGCACGCCGACGATTTTTTCGTGGAAACGGAAGAGATGCCGACGAACATCGAGGAGAAATGACCATGAAACGGATCCGCTTGTCGGTTGTTCTGCTGCTGGCGGCCCTGATCCTGCCGGCGCAGGTGATCAAGATCGGCAGCATGGCTCCCGACCGCTCGCCCTGGGACGATGCGCTCAAGGAGATCGCCAGGGAGTGGGCGGCGATCAGCGGCGGCAAGGTCAAGCTGAAAATCTACCCTGGCGGCATTGCCGGCGGCGAGGAGGACACGATTCGCAAAATGAAGGTCGGGACCCTCGGCGGCGCCGTTTTGACCAACATCGGGCTGTCCAAGATCAATCCCGACGCATTCATCCTCATCACCCCGTTCCTTTTTCACTCCGAGGCGGAGATGGCCTATGTCATGGAGCGGCTGACGCCGGTCTTTGAACAACAGATCCAGGACAAGGGATTCAAGGTGATCATCTGGACGATGACCGGCTGGGTGAACTTCTTTTCCAAGACCCCCGTCCTCTACCCGCAGGATCTGAAGAAGCAGAAGCTGTCGTTCAGCACCGGCAATCCCGAGATGGAGCAGGCCTGGAAGAAATCGGGGTACCATATCGTCCCCAACGAGCTGTCCGACCTGATGATGGCCCTGCAGAGCGGCATGGTCGACGCTTTTTACCTGCCGCCGCTGGTGGCGGCTTCGGGCCAGTATTTCGGCATCGCCCGGCATATGTGCTCGCTGAAGATCGCCCCGCTGGTCGGCGGCCTGGTGATCGTGGACCGCATATGGGAGAAGATCCCCGAGGGCCAGCGCCAGGCCATGGAAGTCGCGGTCGACCGTGTCTCCAGGAAACTGGCCGCGGAGACCGAGAAGCTGGAAATCAAGGCGATCGACACGATGAAGAAAAACGGCCTGGTCATCCACCAGGCGCCGCCCGACAGCCTGGCCCAATGGAAGGCGGCCGCCGAGCAGGGGATGGACGAGCTGGTGGGCAAGCTTTTCAGCCGTGAGATCTTCGAGAAATTGCAGCAGATCCTGCTGGAATACAGACAAAAAAAATGAGAATCGCCGGGATCCGCAAGAACGCGCGCGGGGTGGAATCGCTGCTGGCGTTCTTCACCATTTTCCTTCTGGCCCTGTTCCCCCTTATGGAGGTGATCGCCCGCAAGTTCTTCCATACCGGCGTGCGCAATTCCACCGAGATCACCCATCACCTGGTGCTGATGCTGGCTTTCATCGCCGCCGCCATCACCAGCCGGGAAAACCGCCATCTTTCCCTGACCCTGAACCTGAAATTCAAGCCGGGAACATTCTCCCGCGTGCGCGTGCTCAACGCGGTCATCAGCACGGCCTTTGCCACGGCTTTCACCTGGTGCGCGTTTTCGTTCCTCCTGAACGCTTTCGACCCGGCGGACACTCTCTGGGTGATCCCCAAGCGCTGGATCGCCATGGTCATGCCCGTCGGCTACGGGATCATGGCCTACCGCTTTGTCCGCCAGGCGCCCGGCGAAAAATGGGGACGGGCGATCGCTTCGTCCGGTTTCCTTTTCGGTACGCTGCTGGCCTGGGAGGCCGCCGCCAACAGCGCCTCGGTCCTGCTGCCCGCTGCGGCAAACGCATTCCAGGCCCTGATGCCGGCCTACGGCTGGATCGGCGCCCACCTCTCGACGCCGATCATCCTGCTGCTTCTCTTCGGAGCCGTCAGCGGCCTGCCCATCTTCATCGTTTTGGGAGGCATCGGCCTCATGCTGTTCGCCCATGCCGCCCAACCGCTGGAAGTGGTCGCCAACGAGGCCTATTCCCTGCTGACCAGCCACTCCATCCCGGCCATTCCCCTGTTCACGTTCACCGGCTTCCTGCTCTCCGAGAGCAAGGCCGGGGAACGGATCGTCCGCCTCTTCAAGGCATTCTTCTCCTGGTTTCCGGGCGGGCTGGCCCTCATGGCCATCCTGGTGTGCACGTTCTTCACGACCTTCACCGGCGCCTCCGGGGTCACGATCCTGGCCGTGGGCGGCCTCCTCTCCTATGTCCTGGTCAAGGGGCAGTACGGGAAAAAATTCAGTTCCGGGTTGCTGACCGCGGTCGGCAGCATCGGGCTGCTTTTCCCCCCCAGCCTGCCGGTCATCATCTACGGAGTGACGGCCCAAGTCAGCATCAAGGACATGTTCCTGGGCGGCATTGTTCCCGGGATCATCTTGGTGCTGGCCATGGCCCTTTTCGGCATCCTCTTCGCCAGGAAAAAGAACATCCCCCGCGAGCCCTTCGTCGTCAGGGAAGCGCTGTCCTCGGCCCGGGCCGCATTCTGGGAGATCCTGCTGCCGGTCATCATCGTCTGGGGATATTTCGGAGGCATCACCACGCTGGTGGAGAGCGGCGCCGTCGCGGTGATCTATGCCCTGATCGTCGAGATGGTCATCCATCGCGACATCAAGGTCCGGGCGTTGCCCGGCGTCATGATCAAATGCATGCCGATCATCGGCGGCGTGCTGGCGATCCTGGCACTGGCCAAGGGATTGTCCTATTACATCGTGGACGCCGAGATCCCCATGCAGCTGACCGCCTGGGTCCAGGGCGCCATCCATTCCAAATACGTCTTTCTTCTGCTGCTGAACATCGCGCTGCTCATCACGGGCTGCTTCATGGACATCTTTTCGGCGATCATGGTCATCGTCCCTTTGATCATCCCCCTGGGCGACCTGTTCGGCATCCATCCGGTGCATCTGGGAATCATCTTCCTGGCCAACATGGAGCTGGGCTACCTGACGCCGCCGGTCGGCATGAACCTCTACCTGGCTTCCTATTCGTTCAACGAGCCGATCGGGAAGATCTACCGGGACGTGTTCCCCTTCCTGATCATCCAGCTGGTGGCCGTGCTGCTGATCACCTACGTCCCTTTTTTCGCGATCGGGCTCCTGGGCCTCATCAAGTAAAGGCCGCCGCCGGGAAAACCTACTCGAATTCCGGAGATTCTCCGATCAGGATGGCGACGACCTCCTGCCGGGTGTCGCTCTGGAAAATGAAGATGCCGTCAACGCCCTGCACCCGGGCGAACGGCGTCTTTCTTTCGGAGTGGGCCAGCCGTACCTCGGGATAGCTGATGCGCATTTGGTCCAGGGAGCTGCCGATGCCGATGCCGCTCACGGTCCTGAAGACGGGGCTGACCACCGAGATGCCCCAGACCCGGCCCGCCTTTTCATAGGCATAGAACAGCGGCTCGCCGCCGGCATCGGTCGCCTTGTATACATCGTAATATGCGTCATTGACCAGGATCTTCCTCTTCAAGACCTGCGCGGAGGGGGAGAGGTTCTCCCTGATCCGGTCGACCGGCATGCCCAGCGAGATCGCCCCGACCGCCTTGGCCGCGATCAGCCATTCGGCGGCCATGGGCTTTCCCCAGGGGCGGACGGGACGCAATTGGACACGGAACAAACCGCCTCCCGCGGCCTGGGGGATGTGTTCCAGGCCGGCGGCACGGACCTCGGAAAGCACGCCGTTCAGATCGGTCCTGTCCAGCTGCTGCAGGACCCGGTTCACCGTTCGCACCACCCCTTTGCCCGGCGTGGACAGGAGGATCTCCGAATGGACCGCGGCGCCGTTCACCCTCTTTTCCAGGGCGCTCACGCGGAATCCCCGGTATTCCCCCTTGGTGGAGCGGATGACCTGCCCTTTGGCCTCCGCATCGCGGAAGCCGTGCATGATCTGCACCCGCTTCATCAGCGCCTCAGCCAGGGCCGCCAGCTCCGGGTCGGCAGCGCGGGAAGAAAGCGGCCCCGCCTCACGGACCGCCAGAGGCGCTTCGCCGGCAAAAGGCTCGGCCGTCAATACCTGCTCTGCGGGCTTCTTTTCAATGAGCCCCTTGTTCTCGGCGATGAAGGCGGTATAATTGCTCAGTTCCTCGGTCTTTTCCGTGCTTTGAACCGCGGGGGTTTCCGGTTTCCTCCCGCCCCTGCTCCCGACCACCGCGATGACCAGCACGGCCAGCAGCGCCAGGATTGCCGCAGCCAGCCACCAGAGGCTCTTCGGCAAAGCGGGCTTCGCGACCGTCCGCGGCCGCGTCCCCTCCGTTTTCGCCTGCGGGACGGGCGATGCAACAGGGATCGTTTCCTGCACCATGGCCTCGGGCGGCAGGTTCAACGGCGGCTCCGGGATGTTCGCGGCTCCGCCCGGCGCCTGCTGCGGCACCGGGGGGACGGGGATGGCGTTCGTTTCCGGGGATTTGTTCTCTGGCATATTATTCTCCGGGAATAAAATAGTCCAAGGTTTTATTTTTGTCAACGTGGGCGCCGCTGCGACCGCGGATCAGCTCCAGACGCCCGCCACGGCGGCGCCGCAGGCCCTGCACGCACCCTCATGAAGCCCGACGTTCCGGGCATGGTATCCGGACCTTTCGATCAGCGTCGCGCGGCATTGCGGGCACAGCGTATGGCTCCAGCGCGAATCCGGAAGGTTGCCGCCGTAGGGAAAATGCAGCCCGCCATCCTCGGCCATGCGCAGATAACGGTAGATCGATTCCGCATCCGTTTGCGGGATGTCCTCCATGCGGTATTGAGGAAAAAAGCGGGAAACATGCCAGGGAATGTCGCGATCCAGGCCGCGCAAAAAACCGATCAGCTCCGAGATCTGCCCCGGCTCGTCATTCAATCCCGGGATCAGCAGCGTGGTGACCTCGAGCCAGATCCCCATGGCCTTTACGGCTGCGATCGTCTCCAGCACGGGCTGCATTCGGGCGGAACAGTATTTCCGGTAAAATCCGTCGCTGAACGCTTTCAGGTCGATGTTGGCCCCGTCCAGGTACGGCCCCAGCAGCGCCAGGGCCCCGGCGGTCATGTAGCCGTTGCTGACCAGGACGTTGCGAATACCGGCGGCGCGGGCCCGCCGCGCCGTTTCCAGGACGAGCTCAAAAAAAACCGTCGGCTCGGTATAGGTATAGGCGATCGATCGGGCGTCGTATTTTTTGGCCAGTGCCACCAGCTGATCCGGGGCAACGACGTCGCCCTGGATGGCCGTTTCGTCCTCCACCATGGAGATGGCGTGGTTCTGGCAGAAGCGGCAGGAGAAATTGCAGCCCATGGCGGCGACGGAGAAGGAGCGCGACCCGGGCAGAAAATGATACAACGGCTTCTTTTCGATCGGATCGATATGGGCGGCGACGACCCGGTCGGAATTGAGGGAGAACAATTCGCCGCCCACGTTCTTGCGCACGCGGCAAATCCCGGTCTTGCCTTCGGCGATCCGGCATTCGTGGGCGCACAGGCGGCAGACCACGCACCGCTTCCCCGCCGTTTCGCCAAGGAGGGCCTTGATCATGCGCTCCTCCCGTAAACATGGGCAACGCCCACCGGGCGATACCCAGCGGGCCGCCGGCGCTCAATCCAGGGAAGCGAGGTATTCTTCACAATTGAGCGCCGCCTGCACTCCCATGCCCACCGAGATGGCGACCTGGCGGCGGTTGCCCTTGATGACCTCTCCGGAAACGAACAGGCCCCGGGCCTCGGTGCGCAGGGAGATATCGGTCACGACGTAGCCGTTCTCGTCCAGCTGCACCAGGTCCTTCAGCAAGCCGGTGTTGGGAATGGTGCCGATGGCCAGGAAAGCCCCGTCGCATGCCATGGGTTCCACGCGGTTCGTTTTTTTATCGAGCACATCCAGCGCCTCGAGCTTTTGCGCGCCCTGGAAGCGCTGGACCTCGGAATCCCAGAGCACTTTGATCCGGTCGTTCTTGAATACCCGCTCCTGGAGGATCCTCTCGGCGCGGAGCTGGCCGCGGCGATGGATCAAGGTGACTTCGGAGGCGAATTTTGCCAGGTGCAGCGCCTCGTAGAGGGCCGTGTCGCCGCCGCCCAGGACGGCCACTTTCTTGCCCTGGAAAAAGGGGGCGTCGCAGGTGGCGCAGACCGACACCCCGCGCCCCAGCAGTTCCTGCTCGCCGGGAACGCCGAGGAAACGGTGCGCCGAACCGGCGGCGTAAAGGATTGCTTTCGCCGTATAGGTATTCTGGTAGACGTCGACCCTCCAGTTCTCCCCTTCCCTGACCAGCCCCAGGGCCTCGTCGTTCTCCAGCACGACCCCGTAGCGCTCGCTCTGCTTGGCCATTTGTTCCATCAGGTCGGCCGGGACGATCGGCTCGGCGAAACCGGGATAGTTCTCGATGATGTCGGAAAAAACGATCTGGCCGCCGAAGACTTTTTTCTCCAGAACCAGGGTCTTCCGCAGGGCCCGACCGCAATAGATCGCCGCGGCCAGACCCGCCGGGCCGCCGCCCACGATGATCACATCCCAGTTCTTTTCCATCAGCTGACCTCGTTGAGGGTCTTTTCGATCTGCACGGGGTTGACGGCGCCGACGATCTGCGTCCGGACCTGACCGTCCTTTATGAACAGCAGGGTGGGCAGGGTGCGCACGAAAAAGCGCGAAGAGGTCTTGGGGTTTTCGTTGACATTGACCTTCAAGACCCTGACCTTCTCCGGATGACTGGCCGCGATCTTTTCCAGTCCCGGCTCCATCAGCCGGCAGGGCATGCAGGTCGGCGCCCAGAAGTCGACAATGACCATGGGATGACCCTGGATGAAGCTTTCGAAATTTCCGTCGTTGGCCGAGATGATTTCAGACATGCTGGGTATCCTCCGATGAAATATTCTTGTAGAGCGTCAAGTAGCTTGTTGCGGCGCGTTCCCATGAAAAATCCATGGCCATGCCGTTTTCCTGGATCCTGCTCCATAGGCTCCGGTCGCGGAACAGTCGCAGCGCGTTGCGGATCACCGCCAGGATCGCAGGGATATCGTTGCCCCTGAACTTGAAGCCCGTCCCGCGGAGCGTTGGCGGATCGAATTCCTGGATCGAGTCATCCAGGCCGCCGGTAGCCCGCACGATGGGGACCGTACCGTAGCGCAAGCCGTAGATCTGGTTCAGCCCGCACGGCTCATATGCCGATGGCATGAACAGGAGATCTCCCGCCGCCTGCAAACGATGGGCCATTTTTTCGTCGAAGGCATTCAAGAACTTCATGCGCTGGGGAAAACGCCCGGCCAGGCCTGCGATCTCCCCGGTCAGGGAACGGTCGCCCTTGCCGAGAAAAACGAAATAAGCATCGTCCTGGAAAAGCTGGGGCAGCAACCGCGGCAGCACGTCCACCCCCTTCTGCTGCGAGATCCTCGCTATCATGATCATCAGCGGTGAACGGCTTTTCCCCGCCAGTCCGAGCTCGGAGAAAAGCGCTTCCTTGTTCCTGGTCTTATGCGGCAGCGATCGCACGGAATAGCGCTGGACGATGAAGGGATCGTCTTGCGGGTCCCACTGGCCGTAATCGACGCCGTTGAGAATTCCACTCAGCTTGCAGGAATACTTGGCCAGCAGCCCGTCCAGACCGAACCCCTGGTCGCGGGAAACGATCTCCCGGGCGTAGGCCGGACTGACAGTGAGCAGCCAGTCGGAAAAAATAATGCCGGATTTCAGGCAGTTCAGGTCGCCGTAAAATTCGAGATACTCGGGGGAAAACAGATAGGGCGGCAGGGCGGCTTCAGCGAAGGCCGCGGCCGGGAATATCCCCTGGTAACCCAGGTTGTGGATGGTGAAAACCGATCTGGTCCCGGCGAAATAGGCCGCAAGCGGATCGATCCGCATGAGCAGGGGAACCAGGGCGGTCTGCCAGTCGTTGCCATGAATGATGTCAAAGCGCAGGTTGTTCCTGCGCACGTATTCCAGGGCGGCTTTCTGAAAAAAAAGGAAACGGGAGAAATTGTCGGGATAGTCCCCCGCATCGTCGCCGTAAATTCCATCCCGGGCAAAAAAGTGATCGTTATGGACGAAGCAGACGGAATAATTGGCGGAAACAGGGGTTTTCCTTATGACCGCATCATGGGTCTCCGACCCGATGCGCAGGGAAAAACCATCGACGACTTCGGCCGGGGACCGCTGGATCGCTTCCGTCCGGTACCCGGGCATCAGCAAGGTGACTTTTTCGCTGGCCGCCAGGACCCGCGGCAGGGCGCCCGAAACGTCTCCCAAGCCGCCGGTCTTGGCGAACGGCACCGCTTCGGAAGACAAATACAGAATGTTCACGCAGCCCCCTCCGCCTCCTCACTCCTGATGGACAACTTTGCTATCTTACCCCAAAAACGCTAAATGTCAATATTGTTTTTTTTTAAACACAAAATGTAGTGGGGGATGCGCTACTTTTTTTTCTGGAAGATCGAGAGGACCGATGGCTTTTTCCCCGCGCCCTGCATTTCGGCGAGCCTTTTCTTGGCCAGTTCATGCTCAGGATCGATCGCCAGCGCTTTTTTAAAGAAATTCGCCGCCCGATTCTCCATCTTCTCATATTGGAACAAAAGCCCGAGGGCGGCATACGGCTCCGGGTTCCAGGGCTCCAGCTCGATGACCTTCTGGAAGCTTTTCTCGGCCACGCGCCGGAGGTTGGGAATATTCGATTGGGCCAGACCCAGCAAGAGATAATAAGACGCCCGGGTGGGGTCGTTGCGGATTGATTCCTCCATCAGGCTGGCCGTCTCCCTGTAGCGCTGATGGGAATAGAGGGTTTTGGCCTTGCGATAATAGAGGTTCGCCTTTTCAACGAGGTTTTCCGTCGTTTTTTCGGCTTGCTGGATCTCCTTATAGCCCTTCATGTCGTATTCCCGTCTTTTCCCCTCATCGCTGAGGACCTCGAAGGCCTTGTTGATCCTGGCGAAAACAAAGTTGGCTTTTTCTCTCAGCTCGGGATTCGATGCTTCGCCCAGGCGGTCGGGATGGAATTTTTTCGCATACAGGTAATACGTCTCCTTGATCTGGTTGGACGTGGCGCCGTTGTCCAGGTCGAACAGCTCGTAATAATCCAGGTCCCGGGCCTTCATGCTTTCATACAGGGCCAGCAGCGCCTCGTGCTCCTTGTTCAGTGCGCGCTGGACGGGGGAGGCGACGAATTCCAGGATATTCAGCAGAAAAAAGAGGGCCAGCTTCTGCCAGAAGGCCTCGTCGGCCATGCCCATCTCCTGCGCCACCTGCTCGGCCGGCACTCCGGAGCGGGAGCTCAAGGCCTTGTAAACCTCCACGTCTTCTTCCTTGAGGAAGCTGCCGGTCTCGGCCGAGACCGGTCGGGTCTGCAGGGAGCGCTTGGCGAAATTGTTCCGGAACAGGGGCAGGCTTTTGAAACGCGGCACGCCCTCGACGAAGATCCCGGGCAACTCGATCTTGAAGCGCGAGTCCTCGGGAAGCTCGGGCAGCGCCGGGGAAAATTCCCATTCACCGCTGGTCAGGGCGAAGGTGGAGAGAGCGATCACGCGCACCTGGTGGATCAGACCGTAAAACAGGTCCTTCTGGCTGATGAAATTGTTCAGCACCAGAACCCGGCCGATCCGCTCCTTCTGGCCCGAGATCAGCTTGTGAATGTCCCAGAACTGGGTTTTGTCGATCTTGCCGATCTTGAACAGCACCTCGCCGAGGCGTTCGTGCAGGACGTTGGTCCTGGCGAAGCAGAGGTCGCCCCGTTCGAAGTACAGGCTCTTTTCGAAGTTTTCTCCCTTGATGGTCAGCTCGCCGGTGATCTTCTCCATGAAGACCTTGCGCAGCACGAAAGGGATCGGCGACTCAATGACTCGTTTTCCCATCGATTCCCCGTTTATCTTCATCCCTGTTCTACATCATCGATTTCCTTTTGTCAACGCGGCCCGGAACATTGCTCACTCCCCATCCGACAACCCTGGCGGGATCCCCGCTGCCGCATTTCCCTCCGGATGGCCTCCAGCACGGCCGCCTTGTCCAGGGCCCAGGGCGGGGCGATGAACAGCTCTTTCTCCCGGTCGGCCGTGAGCCGGTGCACCACGATGTCCGGATCCAGGCGCTCCAGGAGATCGCAAACGATATCGACGTATTCATCGCGACCCAGCAGCGGCAGTGAACCCCGGGCATGCCGTGCCTGCAGCTGCGACCCCCGGAGCACGTGCAGCGGATGGAGCTTGATCCCGGCCGGCCTCAGGGCGTTCATGACCGCGATGGTCGCGCGCATGTCCGCGCGCGTTTCTCCGGGGATGCCGATGATGAGGTGGACGACGCAATCGATGCGCCGCCGGCGCAATTCATGAAAGGCGGATACGAACTGCCCGACCGAGTGGTTGCGCTGGAGCAGGCCCAGGCTCCGCTCGTGAACCGACTGCAGCCCGAGTTCGACGCTCAGGTAGATGCGCCGGCCCGTTTCCTGCAACAGGGACAGGACCGGTTCGGGGAGCTCGTCGGGGCGGGTGCCGACGAACAACCCGACGATCTCCGGGAAGCGGAAGACGATCTCATACTTGCGGCGCAGTTCCGCGACCGGAGCGTAGGTGTTGCAATGTGATTGGAAATACGCAATGAACCTCCATCCGCCATAACGCCGGACATGGGACGTGATCTGTTCCTCGATCGTCCAGCCGGCCTTGGCGACAGGGCCGGCCGCAAAGGGATCGCAGAACACGCAGCCGGCGCCGGACAGCTTCCCGTCACGGTTCGGGCAGGAGAACCCCGCATCGATGGGGATCTTCCGTACCTTGCCTCCGGGAAACTTGTTCTTCAGGAATGCGGCGAAAGAATAAAAGGGCTCATCCATTGAGGATGGAGCGGATACAGGCCAGGATCCCGTCAAGGTCCAGAGGCTTTTCGAAAAAACCATCGATGAACACGTCGTTGATCCGGCCCTGGATCTCATCTTTCCTGTAGATGCCGGATATGGCGATGATGGGCAGGAGGAACCGATCCTTGATGGCCTGCATGACCTCGATGCCATGCTCCTTTGGCAGCAGCAGATCGGTGATGACCAGGTCGGGAAGCTGCTCGCCGGCCAGCTGCAGCGCCTGCTGCCCGTCCGCGGCGACGCATACGGCATAGCCGTTCTTTTCCAGGAATTCCTGCAGCAGCAGGCGGATCTCCTTCTCGTCGTCAACGATCAAGATGGTATTCTTTTTTTCCATTTTTCTCCTGCAGGTAAACCAGAAAATAGGCGACCCAGGACCAAAGAAGGAACGAGAAGGTCAGGGCGATCAGGAACTGCTTGACCGCGAGCAGGTCGATGCGCTCGTGGAGATCGACGATGAAGGTGAAGATCAGCAGGCTCAGCAGCGCGAACGTGGCCTTGCCCACCACCAGTGAAGGCTTGACGATGCGCTTGCCCTGGTAAAGCAAAACGCTGGCCCAAAGGATGAGAATGTCGCGCAGGACGATGAATGCCGCCAGCCACAGGGGAAACCCGAACTTCGCCGTCAGCGTGATCAGAATGGCCAGGACCAGGATCTTGTCGGCCAGTGGGTCGATGATCCGACCGATCTCGGTCTCCTGGGAAAACTTTCTGGCGATGTAACCGTCCAAAAAATCGAGGGAAACCGCAATGACATAGGTGACGATCAGATAGGGAAACAACTCGTCATTGACGTGGACCATCAGCAGGATGATCAGGGGGATCATCAGCAGGCGCAACAGGCTGAGGATGTTCGGCAAGGTGATGACGTTTCCCATCAAGATAAAAATAACTCAAAGACGGAAAAAAATCAACGGTCAGTCGGCGGCGTTCACCCGCACGTTCCCATAGGTGTTGTGGATGAGGATCTCCGGCTTCTGCCCGTCCCGGTTGGCGTAGGCTTCTTCCTTATCCTGGAAGCTGTCCAGGCCCAGGCGCGGCGCGGCGCTGATCCGGCCATGGACGGTCTTGATGCTGAAGGTCGGATCGATCAAGGCCGCGAAGGACAGGTCCAGTTCGGCGTACCGGGCCTTGATGTTGACCCGGTCGCTCACATCGGCGGCGCTCAGCTCCAAATTGCCGTTCTTCAGCAGTACGTCGAGACTGGCGCCGGAAAAACCGGCGATCGCGATGTTGGCATACGAATTCTCGATCACCACGTTGCCGGAGGCGCGGCGGAGATCGATCTTCCCCGAACGGCTGAAAATGCGGATGTCCCCGCTCACGTCCTCCATCCGCGTCGTCTCGTACTTGTTGGTGACGCTCGCACCGCCGCGGATGTTCCTGGCCGTGATATTGCCGTGCCTCGCCCTGATCTCCAGCCTGCCGACACCGTCGGCGATCAGCTTGCCATAGGCCATCTCCACGACGGCGTCTCCGCTCACGTTGCGAACGGAAAACTCGACATGGCGGCCGTCCAGATTCAGGGAGGCCGCTTCTTCAATGTCGACCCGAGCATGGGCGGCAATGATCTCCGTTCCCTCGGGCAGGCCCCTCATCCTGGCGACGCCGTTCTTCAGCTGCAGCCGCGAACGGGAAGGGATGTTCTCCAAGATCAGGTCGCCGTTCTCCTGGTCGATGCGCAAATCCTTGCCGGTGCCGCGGACCATCACGTCGCCTTCCTGGTTGCGGACGGACAAAGGGATGCCGGCGGGAACCCGCAGGTGCAGCAGGACGCGCAGGCTGCGGTAGGGAAAAGGCGACGGGGCGCGAACGGAGACCTTCAGGATGCCGGCATCCAGGTCGGTTCGCACTTCGGCATTCCTGGCGGCAGCAGCCGAATCTTCCTTGCCGGAGTGGTATACGCGCACCTTCGCGGCCAGGTGCACCAAGCCGTCGCTGGAGTTTTCGACGGTAACTTCGCCGGCCGGATTCTCGACCCGGACCTGGCTCACATCCGGGAACTGCAGGTCCTGGCCGGGGAACTCGCTGAAGCGGGTCCCTTTCGGTCGCCGGTCGTTGGCATAGAACGAGAAATCCCTGCTGAAGCGCACCCGGCCCTTTTCGACGGCTTGATAGATCACGCCGAATGCGACCAGAATGACGACCAGAAAGATCTCCTTCCGCTTCATTGCTTTTTCTTCGCGTAGAAATAGATGTTCTTCAGCCCGATATAGACCAGGATCATGGGCCAATATTTCCCCAGCAGGTGCCAGACATTGATTTCCAGCCCGAAATTCTTCAGCAGGAAGAGCATCCCCAGGATCAGGATGATCAGCCCCCAGAGCAACGATTCTTTCTTACTGTTTCCCATGGTTGGTTTCCTCGCGCTTGTAATAGTTGAAAACGATCTTGATCCCGAAGGCGATCAGGGCCAGCGGCCAGAGACGGGTGACCTGGCGGAAGGAAAGCAGGCCGAAGTTGACCAGCTGGAAGAGCACGCCGATGGCCAGAACGACGACAGCGGAGAACAGGGAAAGGTCTTCTCCGCCTCGGGCCTTTTCTTCGGCGGTTCGGCCGCCCTTGTTCAGCTGGCAAGCCTCGTTATAGCCGTCGATGATCTGATAGATGTAGAACCCGGCGATCATCAAGCCGAATACCGCGGAATCGGCGCTGTAGGCGTTGCTGGTCAGAACGATCAGAACGGCAAAGATCAGCATGAAAGTGATCCCCTTCAGAACATTGCCGTTGTATATTGCCCCCATCCCGGGAAATATCGCCAGAAATGCGGCCAGGGAAGGGTTTTTTTCGCGAAAATCATCGCCTGGAGCTGGATTGTTAGCCATTTTTTCCTCCTTTATTGAGAACTTCACCGGTCATTCCGTTCCGATCCTGGCCTGTTTCTTTTATTTCGATCGATTTTTTATTGAAAAAGGTGAAGAAAAACAACTCTTTCGATTCCTTGACCTTCTCGAACCAGCCCCCGCTACGGACGACAAACTTTTCGACCGAGGAAACCATTGCATGCATCTCGCGGTTGACCGAAGGGAAAATATTCGTGAAATAGAACAAATTCAGGAACAAAATGACCGTGCCGATGGCCGCGGCCAGCCACTTGGGGAAATAGATGGTTCTGGCCCGCGCTTTTTTTTCGACGATCTCCGGAATATTGTAAAGACGATTCTTGAGAAAGAACGGCACTTCCTCCTGGAGCTCGGCGAGGCTGAAGATGAGTTCTTCTATTTTTTCCTTTTTGGCACGGCAATCGTGGCATTCAGCAAGGTGCTTTTCGACCTCGGCGGCATCTTTGCCGGACAATTCATTTTCAAGGTAGGCCGAGAGCCAGGCCTCCATGTCCCTGCATTTCTTGTTCATGCCCCCTCCCGCATGTACGCCTCGGCCAGCTTCAACCGGGCACGGTTGATCCTGGATTTGACCGTGCCCTCCGGGATGGAAAACCTCTCCGCGATCTCCTGGTAGGAAAGGTCATGGATGTCGCGCAGGATCAGGATGAGACGCAGATCGGGTTCCAGGCGGGCGATTTTTTTCCGCAAGACATCAATTTCGGATTCACGGATCAGGTTTTCCTCGGGAGAAGGCTGGCCGGACCCGATATTTTCATTCAATTCCTGGCTGTTATCCAGATATTTTCTGTTTTTCCGCCAATAATCGATGCAATAATTCCTTGAAACCGCAAAAACCCAGGACGTAAAGCTCTTTTCCTCCTTGTACTTGTCCAAGTTATGGTAAAGCTTGATAAAAATCTCCTGCGTGACATCCGAGGCGATATCCCTTTCGGCAAAGAAATTCAAGGCGATATTGTACACCGACTTGGAGTAGGCGTTAATGAGCATGTTCCACGCCTCCCTGTCGTTTTCCCGGCACCTCGACAAGATATCGCTTATTTCCATACACACCAATAAACGTCAGAAACGGGGGAAAGTTCCTTGTTGCCTGGTTTTCTCATCGCGTTTTCACTTGACGATCCTGGGGATCAGCGGATTGAGGCGCGACAAGACTTCGTAGTGGATGGTCCCGGACCACTCGGCCAGCATGTCGGCATCGATCCGCTCCCGGCCCTTTCCTCCCAACAGCGTCACGGGGTCCCCGGTCTTTACGCCTGGAATATGGCTGACATCGGCCATGAACATGTTCATGCAGACGCGGCCGCGCACGGGCGCCTTGCTGCCGTTGACCAGCACCTGGGCCGCGTTGGACAACTTGCGGTCATAGCCGTCATAATATCCGACCGGGATCACGATGATCCTGGCCTTGGCGAAGGTCCTGTAAGTCAGGCCGTAGCCGATCGCCGCTCCCTTTTTGACCTGCTTGACCTGGGCCACCTTGCTGTGCCAGCTCAGGACGGGCCGCAAATCGAAGGCGCCCTTGTTTTTTTCCAGGAAAAGGGCATGGGTCTGCCGGGACGGCCAATAGCCGTAGGCCGAGATCCCGACCCGGGCCATGTCGAAGTGGGTCTCCGGAAAGAGCAGAGTGGAAGCCGAGCTGGAAAAATGCCGGCAGGCGCAGGTCGGGCCGACACGGCGCAGGACGGCGTGATACAGTTCGAGTTGCCGGCGGGCAAAAGCCGGATCGGTCGTGTCCTCGATGTTGGCGAAATGGGAATAGATGCCGCGCAGCTCGGCTTTCCTCCTGTCCAGGCTTTTCAGCAGGGCGACAGCCTTTCCGGGATCGATCCCCAGGCGGTTGGTCCCGGTCTCGATCTTGATGTGGACCCGGGCCTTGCGTTTCAATTTGGCCGCGGCGCCCAGCAGCCAGCGCAGGTGCTCTTCGGATGGCACGACGGTCTCGAATCCCCCGGCCACCAGTTCTTCGGTCTCAACCTTGTCGCTCCAGCCCAGGACCAGCACCGGCTTGCGCTTCTGCAGCGAGCGGACGACCTCGGCCTCCGCGAGCGAATCCACGGCAAAGCAGCCGACGGCCGGCGAATTACGCGTGATCTCGACGACCTGGCGCAGTCCGTGCCCGTAGGCATTGGCCTTGACCACGAACATGAGCGGCGAGCGGGCCAGGCGGCTGAAAAGCCGCAGGTTATGGAGCAGGTTTCCGGCATGGATGATGATATGGGTCTTCATTCCTGCGCCCAAGTGCATGCCGGTGTCCTGTTCATTGCGATCCTCGATCATCCATGTCTGAATGCCGGTATTTTATAATAAAATTTTATTCTGAGATATATCTGTTGAAATAATATTTGTATATATGATATTTTGCAGGCTATAAGGGAGACAATCATGGTAAAAAAATTTGCATTTTTTGCCGCCGCATTGTTGTTGGCACGGTCCATTCCCGGGCAGGCGCTGCAACAGCTCAACACCTTGCCCCGCGTCGAGCGCCTGGCCGACCAGGTCGTCATCCGCATTACCCCCCGGTCAGGCCAAGGCCCCGTCGCCGCCGGGCGCTGCGGTGCTTATTTCATCAATTACCGCACCGAGGGGATGCCTGGCTACCAGGTCAGAAAAATGCAGGTGGATGCCTCCGGCTCCCTCGCATGCCGCATCCCGACCGCGAATCTGTACGGCAAGAACATCGAGTATTACGTCAGCGAACAGAAGGGAGACGGTGTCGCCGCCGTTTCGCTCACCCACACGGTCGCCGGCTTCACCCAGAAGGAATCCCCCGAGATCTATTTCCAGGACGACAACGCGCTCAGCGCACCCAAGCCCAAGTGGGAGCCGCCGGTCAACGTCAACGCCTCGCTGTCGACCTCGACCAAGCTGGATGAAAAGAACGACAGCGGGTATTACCAGCAGAACTACACGGCCAACGGCAACCTGAGGATCTACAAGAATATCGTCAAGAACAACTACCAGCTCGATTTCGACACCAATTTCGTCCATATCGACCCCTACGAATCGATCGAGAACCGGATCAACCTCTCCAGCATGATGCTGCGCTTCAAGAGGGGGGGGCTGCAGATCGAGGCCGGCGATGTCGCGGTCAACGAGACCGAGTTCACCACCTCCTACCTGAACCGTCGCGGCCTGCGCCTCGAGTATGTCGGCAATAGCCTCTACCTGAACTCGTTCTATACCAATTCCCAGCAGAAGACCGGTTTTGACGGCTTCGGCATTCCCGCTTCCGACGCGGGCATTTTCGGCGCCGTGGCCGGGATGAACCTGAAGAGCACCCTGAAGATCCGCGGCATGTTCATGACCGGCCAGGACAACCTCGACAGCAAGACCGTCTCTTATAACGAAAACCCCTTCCGCAAAGGCGACATGTTCTCCCTCTGGAGCGAGCTCAGCCTGCTCCAGAACCGCCTGCAGCTGGCCGGAGAGTTTTCTTCAAGCAATTACGGGGCGGCCGCGGAAAAGGCCCTGCTGCAAAAGGAAAACGGCACCGCCTGGAAGGCCGGGTTGAAATACAACCACGGCATCCTTTCCCTCGGAGCCGATTATGAGTCGATCGATGATCACTTCAACTCGATCGCCAACCTGTTCATGCAGAACGACCGCGAAGGCCTGAGCACCAACTTGGGGCTGAATATCAAGAGTTTTTCCTGGAACGTGTCCTACATCGACAAGAAAACCTGCATGCACAGCCTGATCCAGGACGCGCTGCGCCAGAAAAGGGCCGGTACCACCATCAACTGGGGGATAGGAAACCACTTTCGCATCGGGGCCGACATATCGCGCGACAACCTGGATTACGACTCCTCGACCGGGCTGCAAACCTCATCTTCGGACATGAACACCTACAATTACAGCGCGTCGCTGGGATACATGGCGGGAGCGAACGGCGTCAACGTCAGCGTCGGCAAGACCGAGTCGGTCAATTTCACATCCAATGTGAACGCTTCGCTGGGCCTGAACCTGAGGTTCGGGGATTTCCTCTCCCTGAATCCGACGCTCAGCTATCAGGAGAATGAAACGCTGAGCGACGGCAGCAAATCGACGATCTATAATTTCTATTTCAATTCCGAGATCACCCTGGTTCCCGAGTATTTCACCATCACGCTCACTTCCTCCTACATGAGCAACGAGAGTTCGCTCAACCAGAGCACCAACTGGTCGGCGGGATGCAACCTCAACTTTTTCGCGGCCAGGCTCTTCAAGGACAAGATCCGCCCCTCGCTCTCCCTCAAATCGGCGTTCCAGGGTGCCAAGTACGGAGATGTGAAGAGCGACTCGTCCATATTCCATCTGCAGGCCGATATCGCCTTCTAGGAGACCCCAATGAAAAAAACATTATTGATCCTGATCATGATCGGCCTGACGGTGACCCTGTCGGGAACCATCACCACTTTTCCCGCCAGCGGGACCACGGACGTAGGTGAAAGGATCGGCTTCCAGACGAATTGTTACGACTACTATTCGTCGGATACCTGGTACTGGGGAGACGGCCAGACCTTTACCTGCCAGTCGGATTACCCGGCATTCAACGTGATTTATCATACGTACAGGAACCCGGGGACCTACCAGGTCCACGTGCATCGTTCGGCTTCTGCCGGACCCTGCCCCACCGACGAGTACAAGACGGTGTACATCCTGGAGAACCGCCTCATCACCTCGTCCACTGCACAGCCGGGAGTGGGAAAGCCGATCACCTTCACCGCGGTCAACTTCAACACCCCGACCAACATCGCCTGGGACATGGGCGACGGCACGACCTACATTCGACGCGGGACCATTGTCACCCACACCTACGCCAAGTCGGGAACCTTCACGGTTCGTGCTTTCGACTGGGACGGCAACACCAAAACCACGCCGGTAAGCCTGACCATCACCGTCGGAGAACCGGAGCGCGTGATCAACTTCTCGCCCGCGGCACCGCGCGTCGACCAGGAGGTGGCCATCCAGGCCGTCAACTTCAAGACCAATAACATCAAATGGAACTTTGGCGACGGTACGCAGCCGCAGTTTTATTCGGCGGCGGTCGCTCACCGCTACCAGAATCCCGGCACATTCACCATCAGTGCCCTGGAAGAAGGCCTGCCGAAGGTAACCCGGCTGATCACGATTCTTCCCGAGAACCGCTCACTCGCCGTGTCCGTTGCCGAAATCAGGATCGACGAGCCGCTGACCGTCACGGCACTCAATTTCCGCGGTCCCGAGGTCTTGTGGGACTTCGGCGACGGCAGCACCGTCGCCTCCCGGCCGGCCGCCGTCGCCGCCGGCAGACCCGCCGTTTTCTCGGGGCCGGTCACCGTGACGCATGCTTACAAGCTCCCGGGGAACTATACCATCAGCGCCCGTGACGAGAACGGGGCCAGCAGCAAGGTATTCACGGCGGCCGTCAAGGTCCTGGGCATCAGCGACCAGGTGAACCTGGAGATCGCCGAGATCGCCTTGGACAACGGCAAGTACTACAAGGTGGTGCCGAAAAACTCCAAGGCCATCAGGGCGCAGCTGCGCATGAAGATGTGCGGCACCGGCATCGTTTCCGGTTTCTGGATCGTGGACGGCCAGCCGTTTCATTTCTTCAACGAAACGGCCTACCAGGGCCAGGTGAAAACGATCTTTACGCCGGAGGTTCCCGGACTGCCGGTATTCGATCCCGGCATGCACACCATCACCGTGCAGTTGACCCGCCCGGAGAACGAACAGGTCCTTTTCCCCACCCTGCGCTACTTCGTCCTGCCTTATGAGAACGTGATCGACGTTCTCGCTCCCAAGGACGGCGCCATCATCAAGGAGGACGAGGCGACGGTCTTTTCCTGGGAGCGCATCCTCGGCGGTTCGTACTATCATATCGCCTTCTCGAACAGCCTGTTTCCCCTGTTGCGCAACGATCCGGCCGTGAAATGGCTGGAATGCCCCGAGCGCACCCGCTTTACGCCCGGCGAGGGAACCTGGGGCGCAGTCCTGCGCAACCAGTGGACCTACTGGAAGGTGCGGGCCGTTGACAGTATCGGGAACACCGTGGCCGAAAGCGGCATCCAGGAGATGAAAGTCATTGTCCCGGGCGCCAAGGTTGGCATCCAGAAGATCACCGACATGGACGGCCGGGCCATCCCCATCGGCACCGGCTTCACGGCATCACGCGCCGGGCAGCTGATGATCCACGGCGACCTCACCTATCCCGCCGAGGCCGAATACCTTATCCTGCAGGTATATTCCGGCGCAGACATGGTCGACCAGCTTCTTTTCCGCGACATCCGCAAGGATGAGGTGCGCCGGTTCGAGACCTCGGTCCCGAACCGGGACCGGGAGAGCGTCGTGACCTTCCAGGTGCTGAAATCGTCCTCGCCCTCGGTGCTCGTCGGCTACGAGGAACTGAAGCTGAAAAAAGACTGATTTCAGGCCGACCGCTTCAGCTGGGACAGAAGCAGCGCCAGAAAAAATGGCGCCCCCAGGAACGAGGTGACGATTCCCACCGGGACCTCCACCGGCGGCAGCAGGGAACGGGCCAGGAAATCGGCGAGCACGAGAAGACCGCCGCCCAGAAGCACGGTGAGGCCGGCGGTTTCCCGGTAGCGGCTGCCGCCCCAGGACCGCGACACATGAGGCACGACCAGGGCGACGAATCCGATGGGGCCGCACAGGGAAACGGCGGCGCCGACAAAGACCGCCAGTCCCAGGAATGAGTATTTCCTGAAGGCGGCGACATCCAGCCCCCGGGTCAAGGCAAAATCGTCCCCGGCCGCGACCAGGAGAAATTCCTCGCGGAACATCAGGACAAAGGCCAGAAAAACGGCCAGCAGCGCCAGCAGGAAAAAGACCTCCTTGTAGCCGGCGACCACGATGGCCCCCGTCAGCCAGCGCAGGAGCGAGAACGTATCGGTGAAATCAAAAACATACTGGCAGATGACGATGACCGAGGAGAAGAAGAAATTAATGGCGATGCCGGACATCAGGAAGGTATACAGGGAAGAGCTCCGGATCATGCGGGCGATGGCAAAGATGGCGAGGATCGCCGCCAAGGCGCCCAGGAAAGAAAACAGGGCCGTGCCGCCGCTCCCCAGGAAAGTCGATGCCACCTTGAATTTGAGCGCGATCACCGCGCCGGCGGCGGCTCCGGACGAGATGCCCAGCAGGTCGGGGGTCGCCAGGTCGTTCTTGAACAGGTTCTGGCAAACCAGCCCCGACAGGGCCAGGATGCCGCCGGCAGCGAACCCCAGCAGGGCTCTGGGAAGGCGCAGCTGCCAGAAGATGAAGCTGACCGGGCCCTGCTGAAGAACAGCGCGCGGGTCAATGGCGATGATGCCGAGGAAGGGCGTGACGGCCAGCGCCAACAGCACGGCCCCGGCCAACAGCCAGAGTTTCCTAGTCGTCGACAAAGATGATCTCCCGGCCGGCGGCCGTTATCCTTTGGAACGGGACGCCGTAGACATCCTGGAACAATGGCGTTGAGAACGTCCGGGCGCCGAAATAGCGCAAGGCGCCGTCCTGCAGCGCCAGCATCTTGGTGGCCAGGGGAAAAAATCGCTCGATCTCATGCGACACCACGATGATCGTCCTGCCTTCCCGGTGCAGCTCCTGCAGCATCCTGACCAGGCGCCGGGCGCTCCCCGGATCGAGGAAGTTCAGCGGCTCGTCCAGGAGGATGAGCGGCACATCCTGGATGAAGGCGCCCGCCAGGAGAACCTTTTTTCTCTCCCCGCCGCTCAGGGTCTGTATGTTGCGCGTCAGCAGGCCATCGAGGCCAAACTGCGCCACACCGGCTGTGAAGGCCTCCATGTCGCGCCGGGTAAGCTTCTGGAAAAGGGAGCGGTAGGGATAGCGCCCGGCCAGCAGGATGTCCCGGACCAGCAGCGGCAGGGTGAATTCATCCGCCTGCGGCAGGTAGGAAAGACGCGTGGCCAGCTCTCGCCTGGAATATGACTCCAGGCCTCGACCGGCGAGCCGCACCTCGCCGGTTGACTTGCGGAGCATGCCGGCCAGAACGCGCAGCAGGGTCGACTTGCCGGCGCCATTGGCACCGAAAACCAGAACGAAATCGTTCGCTTCGACAACGAAATCGAGGTCCCGGAGAATCGGCTTCCGGCTCGCGGCATACGAAAGCTTCCGGGCTTCAATCATTCCGGCCATGCTTTGGGACAGCGGGGGCGGATCGCTGCGGATGGAGCGCCCGCGACAATTCCTCTGCGACGCCGGCCACACGCGGCCCGGGCCGCAGCCAGGAGGGGTCGCGGATGATCCGCACCCGCCCGGCTTTCACGGCCGATACCATGGACAGGGGCCGCCACAGGGCGAAGATCCTTTCATCGGCGATCCCTTCATAATGGGAAGATATCTCGAAGATGAACTCGGGATCGAGGATGATGACCGTCTCCAGCGAGATGCTGGGGTAGGCGATTTTCCCCCGGTAGGCGTTCACCCCACCCGCGACACGCAACAGGTCATTCAGAAAATCGTTGTTGCCGATAATGAACATGTTCTTCAGTTCGTCGGCGTTGCGCCCGGCGATGAAGAGGACACGGGGGGGCTTCTTCCCCCGGACCCGCAGTGATACGCGGCGCAGCCGCTGGCGGATGGACCCCACCAACCGTTCGGCCGCCTTTCTGCCGTCGAGCACCCTGCCGATTTCCAGCATCGATGCCAGCAGGTCCGACAGGCGGCCGTGACCCACCGTGACCGACCGCACCCGGGGTGGCAGGGACTTCATCCTGGCGGCATGTTCCGGGTAGGCGATCACGATATCAGGATCCAGGGCCACCAGGGCCTCCATGCTGACATCGAGGAAGCCGCCGACCTTTTCGATCTCCCGGGCCTCCGGGGGATGATCGCAGAATTTCGTCACGCCCACCAGGGTAGCGCCGCGGCCGACGGCGAAGACGATCTCGGTCAGCCCCGGCGCCAGGGAGATCACCCGCTGGGGAAAAACAGCCATGGCGGAAAAAAGCAAGGCCAGGAAAACGGCTTTTTTCCTGTTGCAGGCGGCGCGGGCGACAGGGCTCAATCGCCCACCTGGTAAGCGACGCCCAGCATGAGGCGGCGCGGCGGCGCGGGATAGCCCAGAACCTCTTCATAGCGGGCATTCAGGGCATTGTCCACCCGGCAAAAGACCGATACCTGCCTCCCCAGCGGCAGGCGAAGCATGAGCCCGACCTGGTTGAACGCCTTGTTCTCGGCAACCGTCCAGAGCAATTCATCATAGTCGAGCCGCTTGCCCACGACCGTCACGTCGGCAGAGGCGGTGATGCCGCTGGCAGCGCGGTACGATACGCCGGCGCTGAGAACATGGCGCGGGCGGCGCAGCAGCTCACGGCCGTATTGGATGTCCTGCGTGTGCAGATAGGTATAGGCCGCCCGGCAGCGGATGCCCGCCAGGGCTTCCCAGTCAAGGCTCGCTTCGGCGCCGCGGACAGCGGCCCGGTTGATGTTGGCGAAGCGGAAGGTCAGCGGGCTGTATCCGATCAGGTTCCTGTAGGTGGAATCAAACGCGGTAAACCCGAATTGCAGCGCGGCGACGTACAGGTCGACTCCCGCCTCCAGCGAACGGCCCGTCTCGGGAAGCAGCGCGGCATTCCCCCAGTAGGGGTTCAGCATTTCCGGCAACGTCGGGGCGCGGAAGCTCCGGGAAGCCGAAGCCCTCAGTTTCAGGAAAGGGGTGAGGTTGAGCGAAGCGCCAAAATGGGGGGAAAACACTCCGGCCAGGCCTTCGTACCCGTCATAGCGCAGGGATCCGGCCAGCAGCAACCGGCCCAGGTCGGCCTGCAGGTCGGCATAGACGGAGGCCACGCCCAGGGAGGTCCCCGGGATCAGGACCTGGTCGTTCTCCAGGTTGGCGATCCGCTGCATCGAGAGATCGGCCCCGGCGACCAGCTTCACGTTCTTCAGCAGGCGGGTGGTGAATTTTGCCTGCGCCTCCGCCAGGAAGGACTTGTTGGCGAACTGCGGGTTCCAGGCATCGTCGGGGTCGCGGAAATCGTAGCGGTTCCAGTGCAGCGAAGCGACGACATCGAGCCGCGCCCGGTCCCCTAAGCCCAGGCCCAGCGGCAGGGAGGCGACGAAGTTGTCCTGCTCGTAGCCGCGCCGCGGGGTCGTCATCCCCAGATTCCAGGGGATGCCGGCCTCCACGAGCGAGCCGAAAAGAGAAAGTCCCAGAGTGAAATCGTCCCGGTCATAGCCGGAATGAATAATGAAATTGTTGCGCTCCACCTGGTCATTGTCCAGATGACCGTCGTAATGCAACAGGCCGGCATTGAGAAAAACGTGAAACGCCCCCAGTTGCTTGCCGAAATGGACCTGGCTGTCCCACGTGCCGTGACTGCCGCCGGCGATGGAAAAGCGCGTTCCTTCCTTCTTGCGCGTGATGACGTTGACCACGCCGCCCATGGCGCTCGACCCGTACATGCTGCTCAGCGGACCGCGGACGACTTCGACTTTTTCAACGAGCTGCGGGGACAGGAATGAAAAATTCCCGGACAGCGACGTGGAGGGGTCGTGCAGCTTGACCCCGTCGATCAGGTACAGCATCTGGTTGACCGAGGCGCCGCGGGCAAAGGCGTAGGAGAACTGCGCCGGATTGCCGGCGTTGAGCACCAGCATGCCAGGGCATTGGTTCAGCAACTCCTTCAGGCCATCGCGGCCGCCGCCCTGGACAAGCTCCCGGCCCAGCACCGAGACGCTCTGCAGGGCGCGGACCAGGGGCACCTTGCCGATGACCTCCACCGTTTCCTCGACATCCGGCTTTTTCCCCTTTTCCTCGGCGATCAGGACGGGGAAAAGAAGACAGAAAAGAACAAACCACACCAGTGAGTTTCGCATGGCGCACGCTCCAAAATTCAAATGGGCTGCAACTTCATCCTTACCCGCCCTCCGCGGATAAACGGAATCTGGCTGATACCTGATAGGTCTTCCGACTTCCGGAATCTTTAAAAAGCCTTCCCGCCCTCGTGGGCAGTGGCTGAGACTTTCAAAGATGCTTCCTGATCCCAGGTCCGGTCACGGCAGCGGGGGCTGTGGGGATAAACCCTCTTCCCTTGAATCAAGCCTCAAGCGCGAGCATAATGGAACGGCCGGCGCTTGTCAATACCGTGATTGAAAAATCATTGGGAATATGCTAGGTTTCTGCCAATGAAAAAAACAATTCTGCTGCTTTTGCTGCTGCTGCCGGCGCGGATGGCCATGGCCGGCGAGGTCAAGGCCCTGCTGGGGGTCCATTCGAGCAAGTACCTTTTCTCCAGCGAGATCACTTCCCTGAACCGCCAGCAGAAGTCGGGACTGGCATTTGGCCTGGGGTATGCCTGGGAGATCGTCGCGAAGATGAAACTGGAGGTCCAGGCGCTTTACGGAGAAAAGGGGGCGCGGGCCTCCCTGGCGTACATGCCGGGCGAAACGATCACGGGAACCTACCGCAATGTGACCATCGCCGTGCCGATATTTGTTTCCTACCGCTTCCGGGAAGGCGCCACGCCCTATGCCGCCCTGGGACCCGAATTCAACTTCGTCCTCTCTCATGAACTGGCGATCCCCGGCTATCAGGAAGTCTTTGATCTTTCCGATAACACAAGGAAAATGGTTTTTGCCGTGAACGCCGCCCTGGGGTACGAGCTTCCCCTGGGCCGCTGGGGGCTATTCGCCGAGTTGCGCTACAACCGCTGGCTCTCCAGCCTGTTGAAAGGCCCGGAGGCCGCGGTGAAAGGCGAAGCGGTCTCATTCCTGATCGGGGGGATCTACTTCCTGTGACGGTCATCGAGGAGATCGTTGCCCGGCGTTCGGTCCGCGAATACGCCGTCCGTCCGGTCGAGGAAGAGAAGCTGGCCCGGGTGCTCGAGGCGGGCCGCCTGGCCCCGACCGCGCGCAATCAACAGGGCTGGCGCATCCTGGTCGTCACCGACCCGGCGCTGAAGGAACGCCTGATCGACGAGGCTTCTCCGCATCAGCCCTTTCTCAAGCAGGCGCCGCTCCTCCTGGCCGCCTGCGCCCTGAACCCTTCCTATGTCATGCGCTGCGGCCACCCGGCCTACCTGATCGACCTGGCCATCGTCCTGGACCACATCTCGCTGCAGGCGGTGCGCGAAGGCCTGGGCACCTGCTGGATCGGCTCGTTCGACGAAGAAAAAGCCAAGTCCGTCCTGCGGGTCCCGGAAGCAGTGCGCATCGTGGAACTGATGAGCCTGGGCTACCCCGGCCGCCTGCCCGCGGCACGCGAGCGCAAGCCCGTCGAGGAATTGTACCGCCGGGGGGCGTGGTGAGCCCGCGGCCTTTTTACGAGCTGGCAGCCGGCGTTTTTGTCCTGGATATCCCGATGTTTCCCCTCTACGTGATCCGCGGCCAGCGCAATGCGATGATCGATTGCGCAGTCCTGGCCAAGGCCGGAGAGATCGAGACAAATCTGTCGGCGCTGCTGGGAGACGAGCGGCTGGCCATGGTACTGCTCACCCACTCCCATTACGATCATGCCGGCGCCTGCTCCCTGCTCCAGGAAAAGTCCGCCTTCCAGATCATCGCCTCGCGGCGCACCAGGGACATCCTGGAGAATGACAAGGCCGTCGCTTTTATCGATGACCTGAACCAGAAATTCAAGGCGCTCGCCAACGACCGCAGCGATTCGGTCTTCACCAAGCCGCGCGACATCCGCGCCGTGGGCGAGAACGACCGTATCCCCTTGTCCCCCGCTCGCTATCTTGAAGTACATGAAACGCCGGGGCACACCCGGTGCTCGATCTCCTTCCTGCTGCGCCCCGAGAACATCCTGTTCGCCGGCGATGCCGCCGGCGTCGTGGAAAAGAGCGGCAGGGTCAAGCCGTTGTTCCTGTCCAGCTACAGCCAGTACGAGGCCTCGCTGGGAAAATTGCTCGGCCTCGAAGCCGAGGTCCTGGCCCTGGCCCACAACACCGCCGTCAGGGGCAAGGACCGGGTCAGGGAATTCCTGGCCGCTTCACTCGCTGAAACCCGGCGATTGAAGGAACAGATCATTGACCGCCTGGGGCAGAGCGTCGATTTCACGGGCATCGCCGAGAAGATCCTGGAAGAGGAGTATTCTTCACCTGCCCTGATGGGTCCCCGCGAGGCACTGATGATCAATGTCACCGCCATGGTGAAAAGCGTCTATCACGAATTCGTCAAGATCCCCTGAGCGAACCCCTCCCCGTTTCAACTCCGGGACGGGGTCCGCTTGGCGTGCTCGATGAACGAGACGAAAAGGGGGTGGGGCCGCAGGGGCCGGGATTTGAATTCCGGGTGGAACTGGCAGCCCAGGAACCAGGGGTGGCCGGCCAGCTCGACGATCTCCACCAGGTTGCGCTCCGGGTTCTTGCCGCTGATGCGCAGCCCCTTGTTTTCCAGCTTGTACTCGAACTCGGGATTGAACTCATAGCGGTGGCGGTGGCGCTCCGTGATCTTTTCCTGCCGGTAGACGCGGTAAGCCAGCGACTGCTTCTTCAGGATGCAGGAATAGGCTCCGAGCCTCATGTTGTGCCCCATGTCGTCCACGTTGTGCAGCTCGCGCAGCTTGAGGAAGATCTTGCTGCCGGTCCGCGGATCAAACTCGGAGGAGTGGGCATCCGCCAGGCCCAGGACATGACGGGCGAATTCGATCGTCGCCACCTGCATGCCCAGGCAGATGCCGAAAAAGGGAATGGCGCGCGTCCGGGCATATTCGACGGCGCGGATCATCCCCTCGATGCCGCGGATGCCGAAGCCGCCCGGGACCAGGATACCATCCACTGCGTGGAAGATCCCGCGAAGATCGCCGCTGACCAGCGCATCGGAGTCGATCCGCTCCAGCCTGACCCGGACATGGTTCTCCGCCCCGGCATGGAACAGGGCTTCAAAAAGGCTCTTGTAGGCATCGGAATGACTGACGTACTTGCCGACGATGGCGATCGTCACCTCGCGGCTAAGCCCCTTGACCCTCTTGACCCAGCGGCTCCATTCCCGCAATTGGCCGCGATCGCCTTTCAGTTTCAGCTTCTTCAATATGGTGGCGTCCAGCCCCTCCTTCCTGTAGATGAGAGGAATCTCGTAGATCGTATCGACATCGATGGCGCTGACGACTGCATCCTCCTTCAGGTTGGCGAACAGGGCGATCTTCTTCTTGATCTCCGCGGGAATCGCGGTCTCGGCCCGGCACAACAGGATATCGGGCTGGATGCCGATCTCCTGCAGCGCCTTCACGCTATGCTGCGTCGGCTTGGTCTTGAGCTCGCCGGCCGTCTTGATGAACGGCACCAGGGTCAGGTGGACATAAAGCACCTGCTCCTCATCCAGCTCCAATCCGATCTGGCGGATGGCCTCCAGGAACGGCAAGCTTTCAATGTCGCCCACCGTGCCGCCGATCTCGATCAGCACGACATCCACGGCCTTGCCGACCGCGAAGACCGCCGCCTTGATCTCATCGGTGACATGGGGGATCACCTGGACCGTCTTGCCCAGGAAATCGCCGCGCCGCTCCTTCTGGATCACCCGTTCATAGATGCGGCCTGCGGTCCAATTGCTTTTCTGCGACGTTTCGGTCGTGGTGAAGCGCTCGTAATGGCCGAGGTCGAGATCGGTCTCGGCCCCGTCCTCGGTGACGAACACCTCGCCATGCTGGAAAGGGCTCATGGTCCCGGGATCGACGTTCAAATACGGGTCGAGCTTGAGCATGCCGATGCGAAAGCCGTAGGATTCCAGGAGATTGCCGATGGATGCCGCGGCGATCCCCTTGCCCAGGGAGGAAAGGACGCCCCCGGTGATGAAGATGTATCGGGTCTTGGCCATGCTAGCTCCTCAGCAATCGTTCGATTTTTTCGATGTCCGCGGGAACATCCACGCCATGGGACAAGAAATCGGTCAGCAGGATGCGGATCGGTTGCCCCATGAACAGGAAGCGCAACTGCTCCAGGTTCTCCCGCCGTTCCAGCTCGGAGGCGCTGCCGCCGACAAAAGCACGGAGCATTTCCTTGGAATAGCCGTAAATGCCGATGTGCTGCAAAAATCCGGCGCAGGAATCCTCTCCACTGAAGGGAATCGGGGCACGCGAGAAATAGATGGCCCGGCCGTCCCGGTCGCAGACCACCTTGACCACGTGCCGGGAAAGGAAATCCTCCCGGGAATCGTTGCGGCGGGCAGCGCTGACGACCGGGTCCTTTTCCAGGGCCAGGGCCACGGCGCGGATCAGCTGATCCGGGATCAGCGGCTCGTCGCCCTGGATGTTGACGACCGCAGCGATTTCCTTGTTCTCGATCACGGCCCACACGCGTTCCGTCCCCGATTTTATCCTGCTATCGGTCATCTCGGCATTGCCACCGAAACGAATTACCTCGTCGCGGATGCGTGGATCGTCGGTGGCCACGATAATTTCTGCGAAACATGCCGCCTTTTCCGCCTGGCGATAGACTCTCTCGATCATGGAACAGCCGGCGATCCTCGCCAGGGGCTTGCCGGGGAAACGGCTGGAGCCGTAGCGGGCGGGGATGACGGCGGCGACCTTCATCTCCCCGTTTTGTTCTCGCCGTCCCTTGTCTTGCTATCCAGGGATTTCATCTCCATCTGGCACGAGCCTTGAAAGAAAGCCCCCTCTTCGATGATCAGCTTGGGAGCGGTGACCGAGCCGATGACCCGCCCCTTGGAGAAGATCTCGACCCGCTCCTTGGCCTTGATCGATCCCTTGACCCGGCCATTGATCGCGACGCTGTTGACATCGATGTCGGCCTCGATCTCTCCGGTCTCGCCGATGATCAGGCCGTTGCCGGAGAGTATCTTGCCCTTCAGGATGCCGTCGATGCGAAAATTTTCCTTGAACCTGATATCGCCGATGATCTCGGTCTCCCGATCGATGAAGCCGCTGATCTTCATCGGGGTCTCGACTTTGTTCATATTACTTCTCCTTGCATAGTATGGCGTATAGCCTCTCGAACTCGGCCAGGGAATTGAAAAATATCTCCACCTTGCCCTGGCCGGTCCCGGCATAGACCAGTTTCACTTTGGTCGCCAGGCTGTGGGTCAGGCGGTTCTCCATTTTGACGATGTCGGGGTCCGGGGCAGGCTTGCCTTTCCTGACGCCGGCATTGAATTTCTTGACCAGCATTTCCGCCTGCCGCACCGACAGCTCCTTGCGCATGATCTGGGCGGCCGCGGCCAGCATGTCGCCCTCGGTCTTCAAGGCCAGCAGGGCGCGGGCATGCCCCTGGTCCAGCTTGCCCTGGACGATGGCTTCCTTGATGGAGGCGGGCAGCCTCAACAGCCTGAGAAAATTGGCCAGGGTCGCGCGGTGCATGCCCAGCCTGTCGGCGGCTTCCTGCTGCCCTTCGCCGCTCTGGGAGATCAGCGCTTCGATGCCTTCGGCGATCTCTATGGCATTGAGCTCCTCTCTCTGGATGTTCTCGATCAGCGCCTTGGCCATGACGTCGTTATCGGAGAATTCCTTGATCACGGCCGGGATCTTCTCCCATTTCAGCAATTGGGCGGCGCGCCACCGTCTCTCGCCGACGACCAGGAAATACTTGCCGTCCCGCTTGTAGACCACGACGGGCTGAATGACGCCGTCCTCCCTCATCGAGTCGGCCAGCTGCTGCAGGGCGTTCTTGGCGAACGACTTGCGCGGCTGGAATGGATTGGGGTGGATGCTGTCCACGTCCAGATCGACCAGCCTGTTTTTGCCCAGCGGCTCGTTGGCGATGATGGCCGCGATCCCCTTGCCCAGCACTTTGCGTTTCATTTTCCGGTCATCTCCTTGGCCAAGGACATGTAGGCGTGGGCCCCCGCCGAGCGGATGTCGTACAGCTGGATGGGTTTCCCGAAGCTGGGTGCTTCCGAAAGGCGGACATTGCGCGTGATCACGGTTTCATACACCTTGGTTTTAAAATATTTCCTCAGTTCTTCCTCGATCTGCCGGGAGAGGTTGGTGCGCTCGTCATACATGGTCAGCAGCACCCCCTTGATCTCCAGGACGGGATTGAAATTCTCCTTGATGCGGTTGATGGTGTTCATCAGGTCTGACAACCCTTCCAGGGCATAATACTCGGCCTGGATGGGGATCAGCACATTGTGCGCCGCAGTCAGGGCGTTGATGGTCAGCAGTCCCAGGGAGGGAGGGAGATCCATCACGACATACTCGTATTCCTCTCCCAACTCGAGCAGGGCATTCTTCAGGTAAAGGTGATTGCTGTCATCGGAGACCGCTTCCATCTCGAAACGGGCCAGGCTGCGCGACGAGGGGATCACGCTCAGGAATTTCAACTCGCTGCCGCGGATGGCATCCTGAATGCCGGTTTCGTTGACCAGGACCGAGTAAATGTCGTTCTTCACCGAATTCTTGTCCATGCCCAGCCCGGTCGTGGCGTTGGCCTGGGGATCGAGGTCGATGAGCAGGACTTTTTTTTCGGCGATGGCCAGCGCCGCCGACAGGTTGATGGCGGTCGTGGTCTTGCCCACGCCTCCCTTCTGGTTGGCTACGGCGATGATTTCACTCATGGCAAAATCGTTTCACGTGAAACATTCTCCAGCTTGAAGATGATCAGATTGTCTCTCGAGGGGATATTATAGCGGGTTTGGCGGACATTTGCCATCGGGTTCTGAATTTTTCTGATTTTTTCCGGCGAGGAGATCAACAGCAACTCCCGCACCTTGCGCCGGCGGACGAATTCAGCCAGTACTTCGATGGCCGGAAACCCCCGGGCGATCAGGGTGCTTTCGAAACGGTGGTGGCGGCGCATGAATTCCTGCACCGGCCCCTCCCGCACGACGGCATTGCCCAGGCCGAGGAAACACAGTGCTTCTTTCAGGAAAACCGCCTTCTTGTGTACGGTTTCGACCAGGATGAATCGCTTTTCGGGCAGGGAAATGGCCAGGGGAATCCCCAGCAGTCCGCCGCCGCTGCCGGCGTCGACCAGCAGCGGAGTGGAAACGAGGTCCCTCAGCAGCAGCGACTCGGCGATCAGGGCAGCCAGCGATTCGCGTGTCGAATGGCGCGAAACGAGGTTGACCTTGCGGTTGTAGGCCAGCAGGAAGCCGACAAAGGCATCGAGATTCATCCGTTCATGGGCCAACGTCGGGGGAACGCGGCGGCGGGGTTGCACGGACCGGAGAATGTTTCACGTGAAACATGGGATGAAACCATGGGTCAGGCGCGGCTCTTGATAAAAACGAAATAGGCGGCGCAGAGCAGCCAGACGGTCAGAACGACGGGAATGAAGCGGTCAAAATCGATCAGCAGCAGGAATGGTGAAAACAGCACGACCAGGATCAGCACGACGGCCAATACTTTTTTTGCCAGCATCTTGGACCGGGTCAAAAACTGAAATACGACTCAAATTCCTTGGGATGCGGGATGCGCGCGATCTCCTCGATCTCGGTGCGCTTGATCTTCAACCATTGCTGGATGAGCGCATCGTCGAAAACGTCGCCGTATTTCAAGTAATCGTTGTCCTTTTCCAGGCAGTCCAGGGCTTCGGCCAGGTCGGCCGGCAGCAGCTTGACCTTGTTCTTGAATACCTTGGGGTCGGGAATGGCGCCGTCGAAGGGACCGAAGTTGAATTTTTCCGGGGAAAGGTTCTTGAAAACCCCGTCGATCCCCGACAGCAGCATGGCCGAAAGGAACAAGTACGGGTTAGAGGCGGCATCGCCCGGCCGGTACTCAAGGCGCGTCTCGCTCTCGTCCACATAGGCCGGGATGCGAATGGCCGCATTGCGGTTGGATGTGGCGAAAATGGCCGAAACCGGCGCCTCGAAACCCCGGACCAGCCGTTTGTAGGAGTTGGTCGATGGGTTGGAAAGGGCGCTCAGCGAACCGGAATGAAAGAGCAGCCCCGACAGGTAGTGCAGGCCGGTATCGGAAAAATTACCGTAATTTCCTTTTTTAAAGAAAACGTTCGTTGCGCGGTTCATGATGAACTGGTGAACATGCCAGCCGTTGCCCGCCTTGCCGAAAAAGGGCTTGGGCATGAAGGTAAGGAAAAGATCGTGTTTTCGGGCCAGGTTGAACAGGACATACTTGATGATCACCGCTTGATCGGCGGTCTTGAGCAGTGTGTTGAATTTGGTCTCGATCTCGTGCTGGTTGACGGCCACCTCGTGATGGTGATACTTGATCTCGACCCCCAACTGCTGCAGGATGGCCACCGCTTCGTTCTTGAAGTCGACATGCTCATCCTCGGGAGAACCGGCGTGATACTGGTTTTTCTTCGCCTCGCTGTCCATCTTCAAATAATAATAGCAGCCTTCCTCGCCCACCCCGAATTCAGCCTCCTTGAAGATGAAGAACTCGAATTCCGGACCGAAGAGGGCGCGAGTGCCGATCCTGGACTTGACCAATGCCGCTTCCGCCTTGGCGGCAACGAAGCGCGGGTCTTCGGAAAAACGGGTGCGCTCCCTGTCGGTCAGGTGAATGTCGGCCATGAAAACCGCTGTTTTTCTCGCGCGGAAAGGATCGATGAACAGGGTCTCCATGTCGGGAACCATGACCATGTCGCTTTTTTCGGGCCTGGCGAATCCATACGAGGATGCGTCGAACCCGACGCCATTGGCAAGCAGCTTCTCGTCCAACATGACGACAGGGAGAACCAGGGAATGCAGCTTTCCCTTCAGGTCAAGCGTCTTCAAATCAATGAATTCGACCTGCATTTCCTTCAGTTTTCTCTGCGTGACACCCAGCATGTTTTTGTCTTTCATTCCTGCCATATACGCAAAAACAATATTTTTGTCAAGGCTTGACAGTCCGGGTCTTTTCTTCTAAGATGACCCGGTAATCAAGGGCTGCAAGAGATTGAGATGAAGTTATTTTCCACATTTGTTAAAATTTTTGTGGAAAATGGTGGCGGCGATGGACAATCTGCAAAAGTTGAAAAACTACCTGAATGGCGTCCTGGACGAACCTACGATCCGGAAATGGATCGAGCCGTTGAAGTATATCGGCACCCTGGAAAAAACCCTTTTTCTTGGCGCCCCGGACAAGAAAAACATGCAATGGGTCAAGCAGAACCTCCTGGAGGATATCAATCATTACACCCGGAAGCACTTCGATTTCATCACCAAGATCGTTCCCCTCGAAGAGGAGGAAAGCCTGCCGGAAGCCGGCCACGACGACCGCAAGAACGCGAACCATGATTCGCGCCTGCAGAAAAAATATACCTTTGATTCGCTGGTGCAGAGCGATTCCAACCGCATTGCGTATTCCTTTGCCCACAGCGTGTCGGAATTTCCCGGAAAATCATACAACCCGCTTTACATTTACAGCGATGTCGGCCTGGGCAAGACCCATCTGATGCAGGCGATCGGCAACCGCATCCTTGAAAACAACGACAAGGTCAGCGTGGTGTACCTGACGACCAGCGACTTCATGAATGAATACGTGGAATATACGCGCTTGAGCAAGCGTTCCGACTTCATCAAGAAATACACGTCAATCGATGTGCTGCTGATCGATGATATCCAATATATCACCAAGTGGGGCGGAACCAGTGAGCAGTTCTATTATATCTTCAACAATCTGATCCAGCAGGAGAAGCAGATCGTCATCTGCGCCGACAAGCATCCGGACAATATCCCCGACCTGGAAAAGCGGATCAAATCACGTTTCGAGATGGGGGCGATCGTCGATATATTCCCCTATGACCTGGAGGCGCGCATCGCCATCCTGCAAAAGAAGATCGCCGAAAGGAAGAATATCTATCAAAACAATCTTTCGATTCCCAACGAGGTGATCGAATTCCTGGCCAATTCCATCAAGGACAATATCCGCAAGCTGGAGGGGGCATTGAACCGGCTGCTGGGATACGCTGACCTGAAGCACGCCGACCTGCAATCCGAAACCATTACCCTGCCGTTCGCCAAGGAGGCGCTGCGGCCCTACATCAATATTGAAAAGAAAGCCATCACCATCGACACCATCCAGGAGTTCGTCTCGGAAAAATTCGACATCCCCATCGAGGACTTGAAATCGAAGAACAATTCCCCAAAGGTCGCCCTGCCCAGGCAGGTCGCCATGTACCTGGCCAAGAAGCTGACGCGCAACCCATTGGTCGAGATCGGCTCGGCTTTCGGCGGCAAGCATCACACCACCGTGCTGCACTCCATCAACAAGATCGAAAAAATCCTGCAGTCCGACAGCGACTTTTCCAGAAAAGTCAATTCCTATGTTGAATTTTTCACCGACTGATGTTTCCCACAGCGCGCATTTCTTTTCAACAATCCGATCAGGCGCTTGGATCCAACACTGGATTGGAAAAACAGCGATATCCACTTTTTCCAGTTGCATGTTTAATTTATTTTGATTATGATATTATTTCGATAGAAAAGAGAAAGGCAGGTCGCAAATGAAAATTTTTGTGGAAAAGGCGAAACTGGAAAGTGAGTTGCGTTTGTTTCAGGGCATATTCGAAAAAAAAGCCATCATGGAGATCCTGCAGAACATCAAGCTCTCGGCGCTGGATGGCGGCGTATTGGAACTGGTTGCCACCGACCTGGAGATCGGCCTGGTCAGCAACCTGCAAGTGGATGTGAAAAGCACCGGTTCCTTCACCGTGAACGGCAAGGATTTGTACGACCTGGTATCCAAGATGCCCGAAGGCACCATGGAGATATCTGAAGACAACGATCTGCAGGTCATGATCACCAACGAGAAAAAAACCTGCAAATACAAAATGCTCGGCCTGCAGTCTTCCGATTATCCCGAGTTGCCCGCCAATGACATGTCCGGCTCCATCACCCTTTCTCTGGCCGATCTGCAGGCCATGATCAATAATTGCTATTACGTCATCTCCCCTGAGCTGAAATTCAACTTGGGCGGCGCCCTGATGAGCATCTCCAAGAACAAACTGGAAATGGCCGCCACCGACGGCCATCGTCTCGCCTACACCTTTTTTTCCGCCGATACGACCATCACTGACCCGGTAGAATACATTCTTTCCCGAAAAACACTGCTGGAGGTTCTAAAAATCGGCAGTTCCGGCGAGGTCGAGTTCTCCTTTGACAACAACAACCTGTTTTTCAAGCACAAGAACCGGATCCTGTGCTCGCGCATCGTCGACCAGAAATTTCCCAACTACAAAACGGTCATCCCGGAAAAAACCGAGCAGACGGCGGTCGTCCGGACCGAGGAGCTGCTGCAGACGCTGCGGCGAATCCTGATCTTCAAGACGCGCAACAACGGAGTGGTATTCAAGTTCTCCAAAAACAAGCTGGTGCTGGAACGGACGACTCCGGAAAAAGGAGAAGGCTACGACGAGCTCGCCGTTGAATACAGCGGCAAGAGTGTCGGTGTCGGTTTCAACGGCAACTTCATACTCGATTTCCTTACCCATATCGACGCGGAAAAGATCAGTGTCGGCATGAACGACAGTGAGAGCTCTTTCTTGTTCAAACCGCTGAATGGCGGCGGCTCCCATTTCATTTATATCGTCATGCCGCTGAACATCTGATCCCTGCTTGGTCGTAAAAAAGTTAGAAATTAACGGTTTCCGCAACCTGAACGGTTTTGCCGTCGAACTGGCCGCGGCCAAGAATCTCATTTTCGGAGCCAACGGCAGCGGAAAAACATCGGTCATCGAAGCCTTGTATTTCCTTGGCTTCGGCAAGTCCTTTCTCCCCGTCCAGCGCCGCGAACTGGTGCGGTTCGACAGCAGCGGATTTTTTTTAAGCGCCGAGGTTATCGATAAATCAGGAGAAAACACCATAACGGCCTGCCTGGAAAGAGGATTGGCGCTGAAGCTGAACGAGGAGCGGTCCTTCCTGACGCAGGTAGTCCGCCACCTCTACCCGCTGTTCTTTTCCCATTTCCTTTACAGCCAGGTCATCGACGGAGCACCGCATCTGCGCAGGCTGATCGATCGCTTCATCTACGGCCTGTCTTCCCTTTACTTGCACGACGTTTTGCGCTATAATCAAGCCCTAAGGCAGAAGAATTATTTATTAAAAAACTTGGGCAGGACAATCAATAATTCGGAGTTGCGGGGATGGAATACGCTTCTGGCTGAAACGGGAAGCAAATTGGTGAAAAAAAGAATGGCTTTCACGAACCAGCTGAACGGTGCGCTTGGGGAAATGTTCAGCGATGTTCTCTGTCTGCGCTATCACCCGGCGGTGTCCGGCGACCAGCCCTTTTCAGAAGCGGCGCTTCTGGAAGATCTCGACCGAGCCGGGACTGCGGAGATCCGCAGCCGCCGGTCCCTCATCGGCCCCCAGCGCGACCGCTTCGAGGTCGCGGTGAACGGCAGAAAACTGCAATTGTTCTCCTCGGGCGAGAAAAAAAAATACCTGCTGATGCTCTACATGGCCTACATTGACCTTTTCCGCCGGGCGCGGGGCGAGTATCCCGTACTCTTGCTGGATGACTATGACGCGGTCATGGATGAACGCAACCTGGAATTCGTGCTCGATCATTTTCCGGCCATGCAGGTCATCGCCACTTCGGTTGCAGCCAACGAGCGCTTCGAGCGCCGCATTGAACTCAAGAAGGAGTAGCACGCGTGGACAAGACCAACGCCAAGTTCGAAGACAAGACCTACACGGCGGACAATATAAAGGTCCTCGAGGGCCTGGAGGCCGTGCGGGTGCGGCCGGCCATGTACATCGGCAGCACCGGCGCCCCGGGACTGCACCACCTGGTATACGAGGTGGTGGACAATTCGATCGACGAGGCCATGGGCGGGTTCTGCGACAAGATCGAGGTGACGGTCCACTTCGACAATTCGGTCACGGTAAGCGACAACGGCCGCGGCATCCCGGTCGACATGCACAAGGAGGAAGGAAAGACGGCCGCGGAAGTGGTCATGACCACGCTGCACGCCGGCGGCAAGTTCGACAAGGACAGCTACAAGATGTCGGGCGGCCTGCACGGGGTCGGCGTGTCGGTGGTGAACGCCCTTTCCTCCAAGCTGGAATTGGAGATCAAGAGGGGCGGCAATGTCTACATCCAGAAATACGCCGGCGGCAAGCCGACCACGCCGCTGAAGCAGGCCGGCAAATCGGCCCGGCGGGGAACGAAGATCACGTTCTGGCCCGACGAGGAGATCTTCGAGACCATTGAGTTCAATTTGGGCATCCTCTCGCGGCGGCTGAAGGAGCTGGCCTTCCTCAACCAGGGCCTGACCATCGTGCTCAATGACGAGCGGGTCGACAAGAAGGAAGTCTTCTACTACAAGGGCGGTATCGTCGAGTACGTGAAATACCTGGTGGGTTCCAAGTCGCGCGTGCACAACACGCCCATCTTCCTGGCCACCAAGAAGGACGACATCGAGATCGAGATCGCCTTCCAGTACGTGGATTCCTATAACGAAACCCTGTATTCCTTCGTCAACAACATCAATACGGTCGAGGGCGGCACCCACCTGACCGGTTTCAAGTCGGGCATCACCCGCACCATTAATAATGTCGCCCAGGCCAACAACCTGCTCAAGGATTTCAAGGACGTGTTCTCCGGCGACGATGTCCGCGAAGGGTTGACCGCCGTTGTTTCCATCCGCATCAAGGACCCGCAATTCGAGGGACAGACCAAGGCCAAGCTGGGAAATTCAGACGTCAAGGGCATCGTGGAATCATTCGTCAACCAGAAGCTGGGTGATTATTTCGACGAGAACCTGAACATCGCCCGGGCCATCATCAACAAGGTGCTGCTGGCCGCCAAGGCCCGCGAGGCCTCCAAAAAGGCCAAGGACCTGGTGCGCAAGTCCAACCTGCTGGAAAACACCACGCTCCCCGGCAAGCTGGCCGACTGCCAGTCGAAGAACCCGGAGGACAGTGAGTTGTATATCGTCGAAGGCGACTCGGCCGGCGGCTCGGCCAAGCAGGGCCGCGACCGCCGCTTCCAGGCCATCCTGCCGCTGCGGGGAAAGATCCTCAACGTCGAGAAGGCCTCGGCCAGCAAGATGCTGGAGAACGAGGAGATCAAGAAGATCATCGCCGTGCTGGGCGTGGGCATCGGCAAGGACGTCTTCGACGTCGAGAAGCTGCGCTACCACAAGATCGTGATCATGACCGACGCCGACGTCGACGGTTCGCACATCCGCACCCTGATCATGACCTTCTTTTTCCGCCAGATGCAGGCGCTGATCGACAGGGGCTATCTGTACCTCGCGCAACCGCCGCTGTACCTGATCAAGAAGGGGCAATCCAAGACCTACCTGAAGAACGAGAAGGAACTGGAGAATTTCCTGTTCGGCAAGATCGGCGACGAGGTCGTGTTCCACAAGAAGGATTTCAGCGGCGAACTGCTGAAGGGGCAGAAGCTGGTCAAGTTCATCAAGCTGGTGCACAAGAAGAACCTGCTGATGAGCAACCTGGAGAAGCGCGGCATGCCGCGCCTGCTGACGAAAAAACTGGTGCGCATCATCGCCAACGAGAATGATTTCCAGGACAAGGTCAAGGTCAAGGCCATCGCCCAGCAGCTGCAGAAGGACTCGCTGTGCAGCAGCGTGGAGACCAAATTCGACAAGGAGTATGGAGCCTACACCCTGGACATAGATTTCGAGCTCAACGGCGTGAATACCCATAAGGTCATCGACCACAATTTCCTGATCGGACCGGAATTCTCGGACATCAACGAAGTTTACGACAAACTGGACGAGTATCCGGCCGCCCCCTATTTCATCGAGGTGGGCAGGGAGCGCTTCATCCAGGAAAGCCGCAAGGAACTGGTGAGCTTTCTCTTCGAGCGACTGAAGAAGGGTCTGTCCATCCAGCGCTACAAGGGCCTCGGCGAGATGAATCCCGGGCAGCTGTGGGAAACGACCATGGATCCCGAAAACCGCACCCTGCTCCAGGTCGGGGTGAACGATGTCCACGAATGCGAGGAAATGTTCGACACCCTGATGGGCAATGATGCGGCCAAGCGCAAGGACTTCATTGTTCAGAACGCCCTGAACGTGAGGAATCTCGACATCTAAAGGAATCCGGCATGGAAGACAAGAAAAGGGAAAAAGAAATCAGGACGGCGATCGAGGAGGTAGCGATCGAGAACGAGATGAAGACCTCGTATCTCGACTACTCGATGAGCGTCATCATCGGGCGCGCCATCCCCGACATCCGTGACGGCTTGAAACCCGTCCACCGCCGCTGCCTCTATTCGATGCACCAGACCGGCTCGCACTACAATCAGGCGTACAAGAAATCAGCGCGCATCGTCGGCGACGTGATGGGCAAATACCACCCGCATGGCGACGCCGCCATCTACGACACCATCGTGCGCATGGCCCAGGATTTTTCCCTGCGCTACCCGCTGGTGGACGGCCAGGGCAATTTCGGCTCCGTTGACGGCGATCCGCCCGCGGCCATGCGCTATACCGAGGCCCGGCTGGATCGGATCACCAACGAGATCCTCAATGACCTGGAAAAGGGCACGGTCGATTTCGTGCCCAACTACGATGGCTCGCTGACCGAGCCGACGATCCTGCCGTCGCTGCTGCCCATGCTGCTGCTCAACGGCACATCGGGCATCGCCGTCGGCATGGCCACCTCCATCCCGCCCCACAACCTGGGTGAATTGATCGATGCCTTCTCCTATTTTGTCGATCATCGCGACGCCAGCGTGCCCGAGTTGATGAAGATCATGCCCGGTCCCGATTTCCCGACCGGCGGCTTCATCTTCGGGCAGAACATGATCCGGGCCGCCTATGAAACCGGCAAGGGCAGCTTCGTCGTACGCGCCAAGGCCGTGATCGAAACCGACAGCAAGGGGCGGCAGAAGATCGTGGTCACCGAGATCCCCTACCAGACCAACAAGGCCAAGATCCTGGAGCATATCGCCGACCTGGTGAAAACGAAGCGCCTGGAAGGCATCTCCGATCTGCGCGACGAGTCAGACCGTGACGGGCTGCGCATCGTCATCGAGATCAAGAAGGACGAGATCCCGGAGGTCATCCTGAACACGCTGTTCAGGCACACCCAGCTGCAGATCAGCTATTCCATCATCCTGCTGGCCATTGTCAATCAGCAGCCGCAGCAATTCACCCTGGTCGAATATTTCAATTATTTCCTGGGCCATCGCAAGGAAATCATCCGCCGCCGCTCGCTGTTCGAGCTGGACAAGGCCGAGAAGCGGGCGCATATCATCGAGGGCCTCAAGATCGCCCTGAACAAGCTCGACCTGGTCATCAAGATCATCCGCGGCTCGAAGAACCGTCCCGAGGCCAAGGCGGCGCTGATCGAGAAGATCAAGCTGACGGCGGTGCAGGCCGACGCCATCCTCGACATGCAGCTCTACCGCCTGACCGGGCTGGAAATCGAGAAGCTGGAGAACGAGTACATCGACCTGATCAAGCTGATCAACTACCTCAAGGAGCTGCTGGCCAGCGAGCGCCTGATGCTGAACGTGGTCAAGGAGGAGCTGAACAAGGTCAAGGAGCAGTTCGCCGACAAGCGCCGTACCGAGATCGTCGAAAAACAGCTGTCCGAGTTCCGCATCGAGGACATGATCAAGAACGAGGACTTCGTCATCTCCTACACGCGCAACGGCTACATCAAGCGCACCACCCTCAGCTCCTACCGCAGCATGAACCGCGGCACCATGGGCAAGCGGGGCATCGGCCTCAAGGAGGAGGACGTCATTTCGCGGGTGTTCGTCGCCTCCGCCCACGACCACATCCTGGCCTTCACCGAAAAGGGGCGCATGTTCTGGATCAAGGTCTACGACATTCCCGAGGGGGACAGCGCCGGCCGCGGCAAGCCCATCAACCGCCTGATCGGCATCGGGGCGGAGGAGCGCGTTTGCTCGGTCATCAACGTGAAGGAGTTCCCCGAGGACAAGTACGTGATGCTCTTCTCCAGGCAGGGGTACGTGAAAAAAACCGCCTTGTCGGAGTTCTCCCATCCGCGCATCAGCGGCATCATCGCCGCCGAGGTCCCGGAGGACGATCTGCTCCTGGAGGCGGTGATCACCTCAGGCGAAAGCGAGGTGATTCTGGGCACCTACCTGGGCAAGGCCCTGAAGTTCAACGAGGCGAACGTCCGGCCCATGGGGCGCGGCGCCCGCGGCGTGACCGCCATCAAGCTGGGCAAAGGCGACTTCGTGGTCGGAGCCGACGTCATCAGCGCCGATGACAAGTACATCCTGACCGTAACCGAAAACGGCATCGGCAAGAAGTCCGACCTGGGGCTCTACCGCCTGCAGAACCGCGGCGGCAAGGGGTTGATCAACATCAAGATCACCGAGAAGCTGGGCAAGGTGGTCGGACTGGTCACCCTCAACGACGAGGACAGCGAGATCATCCTCTGCTCGGAGAAGGGGATCCTGAACAAACAGGACACCTCGGAACTGCGCGCCAAGGGGCGGGCGACCCAGGGGGTGCGGCTGGTCAACCTGAAACCCGGAGACCGGGTCGTGGCCATCGAAAAGGTGAAACGCGACGAGAAGTGATCAGCGTTCCGCGAAGCGCCGGTAATTCACGGCGACCTGGTCCAGGACGTCCTGGATCCCGGTGTTTTTGATGGCGGCGATCGCTTCCACCACCCGGACGACAGCCAGCGGCGTGTTGGTCTTCCCCCGTTCGGGCTCGGGCGCGAGGTAGGGGGAATCGGTCTCGCTGAACAGGTGCGAAAGCGGTGTGGCGGCCACGACCGCCCGCAGCGCGTCCGCCTTCCTGAAGGTGATGATCCCGGAGAAAGAAAGGGAATACCCGCGGCGCACGATCTCGCCGGCCGTCGCCATGTCCCCCGTATAGCAATGAAACACCACCGGCAAAGGGAATTTTTCCTGATCCAGGATCTTCAGCACGAGCCCTTCCGCCTGGCGCGAGTGGATGACCAGGGGCAATGAGCGTTCCCTGGCCAGGGCGACCTGGCGGCGGAACACCGTTTCCTGGTTTTCCCGGGCCGCGAAATCGTAATGGAAATCGAGGCCGACCTCGCCAATGGCCAGCACCGGGCCGCGGTCCAGGAAAGCGAGCAGCCTGCGCTCGATCAGCGGCGAATAGCCGTCCGCCTGGTGCGGGTGGGCGCCGGCGACCGCGGCCAGGGCGTCCCGGTAGCCGAGGATCTCCGCCGTCAGCGCCAGAGACCTTTCTTCATAGGCGTCGGCCACCGTGACCAGGCGGCTGAATCCCGCGGCCAGGCAGCGATCGATGATGCGCCAGCGGTCGTTGTCGAAGCTGGGATCGTCGAGATGACAATGGAAATCGACAGGCCCGGTGTGTCCCATGGCCGCATTGTACCGCAAACCGCGCGCCCTGCCCAGCCGTCCGCCGCCGAGCCCGGAAATCGGCGGATCGTGTTGACGCTGTCCCGGGGGAATCGTATAATGCTGGCGCGAAACGACCATGGTAAGCGGCTTACATAAAAACAGGGTGGCGGCGATACTGAAGATCACGGAGGATCTCAACCGCATCAAGGATATCGACTCGCTCCTGGACCGGGTACTGCTGGAGGCCCGGCGCTTCTCACGCGCCGATGCCGGCTCGATCTACCTGCTGGAAAACCGGAAATTGCGCATCAATTACGTGCAGAACGACACCCTGATGCAAAAGGAGAGCGGCAAGAAATTCCTCTACCAGAACCATGAGATCCCGATCAACGACAAGTCCATGGCCGGCTACGTGGCCATGACCCGCAAACCCCTGATCATCGCCGACGCCTATGCCCTGGATGAAGCGGTCCCGTACGGCTTCAACCGTTCGTTCGACGAAACGGCGCGCTACCGCACGCGCTCGGTGCTGACCGTGCCGCTGATGGCCAGCCGGAACCGGCTGATCGGGGTCATGCAGATCATCAATTCCCTGGATCCGGGGGGAGCGGCGGTTCCCTTCCGCGGCGAGGACGAGCTGGTGGTGGCCTATTTTGCCAACCACGCGGCCGGCAGCATCGAAAAGGCGAAGATGACCCGCGAGATCATCCTGCGCATGATCGGCATCGCCGAACTGCGCGATCCCGAGGAAACGGGGGCCCACGTCAACCGCGTCGGAGCGTACTCGATCGAGATCTACTCCAAATGGGCGGCGGAACACGGCGTGGCGGAATCCGAGATCAAGCGCGTGCGGGACATCCTGCGCATCGCCGCCATGCTTCACGACGTGGGCAAGGTGGCCATTTCCGACACGCTGCTGAAAAAGCACGGTCCCCTTTCCCCCGCCGAGTACGAGCACATGCAGCGGCACGTGATTCTGGGCGCCCGCCTGTTCAGGGATTCCACCTCGGACTGGGACGACATGGCGGCCGAGATCGCCCTCAACCACCACGAGAGGTGGGACGGCAGCGGCTACCCGGGCAAGGTCCTTGACGTGACCGCCGATGATTGGCGGCCGGGGCCGGGGAAAAAAGGGGAGGAGATCCCCCTGTCCGCCCGCATCGTCGCCCTCGCCGACGTATACGACGCCCTGTCCTCGCAACGGGCCTACAAGGAATGCTGGGCCGAGGAGAAAACGCTGGCCTACATCCGCGACCAGAAAGGCAGGCAGTTCGATCCCGAACTGGTCGATGTGTTCTTCTCGATCTATGACGTGATCCGGGCCATCCGGGGCAAGTATGGGGATCACTGAGCTGCCGGACGGTGCCAACGGGCCCACCGCCGCCGGACAACCCCTGGAGCGCATCGGCCGCCTGGCCCCCTTCAAGGTGAAAAGGTTTCTGCTGGTGGCCAGCCTGTACGATTATTTCATGCTGGAGGAGGACGGGCGGCTGCAGGACCTGCTGCTGAAGACCTACCAGCAGTGGAACCGGGGATACGTCCCGCAGTTCCTGCGCGTCAGCGGCGGCGAGAACGCGTTGGAAACCATCCGCCGCGAGCCGTTCGACCTGGTGGTGGCGGTCATGCGCTTGGGCGACATGGACCCCTTTTCTTTCGGCCGCCAGGTCAAGGAGATCGCTCCCGGCATGCCGGTGATCGGCCTGGCCTACAACACGCCCGAACTGAAGCGCCTGCTGGAACTGGATGACGGCAGCGCCCTGGAGCGGATCTTCGTCTGGCAGGGGGACGGCCAGGTGCTGCTGGGGATCATCCAGTTCATCGAGGATCGCCGCAACGCCGCCGGAGACACGCGTTTGGCCGGCGTGCAGAACATCCTGCTGATCGAGGATTCCATCGGTTTTTACTCTTCCTACCTGCCGCTTATTTTTTCCGTGCTGCGCGAGCTTACCGAGGCCCTGCTCAAGGAAAGCCTTACCTTCACGCAGCGCCTGCTGCGCCAGAACGCCCGGCCGCGCGTGCACCTGGCAACGACCCACGAGGAGGCCGAAGCCGTTTTCGCGGAATTCCGGGACAATCTGCTGGGCATCATCACCGATGCCAGCTTTCCCCGCGGCGGGATCGTCGATCCGCAGGCGGGGGTGCGCTTCGTGAAAAAAGTACTGGCCGGCAACCCCCATTTGCCCGTCCTGCTGCAATCGAGCGATGACGGGGCGGAGATCATGGCCGGCGAAGCCGGCATCCCGTTCCTGTCGAAGAATTCACCGACGCTGCTGCGAGACCTGAAGCGTTTCCTCTCCAGCCATTTCGGGTTCGGCGACCTGGTGCTGCCGGGGGCCGGGCCGGAGGCGGAGGCGCGGTTCGCCACCCTGGACCAGCTGTTCTCTGCCAGCGGCGACCTGCCCGACGAGGCCGTGCGCCAGGCGCTCGCCAGCGGCGACCTGGACCGCTGGTTGCGCGCCCGCACCGAGTTCGACCTGGCCGACTCCCTGCAGCGTGAGGTCACCGCCGACCCGCAGCCGGGCGCCCGCCTGAAACGGCTGATCGCCGCCTCCCGCGCCGCCAGCCGCCGCGGTTCCATCGTTCCCTATTCGCGCTCGTTCCATGAGGAACATTCCCAGTTCAGCATCATCGGCACGGGCTCGATCGGCGGCAAGGCCCGCGGCCTGGCCTTCATGGACCGCATCCTGGCCAGGCATTTCGATCCCGGGAAATACCCCGGGGTGACCGTCTCCATCCCGCGCACGCTGGTGCTGGGAACCGACGTGTTCGACGATTTCATGAGAGAGAACGATCTGCTGCCGCAAGCCGTCCTCGACCATAGCGAAAGCCACATGGCCAACCTGTTCATCAAGGGCAGCCTGCCGGGCAAGATCGTCGGTGACCTGCGCGATTTCATCAAGAACGTCAAGGTGCCGCTGGCCGTGCGCTCTTCCAGCCTGCTGGAGGATTCCCTTTATCAGCCGTTCGCCGGCATCTATGCCACCAAGATGCTGCCCAATGACCAGGACAGCGACGACATCCGCTTTTTGAACCTGATCAACGCCATCAAATTCGTCTTTGCCTCGACGTTCTTCCGCCAGGCCAAAGCCTATATCGGCAGCACCCCCCACCGGGTGGAGGAAGAGCGCATGGCCGTCGTCATCCAGCCGGTCGTGGGCCGTCCCCATCCCGACTGCTTCTACCCCGATTTTTCCGGCGTGGCCCGCTCCTACAATTATTATCCCGTCGGCCTGGCCAAGCCGGAGGACGGCGTGGTCAATGTCGCCCTGGGGCTGGGCAAAACCGTCGTCGACGGCGGCGTTTCCCTGCGTTTCACCCCGGCCTTCGCCGATATCCTGCCGCAGTTCACCTCGATCAAGGAAATGTTCCAGTTCTCCCAGCGCGATTTCTTCGCCGTGGCCATGCGCCGCGTGGCTTCGATCGCCTTCCTGGAGGAGGATCAGTACCTGGTCAAGTACGGATTGGAAAAGGCGGAGAAGGACGGTGTCCTGGAATACCTGGCTTCGACCTATTCGCGGGAAAACGACGCGGTTTATGACGGCATCAGTTCTCCCGGCCCGCGCATCGTCAATTTCGCCCATATCCTGAAGAACGGCGTCTTCCCCCTGGCCGCCATCGTGGACGACCTGATGCGGTTGAGCCGCGAGGCGATGAACTGCGCGGTGGAGGCCGAGTTCGCCGTGACGCTCGCCGGCCAGGACGTTTATCCCGCCCACTTCAGCCTGCTGCAGGCGCGCCCGCTGGTCGTGCAGGACGAACTGGTGCAGGTGGAGCTGGACGACCGCCTGCGGACGTCCGCCTTCTGCTTCAGCGACCGGGTCCTGGGAAACGGCGTCACGCGCGGCCTGCGCGACATCGTGTTCGTCAAGCCGCAGGCTTTCGATGCCGCCCGCAGCCCGCAGATCGCCGGCGAGGTCGGCCAGCTCAACTCCCGGCTGCATGCCGGGGACACCGACTACGTGCTGATCGGCCCCGGACGCTGGGGCAGCACCGATCCCTGGCTGGGCATCCCGGTCAAGTGGAGCCAGATCAGCGGCGTCAAAGTCGTGGTCGAGGCCAGCCTGCCCAACATGAACGTCGACCCTTCGCAGGGTTCGCACTTTTTCCAGAACATGACCTCGCTGCGCATCGGTTACTTTAGCGTGCCCATGGATCCCGAACACGGCTTCATTGACTGGCCCTGGCTGGAAGGCCTGCCCGTCGCCTTCGAGACCGAGCACCTGAAACACGTCCGCCTCGATGAGCCCCTCGAGGTGATCATCGACGGTCGCAAGAGCCAGGGGGTCATCCTGAAGCCGGGATTCCCGGCCGTTGGAAAAGATGGCTGAGTTGCAGGACGGTGGACTCCGTTCCCCTGGGGGACATTTCCTGTTCGCAAGCGATTTGCATGGCCGGGAAGAGCGGTTCAGCAAGCTCTTTTCCCTCGTCGAGAAAGAACGCCCCCGTGCCGTCTTTCTGGGGGGCGACTTGCTGCCGTCGGGTTCTCTCCTGCTTGGCAACAATCGTCACGACCAGGGCGATTTCCTGGGACAATTTCTTCTTCCCCGACTGCGGGCACTGCGCGACATCCTGAAGAAAGAGTATCCTTCTTTTTTCCTGATCCTGGGCAATGACGATCCGCGCAGTATGGAAGATGAATTCATTGACCGTGAGAACGAGGGGCTCTGGCAATACATCCACGGCCGCAAGGCGCGGTTCGGGCCCTATGCCGTCTACGGATATTCGTGCGTACCGCCCACGCCGTTCTTATTGAAGGACTGGGAACGCTATGATGTTTCCCGCTTTGTCGATCCGGGCTGCGTCCCTCCCGAGGAAGGCCGCTTCAGTATCAAGGTCGCCGAGGAGGAAAGAGTTTTGTCGACGATCCAGGACGACCTGGCAATGCTTGCCGGTGACGACCCGCTGGAGAAAGCCGTTTTCCTGTTCCATTCTCCGCCGTATCAGACCGCCCTCGACCGGGCGGCACTCGACGGTCGCCATGTGGATGGCGCGCCTTTGGACGTGCATGTGGGCAGCATTGCCGTGCGCCGCTTCATCGAGGCGCGGCAGCCACTGGTCACGCTGCACGGCCATGTCCACGAATCGCCCCGCCTCACCGGTTCCTGGCGGGAAACGATCGGCCGCACCCACTGCTTTTCCGCTGCGCATGACGGCCCCGAGCTGGCGGTGGTGAGTTTCGACCCGGCGCAGCCGGCCGAGGCAATCCGGAAGCTGCTTTAGTTCGTTAGCCGGGCAGCCGCCGACAAGCATGGTCCCGCTCGTCGATTTCCGGGACCATTATGCCGCCTTTGACATGATGGTCGCCCTTGTCCCGGCTTTGATCCCGCCGGAAGAGGGATTATTCGTTCTTCAAGGGCAGCGGCCTTGCCGCGTCGGTGACCGCCCCGATCTTCACCGCGTAGCTCGTCTTGTTGGCGATATCCTCGTCGGTCAGCAGGTGGTAGTCGATCAGCCCATTGGTTCGGTGGCCGGTGCGCGAGAAGTTGATCTCGGCCAGGCACAGGCTCCAGCCCTCCAGCCAGAGGACAAGCTGCCGCTTCTGCTCTTCGCTGCCCCGGAAATGGATCAGCAGGTCGATGTCGCTGCCCGGGCCGGCGGTGGCGTTCTTGGTGGAGCCGAAGACGTACAGGGCCTTGACGCCGAAGCGTTCGCCGTCGAGCTGGCTGGCGATGCGCTCGGCCATGCGCAGCCGCCAGTGCCAGTGGTCCTCGCTGGCGGTCTCCGACGGCTCTTTCCTTTCAAGGGAATCGGTCGCGGCCGAAGTCGGCGTGGCGATGAAGCCCAGCGCCTCGCCCTGGTCGGCGTTCATCGCCACCCGCAGCACTTTGCCGCCGGTGACATGGGGAACGTCGATGACGCGCACCGTGTCGGCCAATGCCGCCGAATCCGGGAGGATCTCCGCCAGGTAGTTGCGCGCCCCGAGCAGGAACTTCTCGTTGAACTCGATGCCCGGGTCGTCGGGATAGAGCGGCAGGTAGCGGATGGACGATTCGACCAGGTCCTGGAAGAAATGGGTGCCAAAGGACAGCTCGGGCACGTAATTGCCCTTCTTGCGGGCGATCTCGATGAGCGCCGCCGTGTTGTTGAAATCGGAATAGGTGACCGGCACGCCGAGCTTGATGTCGCCGCGGCTGCCCCAGCGACCGGGGCCCATGAGGATGAACTGCCGCTTGGGCAGCAGGCTGTTCAGCTTGCCCACGACCCGGCCCACCTCGAGCATCTTCTCGCTGCTTTCCAGTTGGCAGTACTTGTCCGGGTCGACGTAGACGATATGGGTGATGTCGGGGAGCTTGCCGTTGGAGATGTAGCGGTTGGCGGAGAAAATAATGCGCTCCTCGGCGATATCCTTGGGAATGGGGGTGGAAACGTTGCCGGCGGTGGACGCCTGCGGCCGGCACTGCAGCAGGTAGAGCTGGCGGCCGTCATGGGCGAACTCGATGTCCACCGGCGTGTTCATCTTCTCCTGCAGCGTCTTGAGGATCATCTGCAGCTGTTTGATGAACGGCGTGCGCGTGATCAACCCCTCGAAAGTGACGAACAGGTTCGCCTTGTCGAATTCGAGATTGAAGGCCGACGGCGAGTAGATGTGGTCGTCCTCGTAGACCGAAACGATCTTTTCGATCCCCTTGTACTCCTTGCCGCACTCGCGGAGCAGGGCGGGGATCTCCTTGGTCTCGAAGGTACCGGTCTTCAGGTTGATGACGTCGATGCGCCGCGGCGAGTAGCGCATGGTCTCCTCGGCGGTGACGTTGACGCGCAGGTTGGGAATGCCCGGGGAGATCAGGATCGGGTAGTCGTCGCTGACCCGGTCCACGGCGCGGGTACCCAGGCCGGGTACGAGGCGGGCCAGCCCGTCCTCGCGCTTGATGCGCGACGACCAGCGGAATTCGTTGTTGCTGAAGGCGACGCCGGCGAAGGCGGGGAAAAAGTAATCCCCCACTCTCTGGCCGACCACCTCCTGGATCATGATGCCCATCTCCTCGTGGAAGTCGAGCAGCCCGCGCTCGGCGCGGTACTCGATGGGGTCGGGGCCGAAGATCGAGGCGTACACTTCGGCGATGGCGTCGGTAAGGGCATCCAGCTTCTCCTGCTTGGTTCCGGTGTTGGCCAGGAACAGGCTTTTGTATTTTCCGGAGAATGCCGTGCCCATGCGGTCCTCCAGCAGGCTGGAGCTGCGCACGATCAGCGGCTTGTCGCCCAGGTCGTCGAGGGCCATGGACAGGCCCTTGATGATCTCGACCGGGAAGTGCGAGTTCTTCATCAGCTGGATCACGTTCTGGTACTCCAGGCGGATCTGGTCGATCTCCTTGTACTTCTGCTCGTTCACCTCCTCCAGGTTGTTGTAGCTGAGGAAGCTCATGATGGCGTCGGTGGTGATGTACCAGGTCTTGGGATACTTCAACTCGCCCAGGACCTCGGAATGCTCTCCCGGCTGGGAAAGGATCTTCTGGGCCAGGAACAGGCCGGCGCTCTTGCCGCCCAGGCGGCCATAGCCGTTGGCGGGATAGATGATCTTCTGCACCAGGTCGTAAAAATGGCGCACCTCGATGTGGTTTTTGGCGATGTTGATGAAATCGAGGTGGTCGGAGAAAAAACGGCGGATCAGCGAGACGCGCAGCCCCTTCTCCATGGGCGGGGACAGCTCGTAGTTGCCGCCGGAGATGTAATGGTAGTGGGTGATGGCATTAATGACGTCGACCAGCGGCATGTCGATGTTGTTGATGGCCTTGCTCAGGAAACCGGCCTTGTCCTCCTGGATCCATTTCTGGATGTTGCCCAGGATCTCCTTGTCGGTCAGGTAGCGGGCGGCGATGCGGAACGTCTCGTCGCTGACGCGCAGAAGCTCGAGCTGCGAGCGTCTCTGGCTGGGGCGGTTGATGTCGTCGCTCAGCTCTGCCTGGTTGGGGGCAGCCTGGTCCCTGCTCAGTGATTTCAGGAGCTCCTTGGCTTCCGCCACGCCGCTCCAGAAAAGGTGATAAACCATCTTGCGGCTCAGGTGGATGTAGAGGTTCTGGTCGGTGCGCCGCAGCAGGTCGACGATCACCATCCACTCTTTTTTGTTCTTTTCACTGAGATCCCTCTGGGCGGTTTCCCATTCGCGGGACACCTGCTCCAGTTTCAGGTGCAGGACGGTGCGGCCGATGCGCTCGGCGATGGTCTGCAGCAGCTTGTGCTCGTCCTTGAGGAAGTAGCTGTTTTCGGTCTGCGGCACCTCGCTGGCGTAGGAGACCTCGATGCTTCCGACCACCTTGTCGTCTACGCGGATCTCGGCACTCTGAACGCGCGGCGATTCCTGGAAACCGGGACTCTGGAAGGTTTTGTCTTCGTAGACGATCCTGACCTGGCAGATCTCGGGGAACTGGTAGCCCGAGGGGATGGTCTGGATCAGCTGGGCGAAGATCTCCTCGAGGGGCAAACTGGTCCGGGTCAGCAGCTCCTCGACCTGGTAGAGGCAATTGAGCTCCTTGGCCCTCTCCCGCATGTCGTTGAGCAGCTTGTCGATCGAGTTTTGCGGATTGTCCATCGCCCCCCCCTGATCGTGGTATTGAAAAGGGGGCGCCGGGCGGCGCCCCCTGCTGAATTCGAGTTAGACCCAGCCGCGCAGCTTGCAGGCCTGGGCGACGCGGTTGACGGCGATCATGTAGGCGGCGTCGCGCATGTAGATCTGCTTCTGCTTGGCCAGCCCGTAGACGGCGTGGAAGGCCGAGGTCATGATGTTGTCCAGTTTGCTCAGAACCTCTTCCTTGGTCCAGAAGTAGTTCATGTTGCACTGCACCTGCTCGAAATAGCTGCAGGTGACCCCGCCGGCATTGGCCAGGAAGTCGGGGATGACGAAGATGTTCTTTTTCTTGAACACTTCGTCGGCCTCGGGCGTGGTCGGGCCGTTGGCGCCCTCGGCGACCACTTTCACCTGCGAGGAGATCTTCTGCACGGTCTCGGCGTTGATCTGGTTTTCCAGGGCGGCCGGTACCAGGATGTCGGCATCCTGCTGGATCCAGGCCTCGGCGTCGGCCACTTCGTAGCCCAGGCCCTTGGCCTTGGCCTTGTCGATGCCGCCGAACTTGTCGGTGATGCCCAGCAGCTGCTCCAGGTCGATGCCGTCCTTCTTGATGAAGGTGTAGGACTTGCTCTCCTTCTGGTCCCAGCAGGAGACGCAGACGGCCTTGCCGCCGTATTCCTGGTAGAGCCGGACGGCGTACTGGGCGACGTTGCCGAAGCCCTGGAAGGCGGCGGTCGTCTTCTTGATGTCGATACCCAGCTCGTTCAGGGCTTCGCGCAGGGTATAGATGACGCCGAAACCGGTGGCCTCGGTGCGGCCCAGCGAACCGCCCATGCCCACCGGCTTGCCGGTGATGAAGCCGGGGTACTTGGCGCCGGTCAGTTTCTCGTACTCATCCATCATCCAGATCATGTGCTGGGCGTTGGTCATGACGTCGGGAGCCGGGACGTCCTGCAGCGGGCCGACGTTGCGCACGACCTGGCGCACCCAGCCGCGGCAGATCTGTTCCTGTTCGCGCATCGAGAGGTTATGCGGGTCGCAGATGACGCCGCCCTTGCCGCCGCCCAGCGGGATGTCGACGACCGCGCACTTCCAGGTCATCCAGGTGGCCAGGGCCTTGACGGTGTCGATGGTCTCCTGGGGGTGGAAGCGGATGCCGCCCTTGCAGGGGCCGCGGCCGTCATTGTGCTGCACGCGGAAGCCCTGGAAGACCTTCACCGTGCCGTCGTCCATCTTGACGGGAATCGCGAAATGGTACTCGCGCAGCGGGTTGCGCAGCAGGTCGCGGGTGGCCGGATCCAGGTCCAGCTTCTCGGCGACGTTGTCGAACTGGGTTTGGGCCATTTTGAAAGCATTGAATGATTTATCAGCCATGCGGGTTACCTCCTTGGGGTATTTTTGGCTGTCGATATTGTATCATGTTTGCCGGCGATTTGTAAATAGTTTACTCTGTAACGATACGCGGCGGGTGGGCGTCGAGCGCCCCGGTTCCCGCCTTCAGGAAAAAGTAAAACGGTCCTTCCTGAAGTCGACATGGACCGCGGCGCCGGGGGCCAGGCGCCCCTCGAGGATCATCAGCGAGAGCTGGTCCTGGACCTCCTGCTGGATGACGCGGCGCAGCGGCCGGGCGCCCAGCTGCGGGTCGAAGCCTACCTCGGCCAGGCGGGCGACGGCCGCCGGCGAGACGGTCAGGGCGATCTTCTGGGTGGCCAGCAGCTCCTGCAGGTGGCCGATCTGCAGCTCGGCGATCCGCTGGATATTTTCCGGCGTCAGCGGCCTGAAGGTGATGATCTCGTCGATGCGGTTGAGGAATTCAGGCTTGAAGTATTTGAACAGCAATCCGTGCAGCTGGGTTTTCATGCTGTCGTAATCACGTTCTTCCTGGATGATCTCCGATCCCAGGTTGGAGGTCATGATGACGATGGTGTTGGTGAAATTGACGGTCTTGCCCTTGCCGTCGGTCAGGCGGCCGTCTTCGAGGATCTGCAGCAGGATGTTGAAAACGTCGCCGTGCGCCTTTTCGATCTCGTCGAGGAGGATCAGGGAATAGGGCTTGCGCTTGACCGATTCGGTCAGCTGCCCCCCCTCTTCGTAGCCGATGTAGCCGGGCGGGGCGCCGATCAGCTTGGCCACCGAGTGCTTTTCCATGTACTCGGACATGTCGAGGCGCACCATGGAGCGCTCGCTGTTGAAAATGAATTCGCTCAGCGCCTTGGCCAGCTCGGTCTTGCCCACGCCGGTGGGGCCGAGGAAGATGAATGAGCCCAGCGGCCGGTGCGGGTCCTGCAGCCCGGCCCGCGAGCGGCGCACGACGCGCGCGACCGCTTCGACCGCCTCGTCCTGGCCGACGACCCGGCGCTTCAGGATCTCTTCCATGCGCAGCAGCCTTTCCCGCTCCCCGCCCAGGAGCTTGCTGACCGGGATGCCGGTCCAGCGCGAGACCACTTCGGCGATGTCCTCCTCGGTGATCTCCTCGGTCAGGATCTTTTTCTCTTTCTGCAGCGCGGCGAGCTGATCCTGAACGAGGCCGCTTTGCCTCAGGTTCTCCGGCAGCCGGCCGTACTGGATCTGCGATGCCAGTTCGTAGTCGTTGCGTCGCTCGGCATCCTGCTGCTGCATGCGCAGCCTGTCGTTCTCCTCCTTGAGGTCGCGCAGCCGGCGGATCAGATCCTTCTCCTTCTGCCAATGGGTGCGGATCTGGTCGCGCTCGAGCTTCCGTTCCTCCAGATCGGAAAGCAGCGCCTTCAGCTTGGCTTTGGCATCGGGGCTGTTCTCCTTCTTCAGAGCCTGGCGCTCGACCTCCATTTGCGTGATGCGCCGTTCCAGTTCGTCGAGCTCCTCGGGCAGCGAGTCCATCTCGATGCGCAGCCTGGACGCCGACTCGTCGACAAGGTCGATGGCCTTGTCGGGAAGGAAGCGGTCGCTGATGTAGCGGTTGGACAGGGTGGCCGCGGCGATCAGGGCGGCGTCGGTGATCCGGATGCCGTGGTGGATCTCGTATTTTTCCTTCAGGCCGCGCAGAATGGAGATCGTCTCCTCGACGGTCGGCTCCTTGACCAGTATCGGCTGAAAGCGCCGCTCAAGCGCCGGGTCCTTCTCGATGTGCTTCTTGTATTCATTGAGGGTGGTGGCGCCGATGGCCCGCAGTTCGCCGCGCGCCAGCGCCGGCTTGAGCATGTTCGATGCGTCGACGGCACCCTCGGCGGCGCCGGCGCCGACGATGGTGTGCAGCTCGTCGATGAAGAGGATGACCTGTCCCCGGGCATCGGTCACTTCCTTGATCACCGCCTTGAGCCGGTCCTCGAACTCGCCGCGGTACTTGGCGCCGGCCAGCAGTCCGCCGATGTCCAGGGTAACGACCTTTTTATCCTTGAGCATCTCGGGCACGTCGCCCTGGACGATGCGCAGGGCCAATCCTTCGGCGATGGCGGTCTTGCCCACGCCGGCCTCGCCGATCAGCACCGGGTTGTTCTTGGTGCGCCGCACCAGCACCTGCATCACGCGGCGGATCTCCTCGTCGCGGCCGATGACCGGGTCGAGCCTGCCGTCGCGGGCCAGCTGCACCAGGTCGCGGCCGTAGCGCTTCAGGGCCTGGAACTTCTCCTCGGGGCTGGGGTCGGTGATGGTCCGGTTGCCGCGGATCTCCATCAGCGCCTTCAGGAATGCATCGCGGCCGATGCCGAAGCGCTTCAGCAGCCGGGAGGCGGCCTCGTTGAGGTCCATGATCGCCAGAACCAGGTGCTCGGTCGAGATGTATTCATCCTTGAACTGGCCGGCAATGACGCGGCCTTGCTGGATGACCTTTTTCAGCGCGGCGCCCAGGTAGGGTTCGGCCCCCTGCACCTTGGGCAGGCCCTCGATCTCCTTGTCCAGCGCCGCTTGCAACTGCGCTTCATCGGCGCCGATCTTCTTGAATGTCTCGCTGACGATATTCTCCGGCACGGCCAGAATGGCCTTGACCAGGTGCAGCGGGGCGATCTCCTGGTTGCCGTGCTCGCCGGCGAGGCGGACACTGTCCTGGACGGCCTGGTCGGCTTTCAGCGTGAATTGCTCTTGGTTCATTGCTCCTCCGTTCTTCCTTATTATATAATAACTCGCTCCCGGCCTGGCAAGCGGCCGGCGATTTCGCTCCTTTCTTTTGACAAAATATTTTTAACATTATATCATGGTGAGGGTTTCAAAAAAGGAGGAATCATGTCGCGAAATGCCTTGCTGTCCCTGGTTTTGGGTTTCCTGTTCTCCGTTCCCATCGTCGCCGGCACCCTGGCGGGGGTCACCTTGCCCGACACCATCGATGTCGACGGCCAGATGCTTGTCCTTAACGGCATGGCCCTGCGCAAGAAGGTTGTTTTCAAGGTTTATGTGGCCGGGCTTTACCTGGCCGAAAAGGAAAAGAGCGGCGAAAAGATCCTGGCCGCCGACGCGTCGCGCTGTACCGTCATGCATTTCTTGCGCAGCGTCAAGGCCAATCAGGTCAACGAGGCCTGGTATGATGGCCTGGAGGCCAATACCCCGGGCTATTCCCCCCAGCTGAAGCAGCAGTTCGACGAGTTGGCCGCGTTGATGGAAGGCTTCAAGGAGGGCGACAAGCTGGTTTTCACCTACAAGGCCGGCGTCGGCACCGAGGTCAAAGTCAAGGGGGTCGTGAAAGGCACCCTGGGTGACAAAGCCTTCGCCGACGCCCTGTTCGCCTGCTGGATCGGCAAGAAGCCGGGCCCGGGCGAGAAATTCAAGGCCGGTTTGCTGGGCCTGTAAGCCGGGGCGCGTTCACTTCATGGTGCAGACGGGAGAAAGCCAGGGGAAGAGTTCTCTCTACCCCGGGGAGAAAAGGCCTTTGTTTCGCGGCGGCAAGTGGCTTTGGCGGCTGCTGTTGCTGCTGGCGGGCCTGGTCGTCGTCCATTTCCTGAACCTGTTCATGCAGTGGACGCTGATCAGCGGCGAATTGGCCCGGAAGCCGTCCTTTCAATCCCCGGAATACACTTTCCTGGGCTTTTCCCCCCTGCACCGGCCGGAGATCGCGGCGATCGGCCGCCTGCCGAACTCGGCCCCGGCGGGGCGGGTCTTCGCTTTTTTCGATCTTCTCCACCCGGCGGTCTTCATGGTGTGGAACAATGCCGGCGTGGAGGAATTTTTCGACCTGGGGCCGGTCCTGGTCGCGCTTCCCGCAGGGGCCAGCCGCATTGCTTTTCTTCCGGGATCCGTTTTTGTGATCAGCCAACGGGAGAAGTCGCTGGTGAGGGATTTCGCCGGATCGATCGGAGGCGCTATCCGCGCCCGGGCCCTGAACAACGATGACGCCAGGAGCGGAACCCTGTCGGGTTCGTTCGTCGTCAAGGCGGCGGAAAGATCGCCTTCCCTACGCATCCCCTACCTGGTCTATTTTTACCTGCCGTTGATTTTTATCATTATCGCCGTGGCCACGTCCGGCGCGGGCATGGCAACGGCCTTTTTCTATTACGCCGGGATGTTCTTCCTGTTCGATTTCGAAAAGCTGTTCGTCACCGTCCCCCTGGCCTGGCCGTTCAAGGTCCTGGGCGTCGAGCTCCCCGCGCCCTGGATCAAGGCCCTGGCCGCGTTGATGGCGATCCTTTTCCTGGCCGCCGCCGTTTACGGCCTGCTGCGCTGGAACGACAAGGAAATGCCGCCCGGCGGCAAGTGGATCGTCTGGTTCTTCATCCTGCTGCCGCTCGGCCTTTTTTTCTGAGCGGGCGGCGGGCTATTCGCGTTCCTTTTTCAGGATGTCGATGACCCGCTTGACCTGCTGCAGCTTGTCGATTGGGGCGACGAGAATGCCGTTGGCCGTGTCGATGACCGCGACCCGTTCCAGGCCGATCACGGCCAGCGGTTTTTTGCCGCAGGAAAAAATCAGCGAATTGCGGGCATCGATGGCGATGGCCCGGCCGCGACTCACGTTGCCCTGGGGGTCCTTTTCGTTCATTTCATAGACCGACGACCAAGAGCCGACGTCATTCCAGGAGAACTCGGCCTTGAACATGACGACTTCCTTCATCTTCTCCATCAGCGCGTAATCGATCGATTCAGGTGTCAGCGACCTGTAGTTCCTTGCGAACTGTCCCTGCTGGCCGAATGCGCGCTCCAGTCTCCTGTATTGTTTCCCGTAATAAGGGGAATATTTCAAGATGGCTTCCCTGAAAAACGACAGTTGATAGATGAACATCCCGGAATTCCAGTAATAATTCCCTTTTTCCAGGTATTCGGTCGCGGTTTTGTGATCGGGCTTCTCCTTGAACTGCTTGACCGGATAAAATCCCTCCTTCTGCTTGCCTTCCAGAAAATGGATGTAACCGTAGCCGATATGCGGCTCGCTGGGCTTGATGCCGGCGGTCACGATGCAGCGGTTCTCGGCGTGCTCGAGGGCGGCGGACAGCTGGGCGGCGAAGGTTTTCTCGTCGGCGATGTAGTGGTCAGCCGGGACCACGAGCAGGCGGGCGCCGGGATCGATGCGTGAAAGGACGATGTTGGCCTGAATGAGCGCCGGGGCGGTGTTGCGCGGCGCCGGCTCGGCAATGAAATTGCGGTGGGAGAAGCCCGGCAGGCACTGGCGCACGGCCGGCAGGTATTTCCGGTCGGCGATGACGAAGATATTATGCGCCGGGATGAATTTTCGCAGGCGCCTGTAGGTTTGCGTGATCAACGGCTGCTTGCCCACCACCGGGAGAAACTGCTTGGGCTTCTCGCCCGTGCTCCAGGGCCAGAAGCGCGTCCCCTGCCCGCCGGCCATGATCAGCGCAAAATGGTTGTTTTTCATCCTTCCAAATTATCACACCGGCGCCCGCAAGACAAATGGGCGGATGATTGCGTTTTCCCGTTCCCCGTGTTACCGTTGGCGTGTGCTGCTTCTTTTGGGGAGGAAAGCATGATCAAAAAAATAGAGAAGCCGGCCATCATCGCCGCGGCGGGGGAAAAGAAGAAGCTCATCCAGGAGTATTTCGGCCTGGTGAATTCCCAGGACGAAAATGTCAGCATCGCCGTGATGCGCAGCCCGTCGGGCTGGGTCGAGCCCGGGCAGATGCCCGAATTCGACGAATATACCGTCGTCTTGAAAGGCGTATTGCATGTCATATCCCACCATGGCATGTTCGACATCCGGGCCGGCGAGGCGATCCTGGTGTCCAGGGGTGAATGGGTGCGCTACAGCACCCCGGGGCCCGAGGGGGCCGAGTATGTCGCCGTCTGCCTGCCCGCCTTTTCCACCGCCACCGTCCACCGCGACGAATAGGCGCAGGCGCCCGGTCCGGCTTGACTATTTGCCGCCCCCCCGTTAGAATTGGCTCAAGCGCTGCGGCCGAAGCTTTGTCTGCAGGGCAAATACACGTGAACGAAATAATCGCGGGCAAAAGCATCTATTTCATCGCCCCCTCGACCCGATTGACGGAGCGGGATCTGCCGTTGTTGAAGAATACCATCCATCTCCTGCGCGGCGGCATGGGCAGGGGCACGGTCGCCCTGAGCGCCCACCTGTTCACCCGGGACGAAAAGATCGACCACGTCACCGCCCCGGTCGCGGAAAGATCCCGGGAGTTCAAGGCGGCGATCCGCGAGCACGATGTCATTGTCTCGATTGCGGGGGGGACGGGAGCGGAGGACCTGCTGCTCACCCTGGACCGGGCCGATTTCCGGGTGATCAGGAAAAGAAAGCCCCTTTTTATCGGCTTTTCCGATTTTTCCTTCCTGTTGAACGAGGTCTATTCCCGCTGCCGGGTCCCGGGCGTTCTCTTCCCCTGCCTGAGGCTGAACGAGGGCAATGTCGGCGAGCTCATTTCCCTGATCCGGGGCGAGGTGATCGCCTACCGCGGCTCCGCCTGGCTGTCGGACCCTCCTTCCGGGACGGTGAGCGGAATTCCCATCGGCGGCAACCTGACGACCTTCGTCAATTTTCTCAATCGCTTGAACCCGCCGCGGCTGGGCTGGCGGGACCAAATTCTGTTCATTGAGGACGTCGGCATCGACATCGAGGACCTGCACCGGCTGCTGGCGGCATTGCGGCGCCATCGGGTCTTCAGAAACATCCGGGGGCTGGTGATCGGTTCGCTGGCCGGCGACCTGAACACCCCGGCGGGCGGGGAATTCCAGGATCAGGCGCTGCCCTTCATCATGGCCTATCTTGGCGGCGTCCTGAGGAAGCGCCGGGAACAGAACTCTCCCCTGCCGATCATGGTCATGCGCGAATTCGCTCACGACACCACCCGCGGCCTTCCCGCCGTCCCCGTCGGCGGCCTGGCCTCGCTTTCCGCTTCCCTGGATGTCGCCTTTCGCCTCCAGTGAGAAAACATTCATGGCAATGAAGGAGCTCCTGGTGGTCATCCCGCACAGCGGCATCATCATCCCGGGCGAGATCCCCCAGGACAGCCTTTCCGGGTTTTTCCCCCAAATGGCGCGCAACGTGGACTGGTACACCGAATGGCTCTATGATTTCCGCGACCTGCTGGACAACCGCCAGATCGTATTTCCCTGCTGCAGCCTGATCCTGGAGGCCAACCGCCACCCGGATCGGCTGGACGACTGCGTCCCCCTGCGGGACGTGCTCGGACGGCCGGTCTACCAGAGCGGACGGGAACCGGAGCGGGATCTGCGCCTGGCCCTTGTCGACAAGTACCTGCGCCCCTTCCACGCGGCGATCGCCGGCCATATCGCCGCCGGCGCCGAATTCCTGCTGGACGGCCATTCCACCGTAACGGCCCGGGGCATGGCCGACAACCAGATCGATATCATGAATTTCCAGCACTCGGCGCTGGATGACGGCCCGGTCCATTTTTCTCCCTGTGAATATGCCGAGGCGTATGCCGAAGAGCTGCGGCTGCGCCTTCCCGAAGTGAAGGTCACGGTCAACGCTTCGGAGTATTTCAATGTCTATGGCCATGTTGCCGCCGCCCACTCGCTGAACGCCCGGGCAGCGGCGGGCGATCGGGTTCCGGCTCTTGTCCAGGAAACCAACGAGCATCTCTTCACAAATCCCGACCACACGCCCGACGTGCGTGCTCTCAACCGCCTGCGGAAGGCCTTCGCCCTTTCCCTTGCCGCCGCCTGGGAGCGTGTCCGCTGACGCCGCTTGCGATTTTTTGAAAACCGGGGGGGTTGTACTATAATGGCGCCATGCCCAGGAAGATCGCCGTCGTCGTGCAGCGCTACGGCTTGGAGATCAACGGCGGGGCCGAGTATCACGCCCGCCTGATCGCCGAGCGGCTGAACCGCCATTTCACCGTCGAGGTTTTCACCACCACCGCCAACGACTATGTCACCTGGGCCCACCACTATCCCGAGGGGAGGGAGGAACTGAACGGAATCCCGGTCCACCGCTACCGCGTGCGCAAGCCCCGCGACCCGGAGGCGTTCGGCCGCATCCAGAGAAGGATCTTCGAGGAGGAACATCTCCTGGCCGACGAAATTCGCTGGCTGGAGGAGGAGGGACCGCTGGTCCCCGGACTGCTCGGCGACCTGGAGAAGCGCGAGGCTGAGTTCGCCTATTTCCTTTTTTTTTCCTATCGCTATTATCACTCGTTTCACGGGGTCAGGCGCTTCGCCGCCAAGGCCATCCTCGTCCCCACCGCCGAGCACGACCAGGTCATTTACCTCGGCCTGTTCCGGGATTTCTTCCACCTGCCGGCGGCGATCGTCTACAATTCGCCGGAAGAGAAGGATCTGATCCACCGCGTGTCGGGCAACCAATCCGTTGCCGCCGACGTGGTCGGTGTCGGCTCCGAGGTGCCGGACGAATTCGATGCCGCGGGCGCCCGCTCGCGCCTGGGCATCGACGGCCGCTATATCGTGTATATCGGCCGCCTCGACGAGAACAAGGGGGTGCCCGAGCTGTTCCGTTTCTTTATGCGGCTGCAGGCCGAGGAAAAATCGGAATTGAAGCTGGTCCTGGTCGGCAAGGCCCATGTGCCCGTCCCTGACCATCCCGGCATCGTCCATGTGGGCTTCCAGGAGGACCGGGAAAAGTACGGCCTGCTGGCCGGGGCCGAATTCCTGGTCATGCCCTCGCAGTATGAATCGCTCTCCATGGTGGCGCTGGAGGCCTGGGCGACGGGCAGGCCGGTCCTGGCCAACGGCCGCACCGAGGTGCTGCGCGGCCAGTGCCGGCGCAGCAACGCCGGGTTGTGGTACGCCGACTACGAGGAATTCCGGGCGGCGTTCCTGGCCTTGGCCAATGACGCCGGACTGCGCCGGCGGCTCGGGGCCAACGGCAGGAAGTTCTTTCAGCAGAATTATTCCTGGGAGATCATCGAGGAGAAATACCTCCGTCTCATTGCCCGCCTGGATGAACGAAGGCCGGTCAACCGGCGCAGCGTTACGTCGGGATCTGGTATTTCTTGATCTTCGCCAGCAGGTTGACCCGCGATATGCCCAGAATTTTCGCCGCCTGGCTCTTGTTGCCCCGGGTAAAGCCCAGGACCCGGGCGATCTGCTCCTTTTCCATCTCGCTCAGCGACAACAGGGGCTGGCCGGAGGACGTTGTTTCCTGGGCCGAGGAATTCTCCAGGAAATAGTGGGGAAGCGATTTCTTGTGCAGCTCCGTTCCCGACTCGATGATGACGGCACTGTTGATGATGTTCATCAGCTCGCGGATGTTGCCCGGATACTCGTAGCGGTTCAACAGGCGCATGGCGGCGTCCGAGATTTTTTGTATGTTCCTCTGGTTCTGTTCGTTGTAGCGGGCCAGGAAATGCTGGCACAGCAGCGGAATATCCCCTTTGCGCTCGCGCAACGGCGGGAGATAGACGGAGCTCATGTTCAGGCGGTAGAAAAGGTCCTTGCGGAAATTCCCCTTTTTCATTTCGCTCAGCAGGTCCTTGTTGGTGGCGGCGATGATGCGCACGTCCACTTTCTGGTTTTTTGTCGATCCCAGCCTGAAGAATTCCCCTTCCTGCAGGACGCGCAGCAGCTTCACCTGGATGGGCAGCGCCAGCTCGCCGATCTCGTCAAGAAACAGCGTCCCCCTGTCCGACGCCTCCAGAAATCCCTTTTTTGCGCTGCTGGCACCGGTGAACGCCCCCTTGTCGTGGCCGAAGAATTCCGAGGAGAAGAGCTCGTTGGCGAAGGTCCCGGCGTTGACCGCCACGAAATTCTCGTCGCGGCGGCGGCTGATGCGGTGGATGGCCTTGGCGATCAGTTCCTTGCCGGTGCCGCTCTCGCCCCAGATCAGGATGCTGTTGTCGGGCGGGGCCATTTTCTCGACCATCTGGAACATGGCGATCATGTCGGCATTCTGGGTAATGATATCCTGGAATGCCTCCTTGAACTGCAGCTGCTCACGGGAAGAGATGGCCTCCGCCGCGGTCGCCCCGCGGGCCCTGCGGGTTTCCAGGACCGTGGTGATGACCTTGAGAAGCTGGTCGTTGTCCACCGGCTTGGTCAGATAGTCGAACGCGCCCAGCTTCATGGCGGAAACGGCCAGCTCGACGTCTTCCACACCGGTCAGGACGATGGTCTCGATGTCGATGCTTTTTTCCTTGATGAACTTCAGGATATCCAGGCCGCTCACATCCGGCATGTCCATGTCCAGGAGCAGCAGGTCGTAGTTGCTGGTCTTCAACTCATGGAAGGCCTTCGCGCTGTTGACCAGGGTGGAGATCTCATAGGCGCCGGTCTGCAGCAGCATGATGTTCAGATAATTCAGGACCGCCTGATCGTCGTCGATGGCCAGGATTTTTTTCATGATGGTTCCTTTGCCGTCACCGGCAGGTGAATGGAGAATGTCGTGCCGGCGCCGGGTTTGCTTTCCACTTCGATCCGCCCCTTGTGCTCCTTGATGATGCCGTAGGCGATGGAGAGGCCGAGACCGGTCCCGCCCTGGTTGCGCTTGGTGGTGAAAAAGGGGTCGAATATCTGCTTCAAGGTCTTCTCGTCGATCCCCTTGCCGTCATCGCTGATGCTGAGCAGGTTTTCGCCTTCCCCTTCCAAATACGCCGTCCGGATGGCGATGGCCCCGATTTTCTTGTCGATGGCCTGCGAGGCGTTGATCAGAATGTTGACCACCACCTGCTCCAGCCGCTGAAAATTACCCTTGATCTTGGGGATGTTCGCGTCCAGGTCCAGTTTGACCTTCGCCTTGCGGCCGATCTGATTGGCCACCAGCCTCAGGCAGCTTTGGATGATCTCGTTGATGTCCACCTCGTCGTTCAGCACCCCGTCGTCACGCTTGGCGAACTTGCGCAACCCGTCGACGATGGTCTTGATGCGGTTGGCGCCCTGCGCCATGTCTTCCAGGAGGATCAGGATGTTGCCGCGGAAGACGTCGTAGTTCAGGCGGGCGATCTGCAGGTTCTTCTCGTTGCGGGCGTGCTCGTCCAGGATGGGCAGGATGTCGCGCATCGCCTCCTGGATGATCGACACGTTGCCGCGGATGAAGGTGTTGGGATTGTTGATCTCGTGGGCGATCCCCGAGACCAGCTGGCCCAGCGAGGCCAGCTTGTCGGTCTGCATCAGTTGCAGCTCCATGTTCTTCTGCTGGGTGATCAGGCGCGAGAACTCCAGCACGCCCTCGACTTCCCCCTGATCGTCGAAGATCGGATAGGCCTGAAGCAGATAGTAATCATCGCCGTATTTTTCTTCCGTGGTGATGGGCTTTTTCTCCCGGAAAACCATCGCCCCCGGGCAGGTTTCACAGGGGCGCTCCAGGTGGAATATCTTGGCGAAGCACTTGCCGCCCTCGGCCCCCTCCTTGCGATTGGCCATCTTGATGTTGAACTCGCGGTCGATCATGACCACCTGGTCGGTGATGGCGTCGAAAAGAGTCTGCAGCTTGCTCTTGCTTTCCTTCAACTTTTCGGTCAGCGAGACGAGTTCGGCATTCTTTTTGACCAGCAGGTTCTTCTGGTTCTCCAGGTCGGCGGTCCTTTTCTGGATCGTCTTTTCCAGGTTCTCGTTCTGCTCGATCAGCTTGCGCTCCAGCTCCTTGCGCAGGCGGATGTCCTTGTAGACCTCCTCGATGCAACGCCGGCCGTCGAAATCCACGTAAATAAAGGAGCCGATGACCGGGCATTGATTGCCCCGCGAGTCGATCAGGCTCATCTCCATGCCCTCAAAAAAACCCTTTTCCTTCAATTTCTTGAAGATGAAGGGGCGGATGCGGGGAATGTTGACGTACAGCTTGTCCTTGACGAAATTCAGCTTGACCGAGCCGTCCTCGGGGTAATGAAGCATGCGGTAAAAAGCGCGGTTGGCCTTGAGGATGTCTCCGTTCAGCTCTGAGATGACGATGCCGTCCGGGGCGTTTTCGAACAGGTCCTCAAAGCGTTTGGTGGATTTTTCCAGTTCCCGGGTCTTGGCCTTGACCAGATCCTTCAGATTGCCGACGTATTTCTTCAGTTCCAGTTGCAGTTCTTGCTTCTCGACGGCCTTGGAGATCATGTGGCCGATCTCCTTGATCAGCTTCTTTTCCTCCTCGAGGAATTGGCATTTCTTCCCGTAACCGATCTTGACGATGCCGCGGTTTCGGCCGTTGACCACGATGTCGGCCTGCAAAACCGACTGGGCCTTGACGCATGAGGCCGTCTCGGCGGGATATTGGACCCCGTCCAGTATGATGGCGGTGCAGGCCATCTCGGGGTATTGGAACCCCTTGGCCAGGCTGGCGGCCGAGTTCTCCAGGATCTGCGCCAGGTTTTTTCCCGATTCGATCCGCGAGCTGACGATATAAAGGCATTCGAGTTCCTTGATGCGCTCTTTGAGATCGAGCTCCAGCTTGTGGGCGCACTCGATGCACTCCTTGCGCTGAATCGTCTGTTTCACCCTGAATGCCCTCTGTTTCAACGGAGGTATTATAGCACCAATTGATTCCTGATTCTGGACTGCAGGTAGCTTTCACTGGACAACAGCGGATGCTTTTCCAGGTTGCAGGTCGCAGGGTCGAGGAGGATGGACAGGAATTTTGCCTTGCCGCTCTCCGTGGGAAACGCCTCGTGGAACAGGTTGCGCCCCCAGAATTCTCCCGAGGAAAGGCCGGCGTAAAAGGGATTGGCCCGGCCGATTTCGGCAAAGATCTCCGCTGCAGCAGCCGGCTTCAGGGCCATGCCCAGCTTTTCCGCCAGCTGGCCGATGATCTCCAGGTTGGTCTTCCCGGATGCCGGAGGCACCAGGGCGCCGCTGCGCTGTACGCGGCGGTCGCAGGCGGTGAAGGTGCCGGTGCTCTCCAGGGGGGTCGACATGGGCAGGACCACGTCGGCCTCCTCGGCGGTTGCGGTCCGGAAAAAGTCGACGACCAGCCTGAATTGCACCTTGGCCAACAGGCGGCCGGCCGCGGCGGCGGCCAGGGGGTCTTCGCCGAATATCAGCACGGCCTTGACGTCTCCCTTTTTCAGCCGGGACTGCAGGTCAACGGGCTTGAAGATCTGCTGCAGGGGGACGCCCCACAGCGCCTGCAGGCGGTCGATCCCCTTGCTGCCGGGGCGGCTGAGGCCGGGCAGGTAGCGGCTGTCGGCCCCCATGTCAAGAAGCCCCTGTGAATTGGCATGGTCGCGGACGAGGATCAGCCCGTTGCCCGGCTGCCCTGTCTTGCCCAGGAGCAACAGCAGGTTACCCAGCGCCTTTATGTCATCGGTGGATTTCTCCAGGAACTGATCCATGCCATAGACGACCACGACATTGGCCGCCTGGGCCAGCAGTTCGGCGGCGCGGTTGAATTTTTCCTCCTGGATGCCGGTGCGGGCGCTCACCTGCGCGGCAGTGATCGCGGCGACCTCGGCTTGGAAGGCCGCGAAGTTTTCCGTGCGCCCGTCCACGAAAGCCCGGTCGAGCCTGCCCTTGCGGATGAGGGCATTGGCCAGGCCCGCGACCAGGGCGGTATTGGTGCCGCGCTTGGGATCGAGCCAGAGGTCGGCGATGCGGCTCAGGGGATTCTCCGAAGAGTTCACCGCGATAAGACGTGCTCCCTTTTTCATCGCTTCCTTGATCTTGAGCTCGGCGATCAGGTGGTTCTCGGTCAGCTCGGCATTGACGACCATGATGATGTCGGCATGCTGGAACTCGTCCATGGTCGTGGTGGAAGCGGTGAGGCCGTGCATTTCGTCCAGGGCGTCGAGGTCACGGCTCATGAGCAGGTTGCTGAAGCTGCCGATCATGTTGCTCCTGAACCCCGTGCGCACCCATTTCTGCAGCAGGTACAGCTCCTCGTTGGCCAGCCTGGGCGAGGCGAAGACCGCCACCGATTCGGGACCGTGCTTCTTGACCAGGGCCCGGATCCTCGTGCCGGCCAGGTCGAGCGCTTCCTGCCATGAAGCTTTCTGCAATCCCGACTTGCCGCGGACCAGCGGCCCGCGCAGGCGCTGGTCGTCCAGCATGTAGCGGTAGCCGAAGCGGCCCTTGTGGCACAGATAGCCCTTGTTGTGCGCCTCGTCGGCCGTCCCCAGCGCCACATAGGCGTCGGGGCCGAAGACCTTGTAATGCAATTCGCAGCCGATGGAACAGAAATGGCATATGGCGTTGAATTTTTCACCGGCCCAGGGGCCGGGTTTGGCGAAGGGCAGCTTCTCGGCGATGGCGCCGGTGGGGCAGGCGGCGATGCAATTCCCGCAGGATATGCAATTGGTCTCCAGCAATTTCTTTTCCATGGATGGGCGCACCACCGAGCGAAAGCCGCGGTAGACGAATCCCAGGGCCGAGACCCGCAGTATTTCCGAGCAGGTGCGCACGCAGCGGCCGCAGGCGATGCACTTGTTGGGGTCAAGGGCGATGAACGGGTGCGCCTTGTCCACCTTGTATTTTCTTACTTCGCCCACGAATTTTTCGATGTCCACCCCGAAATCCACGGCGTGCTTGCGCAGGGCGCAGTCGAAATATGCGGAGCAGCCGCATTCCAGGCAGCGCCCGCTTTCCTGGAGCGCCTGGTCGCCGCTGAAGCCGAGTTCGACCTCAGCGAACGTTTTCGCCCGCTCGGCCGCGGGAAGCTCGGGCATTTTTTCCTTCCCGATCTTGGGAAAATCGGCGAAATCGCTTTCGGGAATGTCCCCGAAAGCCTCCTTGCGGCTGATGAATTCCTCCACCTTGCCGGCGGCCTTGCCCGTGCGCACGTAATGGTCGATGGCATTGGCCGCGATCTTGCCGTGGGCGATGGCGTCGATGGCCACGGCCGGGCCGCTGGCCATGTCGCCGCCGGTGAATACGCCGGGGAGGGACGTTTCAAAGGTTTTTTCATTGAATACCAGCGTGTTATGCCGCGTCGACTCCAGTTGCGGGTCCTTCTGCAATCCGCAGAGGTCGACATCCTGGCCAATGGCCGATATGGCGAAATCGCAGGGAATAAGATATTCCGAGTTGGCCAGCGGCACCGGGCTGCGGCGGCCGCTGGCGTCGGGCTCGCCCAATTCCATGCGAATGCAGGTCATGCCCTGCAGGCGTTGATTCTTGCGCACCAGCTCGGTCGGGGCGGCGAGCTCGACCAGCTCCACCCCTTCCTCGAGGGCGGCCTCGATCTCCATCGGGTGGGCGGGCATTTCCTTCCGCGTGCGCCGGTACAGGAGCGTCACTTTTTGGGCGCCCAGGCGCTTGGCCGTTCGTGCGGCATCGATGGCCGTGTTGCCGCCGCCAACCACGACGACGCTGCCGTAGATCTCGGGTTTTTTGTCACCCTGCAGCTGCCAGAGAAAGTCGATGCCGCTGAGGACGCCCTCGGTTTCGTCTTCTCCCGGCAAGCGCATCCCCTTTGCCTTCTGGGCGCCAAAGGCCAGGTAGATGGCGTCAAAGCCTTGCTGCTTCAGGTCGGCGATGGAAAAGTCTTTTCCCAGGGCGGTTCCGGTCTTGACCGTCACGCCCAGGCCGGTGATCCAGCCGATCTCCTTGTCCAGCTCCGCCTTGGGCAGGCGGTACTCGGGGATGCCGTAGCGCAGCATGCCGCCCAGATGGGGCGCCTTTTCGAACAGGCTGACGGCATAGCCCTTGAGGATCAGGTAGTAGGCGCACGTCAGTCCGGCCGGACCGCCGCCGACGATGGCCACTTTCCTGCCGTTGGCCGGGGGTATTTCCGGGGTCCAGGGATCCTCGATATCGATGTCCGTGGCGTAGCGCTTCAGGTAGTCGATGCCCACGCGCTCGTCGACGCGGTTGCGGCGGCAGGCCACTTCGCATTCACGCACGCAGACGCGGCCGCAGACCAGGGGCAGGGGGTTGGTCTTCTTGATCAGGCGCACGGCTTCCCGGGGCTTGCCCATGGCGACGAGGGCGATGTAGCCCTGGACGTCGACGCCGGCCGGGCAGGTCTGCTGGCAGGGAGCGAGGCAGTCGGCGTAATGGTTCGATAGCAGCAGCTCTAGGGCGGTTTTCCTGGCCTCGCGGATGCGCGGGTTGTCGGTATGGACGACCATCTTGTCGGCCACCGGGCTGGAGCAGGATGGGATCAGCTTTTTGACACCTTCGACCTCCACCACGCAGAGATAGCAGGATCCGTAGGGCGGCAGCTTGGGATCATGGCACAGGGTGGGGATCTCGGCGATGCGGTTCTCGCGGATCACTTCCAGGATGGTCTGGTCCGGGCGGGCGGTCACTTGCCTGTCGTCGATGGTCAGGGTGATGGATTCCATGGCTGCTTCCTTTTAATCCTTGATGATGGCGTTGAAATTGCAGGTTTCGAAACACTTGCCGCACTTGATGCAGGCTTCCTGGTCGATGTGGTGCACCTGCTTCTTTTCGCCGCTGATGGCCTTGGCCGGACAGACCCTGGCGCAGAGGGTGCAGCCGGTGCACTTGTCGGCCAGGATGGTGAAGGTCAGGAGCGGGGCGCAGCTGTGCGCCGGGCATTTCTTGTCGCGGATGTGGGCTTCGTATTCGTCACGGAAATACTTCAGCGTGGTCAGGACCGGATTGGGCGCGGTCTGCCCCAGGCCGCAGATGGTGTTGTTGCGGATCTTGTCGGCCAGGTCCTCCAGCAGCTCGATGTCCCCCTGCCGGCCGCGGCCGTCGGTGATGCGCTCGAGGATCTCCAGCATGCGCTTGGTGCCGATGCGGCAGAACGTGCATTTGCCGCAGCTTTCGTCCTGGGTGAAGCGCAGGAAGAACTTGGCCATCTCCACCATGCAGGTCGTCTCATCCATGACCACCATGCCGCCCGAGCCCATGATCGCCCCGGTCTGGTTGATCTTCTGGTAGTCGATCTGCAGGTCGCCCATGGTGGCCGGGATGCAGCCTCCCGAGGGCCCGCCCATCTGCACGGCCTTGAACTTCTTGTCGTCGCGGATGCCGCCGCCGATATCGTAGATGATCTCGTTGATGGTCAGCCCCATGGGAACTTCGACCAGCCCGCCGCGGGCGATCTTGCCGGCCAGGGCGAACACCTTGGTCCCCTTGCTGTTTTCGGTGCCCATGGCGGCGAAGGCATCGGCCCCGTTCAAGATGATCCAGGCGATGTTGGCGTAGGTCTCCACGTTGTTGATGTTGGTCGGCTTGCCCCAAAGTCCCTTCTGGGCCGGGAAGGGCGGCCGGAAGCGCGGCATGCCGCGCTGGCCCTCGATGGAGGCGATCAGGGCGGTCTCCTCGCCGCAGACGAAGGCGCCTGCCCCTTCCTTGATCTTGATCTTCAGGTTCATGTGCGAGCCGAAGATATTCTTGCCCAGGAACCCTTTTTTCGTGGCTTCATGGATCGAATGACGCAGACGGCGCACCGCCATGGGGTACTCGGCCCGCACGTAAATATAAGCCTCGTCGGCGCCGCAGGCGTAGGCGCCGATCATCATCCCTTCCAGCACCGAGTGGGGATCGCCCTCCAGGGTGCTGCGGTCCATGAAGGCGCCGGGGTCGCCCTCGTCGGCGTTGCAGATGATGTATTTCTTGTCTCCCGGCGCCTGGCGGCAGAAGCGCCACTTCATCCCGGTCAGGAAGCCGGCGCCGCCGCGGCCGCGCAGTCCTGACTTGAGGATGATCTCGATGACCTCCTCGGGCGTGCATTCCTTCAGTATTTTCTGGATGGCCCGGTAGCCGCCGCTGGCGATGTACTCGTCAATGGAGTCTGGATCGATGATGCCGCAGTTGCGCAGGACGATGCGCTTCTGCTTGGCGAAGAACGTGTCCTCGGCGGCGGCATCCCTGCCCTTGACGATCCATTCGCCGACGGGCTTGTCGTTCAGGACCTGTTCGTCCAGGATCCTCCCGACCTTGTCGGGGGTCACATTGCCGTACAGGTTGCTGCGGCCGTCCTCATCGATGACCTCGACCAGCACCTCCTGGTAGCAGTTTCCCATGCAGCCGGTTTCCACGAGCCGGACCGGGATCTTGTCCTTGGCGATCGCTTCCTTCAGGGCGGCGTGGACCTTCTCGCCGCCGGCCGAAACTCCGCATGTGCCGAGCCCTATTTTGATGGTCTTCATGTTCTTCTCCTTGCTGCGCTCAGGCGGTTTGAGGTTTCTGGGCCTTGGATTTGTATTCTTTCAGCAGCTGCTGGACTTTTTTCGGCGTCAGGCGGCCGTACGTCTCGTCGTTGATCATGATCACCGGTGAGAGGGAGCAGCAGCCGAGGCAGGCGACCTTCTGCACGGTGAAAAGCCCATCCTCGGTCGTGTCGTTGCCGCTGATCTGCAGCTCGTCCTCGATGACGCCGGCGATGCGCTCGGAGCCGTTGACATGACAGGCGGTGCCGTCGCAGACCTTGATCAGGAATTTTCCCAGCGGCTTGAGGCGGAACTGGGAGTAGAACGTGATCACGCCGTAGATCTCCGCCGCCGGGATGCCCACGATCTCGCTGATCTGGTCGATCGCGGTCGCGGGGATGTAGCCGTACGTGTCCTGGGCCGCCTGCAGCAGGGGGATCAGGGCGCCCTTTTCCCCCTCGTAATTCCAGAGATCGATCTTGAAGCCGGCAAGCCCTTTTTTATTCCGGGTGGCTTTCAGTTTATCGTTGGGTGTCATGCACCCATTATCTTATATTTCAGCTTACATTTCAAATAGCTTGATGATGGGCATTTCCTTGATGCGCAGCACGCCGTCCAGGGGCTTGATCTTGGTCAGGATGTTGCGGTCGATCTCGGCGAAGCTGGATCCCTGCATCAGCAGCACGATGTCGTACTTGCCGTCGATGCCTTCGCAGGAGACGACCTGGTCGTTGATATAGAGGGTGGGATAGACCTGCTCCAGCTTTTCCTTCTCGATCTCCAGGAAAACATAGGAAGATGCGCTCTTCCAGAAATTGGCGTTGGTCGCGGCATCGGGATTCCCCTTTTCCCGACCCAGGGCCTTGTCAAAGGTGCCGATGATGTTGGCGACGCTTTCGGGAAGCTGCGGCGGGTTAACGGGCAGGAACACGGCCTCGCGTATGCCGGGGATGGTTTTTATCTTGTCGTCCACCATGGAGCGGATGTCGGCCATGCTTCCCGCCTGCAGCAGCAGGGCCAGGTCGAAATCGCCCTTGATGGCATCGCAATACAGCACCTGGTCCATGAAGTACAGGTCCTGATAGATCGAGGCCAGGTCGGCCGTTTCATCGAAATTCAACAGGACATAAGCGCTGACCGACCGCTCGCCCGTCGTTTCGGCGCTTTCCGCGACCGCGACCGCGGGCTCCGCTTTTTTCAGGGGGATCTCCTCGAGAATGCGGGTCAGCTCTTCGGCCGTGAAGGGCTTTTCCAGATAGGCGTCGGCCTTTTCGGTCCTGGCATTCGCCTCGGTCGTTTCGTTGCCGTAGCCGGTGATCAGCACCACGGGCAGCTCGGGATAATTGAACTTGATCACCTTGAGCAGCTGGATGCCGTCGATGTCGGGCAGGCGCAGGTCGACGACCACATACCGGAAAGGCGTCCTCTTGCCCTGGATGCCCCCCAGCGCCTTCAGGCCGCACAGGCCGCTTTCGCATGTTTCGGTCTCATATCCTTTCTGCAGCAACCCGAGAGCCAGGCTGCGCTGCAGCGATGTCTCATCGTCGATCAGCAATACTTTCTTTTCGTTCATTTTTTTTCTCCTTATCTGTATTTCCGGGGCTCTTCTTTTGTCCCCGCCAAATAACAAGCAAGAGTCGTGCCAATTGAAAAAGCAGCCCGGGCAAAGGGTTTGCGGTAATTCCTGGTGCTTGATGATCCCCGCCGTGTAAAGTTATTTTATATTTGAATCCAGAAACGACCGCCAGTGCTTGATTTCAAGATAGTGTCAATTAATTTGTCGTTTACGGATTCCGGTAAAGGCTTATGGGTGCTGATCTTTTCGGTGTTTAAATATTTTGCGTATATATTTTTGTTGTTTTATATTACAATTGTTATCTTTATTCGGGAGGCCCAATGGGATCTGGAAAATTCTCGGGATCTGAAGTTCGGATTGCATGTGAGCGGACACTTTGCTACTCTGATTCATCCTGGAGGACGGCGTCATGAATAAAGTCGTTGAAAAAACAGTGCTGTCGGAAAATGTGGTGAAGCTGGTCATCGAGGCCGCGTTGATTTCACGCAAGCAAAGCCCGGGCCAGTTCGTCATTGTCCGCACCGACGAAAAGGGGGAGAGGATCCCCCTGACCATCGCCGATGCCGATCGGGAGAACGGCACGATCACCCTGATCGTCCAGAAAGTCGGGACCTCCTCATGCAAGATCACCGGATTGAACCCCGGCGATTCGCTCCTGGACGTATCCGGACCCCTGGGCCGGCCGACCCATGTCGAGAAACTCGGAACCGTTCTGGCCTGCGGCGGCGGCGTAGGCATCGCCCCCCTCTATCCGATCGCGCGGGCCTTCCAGCAGGCCGGCAACAAGCTGATCGCCGTCCTGGGTGCGCGCAACCGCGAGCTTCTGATCCTGGAAAGGGAAATGGCCGCCTTCGCCGACGAGGTGATCGTCATGACCGATGACGGTTCGCATGGCCGCAAGGGCGTGATCACGGTGGGCGTCGAGGACGTGCTCAAGCGGGAACCCGTTCACCTGGCCGTGGCCATCGGGCCGGCGGTGATGATGAAGTTCACCGCACTGCTGACCAAGCGATATAGCGTTCCTACCATCGCCAGCCTGAATACCATCATGGTGGACGGAACCGGCATGTGCGGCGCCTGCCGGGTATCGGTCGGCGGCAAGACCCGCTTCGTCTGTGTCGATGGCCCCGAGTTCGATGCCCACCTGATCGATTATGACGAGATGATCCAGCGGCTCAACACATACAAGGCGGAGGAAAGGAAGTCGTTCGACGGTTATTTGAAATCGTTGTCATAAAGGAGACCTCTCATGCCGGTCGATACCCTGGATTTGCAAGCCGACAGGAACCAGGAATGGCGGAGCGCATTGCGCGGCAGGCTCAGCGCCAAGGAAAGGAGTGCGCTTCCCCGCGTCAAGATGCCGGAATTGGACGCGCGGGAAAGGAGGATGGGCTTTCGCGAGGTCAACACCGGCTTGAGTGAGGAACTTGCGATGCAGGAGGCGAAGCGTTGCCTGGATTGCTCCGCGCCGACCTGCATTTCGGGTTGCCCGGTGAACATCAACATTCCCGGCTTCATCAAGCTGATCGAGAAGGGGGATTTCAACGCGGCGGCCAGAAAGCTGAAGGAAACCAACGCCTTGCCCGCCGTTTGCGGCCGGGTCTGCCCCCAGGAGATCCAGTGCGAGGCCAACTGCGTGTATCAAAAGATGAAAAAACCGCCGGTGGCGATCGGCTATCTCGAGCGGTTCGCTTCGGATTGTGAGCGCCTGGCCGGCGCCGTTGTGGTCCCGAAAATTGCCGACAGGGTCCCGATCCGGGTCGCCGCCGTCGGCTCCGGGCCGGCCAGCCTGACCTTCGCCGGGCAAATGGCGAAATGGGGATTCCAGGTGACCGTTTTCGAGGCATTGCACGAGCTGGCCGGTGTTCTGAGCTATGGCATCCCTGAGTTCCGCCTGCCCAAGAGCATCGTGCGTTCGGAGATCGCTTACCTGGAGGCCCTGGGCGTGGTTTTTGAACGGAATGTCATCGTCGGCAAGACCGTCGCCATCGAGGAACTGAGGGATCAGGGTTTCCGGGGGTTCTTCATCGGCAGCGGGGCCGGTCTGCCGAAGTTCATGCACATCCCGGGCGAGAATTCCATCGGCATCTATTCCTCCAACGAGTATCTCACCCGGGTCAACCTGATGAAGGCCTACCAGTTTCCCGAGTACGACACGCCCATCGTGCGCGGCAAGCGCGTGGCGGTCATCGGCGGGGGCAACACGGCCATGGACTCGGTGCGCACCGCCGTCCGCCTGGGAGCCGACAGGGCCATGATCGTCTATCGCCGCAGTGAGCAGGAGATGCCTGCCCGCATCGAGGAGGTCCACCACGCCAAGGAGGAAGGGGTTGAATTCCTGACATTGACCAATCCCATCGAATACATCGCCGACAGCGAGGGGCGGGTCAGGCAGATGAAGGTGCAGAAGATGGGCCTGGGGGCGGCGGATGATTCCGGAAGGAGGCGGCCGGTGGCGATTGCCGGATCGGAATACCTGATCGATGTCGACACGGTGGTCGTCGGCGTGGGAACCGACCCCAATCCGCTGATTCCGCGCGCCATCCAGGGGATCGAGGTCAGCAAATGGGGAACCATCGTGGTCAATGAAGAGACCATGCAAAGCGCCGTGCCGGATATTTTTGCCGGCGGCGACATCGTGCGCGGCGGAGCCACCGTTATCCTGGCAATGGGCGACGGCAAGAAAGCGGCCGCGGCCATGCGCGAATACCTGTTGGGCAAATTCCCCGGCAGTTGACGCATCCCCGGGGCTGACGGGGTCTACTCCGGCGTGGACTCCTTCTCTTCCCGGTGGTATTCGACCTTGACCAGCGTCAGGCCCTTGGCCGGCGCCGTCTGCCCGGCCTGGCGCCGGTCCTTGGCCGCGAAAATGGCGGGAATGTCGGAAGCCGCGATCTTGCCGCGGCCGACGTCGATCAGCGTCCCGACCATGTTGCGCACCATGTAGCGCAGGAAGCTCTTGCCGATCACGGTGAAGGTGATCTCCTCGTTCCTGACCCGCATGGCAAACCGCTCCACCTCGCGCAGCCGCTTCTTGCCGGGATCGTCCGAGGTGAAGGAGGAAAAATCCTTCTGGCCCACAAAGTGGCGGACGGCCCGGCGCATGGCTTTCAGGTCCAGGGGGAAGGGGACGTGCAGGGCGAAGCGCTGGCTGAATGGCGACTGCACCGGACCGGTGAAGATGCGGTATACGTAGGTCTTGCTGACGGCGCCGAAGCGGGCGTTGAACGCCTTGTCCATCAACTCGCATTCCATGATGCGGATGTCCCTGGGCAGCAGCGAGTTCAGCGCCCTTTTCAGCGAGTCGGGCTGGATGGCCACCGGCAGGTGGAAGTTGGCGGTCAGGCCGCTGGAATGGACGCCGGCGTCGGTGCGCGAGCTGCCGGTGACCAGCACGTGCTTCTTGGCGATGATCTTCAGCACGCGGATCATCTCGGCCTGGATGGTCGGGTATTCGGCCGTCTGGAACTGCCAGCCGTAGTACTCGGTGCCGTCGAAATGGATGACCACGCGGTAGTTGTTCGTCATGGCGGTCCGGCGTTCCCTACTTCTGCCTCGCGAAGTATTCGAGGATCCGCCCCATGGCGTCCTGGGCGGAAGAGACGGGGATCACGCCCGGCACATCCCAGGTCTCGATGCCGAACACTTTCCTGCCGAATATCTGCGTGTAGGCGATCTCGGAGAGGGTTCCATAGGCGCCGGCGATCGCCACCAGGCAGTCGGAATTCAGCACCACCAGCGCGTTGCGCAAATACCCCAGGCCGGTGGGGACGGCGACGTCCGTATAGGGATTCGCTTCCCGGGCCGCTTTTCCCGGCAGGATGCCGATGACCCAGCCGTCACTCGACTTGGCGCCCCTGGCCGATGCTTCCATGACCCCTTTCAAGCCGCCGTTGACCAGAACGAACCCGCTCTCGGCGATGAGACGCCCCATCTCTTCGGCAATTCGCAGATGCCGGGGTTCGGGAGCGCTGCCGCCGATGAGCCCGACTCTTCGTTTCGAGGCGAAGACGCTCGCAGATTCAGGTTTCAAGCCGGGGGAGGCGATCAGACGACTTTTTTGACTTTGCCGGAGCGGATGCAGGCGGTGCAGACCCGCAGGGATTTGGTCTGGCCGTCGACCACCACCTTGACCTTCTGCAGGTTCGGTTCCCAGCGGCGATTGGTCAATTTATGGGAATGGCTGACGTTATGGCCGTATACCGGTTTTTTCCCGCATATATCGCATACTTTTGCCATGGCAGGAGCCTCCTTTTCAAATGATCGGCCTATTTTACACTTTCCCCGGGAAAAAAGCAATCGTCGCCGCGTTTCAGCCCGTAAGCAACCAGCGGGCCAGCTGCATCAGCGCCAGGACGTAGAGCCCGGCCAGCACGTCGTCGACCATGATGCCGAGACCGCCGGGCAGGGACTCGCTTTTCCTCACCGGGAAAGGCTTGATGATATCGAAGATGCGAAATAAAAAAAATGCGGCGACATAGAATCCTGCCTGGCGCGGAAGGAGCCAGAGGCTGATCAATTGGCCGGCCACCTCGTCGATCACGCAGGGGCGGGGGTCTTTTTTCCCGAAATGAGTTTCGCAGACGCCGGCGGCCGGAATGCCGAACGCGAAGACCGCGGCGGTGATGCCGGCCATCACGACGAACGGCGCTCCGGACAAGGGTGTGAAATAGACAATGAGCGCTACGAAGGCCGATGCCCAGGTCCCCGGGGCCATGGGCAGAAAGCCGGTGCCAAAGAATGTGGCGACAGCCAAGCCGATCTTTTTCATGATTTTTCTCCCAGCAGCATTTCGTTCTCGTAGCCGCTCACGCGCACAGGATACATGGTCGCTGCTTCGCTGTAGCGAACTTTGACCCGGCAGTGGCCATCGACCTCGGGCGCCTGAGCCCAGAGGCGGCCGATGGTGCTGTCGTGAGTCCAGGGGCCCAACGGCAGGAAGTCAAGCGTCTTCCCGACCAGTCCCTTATTGAAGCGCCGCAGATTCCGGTCGCCGACGTCCAGCAGGCGGCGCTTTCTTTCCGCGATCGTACGCGGGCTTTTGCGACCGGGCAGCGCAAAACATCCGGTGTTCTCTTCGGGTGAAAAAGCGAAAACGCCGATGCGCTCCAGCCCGGCCTCCGCGGCAAAGTCGAGCAGCTGCCGGAAGTCGTCTTCGCTTTCGCCGGGGAAACCGACGATAAAAGTGCTGCGCAACACGGCTCCGGGGAAATGCCGGCGGATGTCGCGTACCAGGCCCAGGTTCGCCGCATAACCGCCGTTGCGCCTCATTTTCCTGAGAATGCGCGGGGAGACGTGCTGAAAGGGAAGATCGAAGTACGGCAGGAGCGAAGGCTGGTCGAATCCTTCGAGAATCTCCGGGGTGACCTCTTCGGGCATCAGGTACAACACGCGGAGCCAGCGAAATCCCAGCGAGGAGACCGCCTTCAGCAGGGCGGGAAGCAGCGAGGGCCCTCCCCTGTCCCTGCCGAAATGGGTGGAGTTCTGGGAAATGAGGTTCAATTCCTCCACGCCCCTTTTCTTCAGCGCTTCAGCCTCCCTGAGAATGGAGGGGATCGATCGCGAGCGGAAGGGGCCGCGGATCTGCGGAATGGCGCAGAAGCTGCAGGCCATGTCGCAGCCTTCGGAAATCTTGATGAAGGAAGAATTGGCCGTAGTGAACGCCGGGCGTTGATGCGTGTCGTTATAGAGGAACAACTGCCGATCCGGATAAACGGCCGGCCGGCCGGCGGCGATGGCGTCGGCCAGCGCCTCGGTGTCGTTGACGCCCCAGAGGATGTCGGCGGCGGCGAAGGTTTCCCGCAGTTCCCGGTAATAGCGCTGGATCAGGCAGCCGAAAACGGCCAAGCGCCGGATCTCCCCCTTTTCCTTTTTTTCCAGCGCGGCCAGGATCTCGCCGATGCTTTCCTCCTTGGCGTCGCGGATGAAACCGCAGGTGTTGATGATCAGCCAGTCGGGTTTTTCGTACTCGGAGACGACGGCCAGGCCGCGCTCCTGGAGCATGCCGGCCAGTACCTCGCTGTCGACCGTGTTTTTGAAGCAGCCCAGGCTGACAAACGCTGCACGGCGACATTCAGTGCTTTGCTTTTCTCTCATGGGAATTGCTGTCTTTCTGATTGCCCCGTCATTGTAGCAAAAGCCCCGTCCGCTGGCAAATTTCAACGCCTGGGCGGGCCTGCAGACGGCGCCGGCTTCGGATTGACGAAGCATTTTTTCTATGCTATACAATCCGTGCGGAAGTATGTAAAAAAGGAGGAATAGATGAGCGTCTCAGGTCAAACGTCTCTTGGAAAAAAGTTCAGGATTGCCTGGCTCCCCGGCGACGGCATCGGCAAGGAAGTGATGGAGGCGGCAAGAATCGTCCTCGACAAGCTGCGTTTCAACGCCGAGTACATCCACGGCGACATCGGCTGGGAATTCTGGTGCCGGGAAGGGGAATCGTTCCCGCAGCGCACCATCGACCTGCTGCGGAGCGTCGACGCCGCCATGTTCGGCGCCATCACCTCCAAGCCGGTCAAGGCGGCCGAGGCCGAGCTGGTGCCCGAATTGAAGGGCAAGGGACTGGTCTACCGTTCGCCGATCGTGCGCATGCGCCAATTGTTCGACCTCTTCACTTGCCTGCGTCCCTGCAAGGCGTATCCGGGCAATCCCATCAATTACAAAGAGGGAATCGACCTGGTCATTTTCCGCGAAAATACCGAGGACCTCTACTCGGGGGTGGAATTCAATCCCGTCCCCCAGGAGGTCAAGGATGTGCTGCTGAGGAACGCCAAGGGTTTCGCCGCCTTCAAGGACGTGCCGCTGGACCAGTATGCCATCACCTGCAAGATCAATACCCGCAAGGGTTCGGAGCGCATCATCCGCGCCGCCTTCGAGTACGCCAAAAAGCACGGCTACCCCAAGGTCACCGTGGTCCACAAGGCCAATGTCGTGCGTGCCACCGAAGGGCTTTTCCTCGAGATCGGCAAGGAAGTGGCCAAGGATTTCCCGGGCATCCAGATGGACGACGCCAATATCGACGCCATCTGCATGTGGCTGCTGAAGAATCCCAAGAACTACTCGGTGCTGGTGGCCACCAACATGTTCGGAGACATCGTCTCCGACCTCTGCGCCCAGATGGTCGGCGGCCTGGGTTTCGGTTGCTCCGGCAATATCGGCGAAAAACTGGCTGTTTTCGAGCCCACGCATGGCTCGGCGCCCAAGTATGCCGGTCAGTACAAGACCAATCCCATTGCCACGATCCTGGCGGCCAAGATGATGCTGGACTGGCTCGGCGAGAAACAGATGGCCGCCAAGATCGAGAAAGCCGTGGCCGAAGTGATCGCCGAGGGCAAGGTGCGCACGTATGACATGGGCGGCGGCAGCAAGACACTGGAAATGGCCGAGGCCATCGCCGCAAAACTGTAGCCCGGGCCTGGCAACGCCAGAAGGCAGAAGGGGGGCGCCCAATGAATGAAATCAGGATTCACGAAGTCGGTTTGCGCGACGGGTTGCAGATCGAGAAGCAGGTCGTGCCCCTGGAAAGGAAGATCGCCTGGGTCGAGGGGCTGCTGGCCGCCGGCATCGACATGATCCAGCTCGGGTCGTTCGTCAATCCCGAGAGGGTGCCGCAGATGGCCGACAGCGACAAGCTGTTCGCCCATTTCAGCCAGGAAGGGAAAGCCCCTTCCGCGGTCGTCCTTTCCGGCCTGGTGCTGAATGAAAAAGGGCTCGAGCGCGGCATGGCCTGCGGGGTCGGCATGTTCTGCATGGGGGTCTCGGCCAGCGACACGCACAGCCGCAAGAACACGGGCCGGGGCACCGATGAGGCCGTCGGTCAGATCATCGCCATGGCCCAATCGGCATTGAAGGCGCAGAAGCGCGTCCAGGCCTCCATCCAGTCGGCTTTCGGTTGCGGCTTTGAAGGGCCGATCGCGCCGGAGCGCGTCCTGTCCATCGTTGAGAAGTACCTGGAAGCGGGTATCCGCAACATCAGCCTGGCCGATACGGCCGGCCACGCCCATCCGCCGCAGGTCGAAGCCTTGTTCGGGGAGATCCTGAAACGCGACGACCGGGTCGAGCTGGCCTGCCATTTCCACAACACGTACGGCCTGGGCCTGGCCAACTGCTACGCCGCCCTGCGGACCGGCGTCAGGTATTTTGAGTCGGCACTGGGCGGACTGGGCGGCTGCCCTTTCACCAAGGTGGCGGCCGGCAACGTCTGCAGCGAGGACCTGGTCCATTCGCTGCAGCGCCAGGGGCTGGTGGCGGGCGTCAACCTGGACAAGCTGCTGGAGACCGCCCGTGACCTTGGGAGCTTTTTCGGCCGCGAGCTGCCCGGCTTCATCCTCAAGGCCGGCTCAATAGTGCATTTTAAAAAAGCGCAATAAGGAGTGCGAGCATGAAATTACTGGAGAATGTCAGGGTCCTCGACCTGACCAATGTCCTGTCCGGCCCGTTCGCCACCATGCACCTGGCGCTGCTCGGCGCCGAGGTGATCAAGATAGAGAACCCGTCCGGCGGCGACCTGGCCCGCAAGCTGGGCAATGTCAATCCTCTCAACCAGCAGCTGATGGGGACCAGTTTCCTGGCCCAGAACGCCAACAAGAAATCGCTCACCCTGAATCTCAAGTTCGACGAGGCCAAGGAGGTCTTCCGCAAGCTGGTCAAAACCGCTGACGTGGTGGTGGAGAATTTCCGCCCCGGGGTGATGGACCGCCTGGGATTCTCCTACGAAAAACTCGCGGCGATCAACCCGCGGCTGATCTACTGCGCGATCTCCGGCTTCGGCCAGACCGGGCCAGACGCCTTCAAGCCGGCCTACGACCAGATCATCCAGGGTCTTTCCGGCGTCATGGCCGTCAACGGCGACGAACGGCTCAACCCGCTGCGAGCCGGCTTCCCGGTCTGCGACACCGTCGGCGGCCTCAATGCCGCCTTTGCCATCATGGCCGCCCTCTTTCACCGCGAGCGCAGCAACGAGGGGCAGTTCATCGACATCTCCATGCTCGACTCGATCATGCCCCTGATGGGCTGGGTGGCGGCCAACCTGCTCATCGGCGGGCAGCAGCCGGTGCTGATGGGCAACGACAATTTCACCGCCGCCCCCTCGGGGACGTTCCGCACCCAGGACGGCTACGTCAACATCGCCGCCAACCAGCAGAAGCAGTGGGAGGACCTGGCCGACGCCCTGGGCGTTCCCGAGCTGAAGACCGATCCGCGCTTCCAGGAGCGCGACACGCGGAAAGCCAACCGCAAGCAGCTCACGCCGCTGCTCGAGGAGAAGCTCAGCCGCAAGCCGACCGAGCACTGGGTGGAGGCGCTGAACGACAAGGGGATCCCCACCGGCGACATCTACAGCCTGGAAAAGGCGCTGCTGCAGCCGCAGAGCCAGCACCGCCAGGTGATCGCCACGGTCAAGGAAGAGGGCATCGGCGACATCAAGCTGTTCAACCTCACCGCCAAGTTCTCCAAGACTCCGGCGAAGATCGATGCGCCGCCGCCGCGCCTCTCGGCCCACACCGTCGAGATCCTGGGCAACCTGGGATACAAGGAAGATGAGATCGAGGCAATGAAGAAAAAGGGCGCGGTCTGAGCGCCACCCATACAAGGAGGATGCACCATGGGCATGACAATGGTTGAAAAGATACTGGCCAGGGCCAGCGGGCAATCCGCGGTCAAGGCCGGCGACGTGGTGGAGCCGTTGGTCGACCTGGCCATGTCGCACGAGAACGGGGCGCTGGTGATCAACCAGTTCAACGAGATCTACAAGGATACCGGGCTTGAGGCCAGGGTATGGGACCCTTCGAGGATCGCCATCATCTTCGACCACCGCGTGCCGGCGGAGAGTTCGAAGACGGCCGGCAACCAGAAAAAGATCCGCGACTTCGTGGCCAGGCAGGGCATCACCAAGTTCCACGACATCCGCGGCGACGGCGGCGGCATCTGCCACCAGATCCTTCCCGAATTCGGCTACGTGAGGCCGGGGAAGGTCGTGGTCGGCACCGACAGCCATACCACCAGCCACGGCGCCCTGGGCGCCTTTTCCTTCGGCATCGGCGCCACCGAGATGGCCGCGGTCTGGGCGCTGGGCAGGGTGCTGAATGTCGAGGTTCCCGGCACCATCAAGGTCGTCTGCGAAGGCAAGTTCAAGCGCCATGTCGCGCCCAAGGACCTGATCCTGCACCTGGTCGGCAAGCTCAGCGCCGAGGGGGCCAACTTCAAGGTCATCGAGTTCCACGGACCGGCCATCGATAGCATGCCGACCTCGGGGCGGCTGGTGATCTGCAACATGACCGTCGAGGCCGGCGCGACCTCCGGCATCGTCCCCCCGGATGCCGAAACGCTGCGCTACCTCAAGGAAGAGGCGGGCGTCACGGAAGTTCCCGAGCTGTTCGGCCCCGACGCGGACGCGGTGTACGACCAGGTGATCACCATCAACGTTTCCAAGCTGCAGCCGCAGATCGCCTGCCCGCACACGGTGGACAACGTCAAGCCCATCAAGGCCGTCCTGGGCGTCAGGATCAACCAGATCGTCATCGGCTCCTGCACCAACGGCCGCCTGGACGACCTGGCCATCGCCGCCAAGATCCTCAAGGGCAGGAAGGTGGCCAAGGGTACGCGCATGCTCATCTTCCCGGCCTCGACCCGCATCTACCTGCAGGCCCTGAAGAAAGGCTATGTCGCGACCTTCATGGAGGCCGGCGCCGTGGTCATGAACTCGGGCTGCGGACCCTGCCTGGGCGTTCACCAGGGAGCCCTGGCCGACGGAGACGTCGCCCTGGCCACCACCAACCGCAATTTCAAGGGGCGCATGGGGAATCCCAACGCCGAGGTCTACTTGTGCTCGCCGGCCGTGGCCGCCGCCAGCGCCATCACCGGCGTCATCACCGATCCCAGGAAAAGAGGAGAGTAACATGGCCAAAGTTGTTTTCAAGGTCGGAGACGATGTCTCCACCGACATCATCTACCCGGGCCGCTTCATGGCCACCGTGCTGCCGACCGAGACGCCGCAATACGCCTTCGTCGATTATCCCGAATTCAATGCCAAGATAAAAAAGAACGAGTTTCCCAAGGGGAGCATCATCGCGGCCGGCAAGAATTTCGGCTGCGGCTCGTCCCGCGAGCAGGCCGCCTCGTGCCTGAAAGGGCCGGACTTCGTGGTCGTGGCCCGCAACTTCTCGCGCATATTCATGCAGAATGCCATCAACCTCGGCCTGAGGATGGTCATCTGCCCGACGATCGAGGCCAACGAGGGCGACGAGCTGGAGATCACCGCCGAGCAGGTGGTCAACCGGACCTCGGGCAAGAGCTTCCCCTTGATCCCCATGCCCAAGGCGCGGCAGGCGATCATCGATGCCGGCGGCCTGATCCCCTTTACCCGCAAGCTTGTGCTCGCGGCCAAGGGCAAGGGCTGAACCGGTTGGAACTGAATTTCCGCGGGGCGCTGGCGGCCCTGGCCCGAGCGTTTCCGGCTTACCTTCCCTATGCCGGCGCTCTGGTTCTGGCCGGGCTGCTGGTCCTCCTGGAGTTCGCGATTTTTCTCGTTGCCCTGCGCCTGGCGGCGGTTGCGGCGCCCCTGGCCACCGCCATCCTCATCGCCGCCATCCTGATGGCCGCCTGGCTGACGCTGACGGCCTGGAGTCGCTGGTTTCTCTTTCGCCGCCTGGCCGCCATGCTTTATCTTTTTTCCGGAGCCGATCCCTGCCGGGCCAGGGCAGCGGTCGGGCAATGGTTTCCCTCGCACCCGGCCTGGGCGCGCTGGAACAGGGACCTGGGCCGGGCCCTGTCCAGCCTGGGCCGTGAGATCGGGCCGGCATCCGGCAGCTGCGCCCGGCCGCTCCAGTCGCTTTTCAGACCGGCCATCCTGGCCCTTGCCTTCGCCCGCGGCGGCCAGATCGAGGCGGCGCTCCAGGGGGGGCTGGCCCTCTATTTGCGGCACGGCGAGCGAGTGCGCCCCCTGGCGTGGCGCTGGCTGGGATTCTCCGCCCTGGGCCTGGGGCTCATGTTTCTCTCTCTGGCCATTCCCAACTGGTTCTTTTTCCGCGCCGCCGGGGCGCCGGTTGCCGTCGGCATCGCCCTGGCCGCGGTGATCTCCTGCTTCCTTCACCAAGCCTTCGTCGCCCCTCTGGCCCTGGCCGGCGTCAGCGCCTCTTTGCTTACGGAAACCAAGGGCCGTGAACCCGACGCTTCACTCTCGGAAAAGGCCGCTTCCCTTCTCGCCCCCTGACTGCAACCGCCTGGATGGCGGATCGGGATTCCAGCTCCAGGATGGAAGTCAACGGCTACCACCTGTTTATGGTATGATCAGGCGGTCCGCCCGGGACCGGAGGTGAAACCCATGGATGCGATCAGAAACTCCCTGCGCCGTTGTGAGATTTTTCGCGAGCTGGACGACCAGGACCTCGATCTGGTGTCCCGGACGGCCCGGCCCCGGCGCGTGCCGGCGGGAACCTTTCTTTTTCGCCAGGGAGAGCCCCGCCGCGCTTGCTTCGTCATCGCCGAGGGGCGGGTGGAAATCCTCCGCGACAGCGGATCGGGCCCCGAGCGCCTGATCATCCTCGGAGCCGGCGACGCGATCGGTGAACAGGCCTTTCTGATGCCCGCCGCCCACATGGCGTCGGCCCAGACGCTGACGGCGGCCCTGCTCTACGAACTGCCCAGAGAAGCCGTCCTGTCCAAGCTGGCAAAGGACGGGGGCGCCGCCATCCACATTCTGACCAAGGTGGCCAATGTCCTGCACCGGCGCTTGCTGTACACCGGCAGTGGGCGCAGCGGCCGCGAGCAGGCCTATGCCAGCGGGCGCACCCGTTCGGAAGTGGACCTGATCGGCCGCCTCGACGTGCCCAGCGACGCCCTGTTCGGCGTCCAGACCCTGCGGGCTTTGCAAAACTTCCCCATCACCGGCGTCCCCCTGAGCCACTTCCCGGTGCTGGTGCGCAGCCTAGCCATGGTCAAGCAGGCAGCCGCCCGGGCCAATCACCGCCTGGGTCTTCTGGCCGGCGAAATCGCCGGAGCCATCGATCAGGCCTGCCAGGAGATCATTGACGGCCATTGGCACGGCCATTTCCCGGTGGACATGATCCAGGGCGGGGCCGGAACCTCCAGCAACATGAACGCCAACGAGGTCATCGCCAACCGGGCCCTGGAGATCCTCGGCAGGGAACGGGGGGATTACATCCACTGCCATCCCAACGACCACGTCAACCTGGGGCAGAGCACCAATGACGTCTACCCGACCGCCGTGCGGCTGGCCATCCATCAGCAGAGTCAGGACCTGCTGGCGGCCCTGGCGAAGATGAAGGGGGTATTGCATGCCAAGGGTGCCGAATTCAACCATGTGATAAAAATGGGCCGCACGCAACTCCAGGATGCCGTCCCCATGACCCTGGGCCAGGAGTTCGAGGCGTATGCCATCACCACGGGCGAGGACATCGAGCGCTTGCGTGAAAGTGCCCGGCTTCTCCTGGAGGTGAACATGGGGGCCACCGCCATCGGCACCGGCATCTGCGCCGATCCCGACTTCAGCAGGGAGGTTGTGTCCGAGCTGCGCCGGATCAGTGGCTTCGACGTGAGCCTGGCGGCGAACCTCATCGAGGCCACGCCCGATACCGGCGCCTTCGTGCTGTTCAGCGGAGCGCTCAAGCGGGCTGCAGTCAAGATCAGCAAGATGTGCAACGATCTGCGGCTGCTCAGCAGCGGTCCGCGCTGCGGCCTGCACGAGATAAACCTGCCGGCCATGCAGCCCGGCAGCAGCATCATGCCGGGCAAGGTCAACCCCGTCATCCCCGAAGTGGTCAACCAGGTGGCCTTCCAGGTCATCGGCAACGACCTGACCCTGACGCTGGCCGCCGAAGCGGGGCAGCTGCAGCTGAACGTCATGGAGCCGGTTCTGACGTTCGCGCTGGCCAACAGCCTGCGCATGCTCACCGCGGCGGTGCACGTGCTCGCCGACAAGTGCCTGAGCGGGATCACCGCCAACGCCGAGCATTGCCGCCAGCTGGTGGAAAACAGCATCGGCATCGTCACCGCCCTCCTGCCGGCCATCGGGTACGAACGCTGCTCCGAGGTGGCTCGACTGGCCCTGCAGACGGGACGCCCGGTCCGTGAAATCGTTTTGGAGAAAGGATACCTGGACGCCCAAGAATTGGATGAAGCCCTCAGCATCGAGGCCATGACCGCACCGCGCAGCCGGCGCTCAAACCTCCCCAACTGATGGTGAAGGGATAATGGCCGGTTCTCGGGCTATTCCTTCACCTCGACCGTTTCGATCGCCGTGCGGCCGAAGTACTGGGGATGGTACATGCCCTGGGCGACGGCCGGCATCCAGGTGAAACGGCCCGAGTACATGGCCTTGATGAAATATACAATGCGCAGCCGTCCCTGCAGCAGGTACGTATAAAAGACCAGGCGGTCGGCGGAGTTCTCCTGTCTTGCCCACGGCGCGCGCCAGGCGTTCTGGTTCTGAGTGTTGAATTCCTTCAGCGATCGGGTGGTGGAGACGTCCTGGCGCAGCAGATCGAAACCGGCGGCCAGCGGCTCGTCGATCACGCCGTAGGGGACTTCCTTGTCGGACTTGACCAATAGCTCCACCATGTAGGCCTGGCCGCGCTGGAAGGCCTCCGTCTTCTCCCCTTTTTCATTGTAGACGTTGCGCTGGATATCGATGCCGCGGCTCTTTTTGCCGGCCCGGCTCAGCTTCCAGGTCAGTTCGCTGGTGACATAGACGGGCTGATCGGCCGTTACCGCGGCCTCGACTGGATGTCGGATATTTTCCAGTTTTTTGTTCAGGATCAGCGTGTCGCGGTTGTTGACGAACTCCTTGGCGGACTTTTCCCCCAGCAATGTGATCTCGGCCCGGCTCGCCGTGGTTTTCTCCACCTGCTTAAGGTATTCGTCCATGGCGCACAAAATCCAGAAGTTGGTCTGGGTCGTGTTCCAGCAATGGGGCTCGGCCTCGAGCAGCCAGTTGACGATGCGCTCGGCCAGGACGTGCCCGCGTTCCACCTCGAGGACGGCCTGCAGCAGCAGCGCCGTGGCGAAGCGTGAGGAGTAGAATGGATAATCGCGGTGGTACCTGAATTCGCCGGCGTCGAAGTAGGCGAAGTCGGCCTCGACCTGCAGGCTGTTGTTGAATTCGTTCAGCATGGTCTTCAGCAGGTTCGTTTCCATCCCCTGGTTGTGCAGGGCGCGGTAGAGGAAGACCCGGGCCGGCAGCGGCAGGGCATCCCTTTCGGCGGCCAGCTTTTTCAGTTTTTTCCCGTCGGCCTGCCTGCGCAGGCTGAGGACGAATTGGAAGAAGCTCTCGCAGGTCTTGTCCAGGCTGGCTCGCTGCAGGTAGGCCGAGAGTTTCTGCACCAGTTGCGGGTCGACCTTGTAGTCCCGCTCCCGGGCCAGGTGCAATGCCCAGAGCACATAGGCGGTCAGGTAGTCCGATGAATACTGGCCGCCGCGGTAATAGGAGAGGGCGCCGTCGCTGTTCATGAACTCGGGGATGACCTTCAGGAAGCCATCGATCTCCGCGCGGATCTGTTCATGGTCCAGGCCCAGCTCCAGCCGCTCGGCCAATTGCGGGCTGAGGGCCAGGAAAGGCATTGCCTTTGATGTGCGCTGCTCGAGGCATTCGTAGGGGTAGAAGACGAGCTTTTTGGCGATGTTGACCGCCGGCCGCAGGATGGATGGGGCAGCCTTGATGGTGACGGCCTGTTGCTCGCCTTCAACCTGGGGCTCGATCGTCTTCCTGACGTTCCTGCCGCTGGCGAAATCAAGCAGGGTCTCGCTGACCAGGTGGTCGGTGACGGGAAGCTTCTTTTCCAGTCCGTCCTTGTCGGCGGCGCTCAGGGCGAAGAATTCCACCTTGGACTCGCCGATACGCTCAGCCAGGAACGGGAATTGAAACAGGCTGTTGCCGCGCGCGTCAAGGGAGCGCTCGATCCGGTCGGCGCCGCGTATCGCAATCCCCTGCGGCCTGGCCAGCAGCGTGACCGGCAACTTCTGCGCCGTGCGATTGCTGAGCTGGGCACCGGCCGTGAACTCGTCGCCCTGGCGGGCGAACTCCGGCATGGCCTCGGAAATGAGCAGGTCCTTGCTGACCAGCAGCTTTTTTTCCGCCTTGCCGAAGCAGTCTTCATTATATGCCACGGCCATGAGGCGATAGGTCGAGAGCTGGTCCGAGCTCTCGAATTCGATTGACGCGTTTCCTGCCCCGTCGGTTTCGACAATCTTGAAGAAAAGGACTTCCTTGAAGTCGCTGCGCACGCGGATCCCGGAGAGGTCCGCCCTCCCCGAGATCTCCAGCTCCTCTTTCAGCTCCTGGGCCTTCATTCTTTTCTCGCTGGCCATGGGGGCCGCCGCGATAGCGTCCTCGACCCCGCCCAGCGTCCCGCCCTCGATTCCAGCAGCGGCGTCTTCCTGATCCCGGTACTTGTCGGCCGAGGCGGGGATCAGCGCGATGTTGAAGGCCTGGCGATCCCGGCCGCCAAAATGGAAGTGCTTCTGGAGGAAAGGATGGAATCCCCTGGCCTCGGCTTTGACGGCATAGCGGCCGGTCGGCACGTTAGTGAAGGCATAGTATCCCTGTGGACTGGAGGTCGTGGTCCGCAGTTTCCTGAAGTTCTCGTCCTCGAGGGTCACGGTCGCGCCGGCGAGCGGCGCGGCGTCGGGCTTGAAGACGCGGCCGAAGAGGACGGGGCCAGCCGGCAAGCCGATGTCCATCATCGGGTGCTCGATGGTCCAATGGTTGAAGTGCTTGGAGTAATGGTTGCGCAGGATGCCCCGGCCCAGCGGCGTATCATAGTAGAAGCGCTGCAGCGGGTCGGGAGTCTGGTAGTCCTGCAAAGAAAGGTTTCCCTCGTCCACGGCGTAGACGAAAAGCTTCGCCCTGGATCCCCGCCCCTGGGCGGCGCGCACCCGGACTCGGACTTTCGCCTTGCTGGCCGGCTTGATCTCTTCGGCACACTCGAGGTCGACCTTCAAGCTTTTTCCTTCGTCCCTGACCTGAAAATCCCTGGATGTCTCCTCGGAGACATTGTTTTCGTACATGGCGACGACGCCGACGCGGATGGCTGGGAAGTACTCCTTCCTGACCGGGATGTCGAACGGGGTCATCTTCTGGAGGGGGATGACCCAGGAGTCGAGGACCGCGCCCCGTTCGACGGTCACCAGCGCCTGTCCCGGCCTCTGTGAGCGGATGAAGCACTTCAGGGTCTCGCCGTTTCGCAGCACGCTTTGCTCCGATTCGATCCGCAGGCGGTCATCCCTGTCGGAATAGCCGCTGTCCCAGGCAAAAAAGCCGTGCGAGGTGGAGACGACGCGCCCCGAGCCGTCGGGAGTGTCGATGCGCAGAATATAACGGCCGGCTTCGGTCACGCGGAACATGTGGGTCCCGAGCTTGTCAATGAAAAGATCCCGGGGCTCGGAAGCTTTTTGCAGCCGGCGCCGGTTGTTTTCGTAATGCTCCCGGTACAGCGTGGCGCGGACTTCGCCGGATGCAGGTTTGCCCTGGCTGTCTACCAATGCCAGTTCAGCCTTCACCGGCTCCTTCACGTTCTGGTAATAGCCGAGGCGGATGCCGGTCACCTGTTTTCCCGGGAAAAATAGCGAGTAGGAATAGGCGGTGAACTCCTTGCCTTCGGCCGATTTGCCGGTGGCCGAAAAATGGAGTCCAGCTACGTAGTTGGTCCTCGGGAAGCGGCTCATGGGGATATCGAGGGTCGCCTTGCCGTTGACGTCCAGATTGCCCTCGCCCTCGTGGAGTACGTCGTTCTGCATCAGGTCAGAATCGAGAGCAAAGGCGAATCGCTTCAGGGGCTCGGAAGTGAAAAAACTTGACCCGGCAGGCGAGAGGTCCAGCCGGTAAGTCAGGGAGTCGCCGGCCATGGGATTGCCGGCCAGATAGGAGCCGCTGACCTGGGCGCGGAAGGAGTCGGAAAACAAATAGCGCTCGGCGATGCCGGCGAGCGTTATCGCGAACGTGTTGGGTTGGTAGTAATCGATGGTGACGGCGTGCTGTCCCTGCCAGATCCGATCATCGGTGACCTTGACCTGGATGTTGTAGCTTCCCTTTTTGCCGGCCGGATCGGAGGAGAAAGGATAATGGAAGCCGCCCAGGCTGTCGAGCTCCACCTTGTCGCTCTTCACCTTTTGCCAGTCGGGGCCCAGGATTTCCAGGGTTGCCAGCTTGGCTTTTGGCGAGGAGATTTTTCCAGAGGCATGTTCCTTGACGATGCCGGCGATGTGGACCGTATCGCCCGGCTTGTAGAAACCGCGGTCGCTGAAGACGGAGACCCGGACTTCGCGGTCGGACAGCGGTTTCTGGGCAATGTGCGCCAGAGCCATGTCTTCTTTGCCGGTGTCCCTGGCCACGACCAGATCGTCCGTGCCGATCGCCCGGCCGCTGACCAGGATGCCGTCTGTTGATGAGGTTCCGAGGGCGATCGTCTCCTTGTCAGGCCGCAGCAGCTCGAACGGCCGGTTGGCGAGCCCCTTGCCGCTGCGGTTGTCGTAGAGCCAGAAGAGGGTCTGCTTTTGGCCGGCCTTGATGACCATGTCCATGTGGCGGCGGTGAAAGACGCGCAGCGCCGGCGGGTCATAAGCCGGCAGGCGCATCAGCAACGTGTCCTGACAGGCGTTGTAGGGTTCATAGCGCTGGGCCAGGAGGCCGAAAAAGCCCAGGGGCGATCCCAGTTCCTGTTCCATCAATTCGGGCTGGTTGCGTCTTTCGGGAAGCTCGGTCAGCCGCTGCCGGATCTCTTTCTCAACGAACTCGCTGCGGAATTCATGTCGCTGCAGGATCCCGGGTTCGAGCTGATGCAGCAGGGAGTGGAAGGCGGGCCTGAATTTGAACAGGAGGATGTCAGCCCGCTTCATGCTCTTGGCGTTCAGCGCGAGCTTGCCTTCGCGCAGCGAGAAGTCGAGGCGCGGCGAACGGCTGGAGCAGACTTTGGCCTCGATGTCGAGGTCTTCCTTGAGACGTTCCTTGAAGATGTTCGTCAGGTTCCGGTCGATGCGGATGCTCAGGCGGTCGCCGGAGGCCAGTTCATCGTCAACCCGCAGGAATATGCCCTGATTCCTGTAATAGCGCGGCTCACCGTGGAATTTCAGGGGCGATTTCGCATCGCCGGTGATCCTGAACACCCGGATCAGGTTTTCGTCGAATTCGGCCAGCTCGTTGGCGAACGGCAGCCAGGCAACCGGCGCGTCGGGGAAAAGGACCAGCGGCTCCTTCCCCGCGAATTGGAAGGGCGGTACCGTTTCGAAGGTGAAGGAAAAGTCCTTGGCCGCTCCCGTGCTTCCCTCGCTGCCATGAAATCCCTTTTTGATGGTGAACAGATAGGGCACCCCGCGCCGCAGCTCTTCATCGTACCGGACTTCGATGCCATCGCCGCCCTTCTGATGCAGCCGGATCGGTGTTCGCCCCCCGCTTTTCGCATCTTTCAGGATGAAGAAATCGCCGGCATCTGCGGCCGAAACCGGCTGGTTGAAGCGCACAATCAGTGAATCCTTCACCCAGACCTGGAAATCAAGTTCCCCCCCGGGGCGGAGCGGTGAAAAGTATTCCCGGGAGGAGGGCTTGATTTCGACCGGATAGGCCTGGGGAGTGCTCCATTGCCAGCGTATCTCCTTGGGCAGTCGCTTTCCCGACAGCGACGTCGTCCCGGCCGGGATGACGGCGGCGTAGGTGGTCGAATAGCGGAAGCGGGGTTTGGGCGTGAAGGCCAGGGTGCGGTTGCCGCGCCAGAAAAACTCCCCCTGGATCGCCGGCGTGATCCTGAGCAGCGAAGCGCCGTCGCGCCGGCCGCCCAGGGGCAGCATGTCGTCGGAGAAGGTGACGGTCAGCTCCTTGTTCTCGAGTCCCCCCAGGACGCCGGAAAGGTTGTAGACCGCCTGCAGGCCGTCGCCTTGCTCGTCCCCGGCCAGGCCGATCGCCAGAAATGCCGGGACCAGTACCGCCAGGATGGTCAGAGTGAGCTTCATGTCCGCCTCCTTCGTCCGTGCCGTTCAGTTGGGTCTGACGGCTGCCCCGCGGAAACTGCCGCGGAAATTTCCCAGGGCCGATTATGCGGGAAAGGCGGGGTATTTACAACCCGGGACGGAAGGGTTCAGCCGATATCGGCGTGCCGGCAATAACGGGAGGCAAGCACTTTTTCGTGGTAATTGTTGCCGGTGTAGTTGTAGCCGTTGTTGTAAAGGATCAGGGCCTTGACGATGTCGCCCCGGGTCTCCAGCAGGTAGCCTTTCAGGATGGTCAGGCCGAGCTCGATGTTGTAGTCGATCTGGAACAGTTTCCTGCGGTCGATGTTCAGGGCGGTCTTCCAGACCGGATAATTCACCTGCATCAGGCCGCAGGCCCCGACCCTGGAGACGGCGCGGCGGTCGAAGCGGCTTTCGACGTAAATGACGGCCATGATCAGGTAGGGATTGAAGCCGTGCCGGTGGCTCAGGTTGAATACCGAGTCGGCGATGCGGGCGAACTCGGGGGAGTGCAGGCGGTAGACGTTCTCCTGGAAGCGGTAAAAATCGGCCTTGGCCATGTCTTCCCGGTGGGAGCTGAGTTTGTCGTTGAGGGTTTCGACCGTTTTCTGCAAGGAAAGAATGGTCTTCTGGCTTTCGGCCTGTTGGGCCGAGAGGATGATGGCGCTGGCCAGGAAAATGCCTGACAGGCCGATAAAAAGCAATAAAATGCCACGAAAGTTTTTTTTGGGGTTCATTGTTTTCCTGGGATCCGATTTCAGAAATAGAATTATCGCACAGATCGCCGCCCTTGTCAAGCCGCCGGGGAGAGGGAATGACTGGACGGGCTATTCCTCGTCGTTGTCGCGGCGGCGCCGGATGCGCATGCCCGTCGGGCTTCCCCGGCGGGAATCTTCAGGGTCGCCGAAACGCAGGCAGAGGGGGCAGGAGCCGGTGAAGGCGCTCAGCAGGGTGATGACGCCCAGCAGGCCGAGCCAGTTCTTGAAATAGATGCCGGCGCCGATGATGGCGAGCGAAACGATCACGCGGATCCATTTCGCCGCCCGGTCCGTGCCGCACTGCGCTTTCTTGGGCATGATGCGATTATAACCGGGGAAACCCGGGGAAGCAAGCCCCTTATCCTGCTGTCAGGCGCGCATAAATGGCGGTTAGAACGGAGTTCGTGGCGCGATAATCGAACTCCCGGGCGCGCTCCAGGGAACGCGCCGCCAGGCTGGCCCTCTCCCGCGGGGAATGCAGCAGGGTTTCCAGTCCGCCGGCCAGTGCTTCCGGGTCCCGGGGCGGTACCAGGATGCCGTGACCTTGCACGATCTCGGGGATGCCGCCGCTGGCGGCCGCCACGACCGGCAGTCCGCAGGCCATGGCCTCGACGATGGCCGAGCCCATCCCCTCCAATTTCGAAGGGTGGGCGTAGGCGTCCAGCGCATAAAAATATGCCGGCATGTCGTCGATGAAGCCCGGGAGCTTGAAGCGCTCGCCGATCCCCAATTCCGCAATCTTTTCCTGGAGGCCGCGGCGCAGGGGACCCTCGCCGGCAATGGAGAAATAGAGCCCGGGAAACGCGGGGATGAGCCTGGCGGCGGCCTCAAGCAAATAAATATGCCCCTTGTGATCGACCAGGCTGCCGGCGCAGCCGACATGAAAAGCGGCTTCCGGGATGCCCAGGCGAGCCCGTGCCCGGCCGGGTTCGGCAACGGGAACGAATCGTCCCAGGTCGATGCCGTCATGGACCACGAATGTCTTGCCGGCGGCCAGGCCCCTGGACGACAGGATGTCCTTGATTTTCTGCGATACGGCAATGATCGCGTCCAGGGGGCGGTATTTCAACCGGGCTGCCAGCCGGCCCACCGGGAAATCGACCCGGCGGTGGGCGATCACGATCTTCCGCCGCCGGCGGCCGATCCACAATCCGGCCAGGATGCAGCGGGCGTCGTGGCAGTGGATGATGTCGGGCTGGAAAGCCGCGACGGCTTTTTCCAGGCGGAAAATGCTCCGGAGCGGCCCTTCGCCCGGGACCAGCCAGGGGTAGGCCGGAATGCCTTCATGGAGCAGCCTGTCGTGCAGCGGGCTGCCGGCACGGCAGACGGCCGCGGTCGCACGGCCCGATTCGCCCAGGTAAGCCAGCAGGTAGAAAAGCTGCTGTTGGCCGCCGCGCCAATCCCTACCCGAGTCCAGATGCAGGATTCTCATCCGTTACCGGGTCGCGGCGCTGGCGGCGCGCGGGCTTTTTCAATTCCCGGGCCTTGAGGTATTTCAATGCGGTCGCCCAGGATGACAGCAGGGCGATCACGAATCCGGCGAAACCGTCGAGAAAGCCGAGCTTGAGGACATAGTGCCTGGCGAACGTGGAGACCGGCAATAAACAGGCGCGGGCAAGGAGGAGACGCTTGCCCTTTTCCGCGATCTCCTGGGCCTGCAGGGAGGAATAGCGATCGATGCGGCGCAGATGATCGGAGATGTCGCGATACGTGAAGTGCAGGATGGCGCCGGGCAGGGGGGCGATGAGGCCGCTGACGCTCAGGCGTTCATGGATCCTGCCCTGCCACGAGGCGCCGCTCTTTTTGAAGAGCCGGACCTTGCGGTCGGGATACCAGCCCGAGTGGCGGATCCAGCGTCCCAGGTAATGCGTGCGGCGCTGGATGGCGAAGGCCGCCACTCCGGCAGGGGGTCCGCTTTCCTTCAGGGCCGCGATGGCGCGCTTCAGTTTGGGGGAGACGCGCTCGTCGGCGTCCAGGTTGAGGACCCACTCATGGTGGGCCTGCTCAATGGCGAAGTTTTTCTGCCGGCCGTAGTTCTCGAAGCTCTTCTGCAGGACCCGGGACCCGGAAGCGCGGGCGATCTCCACCGTGCGGTCGCCGGAAAAGGAATCGACCACCACCACCTCATCGGCCACCCCCTGCAGGCTGGCCAGGGCGTCGGGAAGACGGTCCTCTTCGTCGAGGGTGATGATCACGGCTGATATCTTCATGACGGCGTCTTCCGGTCCCATGTCGGCGGCGGCGTCAGTGGCGGAAGTGGCGGATGCCGGTGAACACGAGAGAAATATTCAGCTTTTGCGCCGTCAGGATCACGTCGGTGTCCCTGATCGAGCCGCCGGTCTCCACCACCACGGCGATCTTGTGCCTGGCGGCCAGCTCGATCGAGTCGGGAAAGGGGAAAAAGGCGTCGGAAAGCAGCACGGCGCCGCTTACCGGGACCTGGCTCTTGCCGATGGCCAGCTCCACCGAGTCGATGCGGCTGGCCTGGCCGGCGCCCACGCCGATGAGCTGCAGATTCTTGACGAGGATAATGCCGTTTGACTTTACGTACTTGATGATCTTCCAGCCGAAATCGATGTCGGCCTTTTCCTTCCTGCCCAGCGGCTTGCCGGCCTTGAGTTCGAAGGCCTCGACAACGAAGGGGCGGATGTCCCGGCTCTGGTGGACGAAACCGCCGGGGATGGTCTTGAAGTCGGCTCCCTCCACGAAGCCGGCCGGCATGCGGACCAGGCGCAGGTTCTTCTTTTTGCGCAGAAGCTTCAGGGCCTCGGCGGAGAAATCGGGGGCGAGAACGACCTCGAAGAATAGCTCGGCCATGGCCGCGGCGACTTCTCCCTCGATGCGGTTGTTGAAGCCGACGATGCCGCCGTAAGCCGAGCGCGGGTCGCCGGCAAAGGCCGCCCGGAAGGCCGCCTGCTGGTCGGAGGCGAGGGCGGCGCCGCAGGGATTCTGGTGCTTGACGACGGCGACGAAATGCTTCTTGCCCTGGAAATCGTTGAGCAGCTCGTACATCATGGCCATGTCGAGGATGTTGTTGTAGGAGAGCTCCTTGCCGTGCAGCTGGTCGATGGCGGCGAACGGGGAGCGGCGGTCGCCGACGGCCAGGAAAGCCGACTGGTGGGGGTTCTCGCCGTAGCGCAGCGACCGGACGCGCCGGCCGCCGATGGTCATGAAGTCGGGATGCCCCTCCATGCCGCTGGCCAGATAGGAGGCGATCAGCGAGTCGTAAAAAGCGGTGCCGGCGAAGGCCTTCTGCGCCAATTTCTTTTTCAGCTCGAGCGGCACATCGCCGTTGCTCTCGATGGCGCCGATGATGGGCGGGTAATCCTTTTCGTCAACAAGGATGATCGTGTCCTTGAAGTTCTTGGCCGCGGCGCGGACCAGCGACGGTCCGCCGATGTCGATGTTGGCCAGCATGGCGTCCAGGTCGTTGGCTGTATTCTCCAGAGCGGCCTCGAAGGGGTAAAAGTTGATGATGACCAGGTCGATCTTGCCCATGCCGAGATCGTCCAGCTGCTTCAGGTGCTCGGGGGTTTTCTTGGCCAGGACCGGGCCGAAGATCAGCGGGTGCAGGGTCTTGACCCGGCCGTCGAGGATTTCCGGGAACTGGGTGATCCCCGACACCTCGCTGACCGGTATCCCCTTGCCTTTCAGGTAGGCTGCCGTGCCGCCGGTGGAAATGATCTCCCAGCCCGCCTTGTGCAGGGCCGCCGCGATTCTGTCGATCTTTTCCTTTTCATGGACGCTGATCAATGCCCGCTTCATGGTGCACCCTCCGCTAGGCCCCCATTATAGCCTGTTGCGTGCCGCGAAGCAAAATCCGGGCGAGAGGCCCGCGTTCCGCCCGGGCGGACAAGGGACCGGCACGGGTTTCCTGCCGGCGGCGGCAAGGTCCGCCGGCGCGCGCTTCCCTGGCTCCCGGGCAAGGAAGGTTTCACAAATCCCGGCATTTATGATACAATGCAGTTTCTCCTGTCACGGGGTGTAGCGCAGACTGGCTAGCGCGTTCCGTTCGGGTCGGAAAGGCCGGAGGTTCAAATCCTCTCACCCCGATTTTCTTCTTTCTCCCGCCGTCCCTTGAACCCTTTGTCGTTTTGGTGTATAATTCCGACTTCAGTTGTGACCTCAATGGGGAATGAATGGAAAACCTAAACGAATTGGTAGTGGTGCTTTATTTCTTGGTGCTTTCGCTCCTGGCCGTTTTCGGCGCGCACCGGTATCTCATGGTCTATCTATATTATAAGAACAAAAAGGCCGCCCCCAAGCCCGGGCGCCTGTTCGTGGAACTGCCGCGGGTGACCATTCAATTGCCCATGTACAACGAGATGTACGTGGCCGAGCGCCTGATCGACGCCGTGGTGAAGATGGATTATCCCCGGGAACTCCTGGAATTCCAGGTGCTCGACGATTCCACCGACGAGACGGTGGCCATTGCTTCGCGCCGCGTCGAGTTCTATAAGAAGCAGGGAGTGGACATCTCCTACCTGCACCGCCGGAACCGCAATGGCTTCAAGGCCGGAGCCCTGGAAGAAGGCATGAAAGTGGCCAAGGGCGAGTTTATCGCCGTTTTCGACGCGGACTTCGTTCCCCACAAGCACTTCCTGCAGAACACGATCCACTACTTCACCGCCGCCAACGTTGCCATGGTGCAGATGCGCTGGAGCCACCTCAACCGCAACTTTTCGCTGATCACCAACCTGCAGTCGATCTTTCTCGACGGTCATTTCGTCATCGAGCACACGGCCCGCAACCGCTCCGGCCGTTTCTTCAACTTCAACGGCACCGCCGGCATCTGGCGCAAGGCCGCCATCATCGACGGCGGCGGCTGGCAGCACGATACCCTGACCGAGGACCTCGACCTGAGCTACCGCACGCAGATGAAGGGCTGGCAGTTCATTTACCTCCCCGAGCATTCGGTGCCGGCCGAGCTGCCGGTGGACATCGTCGCCTTCAAGGCGCAGCAGCACCGCTGGGCCAAGGGTTCCATCCAGACCGCCAAGAAGCTCCTGCCCAGCATCTTCCGGGCCAAGCTGCCGCTGCGTGTAAAGGTGGAGGCCTTCTTCCACCTGGCGGCCAATTTCGCCTACCTGCTGATGGTGCCGCTGTCGGTGTCCATCCTGCCGGTGGTACTGATGCGCCGCGACATGGACTGGGGGCAGATGTTCATCTACGATGTCCCCCTGTTCCTGATGGCCACCGCTTCGGTCACGGCGTTTTACATCGTTTCCCAGAAAGAGCTGTACTCCAACTGGACGGCCACCTTCAAGTACCTGCCCCTGCTCATGGGGCTGGGCATCGGGCTGTCGGTGAACAACTCCTTTGCCGTCGTGGAAGCCCTGATGAACAAGGAATCGGAATTCGTGCGCACTCCCAAATTCGGCATCGAAAAGAAGAACGACAGCTGGACGACCAAAAAGTACAGGGGCAACAAAAACCTCATGATCACCGTCCTGGAGCTCGTGCTGGGCATGTATTTCACCTTCGCCGTGGTCACCTGCGTCAGCGAGGGGATCTGGCTCACCCTGCCCTTCCTCATGATGTTCCAGTACGGGTACCTCTACATCTCTTTTCTTTCGCTGTCGACGATATTCAAGCACAAGGTCCTGGTCAAGAAAGCCAGCATCAGCATCGCCGGCTGATCCCGGATCGAGCATGACCGCCCCCCTGCCGCTGCCCGCGCTCCGGTCGCTTTGACGGTCCATGAGATTCAACGCCTATTTCGTCCGTTTGGCCCATTCCCAGGCCGCCTTCGAGGGGAACGTCCAGGTGGACGGCAAAAACCTCCCGGCCAGCTTTCGCAGCATCGGCTCCGACCTCTTTGCTGTCCATTTCAAGAACCAGGTCGAATTGACTTTCCGCCAGCGGGTCGAATTCAGAAATGCCCGGGGCGCTTTCACGGTGCTGCTGCCCGTTCTCTCGCAGTACAACCAGCGGAAGCTGAAGCGCATGGCGGAGGTCCTCGATGGCATTGAAGGCAAGGGTTTCCGGCAGATTGTTCCCGCCCTGCTGACGGTCGAAAATTTCCTGGAAATGGAGGGGCTGTTGTATTTTTTCTCCCTGGAGCGGCATGCGGCCGTCGACATGTTGACCGAGCTGGAGCTGGCGCAGGAAGCGAAAGTGATCAATCTCAACTACCTGTTCGTCACTTCCTGGGAGCATTTCCGGGAAAGCCTCGCCGCCATGGAGAAAGTCTTGCGCCAGGCCTACGAGGGCCGTGAACGGACCGTGAAATTCACCCGCTTGGAGAAGGCGGTCAAGGCCCCCCAGGAATCGGTCTTTTTCAGGTACCTGCTGAAAAAGAACAGCCAGGAGTTTCCCTGCCGCATCCTGCCCCAGGCCCTGGTCTTTTCACAGTTGCCGCTGAGCGAGGAGGAAAAGGCGCGCATGGCCGATATCGAGAAGGTCCTGCGGGCGAACAAACTGATGATCTTCACCTTCGAGAACGTGAGCAAGAACACCGCCTATTCCCTCAAGCAGATCAACGATGCGCTGTGGACGATGCTCAACGAGGGAAAGTTCCTGCAGCTGGACGAGCGCTATTTCATCTTCAGCGAGGAATATGCCAAGATCATCAACCGCCTGAAAAAATTCAAGCGCAACCAGGGAGATATCCTGACCTTTGATGACCTGCGCGACATGACCGCCTACAGCCGAAAATACCTGATCGTTCTTTTTGAGTACTGGGACCGGCAGAATATCACCTGCCGGGTGGGAAATCAGCGCAAGATCCTGCTCGGGGCCTGATCAGGTCTGCGGCATTTCCAGGCGGGTCCTGGCCGCGGCCAGAATCTCGTTGTACAGCTTTTCCTGTTCCGCCTGCGGCTGTCCCTTTGTTTTTTCGAAGAAAACGAGGTGGTCGAGGAGCTTCAGGGCTTCGGGGGAATATTTTTCGTCGTTCAGCAGGTGAGCCTCGGCCAGGTATTCAATGGCGGCGTCGATCTCCTGGTTCTGGTTGAGCAGAATGCCGAGGTTGTAGGCCACCTGGGCATTCTTTTTCTGCGCGTAGGAAGCCTTGAAGTTCTCGATGGCCTTGGGATTGTTCTTGATCCGGGCATGCCAGACGCCGAGCAGCTTGGAGTAGTCGGCGTTCGGCTTCACTTCGACCAAAGCCTCCAGGCCGCGGATGGCGTCCGCGATCCGGTCGGTTTTGCTCAGGTGGTCGCTCAGGTGGATGACGAAATTGGCTGATTTGTCCGATTTGTCCAGCTTGAACGCCTCGATGGCCTTGTTCAGGGCGCTGACGGCTTTTTGCGGCTCTTCTTGGACTTTCGCCGCCAGCAACTGCACCTGGATACGCAGGGCGGGGGCGGTGTAGTTGATGTCCATGGCGGAATTGCCCGTGTTGGTGCTGCGGAGTGAGTCGGCCAGGGTGACGATCTGATCGGCGTAGCTGTACGCCTTGTCCAGGTCCTGCTTGGTCAGGTTGTAGGCGTTGGCCAGATAGAGGTAGAGGGGCAGCTTGTTGCTGGCATCGATCTCCTTGTAGACCAGCGCCTTCTCGCCGAACTGGATGGTCTGCTCATACTTCTGGAGAAGGTAGGAGGTCTGGGCCAGGGAAACGTACATGTACATGGAATAGCGGTCTTCCTTGGCTCCATATTTATTGTAATAGGCTTCGAGTTTCTGCATTTTTGCCTGCAGATCCTTCTCGCCGACCAAGGCGGTCCAGGAGTCGATCTGTTCCTTGTCGATGGCCAACGCCAGGGAGAGGCCGATTACCATGATCGAAATGATCAAAAAGGCGGCTTTTTTCATGACGGGTTCCTCCGCATTTGCTTGGATAAGAAATCATTATAAATAATTTCTTTCGCCAATGTCAAGTTGACGGCAGACTTGGCTGGAATTGCCCTCGATTTGACTAAACAATCGTTCCCCGGTAAAATGACCCAGTGATCAAGGCAAGGTTCTTTCTCTGGCTCCTTTTCGCCCCGCTCATCCACCTTGGCGGCCAAACGCTCGCCGTCAGTTCATTCGAACTGCCCAATGGGTTGCGCGTGATCCTCGCGCCCAGCAGCAACGTGCAAGCCACCTCCGTCTGCGTCTACCATATGCACGGCGCCCGCCTGGAGCCGGTCGATGCCCGGGGCATCTCCTACCTCTTCCAATACCTGATGTTCGACGGCAACGAGAACCTGGAGCCTTTCGACCACGTGCTGTTCATCAACAAGATGGGCGGCATCGTCAGCGGCCGGGTGGACTATGACAATGCCGTCTTTTATGACCTGCTCCCCGCCCAGGAGATCAACCAGGCCCTCTGGCTGGAGAGTGAACGCCTGAAAAGCCTGCGCCTGAACGATGCGAATATCGACTACCAGAAGAACCAGATCATCACCCGCATCAGCCGCCTGTTGGACGCGAACCCGGCCTTCCGGGCGCAGACCTGGGTGAATTCCAAGGTTTTTGAGGGCTCGGCCTACGAGATCCCGCTCTATGGCGATTTGAACCGGCTCCGCTCCCTGAGCAACGACCGGATCCGCGACTATTATCAGCACTTTCAGAACTTGGGCAATGTTCTCCTGATCATCTCCGGCAAGTTCGATATCAATGAATTGCGGTCCGGGATCAACAAGTTCTTTCAGGATATCCCCGCGGGGCGGCGCGCGCCCAATCCGGCCTTCAGCGCCCAGAACCCGCGGCGCTCGCATGTTGCCAAGAACTGGCTGTTGTCGGGGCTGAAGAAGCACTTTGTCGTCTACGGCATCAAGGCTCCCGCCAAGATCGGCTACAACTTCATGTATTTCGATTTTTTGCGCACCTACCTGACCGATCCGCGCCTGTCCCGCCTCGGCCACATTCTCAACACCGTCAACAAGCTGGATGTCGAGATCGAGAGCGGATTTACCGATTACATGGAGGCCAATTGCCTCACCATTCAAGTTTCCAGCCCCAAGCGCTTCAATCTCGAGAAGGCCAAGTACATCATTGAAAAGGAATTCCAGGCCCTGGCCAGCATTCCCATCAGCAACAACGACCTCAGAGCGGTGCGCTCGCTGATGGAGATCGATTTCCTGAAGGGCATGGTCTCGCTGGAGGAAAGAGGCCAGCGCATCGGCGAGTTCTACCACATGTTCGGCGAGCTGAATTTTTTCGACGTCCAGTTGCGGCGCCTGCGCCGGATCACGCCCTATGATATCATCGAGAGCGCGAAAAAATACCTGGGGAAGGAGAATCAGGTCATCCTCAATGTCTATGGCGATTAGGAATCTCCCGCTTCGCCGCGCCGGCTGCCTGTTCGGCGGCCTGCTGCTGCTCCTGGCCTCGGGGCGGGCTTTCGGCGCCGAACCCCGGCTTTTTTCCTTCGCGACATCCAAGGGCCTGGCGGTCAAGGTCCTGCAGGACAATGACCTGCCCTTCATCCATGCCCAGCTGCTGATCTATCTTGACGGCAGCACCCAGAATTACACCTCCCTGGCCATCACGCAGCTTGCGGTGATGAACATGTTCGAACGGTCGCTGAATTCGCCGCCTTCTTCCCTGATGGGCCTGTTGCAGCGGCAGGGAAGCGACTTCCTGGTCGAGCAGAACCCCGAATTCATCAAGATCAGCATGAATTTCCTTCCCGATCGCCTGGGGGCCTTCTCCAAGCTGCTCAATGAGATCTTCACCTACCAGTCCTTTCACCTCAACAAATTCAACCTGAGCAAGGAGAAGTTCTGGCCTCTGTTCATGAAGGGGCGCGACTGGAAAAAGGAGATCGCCCTGATGCTGGCTTATCAGCAGCTGATCGGCAATTTTTATTTCTCGCGCGGCTTCCTGCTTCAGGATATCCTCGACGGCATCAACATGGCCCAGGTGCGCTCGTTCATGCTCAGGATCTTCCGGCCCGATAATGCCCTGCTGGTCCTGAAGGGGAAGGTCAATCCCTATTTCGTCCTGGGCATGATCGAAAAGGACCTGCCGTCTCCCGATGCGCAGCCGGCCCGTGCGCGCAGGGTTCCACCCCAGCTTAACACCGCCCGCAAGATCTTCATCCTGAACGTCAGTGGGCCCGAGCCGCCCATGGTCTATTGGTTCGACGTGGCCCCGCCGGCCGCCGATGCCGCGCTCCTGCCCTATGCCATCGGCAACTTCTCCCTCTTCGGCTTCCCCGGCGGGCGCATTTATCACTCGGAAAGGAACCGTTTCCTGATGGAGGGGTACAAGGTCGATACCGACACCATTTATCTGAGGGATTTCACCCTCTTTTGCAATTATCTGCGCGTCAATTACGGCGACCTGGAGAATTTCCTGCTGCTGGTGGAACAGGAAAGGAAGAAATTCGCCGCCCGCCCCATCGAAAGGAAAGAATACCTCGATGCCCTGAATCACTACATCGGCCAGGCCCAGGTGGGAACAAGCCGCTTCAGCCATGATCTGCAGGCCGAGATCGATCGTTTTCATGGCCAGGGAACGAACGCGGCGGCTCCCCGGCCCGGGCCCGAGCTTTTTCAGGAAGTGAACTTCAACCGGGTGCTGCAGGCCATGGACGAGCAGATGGGCATCCGGCCGAAGACGGGAAACCGGGAAAAGGGCATCGTGGTCCTGGTGGGGAACGCCGATCAGATCTTGAACAGCCTGAAATTCCTCAAGACGGAAGCGCTTGAGTTACCGATGGATTGAAACAAGGCGGCGACCGGATTTGAACCGATGAATAGCGCTTTTGCAGAGCGCTGCCTTACCACTTGGCTACGCCGCCAATGGAGCGGGAAACGGGATTTGAACCCGCGACATCCACCTTGGCAAGGTGGCGCTCTACCGCTGAGCTATTCCCGCTCTTGCCGGTAAGAATAATCGAAAACGGCCGGTTTGTCAAGCCCCGCCGGGACGGTGATTTGCCTCAGGAGCAAGCAGCGTCTCCAGCGCCGGGGGCAGGAAGGGGCGTCCCTTTTCGTTGACGGCCGTGCCGATGGTGCGGGCGGCCAGGACGAGGCGCCCGTCGTTGCGGCGATAGATGTCCTGCAGGAAGGCGAAGCGCAGGGGTGAAACCCGCTCCAGATCGAGCCCGATCCAGAACGAGTCTCCGCCGCGCAGCGGCATCCTGTAGTCGAGTTCACTGCGCACCACCACCAGGAAGATCCTTTCGTTCGTGAGCTGGTTGAAGTCGATCCCGCGCGACAGCAGGAACTCATGGCGGCAGTGCTCCAGGTAGTTCAGGTAAACGGCGTTGTTGACCACGCCCTGCGCGTCCAGCTCGTAGTCGCGGACCTTCATTTCCAGCTTGAAGCGATACTCAGGCATTTGCAGCCGCCAGGAATTTTCGGCGCTCCAACCCATGGGCGCCCAGATCGATCAGCGTCTTGAGCCCGACCAGTACCAGCAGGGCACCCAATGGCGAGCCCATGGCCGCGGCCAGGGAGCCGCCCGCAAGGATAACCAGGTGCATGACGATGACCCGGGCGTAAGGCTGCCAGAACAGCCGGGTGAACGGGATGCCGAGATATTCGCCGCGGCCGATGTAGTTGCGCCAGTAGGAATAGCCGTGGCTGGCTGACAGGAACAGCAGGGCCAGGCCCAGTTGCGCCGGCATGTTCTTCCAGTCGGGGTTGAAGAGGACGAAAACGAAGATGCCGTGGCCCAGAGTGAAGCCGCCGTAATGCAGGGCGAAGAACAGGATGAGTGCCCGGCGCGAGTCCATGGTGACCGGCTTGCCGTTGAGGGTCGTGCGCGAGTCGCTGACCGCTCCCTGCGCGCGCGCCATTTTCAGGATGTTGAAAAATCCGACTACCAGGTTCTCGGCCCAGTAGAAGATCATGATCGGGCCGATTTGCCAGCCCAGGGCCAGGACCCCGTAGACCGGAACCAGGTTGGCCACGACCAGGGCCAGGGCCGAACCGCGCAGCCTGAGGAGGAGTCCTGGAAGGGAAGATCCGGACATGGCGGCAACAGGCGGAAGCGGCATGGCGGGACCAGGGAGTTCCGCGGCCATTTCAGACCTGTTTTTTCACGCTGCCGTGGATATTCTCGGCGGCATAGAGCATGGTCTCGGCGAATTCCCGGGCGTCATGGAGGTCGGTGGCATCCGGATGGCCGCTGGCGCTTTGGGCTTCGCGGGCCCACGCCTGGTGTTGCGGCGACTCCAGCCACTCATCGATCAGCTGGGGCCTGACCTGTCCGCGGCAGCCGAACGTGCCGATGATGGTCTGTCCCGGCAGCAGGCTGATGGCGGCGAAAAAAGCGCTCAGGGCTTTCTCGCCTCCCCGCAGCGATCCATGGGTGGCGAACAGGGCGATCTGCTTTCCCTTGGGAAGGCTTTTCAGGAAATGGACCATCGGGGCCGGGATGCTGTGGTGCTGAACCGGAAAGCCGCAATAGATCAAGTTGTAGGGGTCAAGGTCTTCGGCCTGGTCGATGGGCAGAAGTTTTTTCCGGGTGAGGCGCAGGGAGGCGAAGATCGCTTCGGCGACCTTGCGCGTGTTTCCCGTCTCGGAATAATAGGCGACCAGGATGTTCATGTTTCCTCCTTGCCAGGTGCATTGTAGCGGAAGGGCGGAATCAAGTCCAGACCGGCCCGGCCTATCTGCGCGGCGGTTCCCCCGGGCGCTGGACCAATGCCAGGTAGATCCCGGCCAGGATCATGGCCGCCGCCGCAAATTTCAGCCTCGAGGGGGTCTCGCCCAGAAAAATGAAGGCCAGAATGGCGGCGCCGATCGGTTCGCCCAGGGTGGCGATTGCCACGAAAGAAGCGGGCAGGTGCCCCAGGGCCCAGTTGAAGGAGGAATGGCCCAGCAACTGGGGCAGCAGGGCCAGCAGCAGGAACCAGCCATAGGTCGCCGGCCGGAAACCGGTGAGTTGCCGTCCCAGCGCCAGCGCCGTCGCCAGCAGGATCACGGCAGCCGCCCCGTAGACCACGGTCACGTATGGGATCAGGGAAATGCGTCGGCGCAGCTTGCGGCCGATCAGCCAGTAGCCGCTTACGGCCAAGGCGCCGGCCAGGGCCAGGGCGTTGCCAAGAAAAGGCCGCGGGGAGATGGCCGTTCGCGCCTCGGCGAAGCTGATGACGATGCTTCCGGCCAGGGCCAGCCCCAAGCCGGCCAACAGGGATGGTGACAGCGGTTCGCGCCAGGCGATCCAGGCGAAAAGCGCCACCCAGAGCGGCGAGGTGGCGACCAGCGCCACTGAACTGGCAACCGAGGTGTATTCCAGGGAAGTGATCCAGGTGGCGAAATGGACGGCCAGGAACAGTCCCGAGGCGGCTGCCCAAAGCCAGTCGGAAAGCTTCAGGCCGGCGATCTCGTTGCGGTAGCGCAGCCAGGCGGGGAACAGCAGGATCAGCGCCGCCAGCCCCAGGCGATAGGCGGCTACGGCCAGCGAGGGGGCGTCGGCCTGGGCCAGGCGGACGAAAACGGATCCTGAGGATACGGCGGCGATGCCGATGATCAGGGCCAAACGCGGAGTCCAACTGCGAGGATTTTGGACGGCAGTCATATTTTCCTGCTGTCGTAGGCCCAGTTGAGCAGAGCCTGGCGCTGCCGGCGCCGGCAATCGAGATCTCCTTTCCGGCAGTGCTTTCTGACCTGGGCTGCATGGCGGCGGAATGCCTGCCAGCGCCGGATCTGGCGCTCGTCGTCGGCATGGCGCCTTCCCCGGTAGTAGCGGCAGTACCACTGGAACCAGCCGCGCGGGTCGTCGGGGTGGATCCAGCCCCTGGCCCGCCAGGCCGAGAGCGGCTGCGAGGCGTTGACTCCGAAGCAGTTCATCCCGGGGTCATGGACCGCAGGTGAAAGCTTTGCCCTGACGAACCAACTGGCGGGAAATTCCTTCCGGCAGTCGGTCATGTACTTGCCGCCGAAAACCCCCAGTTCCAGCATCTGTTTCGGCGTCAGCTCGGGCCTGAAACCGGGATGAAAGTTTTTTCCCTCGGGCTCGCTCAGGGAATAGACATAGCCTTTCTGCATCCTGTCGTTGACCGCGATCCGTTTGCGCATGCTCTGTTTCCTGGCCGCATTATCGCAGAGTCGCCGAAAAAAATCACTCTCGGCAGGCTATTCCAGCGTCTTCATGGCCAGCAAATGCAGGGTGACCCCGACGCCGACCGCCAGCAGCAACAACCGGGCCCAAAGGGTGGTGGCCACGGCCAGCCCCGAGAAGGCCAGCGTCGCCCACAGCAGCGCGAGCGTCGCCAGCTTGGCCTTCAAGGGGATGGCCCGGTTCCCGCTCATCGATAAGGAAATATGTGACGGCAATGTGAAAGAGCATGCGATCCGCAGCCCACCCCATTTTCCCTTGAATCGGAAAGGGTTCAGGGAAGGATGAGCCCTCCCCGCATTTCACTCCGGGCGCACCGCCATACATGGGTGCCGCCATTTTTGCGGCGGCGCGGCTTACTGGACGAAGATGTAGGTGCGCTGGGACTGACGCAGGAAGAAGTGGGAGGAACCATCGATCGCCCGGTTGACGCGGAACTCCTCCATGATGGAACTCAGGGAGATCACGTATCTCCCGACAACGCGGAAAACGGTCATGGGAACCGCAAGGTTGGTCGCGGCGATCCCTTCTTTGGAATAGACCGGATCTCCCGGCCCTCCGTCGCTTTTGATGGTGTAGATGCTCAGGTAGTACGGGGGATTGCCGCCCCGCCACGATATGGCCAGGGGTTCAGTGCTGAGTTGGGAATAATGGGCATCCGGGGCGGGGAGATTGAACGCTTCGAGGGATCCGATGGTCGCTGTCGCCGTGTACATTGCCAGTCCGCCCGGCGGCTGGATGCCGATGGTGATTTTGGAGCCGACGATGGGGATGAACCCGCCGATCTCGCAGAGGTAGTGGCCGGGGTCGCTCTCCCGGGCCGGGCGGTCCAGCAGGGTCACCTTCATTCCCTGGACCGGGGCGTTTCCGTAATAGGCCCGCAAGGAGAGCCACAGGGAGTGGTTGGGGGGGTAGGAGTGGATGTACACGGCGCCGGTGAGCTTTAAGCGCATGGCGGGTGCCGGCGACAGATCGGCGGCCGGAATCAGGCCGGCCGACAGGATCGCCGCAGCGGCGAACAAGCCGAAAAATCCTTTGAGCATGGGTCTTGCCTTCATTTTATCCTCCCAGCCGCTTTGATCGGCTTTCCATGACCTAAATATTGATTTCCTTCCGATCGTCTCATTGACCCCCATGGACGTTATTGAGCCCAACCCTTTCACGCCGGAGAATACCTGCCATTCGCAAGCAGCGGAAAGAATCGTTTTTAATCGTGCAGGCAGGCTATTTCAGCGTCTTCATGGCCAGCAGATGCAGGGTGACCCCGACGCCGACCGCCAGCAGCAGCACCCGGGCCCAAAGGGTGGTGGCCACGGCCAGCCCCGAGAAGGCCAGCGTCGCCCACAGCAGCAGGAGCGTCGCCAGCTTGGCCTTCAAGGGGACGGCCCGGTTTTCGCGGTACTGGCGGACATAGCGGCCGAGGCGCTGGTGGTTGAGCAGCCAGCCGTAAAGCCGCTCCGAGCTGCGAAAAAAGCAGGCCGCTGCCAGCAGCAGGAACGGGGTCGTGGGCAAAAGGGGGAGAAAGATGCCGGCGATGCCGAGGCCGACCGCCGCCAGGCCGCAGGCCGCAAGCAATCCCCTTTTTACCGTTCCAGGCCGCGTCAACGGGTGGCGGGTCAGCATCAGAAATCGGGGAAGGGCTTCCCGACCCAGGTAACGCCGATGGATTTGTAGCGCTCCTCCAGGAGCGGGTCCAGCACCGTGAGCGAGCGTGCCCGTTCCTCCAGCGGCTTGCCCAGCAGGCCGGCGGCCAGGATGAGCCCGTTCAAGGCCAGGACAAGAAAAAGTCCGGCCTGGCCGCTGGCCAGCACGTAAACACCCAGGATCAGGCCGATGACGAGAAGGACAGCCTGCAGGAGCGCCTGGATCATGTGGCGGCGGGCCAGGGCGACGAAATTCTGCATGTCGATGGCATTGGCGATGGCCGGGGTTTGGGCAAGGAAGGAGCGCAGGCCGATCATGCCCCATCCCCAGTTGACCAGCGCCAGGGCAAAGACCAGGTAGAACCATGAGACCGCGTTCATATGTCAGCCTCCGGGTGACGATTATTTTTCTCTAGGCTGCTGGGTACATTTTCATTCCCGTCATGCCTGTCCGCGCAGTCGCATTCCAGTCCGCGCGCCTTGGCGAAAGCCTCTTTTCCCTCGCGCAGCGAGAAGTAGACGAGGCCGATGGCTCCCAGGGAGTCGGTGAAACCGAATCCCGTCGCCTGGAATACGAGGCTTGACACCAGCAGCACCAAAGACATGTAGATGCAGGCCAGTGTGCAATTGGCGTCGGCCAGGACGGGCGCCGACCTGAGCGCCCGGCCGACCTTGCGCTTGGCCTTGACCAGGAGCCACATGATCGCGATGGAAATGGTCGAGATGATCACGCCGGGAAGGGTCGTTTCCGGCTTGTGCGCCTTGACCAGGTTGTAGATCGCCGAGAGGACCAGTCCCCCGGCAAGGAGGAAGAAAGCCGTGCCGGTTACGCGCAGGGCGGCCTGCTCGAAGCGTGAGCGGCAGCCGTCGGGGTCGCGGCGGATGCGCAGCACCATGGACATGATGCCGACGCCGGAGAGGAACTCGATGAACGAGTCGATGCCGAACCCGAACAGGACCAGGGTCTCGTCCTGGATGCCGAAATATATCGACACCACGCCTTCCACAAGATTGTAGGCAATCGTGAAAACTGCGAGCCACAGAGCGTGCCGCCAATAGCGATTGGTGCTGGCTGGCTGGACGTTCATGGACGGAATGGGGTGGCAGGAGCGGTGAGCCTCATTTGAATTCGCCCCTGGCAACCGTAATGCATTTGCCGCCGACGGAGACATGGATTTGGCCCGAATCTTCCTTCGCCTTGAGCAGCAGCAGCGACGGTCGATCGATCTCGTAGCCCTGCTCGCTGCGGATGTCGATGCTCTTTCGGCCGAAATAGCGGTGCCTGACCAGCCAGCCGGCCAGGCAGCCGTTGCCGCTGCCGGTGGCCGGGTCTTCGGGCACGCCGAAATAATCGACAAAAACGCGCACGCCGATGTCGTTGTTTTTCTCATGAGCCTGCGGGGAAAAAACGAGAATGCCCTTGGCCAGCGTGCCCTGAATGTAGTTGAAATACCGGTCCCGGTTGATTTTCGCTTTTTTCAGGGCGGATAAGCCTTTCAGCGGCACGATGAAGAAAGGCAGGCCGGTCGAAACCTCCTGGATCGGGTAGCGGCTGTCGATGTCCGCAACGGATAGTTCCAGGATGGCGGCCAGGCTCGCGGCGTCGTGCTCCTTCCCGAACTCGGGCTCGACCTGTTTCATCCAGCTGTTGCCATCCGCGGCAAAGGTGACCGGAATCCTACCTGCTTTTAGGTTCAGGGTGATCGCCTCAGCCTTTCCCTTCAGGATTTCGCTGCGGATGACGTGGGCGGTACCCAGCGTCGGGTGGCCGGCGAAGGGGACTTCCTTGGCCGGAGTGAAGATGCGCACGTCAAAGCCCTGGTCCCGCTCCTCGTCGCCCAGAATGAACGAGGTCTCGGAAAAGTTCATTTCCCGGGCCAGGGCCTGCATCTCCGTCCCGCTCAGTTCCCCGGCCCGGCGGAAAACGGCCAGCTGGTTGCCGGCGTACTTTCTCTCGGCAAAGACATCGACAATGTAAAAAGGAAGCTTGTTCATTTCATGGCTCCTGTTTTTCTGAAAAAATAAAGAGCAAACCTCGTTCCAAGCTGTTCTCCGGATTGTGACCCTCTTTTGGAAGGATGTCCAGGCGCCGGCGCATTTCGCCGGGCAGGATGCCGTCGATTTCCCGGAAAAACGGAATCGTGTACCCTCCGACCAGTGGGGCATCTTTTTCGCCGTAGACGATGTAGAGGCTGCGGACCGGGGACGGGGCGCTGAAACGGTGGTGAAACGCGGCGTTCAGCCCATCGGGCCAGACGCCGACCGCCGGGCTGACGGCGATGTAGTCGGTGAACACCTGCCGGCCGCGGGCCAGTGCATCCAGGACGAAAAGCCCGCCGTAGGATTCACCATAGAGAATTCGCTTGGACCCGATCCTCCAGCGATTTTCCACGAATGGCACGATCTCCGTTTCGATGAATTCCATGAAGGCTCTGGCGCCACCGCCGCCGGCGTAGATATCGGGGCGCCGGACAGGCGTCATGTCCCGCTCGCGGTCGCGGTTACCAATCCCCACCAGGATCAGCGGCGGCAGCCCCTCTGCCTCGAGCCGGGCCAAGATCTCCTTGGCCCGCGAATAGAGGGTCTTGTCGCCTGAAAATTGCTTCTGGTCGCCGCCGTCGAGCAGCACGAGCAGCGGGAAGGAATCCACCCCCGGTCCGTATCCGGAGGGAAGGTGCACCAGGAGGAAGCGCTTTTCCCCCAGCGCCTTGGAGAGGATGTCCACGCGCTCGGGGTGCCTGGGATTCAGCCACATCCATGTCCAGATGACCGCACCGGCAACGGCAAGCAGGAAAACAGCCCGCCAATTGATTCGCCGCGGCATTTTCATTGTTGCTCCGGCCGTTGGGGCGGGTGGCTCAGGTCAACTCTTTCCTGAGATGTACTGGCAATAGCCGAAGGCGATGGGGCCGGCCTTCGTGGTCTCGCAGGGGAACTCGGCGCACTCGAAGCACAGGCGTATCCCCTTCTCGAAAGCGCAGGTGGCGATCTTGCAGAACTTGTTTTCCTTCGGCACGCACCCCTGCGGATAATTGGGGCACGCTTTCTTGACCATGCGCGGACACTTTTCGCAGGCGATGCCGCAGACGCCGATCTTCATCGTGTCTCCTCCTTGCGCCAGGCGAAGGATCTGTTGTCGATGGCGCGCTGGACCGCGAGTATGCCATCCAGATGGTCGATCTCGTGCTGCAAAAGCTCGGCAAGATCGTCTTTGGCAGCGATGACGCAGTTCTCCCCTTTTTCATTCGTGCAGGAAACCGTGACTTCCCGCGCCCGCTGCACCTTGACCAGCAGCTCCGGGAAGCTGAAGCAGTCGTCCCACAATCTGATCCTGGTCCTGCTCCGCTTCACGATCCTGGGATTGATCAGCGCCCCGGAGATCCCCGCCTTGGGGAAATGAACATAGATGATCCGCTTCAACACCCCGATCTGCGGCGCCGCGATCCCGCGCCCGAAGCCGTTCTTTTTTCTGAAATCGGCCAGCGTGTCCCTCAGGCCGCGGATCGTCATTTTGGTTTCCGGCAGCGCGATATCTTTGACCGCCGTGCATTTCCGCCAAAGCTCCGGCGCGCCGAGCAAGAGGATTCTTTTTGCCGCCATGGGATTTTCAAGCTGGTTCGGTCATGTCTGACTCAGATCGATTTCGATCCGGCATCGGGGGTCGCCGCGCTTGATCGAGCTTTTGATGTCGACCTGCACTACCTTGCCGGTGAGGGCGCCGTAGACGGCCTTGGTCCAGCCGCGGGTGCAGAGGCAGTACTCGCCGGGCAGCGTCCCTTCGATGTCTCCGACCAGGGTGCAGAGACACTTGTCGTAGATCATGGTGACCTTGTCGCCGTCGCGGCGGATGTTGTTCTCCCCGAGGTGCGGGCGCATGGCGGCGATGAACTTGTCGACGTCGCCATGGAACGATTGTGCCCAGGCCGGCAGGCCGTGGTTCGCGGCGCAGGAGCGGCCGTTTTCCTCGATCAGCCTGGCTCTCTCCGCTTCGGGCATTTGATTCTTCATGTTGCCCAGCCAGGCGGTCAGCCAGCCGGCAAGGAACTTGTTCTTCCCCGCCAGTTTCTTATCGCAGTCGGGAGTCTTCACCTCCTGCCCCATGACCCGGTTCCCTCCCAGCAACGCGCCCGCCGCGGCCATTCCCAGCGTTCCTTTCAAAAAGCTCTTTCTCTTCATGCTCGCTCCCTTGGGATGAAGCCAGTATAATCGTTCGGGTGCCGCCGGGCAAGATAATTTTTTCCGCGCCCGCAATCCGTTCGCCGCCGACCGATCTCACCCAATCTAGTCTTGTTTTTTACGCACCAGGAACCGGTCGTACAGCGCCAGCCCGGTCATGGAGACGACGCCCATGGCGGCGACGATCAGCCAGATGGCGGAGGGATTGGCCGGCAGGCCGTTCTTGACCGGGTCGGCGATGAAGATCTCGAACAGGCGGCCGCCCAGGGGCGCGCCGACGATCGAGCCCAGGGCCACGGGCAGGTTGGCGTAGCCGAGGTAGAGCCCCTCCTGCCCCTTGGGGGCGATGGCCCCGATGTACTCGTAGATGCGCGGCGAGGCGAACATTTCGCCCAGGGCCATGGAGGCGATCGAAACGATCAGGAAGATGCCGGCGATGGGCAGCAGGATATGGACGCCGCCGAGGCGCAGCAGCGAAACCTTCAGCGAGATGTCGGCGAACAAAACGGGCGCCAGGATGTTGACCAGCATGCCCAGGGTGGTGACCAGGACGCCGAAGATGATCGAGCGCACCGGAGTCCATTTCCTGGCCAGGCGGGCGATGACCAGCTGCAGGCTGACGATCATGATCGGGTTGACCAGGGTGTAGAGCTCGACCGGAGCCTCGGGGTCGATCCAGCGCAGGAACAGGGGCATGAGGTTGTACAGCTGGACGTAGAGGATCCAGAACATGCCGATGACCACCAGGAAAAAGACGAATTTCCAGTTGCGCAGGACGGTAACGATGCCCAGCAGCGCCTGGGCCAGGGTCCTTTTCTGCACGGCCTGGCCGTCCTTTTTTCCGTCGGCGACGTACTGCGGCTCGCGGTAGATGAACAGGACGATCAGCAAGCCGGCCATGGCGAAGGCGAAAGCCACAGGGAAAAAGATGGCCGGGATGCCCAGCTGGCCGCGCACGAAATAGGAGATGGCGCGGCCGCTGATCGAGCCGATGTTGATCACCATGTAGAAGATGGCGAAGCCGAGGGTGGCGCGCAGGCCGGATGTCTTCTGCACCGTGCCGGCGATGCAGGGCTTGACGATGGAGCCGCCCAGGCCGATGAACACGATGCCCAGCAGGACCGGGATCGTGTAGTTGCTCCCCGCCGGCCAGAATCGCTGCACGTTGCCCATGACCAGGTAGCCCAGCGCGAGCATGACGAAAGCCACGACCAGAGAGCGCTTGAAGCCGTACTTGTCCGCCAGCGTGCCGCTGACGATGGGCAGGAAGTAGATCAGCCCCCAGAGGAGGGAGCCGTTGAGGAAGGTGGCGAAGGTGGGGCTCATGCCCAGGGTCTCGGTGAGGTAGATGACGACGAAGGAGGCCATGGCGTAGTAGGCGCCGCGCTCGAAAAGCTCGATGGCGTTGGCCGTCCAGAATGTCGCGGGGAAGCCGTTGGGCTTGGTTTCAGGCGGATTCATCGGGACCTCCGGGTTATTTTTTTACGGTGATGCCCAGCTCGTCGAGCTGGCGCTGCGAAACGGTCGACGGCGAGCCGGTGAGCAGGCAAAGGGAAGAAGTGGTCTTGGGAAAGGCGATGACCTCGCGGATCGAGTCCTCGCCCAGCAGCAGCATCAGCAGGCGGTCGAAGCCCAGGGCGATGCCCAGGTGGGGCGGTGCCCCGTAGTTCAGCGCGTTGAGGAAAAAGCCGAAGCGCTTCTCGATCTCCCTGTCCTCCAGGCCGAGCAACTGGAATACCTTCTTCTGCAGGGCGAGTTCGTGGATGCGGCGGCTGCCGCCGCCGAGCTCAACGCCGTTGAGCACCAGGTCATAAGCGATGGCCTGGACCGCGAGCGGCTGGCTGTCCAGCAGGGGAATGTCCTCGGGGCGAGGGGCGGTGAAGGGGTGGTGGTTGGAGTCGAGGCGCTTCTCCTCCTCGTTGTAAAAGAAAAGGGGGAAATCGGTCACCCAGAGGAACTCCAGCCGTTTCTTGTCCTGGAAGTCCCGGCCGAGGTGCTCGCGGAGCCTGCCGGCCAGGATAAGGGCCGGCAGCTCGGCATCGGCCACCAGCAGCACCAGGGCGTCGGCAGCGATCTTGCGCTCTTCGTAAAGGGCGGCGATGGCGTAGGGAGCGATCTTGAGCGACGATTTGAAGCCGTCCTCGGCCCGGCGCATCCAGATGGCTCCCTTGCCGCCAAGCTTCCTGGCCGTCTCATTGACCTCATCGAGCTGCTTGCGCGACCAGCCGCCGGCGCCGGGAATGACCAGCCCCTTGACCTTCGCGCCCCGCTCCAGGGCGCCGTTGATCAGGTCGCTGCCCCAGGCGGCGGCAGCGGCGGTGAAATCCTCGATCTGGAAGGGGATGCGCAGGTCGGGCTTGTCCGTGCCGTATTTTTCCATCGCCTCCCGGTACGGCAGGCGGCGGAAGGGCAGGCTGACCTCGATGCCGCGCAGGGCGAAGACCTCGCGCATCAGCCGCTCGATGATGGCGAAGAGCTCGTCGGCCCCGGCGAAGCTCATCTCGATGTCGATCTGGGTGAACTCGGGCTGGCGGTCGGCGCGCAGGTCCTCGTCGCGGAAGCAGCGGGTAATCTGGAAGTAGCGCTCGAAACCCGAGACCATCAGCAGCTGCTTGAACTGCTGCGGCGACTGGGGCAGGGCGAAGAACTTTCCCTTGTAGATCCTTGAGGGGACGAGATAGTCGCGTGCCCCCTCGGGGGTGGCGTTGCTCAGCATGGGCGTCTCGATGTCCAGGAAGCCTTCGCGGTCGAGGAAATTGCGCACCCGCAGGTTGGCCTGGGAGCGCATCCTGAAGTTGCGCTGCATGCCCGGGTTGCGCAGGTCGAGGTAGCGGTATTTGAAGCGCAGCTCCTCGGAGACGGCGCCGCGGCCCTCGGGAACGAAAGGCGGCACTGCCGACGAGGCCAGGATGTCGATGCGCTCGGCGACGAGCTCCACCTGGCCGCTGGGCAGGTCGGGGTTGGGCTTGGCGCGCTTCACCACCCTGCCGCTGACGGTCAGGACCGTTTCCTTGCCGATCTCCTTGAGCAGCGCCGGGGCGGCGAAGGTCTCGTTGACCACGACCTGCAGCAGCCCCTCGCGGTCGCGCAGGTCGATGAAGGTCAGCCCGCCCAGCAGGCGCATGCTGTTCACCCAGCCGTAGACGGTGACGATTTCTCCCTCGTGCTCCTGGCGCAATTCGCCGCAGTAGATCCCGCGCTTCAGTAATTTTTCTTCAGCCATGCGTTCAGTTCCTTGAGGGGGATTTTGACCTGTTCCTGGCTGGCCATGTCCTTGACCGAGACCGTGCCGCTGCGGATCTCGTCCTCGGCCAGCACCAGCGTAAAGGCGGCGGCGATGCGGTCGGCTTTCTTGAACTGCTTCTTGAGGTTCCTGCCCTGGTAGTCCAGGTGGACCGGATAGCCCTCCTCGCGCAGGACCTGTGCCAGCTGCATGGCGTGGGCCAGCCATTGCGGGTCGCCGCAGGCGACGAAAAGGATCCTGGGCCGGGACGCCTCAAGATGCTCCAGGTGCAGGATGATGCGCTCCATGCCGGCGGCAAATCCGATGGCAGCCGTGTCGGGGCCGCCGAGCTCGCGGATCAGGCTGTCGTAACGGCCGCCGCCCAGCAGGGCGTTCTGGGCGCCGAGCTGCCCCGAGGTGACCTCGAAGGCGGTCTTGGTATAATAATCCAGGCCGCGCACCAGGCGCGGGTTCAGCAGGAAGGGGACGTTCATCCAGCTCAGCGCCTCGCGCACCGCAGCGAAATGGTCGGCGCACTCGGAGCACAGGTGGTCGCCGATCACCGGGAAGCCGCGGGATATCTCGGAGCAGGCGTGCTGCTTGCAGTCGAAGATGCGCAGCGGATTGCCGTCAATCTTGCGCCGGCAATCGTCGCAGAGCCGGTGCGCTTCCGCCTGTGCCGCCCGGCGCAGCAACTGCAGGTAGGCGGGGCGGCAATTCGGGCAGCCCACCGAGTTCAGCTCCAGCTGCACCTGCTCGATGCCGAGCTTCTTGAGGAAGTCGACGGCGGCGAAGATCACCTCGGCATCGACCTGCGGCGAGTCATCGGCGAAAACCTCGATGCCAAACTGCTGGAACTGGCGATATCGCCCCTTTTGCGGCTTGTCGTAGCGGAACATGGGGCCGATGTAGTAGAAGCGCAGCGGCGCCAGCGTCTCGAAAAGATTGTTTTCGATGGCCGCGCGCACCACCGACGCGGTGTTCTCCGGCCGCAGCGTCAGGCTGCGGCCGGCCTTGTCCTTGAAGGTGTACATCTCCTTCTGCACCACCTCGGTCTCGCTGCCGATGCCGCGGCTGAACAGCTCGCTGTGCTCGAAGACCGGCGTGCGGATTTCCTGGTAGAGATACTTGCCGTAGTAGGCGCGGATGGCGCTCTCCAGGTACTGCCACTTGTGGATCTCGGGCGCGAAGATGTCGCGCGTGCCTTTCGGCGCCTTGATGTCGCTCATAGGTACCCCAGTGATTTCAGCGTATCCATCGTCTTTTGATTCAGCGATTCCTGCTTGCGCTTGTTGGCGGTGATGATGCGCGAGATGCGCAGCACCGAGTTCACCATTTCCGAGCGCTGCCCGGAAAGGTCGGCGCCGGCCAGCAGGTCGACCGTGCCGAAGGGATCCTTTTCCAGGTTGAAGAATTCCAGGCTGCCTTCCGTTCTCCCGGGGTGGAAAACGACCTGCCAGGGGAAATGGATCACCGAAAAAGCGTCGAAATAGGCCTCGGGCGAGTAGGTCTCCAGGAACAGCTTGGGCTCGACGGCGGCGCCCAGGGCGTCGCTTCCCTCCATGTGCCTGGGCCTTTTGGCGCCCGCCCGGGAGAGCAGCGTGGGCGCGACGCTGAGATTGGAGACCAGTTCCGAGCGCACGCCCCGGCCGCGGACGCCCCGGCCGCAGAGGATGAAGGGCACGTGCGTATAGACCTTGTTCAGGTAATGGATGTGGCCGAAATGCGAGTGGTATTCGCCCAAGCCCTCGCCATGGTCGCCCATGACCAGGAACAGGGAACGTTCATAGATGCCCGTGCGCCGCAAGTGCTCCAGCAGCCGGCCCAGCTGCGCGTCCAGGTAGCGCATCTCCCGCTCGTAGCCCTGGCGCTTGGCTTCGTCGCTGATCTTGAGCTGGTACTTGAAAGCCAGCTCGGCGCGGCAGCTTGCGCTGCCCCGGTTGGTCAGGGACAGGCTGGAACGGGTCGCGCCGGTATGGAGCGTGACCAGGCCGTAGCGTTCGCTGCGCTTCAGCAGGTCGGATGAATGGGCCAGGTCGATTTCGGCACCCGGCTCCAGCGCCACGAGGTGAAGGTCGGAGAAGGAGACGCCGCTGAAAGCGCCCGCACCCAGGCTCGACGGTATTTCGCTGTCCAGGTGGACGGTGCTCAGGCCCGGTTCCAGGGTGAGCGGCAGGCGCAGGACCGGCTGATCGATGCTCGGCCCGCTGTAAAGGATCTCGTCGCCGAGGGAAACGGTGAAGCGTTCGCTGGGGCCGGGGGGGGAATATGGCTCGTGGGGGTCGGAATAATGGATCCAGATGAACGACCGGCCGCTTTTCATTTTGTCGATCAGGGCGAACGCGTCGCGGTTGACCTCGGCGGCTGTCCGGTACCACAGGCCGGGCTTGAAGTTTTCCAGATAATGGTCGAAACCCCTGGCCAGGCCGAATTCGCTCTTGAGAACGGCCAGGGAGATGACGGCGCCGGTGGCATAGCCGTTGCGCTTCATGATCTCGGCCAGGGCCGGATAGGGGACGGCGCGCTCCTGCCCGTTGTTGTAGATCTTGAAAACGTGCGGAGGCAGGGAATAGAACATGGCGGCGTGGCTGGGCGTGGTGATGGGAATGACGCTGTAGGCGTTGTCGAAGCGCATTCCCGCTGCCGCCAGGGCGGCCAGGTTCGGGGTGCGATCATTCCCCGTGGTCCGGTAATCGACCGCGTCGGCCCGGGTGGTGTCCAGTGTGATCAGGAAAATGTGCTCGGGCAGCGGACGGCGCTCGCTGAGGAACCAACCGCAAGCCAGCACCCCCAGGGGCAGAAGCAGCCAGAGCAGTCCCCTTCTCATCGGCTGAAGGCGGCTCGTACCGTCGAGTAAACGGTCTCCAGGTCGCAGGAGAGCACCCTGGTCCCGCAGGTGACGGCCATGAAATTGGCGTCGCCCTGCCAGCGCGGGACGACATGCTGGTGAAAGTGGTCCTGGATGCCGGCGCCGGCCGCCTTGCCGATGTTCATGCCGATATTGAATCCATCGGGGTGGAATGCCTCTTGCAGCACGGACATGGAGCGCTGGGTCAGCTCCCACATCTCGCACAGGTCGCCGGCGGCCATCTGCGCGGGCGAGGCCAGGTGAGCGTGCGGCGCGATCATCAGGTGGCCGGAACTGTAGGGGAACTTGTTCAGCATGACGAAAAAATTCCTGCCGCGGAAGCAGACCAGGGAATCGCGGTCATCCCCGGCCAGCGCCCGGCAGAAGATGCAGCCGCCGGCGTCCCCGAGCTGGCCGGAAATGAATTTCCAGCGCCAGGGAGCCGATAGGATCTTCATGCCCGTCACCCGACCCGGGATCGCCGCGCCGTCATTTTTTCTTGTCCAGCTCGTTTTGCAGCAGGTCGCCGATGGTCGTGACCGAATCGTCCTCGGCCTTCATGTATTTCTGGAGCTCCTCCCGCTCGCGGGCCTTGGTCAGCGCCCGCAGGCTGAGATAGACCTTCTTGCGCTCGAGTTCGATGCGCGAGATCAGCGCCTCGATCTTGTCGCCGGGCTTGAACTTCTGCTCCAGATCCTGGGGGCTGATCTTCTCCTCGTCGATGTCGCCGATGCGGATGAAGCCCTCGATGCTGCGCGTCACCTCGACGGTCAGGCCGGCTTCGCTGACCTTGCGCACCGTCACCTCGACGGCGCTGCCCGGCCTGTTCTTGGCGAAGAACGACCGCCACTCGTTTTCGGCCAGGTGCTTGATGCCCAGCTGCACCTTGTAGTTGCGGTCCAGCTCGTCGCTGATGATCATGGCATCGATCTCCTCGCCCTCCTTCATGAACTCGTCGGGCGACTCGATGTGGTGGTAGCTGATGTCGGAAATCTTCACCACGCCCTCGACGCCGGCTTCCAGCCCCATGAATACCCGAGACTTGAGGATCTTCTTCACCTTGGCCCGGACGATCTCGCCGCGCTTGTGCTTCTCCAGGTATTTTTCCTCGGGGCGCGTTTCCAGCTGCTTCAGGCCCAGCTTGATCTTGCGCTCCTCCTTGTTGATCTCGATCACCTGCACCCACAGCTTGTCGCCCACGGCCACGTATTCCTCCACCGAGGTCGGCCGCCCCTCCCAGGTCAGGTCGGAGATGTGCAAGAGCCCCTCGATGCCCTCCTCCAGTTCGATGAAGGCGCCGAAGCTGACGATCTTGACCACCTTGGCCACCAGCCGCTTGCCGAGGGGGTATCGTGTCTCGATGTCCAGCCAGGGATCGGCGAAGCGCTGCTTTATGCCCAGGGAGATCTTGCCCCGTTCGCGGTCGATCTCCAGGACCTTGACCTCGATCTCGTCGCCCTTGCGCAGCTTTTCCCTGGGATGGTTGATGCGGCCGTAGGAGATGTTGTCCTTGTGCACCAGGCCTTCCAGGCCGCCGAGGTCGACGAACGCCCCGTAGTCGACGATCGAAGTGACGACGCCCTTGACGACCTGCTCGGTCTCGAGGGACTCCAGGAGCTTCTTCTGTTTCTCCTGTTTTTCGTCCTCCAGCAGGATGCGGCGCGAGACGGTGCCGCTCTTCTCTTTTTTGTTCAGCTTGACGACCAAAAACAGAAGGTCCCTGCCCAGCATTTTTTTGGGCGCCTTGACTTTCTGGATGTCCACCTGGCTCATGGGCAGGAACATTTCCACGCCCATGTCGACGATGTAGCCTTTCTCGTCGGGGGTCAAGCGGACGATCCGGCCCGAAAGCGGCGCGTTCTTCTTGTAGGCGTGAAAGACGTTTTCCCAGCCTTGCTGCTCATCCAGCTGTTTCTTGGAAACGATGATGTAGCCTTCCTTGAAATTCACGTTCTTGGACAACACCTGGATGGTGTCGCCGACCTTGTATTTCATGTTGCCGTCCCAGTCGAGCAGCTCCTCCCGGTCCAGAATGCCCTCGGTCTTCTGGCCGATGTCGACGATCACGCGGTTCTCGATGATGTCCACGATGCGTCCTTCCAGGGCGGCATTGGAACCGACGGCCTTGATGTCGTAGTCTTTCACCAGTTCGGAGAAGTCCTCCGGGTTCTTCTCGATGGTGTCGTTCGTGTCTGACATGTTGCGTCTCCTTAGCGTTTATAGCTTCTGCAAGAATTTTTTTACGTTGTCCAGCTCCTGCGGCGAAGTGGAAGCTCCGGCAGTGATGCCGATGGACTTGAATTGTTTCAGCCTGGCCACGGTGCGCGTGCGGCGCAGGTCGTCGCAGGTTTCGATGCGCATGGAGTTGCGGTTGCTGGCGCGGGCGATCTGGAAGAGCTTCTTGGTGTTGGACGAGATGCGGCTGCCCACCACGATGACGGCGTCCACCCTGGGGGCAAGGCGCCGCACCGCCTCCTGGCGCTCCTGGGTCGCCTGGCAGACGGTGTTGAACACGTGGAGCTTTTCCGCCTTGTCCATCAGGATGGCAACGACCTGCTTGAAAAAGGCGGTGTCCAGGGTGGTCTGGGCCACGACGCTGATCTCGCGGCTGCGCGGCAGGGCCCTGGCCGCGGCCAGGGAGTTGATGATCTTCACCTGGCGGGCATAACTGCGGGCGGCGACGATCTCGGGATGGTCTTTGTCGCCCACGATCAGCACCGGGTGGCCGCCGCGGCCGAGCCGCTCGATGATCTTCTGCCCTTTCTTCACCAGGGGGCAGGTGGCGTCCAGCGTGGGAATGCCCCGGCGCTTCAGCCGGCGCTCGATGTCGCGCGGGATGCCGTGGGTCCGGATGCACAGGGTCCGGTCCCTGCCGATGTCGGCCAGGGAGTCGGCCCGGCCGATGCCCTTGGCGGCCAGGTCGTTCAGGACGGGCACATTGTGGATCAATGGGCCGAAGGTCTGGATCTTTTTTCCCTGACGATGGTATTCATTGATCAGTTTCAAGGCCCTATTGACTCCAAAGCAGAATCCTGCCTGCTCAGCGACTGATATTTTCATGAAATAAAGCCAGACTATACAATAGTATGGCCTTTTTGTCAACCCGGGGCCGCATTCTTGTGGACCGGGTGGCGCTCAAATTTTGCCTGGATGCGCCGATTACGCCCGCAGCCGGCGGTCTGCAGGAACCCTCATCGCCGAATTCGTTCCAAAAGGCTGGCTTGACAACCCGGCGGGGATGACTTATAAAAAACAGCGGAGGTATCCCCCATGACGCTGAATCTTGACCAGGCCAGGCGCCTCACCCTGCCCGCCGAGCTTCCCGCCGGCAAGGACTTCGTCGCCGGGATCCGCCGCGCCCCGGACCGCGGTTTCCACCTGAGCCCGGCCCAGGCGAAGACGGCTTTGAAGAACGCCCTGCGCTATGTTCCCGCCGCGTTGCACGCCGAGATCGCGCCGGAGTTCCTTGAGGAACTCTACACTCGCGGCCGCATCTACGGCTACCGCTACCGGCCCGAGGGCAGCCTCAAGGCCAGGCCGGTGGGCGAATATCCCGGGAAAATACTGGAGGCCAGGGCGTTCCAGGTGATGATCGACAACAACCTTGACTTCGACGTCGCCCTGTATCCCTACGAGCTGGTCACCTACGGCGAAAGCGGGCAGGTCTTCCAGAACTGGATGCAATACCGGCTGGTCAAGCTGTACCTGCAGGAAATGACCGACCATCAGACCCTGGTCGTGTATTCGGGCCATCCGCTCGGCCTGTTCGCATCCCGCCCCGACGCACCGCGCGTCATCTCCACCAACGGCATGCTGGTCGGCATGTACGACAACCTGTCCGGCTTCAACCAGGCGGCGGCGATGGGCGTCTCCAACTATGGCCAGATGACCGCCGGGGGCTGGATGTACATCGGGCCCCAGGGCATCGTCCACGGCACCTACCTGACCCTGCTCAATGCCGGGCGCATGTACCTGAATATCCCCGCCCAAATGAATCTGGCCGGGGTGGTTTATCTCAGCTCGGGGCTGGGCGGCATGAGCGGAGCCCAGGCCAAGGCCGTCGAGATCGCCGGCGGCATCGGCGTCCTGGCCGAAGTGGACCGCTCGCGCATTGATACGCGGCACCGGCAGGGCTGGGTCTCCAGGGTTTCCTCGGATCTCGACGAGGTGGCCCGCTGGATCGGCGAATTCCGCAAGTCCAAGCAACCCGTTTCCATCGCCTACCACGGCAACGTGGTCGACCTCTGGCAGTATGTCCTGGACCACGACATCCCCGTCGAGCTGGCCTCCGACCAGACCTCGTGCCACGACGCCTATGGCGGCGGCTATACGCCGGCCGGGCTCACTTTCGAAGCGGGGAGGAGCCTGCTGCGCGAGAAGCCCGGGCTATTTCGCGGGAAAGTGGACGAATCACTGGTCCGCCAGTACCGCCTGATCCGGGAAATGGTCGCCAGGGGCACCCATTTCTGGGACTATGGAAATTCCTTTTTAAAAGCCGTCTTTGACGCCGGTGCAGCCGACATCGCCGCCAACGGCCGTGACGAAAGCGACGGCTTCATTTTCCCCAGCTATGTCGAGCATATCATGGGGCCATTGGGATTCGATTACGGTTACGGTCCGTTCCGTTGGGTCTGCCTGAGTGGAAAAGCCGAAGACCTGGAGGAAACGGACCGGGCCGCCATGTCCTGCCTCAGCCCCGATCGCCGGGCCATGGACCGCGACAATTTCGAATGGATCCGCAATGCCGGGAAGAACAAGCTGGTCGTCGGCACCCAGGCCCGCATCCTCTATGCCGACGCCGAAGGCCGGGTGAAGATCGCCCTGAAATTCAACGAGCTGGTGCGCCAGGGGGCAATCGGGCCGGTCATGCTGGGCCGCGACCACCATGATGTCTCGGGCACCGATTCCCCCTTCCGCGAGACGGCCAACATCCGCGACGGCAGCAACGTGACCGCCGACATGGCGGTGCACAATTTTGCCGGTGACGCCGCCCGCGGCATGTCGATGGTCGTGCTGTCCAACGGCGGCGGCGTGGGCATCGGCAAGTCATTCAATGGCGGTTTTGGCCTGGTGCTGGACGGCAGCGCGGCCAAGGACCGCATCATCCGCTCGGCGATGGAGTGGGACGTGATGAACGGCATCGCCCGGCGCGCCTGGGCGCGCAACGGCAATGCATTGGAAACGGCCGCGGCCTGGAACGTCGGACACCCGGATCGCGGCCACATCACCCTGCCGCACCTGGCCGACGACAGGCTGGTTGACGACTGGGTCGATAGCAGCTATCCTGGCAAGCATTAGTTGAAGAGTTGACGAGTTCAAGAGTTGATGGGTGAACGGCCATAGTACGAACAATGGCTGACCCTTCATCTCTTCAACCCTTCAACCCTTTAACTCTTTAACCCTTCAACCCTTCAACTCTTTAACCCTTCAACCCTTCAACTCACTCACGCCTCGGGGTTGAAAACCGGCCCTGTTTCGCATACAATACGGCTTACCCGCTTTCGGGAAAGGAGAATGACGCATGGGGCTGGTGAAAAAAGGCAGGGATCTCTGGTTTTACGAGGATCTATACAGCGACACGACGTATGGCTTCAGGGTTTCCAAGGTGATCGTGCCCGAGACCGACACCGGGTTCCAGAAATTGATGATCCTGGAGACCGACCGCTTCGGGCGCGTGCTGATCCTGGACGGCATCGTGCAGCTGACCGAAGAGGATGAGGGGATCTACCATGAGTGGATCGCCCACTGGCCCCTTTTTGCCCTGAAAAAGCCGGCCCGGCACGTTCTGATCATCGGCGGCGGCGACTGCGGCGTAGCGCGCGAAGTGCTGCGCCATCGATCGGTGCAAAAGGTCACCATGGTCGAGATCGACCGCATGGTCTGCGATCTCACCCGCCGGCACATGCCCGCGGTCTGCGCTGGCGTGTACGAGGATCCGCGCTTCAAGCTGATCGTCGGGGATGGCGCCGAAGTGATCCGCCGCATGAAGGGCAAGTGCGACGTCATCGTCATCGACTCCACCGATCCCATCGGGCCGGCACAGAGCTTGTTCAGTACCGACTTCTACCAGAGCGTCTATGACGCCCTCACCGACGGGGGCATCACCATCCACCAGACCGGGGCGCTGATCCTGCAGCCCTTCGAGGCCCCCGGCAGCTGGCGGCAGATCGAGCGCAGCTTCGACGACGTGCGCGTGGTGCAGTTCGCCAACATCAGCTACATGGGCGGACCCTTCAGCCTGACCGCCGGCTCCAAGGGCAAGGGGGTCTTCAAGAACGCCGAGCGCAATGCGTTGAAGGCGTATCCCAAGGCCGGCTTCAAGACCAGCTGGTACTCGCCCCGCATCCCCGCCCACCCCTATCCCGAGTTCCAGAAGCGGCTGGAGACCGACAAGTACGGCGAAGAGATCGTGATGGACATCGAACTCCCCGGCCGCTCGCTCCCGGACGCGAAGAAAGCGGGAAAGTGGGCGCTGCAGACTTGCGATGCCATCCACATGCTCCCGTTCGGGGAAGCGATCACGGCCGGCTCCGTGCGGGGCGAGGGGGAGACCCTGGTCCAGTACGTGGAGACAAGCGCGATCAGCTACCGACGCTACGGCCGGCTGGCGGCACTGAACTGCTTTACCTGCGCCGCCCTGCCCATGGAGGATGCGATCCGCTTCTCGATCGATTATTTCAAGGCCCTGCGCGCCCTTTGCTGGTACCTGCCGCGCGGGTCGTTCGCCGACATCAGGAAGGCCAGGAACAATACGAAGATCTTCGCTTACGGTGCGGGGACGGACGGGCTCGGCAAGGCATATCGCCCGCGTTTGATCGATAGCGCCGATGTTTTTGCCCGCGATTTCTCCTTTTTCCGCTCCGGGATCGCACCGCAATTCGAGTTGGTCATGGATATTTACGATTGCGATTACGAGAAGATCGCTTCATCCGCGGCGGTGGCTGAGTGGGCGGGTGGGATTTTCCCAAGAATCAGCGGCTTGAGCACCGTGGGCAAGGTCGATGCTCCCGATTTCGGTCATGCGAAGAAGAAAACGGCCGGTCCATCGGTGGTGCAACTGTTCAAGGGCGGATCGAACATCAGCCATTATGCGGCGAATTGGCTCATGATCGTGGTCAACATCGTCAGTGACCGGAAATTCAACCTGGGAAAAGCGGTACGACGCACCATGAGCTATTTCAAGGGAAGATACGCCATCTGTTGGCTCCTGCCCAGGGGAAATACCGGGCAGCCGCTGAAGAAGGTCGCCGACAACACCTACATTTTTTTTGTGGAAGGCAAATAGCCTGTTTTTCTTGACAAGCTTCCAACAATCATTAAGGGCAGGGAATATGGAAATCAAATATGATATCGATACACTAAGATATTATTTATAATTCTCTTATTAGACCGTTGACAAGAAAAAAAAATTGCATTATATTTAGGTGGAATAAAAACGCCAAGGAGAAGCATAATGGGAAAGATCATAGGTATTGATTTGGGAACAACCAATTCCGCGGTTGCGATAATGGAGAAAGGTGATGTCAAGATCATCACCAACGCCGAAGGCGGACGCACCACGCCGTCGGTGGTCGGCTTTACCAAGGACGGGGGACGGCTGGTGGGCCAGGTGGCCAAGCGCCAGTCGATCACCAATCCGGAGAACACGGTTTATTCCATCAAGCGCTTCATGGGCCGCCGGGTCTCGGAGGTCAGCGACGAAGTCAAGATGGTACCCTTCAAGGTGGTGAGCGGCTCCAACGACGACGCCCGGGTCAGCATCATGGGCAAGGAATATTCGCCGCCCGAGATATCGGCGCTGATCCTGCGCAAGCTCAAGGAGGCTGCCGAGGACTATCTCGGTGAAAAAGTGACCGAGGCGGTCATCACCGTCCCGGCCTACTTCAACGACGCCCAGCGCCAGGCCACGAAGGATGCCGGCCGGATCGCCGGTCTCGATGTCAAGCGCATCATCAACGAGCCCACCGCCGCAGCCCTGGCCTACGGCATGGACAAGAAGAAGGACGAGCTGATCGCCGTCTATGATTTCGGCGGCGGCACGTTCGACATATCGATCCTGGAGATCGGCGAGAACATCGTCGAGGTGAAATCGACCAACGGCGACACCCACCTGGGCGGAGACAACATAGACCAGAAGCTGATCGACTGGATCGCCGAGGAGTTCAAGAAGGACCAGGGCATCGACCTGACCAAGGATCGCATGGCCCTGCAACGCCTGAAGGAAGCCGCCGAGAAGGCCAAGATCGAGCTCTCCACGGCCCAGGAAACCGAGATCAACCTGCCGTTTGTCACCGCCGATGCCTCCGGCCCCAAACACCTGGTCATGAAGCTGACCCGCGCAAAGCTTGAGCAGCTGGTGGGCGATATCGTCGAGCGCTCGATCGCCCCCTGCAAGCAGGCCGTCAAGGACGCCGGCGTGAGCGTCAGCGACATCAAGGAGGTCATCCTGGTCGGAGGCATGACCCGCATGCCTTTCATCCAGGAACTGGTCAAGAAAATTTTCGGCAGGGAAGGCAACAAGAGCGTCAATCCCGACGAAGTGGTGGCCGCCGGCGCGGCAGTGCAGGGCGGGGTCCTGGGCGGCGAGGCCAAGGATATCCTGCTGCTCGATGTGACGCCGCTTTCGCTGGGCATTGAAACGCTGGGCGGCATCACCCACAAGCTGATCGAGCGCAACACCACCATCCCGACCAAGAAGACCGACATTTTCACCACCGCCGAGGACAACCAGTCCACGGTGGAGATCCACGTGCTGCAGGGCGAGCGCGAGATGGCCCGCGACAACCGAACCTTGGGCAAGTTCCACCTGACCGGCCTGCCGCCGGCGCCCCGCGGCGTCCCCCAGGTCGAAGTGACGTTCGATATCGATGCCAACGGCATCCTGAACGTGTCGGCCAAGGACCTGGCCACGTCCAAGCAGCAGGCCATCACCATCACCTCCTCCAGCGGCCTGAACGAAAAGGAAATCGACAAGATGGTCAAGGATGCGGAAAAATTCCGCGAGGAAGACCAGCGCAACAAGGAGGCCATCGAGAACCGCAACAAGCTGGACCAGCTTTCCTACGCGCTGGAGAAGGTCGTGAAGGAAAACAAGGAAAAAGTTCCCGCCGAAATGGTCACCGAGGTCGAAGCCGCCGTCAAGCGCGCCAAGGAGGCGGTGGAAAAGGGTGACAACCAGAAGATCCTCGACGAGATCGAGAATATCAACAAGCTGTCCGGCAGGCTCTCGACCGAAATGTACAAGACGGCCGGCGCCCAGAAGGAGTCGCAGGCCGGGTCCGAAAGCCATGCGCCCGGAGACGCCGGCGGTAGCGAGGGACCGGCCAACGAAGGCGAGGTCATCGATGCCGAGTTCGAGGACGTCGGCAAAGGCAAGAAATAGCGATATTTCCCCTCCTCGATGCCAGGGGCGGCGCTCATGCCGCCCTTGGCCCTTCTATTTTCCCCCGTGCGGTTGCATAATCAGGGGCAATATGCTAAATTTGAGGTTCAACCGACAGGAGGTATCATGAAACCCAAGATCGCTTTCTTTATTTTGCCGATACTGCTGGTCACTCCCTTTTGCGGTGGCAAGGCCGACCGCCAGGGCATCGACCTGGTTATGACGCTGACGCCCGAGACGGTCACCGATTCCCTCTTTTTCAAGATGGACTTTGACTTCACGACCGCGGCCGATTTCGAGAAGCTGGCCGCGGACCGTTCGGTCTTCGTTCATTTCTGGCGCGTGAACAGCAAGGAAATGCTCCTGCAGGACGACCATCAGCCACCGAAAAACACCGGCGCCTGGACCGCCAACGACCGCATTCATTACGCACGGACCGTGTTCATCCCCCAATTCCTGAACGAGTTTGACGTCGATTTCGAGGGCTATGAGGAAATGAAGCTTTCCGTGGGCCTCTATGATCCGAAAGGGCAGGAAAAACCGATCGTCCTGTTCGAGAAGAAGATCAACATCCAGCCGGCTTCGATCAACGCTCCGGAGATCGTCTACGACGAGGGCTGGAACGAGATCGAGACCGACATCCATGCCCAGGAGCCCTTCACCAAAAGCTGGCGCTGGACAACGGCCAGGTCGGTGTGCATCATCGAGAATCCCAAGAAGGAGCACACGCTGATCATCAAGGGCGGCGTCAATAAAACCGTTCTCCCGGACCAGAAGCTGACCCTGAAGCTCAATGGCGCCGTTCTCGACGAATTCATTCCCGAAGGCATGTACTTTTCAAAGGAATTCACGGTGACCCGGGAGATGCTGGGCGAAGCCGATGAATTTTCCCTGGAATTCCTTTGCGACAAGGTCTTTTTCCCTGACAAGGTCTTCCCGGACAGCAAGGACAACCGCGAGCTCGGTGCGCAGATCTTCTTCATCTATTTCCGGGAAAAACTGCACTGAGTAGCGCGGCTTTCCCCTTTGCGGGAAAGAAACGGCAAGCGGCATGAAAGAAGACGACCTGGCCGAACTCATGGCGGTGGAAGGCGGCTTGGAGGCCGAGATCATCAAGTCCAAGCTGGAAAGCTTCGCCATTCCCGTCCTGTTGCGCTATGAGGCGGCCGGCCGCATTTTCGGCATCACCATGAACGGCCTGGGGAAGGTGAAGGTCATGGTCCCGCGCGATCTCCTGGAGGAGGCCAAGAAAGTCCTGGCCGAGTAGCCGCGCGGCCCGTGGGCGGAGGTCAGAGGGAAAAACCGCTGAAGGCGGCCGCCAGCCGCTGCAGTTCCTCCCTTGAATTCAAATCGTAGCGGATGATGCTCAGCGAAACGAAGCCGTTCTGCACCGCCCAGACGTCGCTCCCCTCGCTGCCCGCGTAGCTCGGCGTTCCGGCCCCGATCCAGTAATAGGCGCGACCGCGCGGATCGATGCGTTCGACGATGTCGGGAGTATAGCGCTTGCTGCCCAGGCGGGTGAGTGCGACCTCGTTGCGGTTGGGAAAGGGGATGTTGACGTTGTAAACGACGCGGCCATGGCTGGCGGACAGCAGCCGGTCCAGGATGCGGGAGGCGACGCGGGCCCCGGCGTCGCAGGGGAACCCCTGGGGCTGGTGCGGGCCCGGGCCGGCGACCAGGGAAATGGCAAGCGAGGGAATGCCGTACAAATGGCCGGAGAAGGCGCCGCCGACCGTCCCGGAAAAGAACACATCCTCGGACAGGTTCTCCCCCAGGTTCATGCCCGACACGACAAAATCGGGCGGTTGCGGCAGGATCTTTTGCATGGCGATGTTCACGCAGTCGGAGGTGGTGCCGTTGACGGCAAAGACCTTCTCGGCGATCTGCTTGACGCGAAGCGGCTGGTTCAGCGTCAGGGCCATGCTGATGGCGCTCATTTCACGGTCAGGCGCCACCACCCAGACCTGGTGCTGCTTTTCCAGCTCGGCCTGGAGCGCGGTGAGGCCCTGGGAATAGAAACCATCGTCGTTGGTCAATAGTATTGTTTTCATGGCGGAAATCGGAAAGAAAAAATCGGGGCGAGTGGATTCGAACCACCGACCACACGCACCCCAAGCGTGTACGCTAACCAGGCTGCGCTACGCCCCGATTCAATCAGTGTTTATCATCTTTGGCGAGCAAAGTCAATATTTCCTTCAGGCCGCGGCGGATCTTGCGCAATTTTTCAGGGCTGACGGGATCGCCGGCGGCCGGTGACTGGGCGCCGGCCAGGTCGCCGAAACGCTGCAGCAGCAGCTCCTGAATAAGACTCTTGTCGCGCTTTTCCTGGATCAGCCATTGCTTGACGGCGAGGATGACCTCGACGTCGCGGCGGCTGTAAAATTTTTCGCCGCTCTGGTTGACCACCGCTGCGAAGGCGTGGAACTCATTTTCCCAGTAATCGAGTACGCGGCCGTCCAGCTTGGCCAGCTGCATGACCTCCTTGCGCTTGAAGGTCAGTTTGTCGGGGATCCTTTCGTCGGCCATTTCTCTGCTTGCGCCCTCTCCGCAGGGCGATTATACCCGATTTTTTGGTTCAATGAAAGCGTGCGCCGGCTGCATGCGCCGGTCAGAAGTTGATGGTGAAGCTGCCGCCGATATAGAAGCCGTTCTTGAAACCGGCTTCGGCCCTGACCAGGAACCTGTCGCGAATGTTGGCCATGACGCCGATGGGAAGATGGCCGACCGGCACGAACATCTTCTCCTGGAATGAATCGCGGATGGTGGTGCCCAGTTCATCCTGGTAAACCCCTTCGGCCCAGATGCTCAGGTGGCCGATGCCGATGCCGGCCCCGATGTAGGGATGAATGGGGGAACTGGGGAAAACGTGCATCAGGATGGTGGCGGTAGCGCTGACCTGGGTGATTTCGCCCGAGCCGAAAAAACGGCGGTCCTCCCTCTCGACGCGATAGTGGCCTTCGCCGGTAATGCGGCTGTATTCCAGGCTGTAGATGCCGCTGAATACCGATTGCGGCCCCTTGTCGCCGTAGGATTGGAGCTCGAAGGAAAAAGCCGATCCTGCCAGCTGCGGATGCTCGAAGAAAGCCAGGTCGAGCAGGGCGTTGGGCACTCCGAATGCGCTGATGCGCACCCCGGTGCCGAAACGGTACATGCCGGCCGCGGGCAGGCCCAGCGTCATGATGAGCAGCAGCATCAGTATGGTTCTGGTTTTCATGCTCTTCCTCAATCCATCCTGTAATTCGGGGATTCCTCGGTAATGATCACATCATGGACATGGCTCTCTTTCAGGCCGGCGGAAGTGATGCGGATAAAACGGGCCTTGCGGTGCAGTTCCTCGATGTTGCGGCAGCCGCTGAGGCCCATGCCGGCGCGCACGCCGCCGATCAGAAGCGGGATCAGGTTCATGACCGAGCCGCGGTAAGGAACCCGTCCCTCGATGCCCTCGGGGACCAGCTTGGACTCGGAGAACTCGTCCTCCTGGAAATAGCGGTCGCGGCTGCCTGACTTCATGGCGCCAATGGAGCCCATGCCGCGGTACCTCTTGTAGGACCGTCCCTGGTAAATGACCATCTCGCCCGGGCTCTCGTCGGTGCCGGCCAGCATGGAGCCGATCATCACGGAATGGGCGCCGGCGGCCAGGGCCTTGGTGATGTCCCCGGAGAACTTGATGCCGCCGTCGGCGATGACCGGCACCCGGCCGGCAACCTCGCGGGCGACCTCCATGACCGCGGTGATCTGGGGAACTCCGGCTCCGGTCACCACCCGGGTGGTGCAGATCGATCCGGGGCCGATGCCGACCTTCAGGCCGTCGACGCCGAGCGCCATCAGGTCCCTGGCCGCCGCGGCAGTGGCGATATTGCCCACCAGCAGGTCGATGTCCCCGGCCAGGCCGCGTACTTTCTCGATGGTCTGCATCACCTTGCGCGAATGGGCATGGGAGGTGTCGATGACGATGGCGTCGACCCCGGCCTCGACCAGGGCCTGCACCCGTTCGAGAGTATCGGCGGCGGTGCCCACCGCGGCGCCGACCCGCAGCTGTCCATTGGCGTCCTTGCAGGCCAAAGGGAATTTCTCGGTCTTGACGATGTCCTTGAAGGTGATCAGGCCCTTGAGAAAGCCATCCCTGTCGACCACGGGGAGCTTCTCGATGCGGTTGATATGCAGGAGCTTCTTGGCCTCGGCCATGGTGATGTTCTCGCCGGCGGTGATCAGCCCCTTGGCCTTCATGATGGAGGAGATGGGGGCACTGGGGTTGCCGGCGAAGCGCAGGTCGCGGTTGGTCAGGATGCCGACCAGCTTGCCCTGCCCGTCCACGATGGGCAGGCCCGAAATGCCCTTTTCCCGGACCAGCTTCAGGGCCTCCTGCAAGGTGTTGTCGGGATGCAGGGTGATGGGATTGACGATCATGCCCGATTCCGAACGCTTGACGCGCAATACTTCGCCGGCTTGCTCGGCGATGGTGAGGTTCTTGTGGACGATGGCCAAGCCGCCCAGTTGGGCCATGGCAATGGCCATGCGCGACTCGGAGACGGTGTCCATCGCCGCCGCCACCAGCGGCAGGCTCAGGCGGATGTTGCGGGAGAAGCGGGTCGATGTGTCGGCCTGGCTGGGGAGCACCTCGGAATAACCCGGAACCAGCAGCACGTCGTCGAAAGTCAGCCCGGGGTCGGGCAGGATCTTTTCATTTTCTTTCATTTTCTTTTCTTGTGCTTGCCGCCCGGCATCTTGAACGCCGGCGCCGCCAGCCGCGGCTTTTTCTTCCTGCGCCAGTCCTCGATCTCCGCGTCGCTGACCGGGCGGAACAGGAACAGGAAGCGCAGGACCTCCTCGTCAATGCGGTTGAGGAGTTTTTCGTAGAGGTCGTAGCTCTCCTTCTTGTACTCGATCAGCGGGTCCTTCTGGGCGTAGCCGCGCAAGCCGATCCCTTCTTTCAGATGGTCGACGCTGAGCAGGTGGTCCTTCCATTGGGCGTCGATCACCTGCAGCAGGATCATCCGTTCCAGCTCGCGCATCTGTCCGGAACCGACCAAGGCCTCCTTTTCGCGGTACATGGCCTTGATCCGGCCGAGGACGCTCTCCTTCAGCTCCAGCGGGGGCGTGTCGCGAAGGACGGCCGGGTCGGTCGGGCGCAGGTCGAGGCCGAACTGCAGCAGGATCTCTTTCTGGAAAGCATCGATGTCCCAGTTCTCCGCTTCCTTGTTCTCGTCGACACAGTATGAGAAGATCTCTTCGTAGAGATCGTCGATCAGCTCCTGGACATGCTGGCTGAAATCCTTGCCGAACAGGATGTCGCGGCGCAGCGAGTAGATATGGCGGCGCTGCTTGTTCATCACGTCGTCGTATTCCAGCAGGTGCTTGCGGATGGAGAAATTCTGCCCCTCGATCTGCTTCTGGGCGTTCTCAATGGCGCGGGAGACCAGGCGGTTCTCCAGGGGGACGCCGCTGTGCATGCCGGCACGGACCAGCATGCCGCGCACGCGCTCCGACCCCAGGATCTTCATCAGGTCGTCCTCGAGGGAGATGTAGAAGCGCGAAGAGCCGGGATCGCCCTGCCGGCCGGAACGTCCGCGCAGCTGGTTGTCGATGCGCCGCGCTTCATGGCGCTCGGTACCCAGGATGTGCAGGCCGCCGTGGGCGATCACCTCGTCGTGCTCGCGGGTGACCGCGGCCTCGATCGCGGCGCGGGCCTTCTCCAGCACGACCGGGGGCGCCGTTTCCGGGGCAAAGCCCTGCTTGCGCAGCTCCTCGCGCAACAGCGCCTCGGGGTTGCCGCCCAGCAGGATGTCGGTGCCGCGCCCGGCCATGTTGGTGGCGATGGTCACCGAGCCGAGCCGGCCGGCCTGGGCGACGATCTCGGCCTCCGATTCGTGGTACTTGGCGTTGAGCACCACGTGACGGATCTTATCGCGGTGCAACCGGCGGCTGAGCAGTTCCGAGTTCTCGATGGAGATGGTGCCCACCAGCACCGGCTGGCCCTTGGCGTTCAGGGCCTTGATCTCCTCGACCACGGCGTTCCACTTTTCCTCCTTGCTGCCGTAGATCATGTCGGGGAATTCCGTGCGGATCAGCGGCCGGTTGGTCGGTATCTCGGTGACGTCGAGCTTGTAAATGTGGGCGAATTCGGCCGCCTCGGTCATCGCCGTGCCGGTCATGCCCGCCAGTTTCTTGTACATGCGGAAGTAATTCTGGAAAGTGATGGTGGCCAGGGTCTGGTACTCCTGCTCGATCTTGACGTTCTCCTTGGCCTCCAGCGCCTGGTGCAGGCCGTCGGAGTAGCGGCGGCCGGGCATGATGCGGCCGGTGAACTCGTCGACGATCAGCACCTGCTCGTCCTTGACCAGGTAGTCCACGTCGCGGTGAAAGATCAGGTGGGCCTTGAGGGACTGGTAGATCTGGTGCAGCAGGTCCATGTTCGGCAGGTCGTAGAGGTTGTCGACGCGGAAGAACTTTTCGGCCTCGCTGATGCCGCTCTCGGTCAGCACGACGGTCTTCGTTTTTTCGTCGTGGTCGTAGTACTCCTTGCTGCGCTTGATGCGCGAGACGAACTCGTTCACGCGGTAGAAGAAGGAGGTGGAACCCTCGGTCGGTCCGGAAATAATCAGCGGCGTGCGCGCCTCGTCGATCAGGATGGAGTCCACCTCGTCGACGATGGCAAAATTGAATTCACGCTGGCTCAGACTCTGCACGTCGAACTTCATGTTGTCGCGGAGGTAGTCGAAGCCGAACTCGTTGTTGGTGCCGTAGGTCACGTCGCAGGCATAGGCCTGCTTGCGCTGCAGGTCGTCCATCTCGTGCTGGATGACGCCGACCGAAAGCCCGAGGAAGCGGTAGATCCGCCCCATCCATTCCGAGTCTCTCTTGGCCAGGTAGTCGTTGACCGTCACCACGTGCACGCCCTTGCCGGTCAGCGCATTCAGGTAGGCGGGCAGGGTGGCCACCAGGGTCTTGCCCTCGCCGGTCTTCATTTCGGCGATCCGTCCCTGGTGCAGGACCATGCCGCCCAGCAGCTGCACGTCGAAATGCCTCATGTTCAGAGTGCGCCGGGCCGCCTCGCGCACCAGGGCGAACGTTTCGGGCAGCAGGTCCTCCAGCGCCTCGCCGCCGGCGGCCCGGGCCTTGAACTCACCGGTTTTGGCGCGCAACTGTTCGTCGCTCAGCTGGCGCAGGGCGGGCTCGAGAGCGTTGATGCGCACGACCAGCGGCGCCAGGCGCTTCAAATCCCTTTCGTTCTGGGTTCCGAAGATCTTGCGCACGATGAGTTTGAACATGGTGGTGATATTATACCGGAGCCTTGTCGTTTTATCAACCGCCGGGCGGCCCGGCGTTGACAATCCGCTTTCCCGGGAATACCATCTCCGCATGGCCAGCGGGGATAAGGAATTCAAGCGCTACGTCTTCGCCGTGTCCGACGCCACGGGCAAGACCTGCGAGACGGTGGTCCTGGCGGCGCTGAGCCAGTTCAAGACCACTCAGATCGAGCTGGAGACCTTCTCCAACATCCGCACGCCAGAGCAGGTCCAGGACATCTTCCGTCGCGCGACCGAGACCAACGGCGTCATCATTTACACCATGGCTTCGCCCGAGCTGCGCCACCGCATCACCGAGCTGGGGCGGCTGAACGGCGTGCCCACCGTGGATATCCTGGGCCCGGTGCTCACCCGCCTGTCCGACCTGCTGGAGATCTCGCCGCTGGCCAAGCCCGGGCTGTTCCACCAGCTGGACCGCGATTATTTTCAGCGCATTGAAGCGGTTGACTTCACCATCAAGCACGACGACGGCCGGCGGCTGGAGACGATCGGCAACGCCGAGATCGTGCTGCTGGGGGTCTCGCGGACCTCCAAGACGCCGGTGAGCATCTATCTTTCCTATCGCGGCTGGAAGGTGGCCAACATCCCGATCATCCTGGACGAGGAGCCTGCCGCAGAACTGGACGGCATCGACCCGAAGCGGATCATTGCCCTGACCATCCATCCCAAGCGCCTGGAGGCGATCCGCCGCGAAAGGCAGATCAAGCTGCAGGGCGGAGGGGGCTCGGATTATGCCGACCTGGAGGCGATCCGCCGCGAGGTGCTATTTGCCCTGCGCCTCTATGAACGCCGGCAGTGGCCTGTGCTGGACGCCACCTACAAGTCCATTGAGGAAACGGCGACCGAGGTCATGCGCCTGGCCTATGCCCGCTCGGCGATGAAAAAGGGGAATATCCCGTATTGACCGGCAGCGACAATGCCCGCCAGGGCATGGGCGGTTCTGCCGTTACGCTTGAAAATCCGTGGCCCGGATGCGGAAGGTCCCCGATGAGACGGGCTAATCCTTGTCCGCAGGCAGGGCGGCGTCGAACAGGCCGGCCATGGCGCCGCCGCTTTTCATCTCGCGGGCCTGCTTTTCGTTCAGTTGCCGCAGCTCGCTGCTGAAGTCCTCCTCGGGTTCCTCCATGGTCAGTGACAGGGTTTTGCGCGTCGGATCCACGGCCAGGATGCGCACGCGCACATCATCGCCGATGGTGAGGATCTCCTTGGGATGCTGGATGCGGCGGCCGATTCCCAGGCGCGAGACGTGAAGCAGGCCGGTCACTCCGGGGAAGAGCTCGACAAAGGCGCCGAACGGCTTCAGGTGAACGACCTTGCCCGCAATCTCGGAACCCACGGCCAGCTGGTCGCCGGCAGCGGTCCAGGGATCGGGCAGGAGCGCTTTGAGGCTCAGGGATATCTTGCCGGCCTCGGGATCGAGCCGGATCACGGCCACCTGAAGCTGCTGCCCCGGCTGGAGGGAATCCTTGGCACTCTGCACCTTCTGGTAGGATATTTCAGAAACGTGCAGCAACCCTTCGGCGCCGCCGATGTCGACGAAGGCTCCGTAATCGTGCACCGAGGTGACCGTTCCCTCGCGCACCTGGTTGAGTTCCAGCTCGCTCCAGAGCCGCTGGGCCTTGTCGCGTTCCTCGGTCTGCAGCAGTTCCTTGCGGCCGATGACGATGTTGCGGCCGTCCTCCTCGAACTGCGTGATCAGAAAGGAATAGGTCTGTTCCAGATGAGCTTCCGGTTTCTGGCAATAGTTGCGCTCGATCTGGGAAATGGGACAAAAGGCTTTCTGGCCCATGACCTGGACGTCGAATCCACCCTTGTTCACCGCCTTGACCCTGCCTTCGACCGGGACGCGGGCAGCATAGGCTTCACGCAGCAGGGCCAATGAGGGCGAGTCCTTCGCCGTGCGCGAGTCGCCGCGGCCGGCCTGGCGCAGGCGCGCCGTGCAGTGAAAGATGCCGTCGCGGAATGAAGTCACCAGGACCTGCAGCGGATCGCCCGGCTTGACGGTCAGTTCCCCCTGGCGCTCGCATTCCTCGCGGTCGATCATGCCCTCGGCGCGGATGCCGAGGTCGAGGAAAATGCTGTCCTTGCCGATGGAGATGACCTTGCCCGTGGCCACTTCGCCCACCTTGACGCGGGCGGCGGGCCTGAACGAAGCATTCAGCATGTCGGCGAAGCTTTCTTCGCCTTGCGGGGGCGGTGCGGTGCGCTGGTTTTCCTTCATGGATTTTCCTTGTCTGATCTTGGATTTATGGGGCTGACCAGGATTCTATGATTATTTTAATCCGTTTTGCCCGAATTGTCAAGAGAAGCGGGCGTCCCTTGGCGGCCGGCTGGACTTTTGTTCTTCCGAGCCCGCGGCGGTCCGATGCACGGCCGGTTCCGGGTCGGAAAACGCGCCTTATTTGCCGGGCGCTCCCGCCCCATCGGGAGATTTCATGGTCCGCAGGTCTTTACGCTTCTCGGTGAAGTACTCCGGGGAGAGGGGCTTGCCCTTGTGGGTGTGGACCTCCCCATCCATGAAGGCGCCCTCGGCGATGGCGATCTTCTGGCAGACGATATTCCCTTCCATGCGGCCGCTGGAGCGGACCTCGATCCTTTCCCTGACCATGATCCTTCCCTTGACCCTGCCGGCCAGGACCATGTTCCCCGCCGTGGCCCTGCCCTGGACGGATCCCTTCTCGCCGATGACCAACAGGCCGTCGACGGAAATGTCTCCGACCAGCTCGCCATCCAGCTCGAGGTCTCCCGGTCCCGAGACGTTCCCGGTGATGCGCGTGGTTCCCCGTAGGGTGGACCTGTTCCCCGGATCGCTGAAGCTCTCACTGATTCTCGTGTTCTCCATGTTCGCTCCTGTGGGCATTGTTTCCCTGCTGGCTGACATCTCAGATGATGAACGACCGGTTTTCGGTCGTCGTGAAGAATTCATTGAAGGAGGCGAGGGTTGAGGCCAGGACCGCCTGCTGTCGGGGGTCTTCAGGATGAAAGAAGAGCACCTGCAGGATGTCGCGGCTTGCATCGTTCACGCAGGCGCGCAGCGAATCGGCGGAGGGGTTGCCGAAGGCGCCCCCGGCATCGCGCAGCACGATCCTGCCGCAGAGCTCCAGTACATCCTTGCGGATCCCCTGGTAGCGGTCGCCGGCCTCGCCCAGGGTGACCGTCACCGGTCCCTGGACGCGCTCCAGGTCGTAGAGGCCGTAACAGACCTGGTGGGCGAGCGAAAGCAGGTTGGTCAGGTCGACGAGAGGGTGGACGGCGGGAAAGTCGCCGCGGCCGCGCAGACGACGCCAGAGAGCCTCCGCGGATGGACGATGCTTGGTCGGGTCGATGCCGAACGTCCGGTACAGGCGGCGGGAGAAAGCGAAACCGGGCGGCGGTGTCGCGGGGTGAGCGCTGCGGATGAGCTCGAGCTGCCTGGCGATGTGCGCGGGCAGGGACGAGCCCGGCCGCGGAGAGATGCCGCGGTAGACGATGACGCCGGCGCTGAGCCGACCGGGCAGCAGGTTTCGGATCGCTGGAAGTTCCGCCATGACAGTTTGTAAATTCTAGCACAGTGTGGTAAAAAAATCTCGGCAACGGCCCGGGAACGGGATTTCCCGGCGCCAAGGAGTCGCCCATGACGAAATTCCTGCTGTGGCTGATCCTGCTGATCATCAGCTGGCCGCTGGCCCTCCTGGCCCTGGTGCTCTACCCCCTGGTCTGGCTGCTGCTCCTGCCCTTTCGCCTCCTGGGCATGACCGTCAGCGCGGTCTTCGAGCTGCTGGGGGCTCTGATCCGCCTGCCGGCCAGGGTCTTGCGCGGCCCCGGCCGCTGACTGGGTCCCGCGCCTTGATCCCCGGCGACCCGCCGCGGCGCGCATGGCTGGCCTGGGCGTTGGCTGCGATGACATGCTTCGGCGCGACCAATTTTCTCCTCGGCTATATCGCGGAAAAAAGCGCCGGCGACCCCGCTGCGAGCGTCAAGGCGGCCATGGTCCTATGGCTGGGCTGCGGCCTGCTCGGCATCGCCGGCGCGGCACATTTGATCTTCCGGGGCCGAGGTTTTTCCGGCCTGCCCGGGCAGCGGTCCCTGCTCCTTCCCGTTGCCGCCGGTGTCTCCCTGGCGCTGGCCATGCTGCTGCTTAAGGCCAGCCTCGCGGCCGATCCGCTGGCCAAGGGGCCGATCGTGGCCGTTGCCTCGGCCAACTCCCTGGTCGTCGCCCTGCTGGCCTGGGCGATCATCCGCGAGAAGCTGGCGCCCGGGCAATGGGCGGGGATCCTTGCCGTCGTCGCCGGCATCGTGCTGATCAGCCTGGACCCCGGCGGTCGCGCCCGTTTCGGCGCCGTGGGCCTGGCGATTGCGACCATGCTCCTGTTCGGGCTCACCAATTTCCTGCTGAAGCTGGCCGGAGTGCGGGGAGGCGATTCGCTGACGGTCGCCGTCGTCCTGTGGCTGGCCGTCGGCACCTGCGGCGTGCTGGCCGTGGCCTGGCGCGGGTCGATCGGCGCGGGGTTTCCGGTCTTGCGCAGCCCGGCACTCACATGGCTGGCGTTGCTGGCCGGGATCTTCCTGGCCCTGGGCATGCTGGCCATCAAGCGGGCGGTCACCCTGGGACCGGCCGGGCCGGCCGCGGCCGTTTCCGGATCGAATGCCGTCCTGGTCAGCCTCCTCGACATCGGGTTGCTGGGCCATTGGCTCCCGGTGCTGAAGCTGGCCGGCATGCTGACGGCGATCGCCGGCATCGCGGCACTGGCCCTGGCCCGGCCGCCTGCACGGGTCCCGGCCCGGAGAAAAGGAGGGTCGTAAGATGAGGGTCATAGCGGGAGTCCTGCAAAAAGAGGGCTGGCATCTGGCGGAAGCCGGCTTGCCGATCCAGGTGGGCGTGAAATCGGGAGCCTCCCCGTTCAGCCATGGCCATCTGCACCGGACCATGGCCGAGTACTTCATCCTGCTGCGGGGCAGCGTGCGGCTTCGCGTGGATGACCGGGAACTCGTGATGAAACAGGGGGACCTGGTCGTCATCGAACCCGGCGAAGCGCATGCCGTGATCCATGCCTCACGTGACTCGCTGCTCCTGCTGCTGATGCCGCCGCCGGTTCCTGGCGATAAAGTGGAGTTGGAAGAACCAGAAAGGCAAAAGGCAAAAGTAAAAAGGCACAAGTAAGAGAAAAAGCTCCAAATCTCAAGCACCAAATTCCAAATAAATTCCAAATCCCAAATTCCAATGTCCAAAACGAAAACCCTTTCAGTTTCTTTTTTTTGTTTGGGTCAAAGTCCCCGCCAGGGGATTGGGTCATTGGAATTTGGTGCTTGTTTGGTGCTTGGTGCTTGTGATTTGGAATTTTAGTCTTCCCAGGTCATCTGCCATGAATGGTCGGCGATTTGTTCGAGCGCAGGCTTTGACTTGTGCCCTGTGAAATTCAGTTCTTGATCTTGAAGAGGGGCTGCCCCACGCGGATCGCATCTCCCTTCTGGACGAGCACGGATTCTACCAGCACGGCAGGTATGAGCAGGACGATCGTCGAGCCCATGGCGAAATGGCCCATTTCGGCCATTTGCTCGGCCGGGATATCGAGTTCTTGCCACCGGCCAGGAGGCGTCAGGCCGTGGGGCAGATAGTTCATGCCGATGCCGCCGACGAAGGTGGCGCCGACGGCGACCATGTAAACCGTCGCCCCGCCCAGGGCGAAGCGGGTCACCACCCTTTCGTTGCGGATATAAAGGTGCTTGACGCGGTTCACCGAAAAGCCGTTGACAGGGAAGAGGCGCGCGCCGCCGTGGAAGCAGCCGCTGATCCGCCCCGACAGGGGATAGTGGAAACGGTGGTAATCGCCGGGCGACAGGTAGATCGTCGCCACATGCCATTTTTGCGAGAGATCGATGTGCTCGGCCAGCAGCAGGCCGAGCGGATAGGTCCAGCCCTTGACCTGGGTGGCCTGGTCACGGTCCACGAGCTCCAGCTCGCTCAAGCGGCCGTCGGCGGGCGAAAGTAGGCGGCCGGAGTCGCTGTTGAGCGGGCGTTTTTGCGGGTCGAACGGGCGCAGGAAGAATTCGGAAAGCGAACGATAGTCGCCGGCCGTCCCCCGGAAATCATCCATGGTGATCCGGTAGTGCTTCTGGAAGCGGCGGATCATTGCCCCGGCCAGGAAGCGCGGCCGTTGCAGGCGCATGATCCGGCCGTAAAAGCGGCTGAGCCGCGGCCAGGAAATGAGCGCCAGCAGCATGCGTCCGGGAAGTCCGGAGATATTATTCATGGGTCATGAATATTTTACTCCCAGTGCCGCCGGGAATCAATCCTTAGCCACTCGGATAGTTACTAAGATGAGGAGAAATTGATCAGGAGTTCAGACGTTAGACGTTAGTGGTTAGATGTTAGCAAGAAAAATGCATTCGAAGGATCCTATTCCCAGAAAATGCAGATTGTCTCCTTAATTTTTTCCTGCTAACGTCTGTCGTCTAACGTCTAACATCTTTTCCTCTTGGCCAAGGAACGAGCCGGCGTTCCGCCGCGCGCAGCCGGGCATTGCCGCGCCCGTTGAATCATGATATTCTGTGCCTTGCACCCCGAAACCCCCGAACTCACCCGCAGGAAGATCGTCCTGTTCTGGCTGCCGCTTTTCGCCAGCTGGCTGATGATGGGGCTGGAAGGCCCTTTCATCGCCGCGATCATCGCCCGGGTCGCCGAAGCCAAGTTCAACCTGGCGGCCTATGGCGTGGCCTTCTCGCTGGGCATGCTCTTCGAGTCGCCGATCATCATGATGCTCAGCGCGGCCAACGCCCTGGTGCGGGACCGCCGGACCTACCTCAAGCTGCGCCGGTTCAATGTCGCCCTGAACATGGCCATCACCCTGGCAATGCTCATCGTCCTGCTGCCGCCGGTTTTTTTCTGGCTGACGCGGAACCTGATCGGCTTGCCGCCGGAGGTGGCCCGTCTGACCCACCAAGCCACATTCATTCTCCTGCCCTGGCCGGCGGCCATCGGTTTCCGCCGCTTCTATCAGGGCATTCTCATCGGCAACGGCATGCCGCGCCGGGTGGCTCACGGCACGGTGGTGCGCCTGGCCTCCATGGCGGCTACGGCCCTGCTGCTCTATCTTTTCTCGTCCCTGCCCGGAGCCTGCGTGGGAACGGCCGCCCTGTCTGCGGGCGTGATCATGGAGGCATTGGCCAGCCGGCTCATGGCCGGGCCGCTTCTGCGACGCATTCTGGATTCGCAAATCCCGGCGAGTGAGCCGGGAGATTCCCTGCGCTACCGGCAATTGGCATTCTTTTACTTTCCCCTGGCCATGACGTCGGTGCTGGCCCTGGCCGTCCATCCCCTGATGTCGTTCTTCCTGGGCAAGAGCCGCCTGCCCATTGAGTCGCTGGCCGTGCTGCCGGTGGTCAATGCCCTGGTTTTCATTTTCCGCAGCGCCGGCCTGTCTTTCCAGGAGGCGGCCATCGCCCTGCTGGGGCATGGCAGGGAGAACGACCGCAGGATCGCGTCATTCGCCTGGCTGCTGGCCCTGGTCGCTTCCGGGATCCTCCTGCTGATCGCTTTTTCTCCGGCCGTCATCTGCTGGTTCCACGGAGTCTCCGGGCTGCCCATGGAACTGGCCCGATTGGCGGTCCTCCCCATCCGCATCCTTGTCGTGATGCCCGCCCTGACGGTATTGCTGTCATTCCAGCGTTCGCATTTGGTCAAAAAGGGGAAAACGCGCCCGATCACCGTGGCCACGGCCATCGAAGTGGCGGTGATCGCCGGCTTTCTCCTGCTGGCCGTGGCCAGGACCGACCTGGTCGGCGTGACCGCCGCGGCGCTGGCTGCGGTCAGCGGCCGCCTGTGCGCCATTGCTTACCTGCAGTTGAAGGCCCGCCAAGAAAAGCACGCACTCACCCTGGATCCCGGCGCTTGAACAAGAGGATTTCCGGTGCTGCCGGTGATCGGGCCGCAGCCGGCACTGGCAGCAGACCGGCTGATATTCCCTTGACATTTCCATGCGATATTTGGACAATGATAAGCAGGGGTGAACCGTAATAATTGTTTTTCAGCAATTTTCCAAAATGCAAGGGGGGGATCATGAAAAGTAGGTTCTGCTTGGTTTTTGCATGGATCTTGTGCGGCGTACTGGTCACCGTTGTGCCGCTTTTCGCCCAGGCCCAATACTACAAAACGTATTTCTTCAAACCCGGATCGATAAAGCAGATCGTGGTCTATGCTCACGACGACCAGAACGGGTTCATCATGAACATCTATACCGACCCGTTGGTGGAAGGCAAGGGGATCCTGACTTTCGCCACTCCGGGGCAGGGGGCCGAAGAGAGGATCCATTCGTATTATTACCTCTCCCAGATCGGGGCGATGATCCGCTCCGGGGCGATCACCGGGGTGGCTTATTCGCCTGAGGATGAGCTGTTTGAACTTAATCCGTCACCCTATTTTTTATCTGAGACCATGCCACCGGAAAAAGCCGGCGGCCATCCAGCCTATCGCATCCGCGGGTTCTATTCCCTGCCCTGGTCGGCAACGAATCCGGCCGCAAAGCCCGTGGTCATGCAAGTTCAGCAGGCGGTCGTGATTCCCTCCGGGCCAAGCCTGGCTGGGGACTGGAAGGGCTTCCAGGGCATGACCTTCACTTTTACCCAGAACGGCAGCCAGTTCGCCTGGACCGTCAAGGCAACGGGCGAAAAGGCCCAGGGCAGCATCGATGGAGACACGCTCCTGGTCGCCTGGACGAACGCGCAGGGCAGCGGCACGGCCAAGGGCAAGATCACGGCCAAGGACGCTTCCGGGCGCGCCACGCGCATCGATTGGGACAACGGCGCGGTGTTCAGCCGCTGAGGCCCAGCGCATGACGGCAGCCATGTCGGCGGAATGCCGCTGGCAAGGAGGGGATCAATGAGAAAATATTCTTTTTGGATCGCAATCATGATTTTGTTTGCCGCCGGTCTGAAATCGGGCGTGCTGCCGATTTTTTCCAGCCAACAGCTTCCGGAGCGGACTACGGCCGAGATCGGAGGCATGGACCCCTTTCAGGTCACGCTGTACGCCGACGCCAATTATCGGAAACCCTACTCGACCTGGACCCTTGCTCCCGGCAGGCGCATGCTGCGCATCCCCCATGTCACGCCCGCTCCCCGATCGATCGCCATCGGGGCCCGCGTTGCCGTCATTCTATTTCCGAATCCCGAATTCAGTTCGAGTTGGAGGACTCTGCACAGCTATACGGTGGGCAGCGAATTCGATAAAGTGAATCAAAAATACTCGCTGGTTCCGTACACTCGTTTTCGCGGATCGACGCCCTCTTTCCATCCGCTCATTGCGCGCGATGACGGGTGTTCCCTCGTGATCCACCGCCTGGACGTGGACGATCTCCTGGGCGTATACCTGACCATTGAAAACCCCTTTTATCCGTGGGGCAAGTTCTATCCGCTTCCGGAGCGGGTCGCGGAAACGGCCGTCACTTTCGACCGCATTCCGGAAGGTGGCCCGATAGAACTCCGTTTTATCGCCTCGGCAACCGGGGAATTGAGCACCTATGGAACACCCAATACGGATCATATGGAGATCACAATCCGCACTCCGCAAATGGCTGAATTGAAGCTCCCGCGGCCGAACAACCATGAGATCGAATACCCGTTAAGCGAACTTGGAGTTCAAGAGCAGATCTCTTTCATGAAACTGCGTTATGTGGGGCCGATCCGGGAACAGGACTATCTGGGGCCCACCCGTGTGCGCGCGCCCGGCGCCCAGGACATTCAGGCGCAGATGCTCGAGCCTATCCCGGCGCCGGTTGCGCCGGGCAGCCCGGGAAAGGGGCCGGTCTCGCTGGCCGGCACGTGGCAGAGCAACGTCGGCGCCGAGTACGTCTTCAGCCAGACGGGAGCGGAGTTCAGCTGGACGGCGGCCAGCCTGGGGCAGCAGGGAAGCGGAACGGTCGCCGGCATGAAGGTCACCACGCAAATGGCCGGAGGCGGGGTTTTCAACGGCCAGGTCATTGAAGTGGACCCGGCCGGAGCGGCCCGGCGCATCGACTGGGAGAACGGCGTGATCATCTTCCGCCAGGGCGCCGCGGTCGCGCCGGCCCCGCCCATGGCCCCGCTCCCCGCCGTGGCCGATCTGGCGGGCGACTGGCAGGGCTTCATGAACATGACCTTCAGCTTCAGCCAGAGCGGCAACGAGTTCACCTGGCTGGTGCCGGCCACGGGCGAAAAGGCGCAGGGCACCATCGCTGGCGACGCGCTCACGGTCGCCTGGACGAACGCGCTGGGCAGCGGCACGGCCAAGGGCAGGATCGCGGCCAAGGACGCCGCCGGGCGCGCCACGCGCATCGAGTGGGACAACGGCGTGGTGTTCAGCCGCTGAACCAGGACAGGCTGGGGTCGGCCATGCCGTTACCTCCAGCCACTCGCCACCGTCAACGGTGCGGCTTCAGTTGATGCGCTTGATGTCGATCCCGCCAAAGAGGGCCGGCGCCTTGAAATTAGAGGCCCCAACAACAGTCTCGTAGGCCAGGGTCAGCATCAGGTTCACCTTGCGCATACCCTTGCCGACTCCCCATGAATCCGCATACGCGGGGGTGTCCGGGGGTGACACGGTGATGAGCGTGGAGAATCCCGACGGACCGGAGGTCACGGTCAACGGCAAATATACACTCTGATGCGCCGCAGCCATCCACGGGCGATCACATTTCAGGCTCACGATCGGTGGGTCACCGGCAGCCCAGGTCGAACGCAGTGTGCCTTGGTAGTCGGTCGTCCGCACGGTGATGGCGTAGGTCGCATGCTCCGCAGGCAACTCCAGGTTGAGATACACGAGACCGCGCGGCCATGGCCAGATGCGCAGGATCTCTTTGGTCTGGTCAGAGACACGTGTAGGGTATGAACCTAACTCCACGGGAAAGGCCTCCAGCGCACCCACGTAATATTTCTTCCCGTTAAGGAAGTATGCGGGCGGCTCCGACCAGAATCGGAACGCTATCCCGCCGCGCCAGTCGAGCGCGCCCGCGGACTCCGGCACCGTCGGGGCCCTGACCCGGGCCACGTTTTCGCTGACCTGCTGCATCGCGCCCGAGACACCGCCCGGCAGCGAGGAGAGAAGCTGCCCCATGGCCGGGATGGCGCTGGCCGATTTCAGCGTCGCCGCCCAGTCAATCGGAGCCGTGAGCTTGTTGACGACCGCCATGGACAGGGGGTTCATGGCCGGCTGCGGGCCCGGGAGAGGCATGGGGGTGGCTTCCGGAGCCGCCGGTCCGGGCAGCGGCATGGGCGTGGCTTTGACCAATTCGCCGGACATCTGGGTCATGGCCTGGGCCCGCCGCGGTCCGCCGTAAAGCTGCCCCACGCTGGTCACGGGCAGATTCCCGGCCGGGCCGATGCGGATCGTGTAGGTAACGCCCTTTTTTGCCGGGAATGCGACGCTGGCCGGGTTGCCCTGCCCAGACGAGGGGTCCGGTCCGGCCCCATGAACCTCCAGGCGCAAGGCCACGGTGGCGCCCCAGGCAACGATCATCCGGTGCGGGCCATCCGCTTGGGCAACATAGCTGGTTGTGAACGGCTGGTCGCCCGGGCGCAACGTAAATTCTGTCAGCAGGGGAAATCCAGCCTGTGCAGCCTGGTCCACCGGCGATTGCGCGCGCATGGGCGCGACGCAAAAAAGCACGACCAGCAGCAAGGCGCCAAAAAATATTTTCATGGTTCCTCCCTTTGGCAAATAATGTTGTTTGCCGGATACGGGAAAGCAGTCCTGATCATAGTGCAAGTTCAAATCGTTTGCTTCCCCCAAGAAAACTCCTTTTCCCCCAGAAGAGAGGCAGGCTTCGTCTTCTCCGGCCGGCCCTTCCGATACCGGGGATATTTTCGGCATAAGCGGCAAAAAAGTCAAATCGGGCCGCTCTGGAAGCCCGACGGTCGATCGGCATCGGCTTGCTTAAAGCGTGGCGCCGGGGAAGCTGCCGAATAATGCGCCCCAAGACTGGGCTGCCATCTGCATGGCCAAGTCCAATATCGAAGGTGGGAACGCGGAGTCGGGGCGATACGCAAATTCCGGGGCAACGTATGGATTTATCTGGCGCTGACGCCTGGCGGGATCAAAGCTGCTGTTTAAAAAGGTCGTAGAGGACCTTGACGAACAGCAGCAGCAGGGTGAATATGAAGACGGGGCGGATCACCGTGCTGCCGCGGCGGATGACCAGCTTGGCCCCCAGCAGGTTGCCGGCGATGCCGGCGGCGGCCGCCGGAATGCCGATGGCGAAAAGGACCTTGCCGTGGGCGACGAAGGTGACCAGGGCGGCGATGTTGGAGGCCAGGTTCACCACTTTCGTATTGGCATTGGCCGTCACGAGATCGTATTTCAGGACCAGCGTGTAAAACAGGATGAGGAACGTCCCGGTCCCGGGACCGAAGAAACCGTCGTAGAATCCGATGAGCAGGGCGGCCAGGGCGGCCAGCGTGAATTTTTTCCGCGGCGCCTGCAGGTGCGAATGGTTCTCGCGGCCAAAACCGCGGTTGGCCAGGATGAAAACGGCCACCAGCGGCACCAGCACGACCAGCAGCCAGCGCAGGAACCCGGGATGCAGCAGCAGCACGACCCGCGTCCCCAGGTGTGAGCCGACCAGGGCGAACAGCGCGCTGAGCAGGGCCACGCGGACATCGATCATGCCGTGGTGGTGATAGCGCAGGGTAGCGAAAAGCGTGCCGAAACAGGAGGAGAATTTGTTGTTGCCGAGGGCGAAGTGGGGAGGCAGGCCGGCCGCCATGTAGGCGGGGAGGGAAAGGACGCCGCCGCCGCCGGCGATGGAGTCGACGACCCCGGCCAGGAAGACCGCCGGCAGGAGGATCAGGAATGCCTGCAGGGTGAGTCCCATGCGGATGGCGGTTCAGTTCCCGGCGAACTGGTCGTGCCAGAGATGGAACTGCATCAGCGCCCACAGCCGGTGGGCATGATTCTCCTGGTTGGCCATGTGCTCGCGGATCATTTGTTCGACGGCCGGATAGGAAAAATACCCCATGGCGACGATCCGTTTTTCCGATAGCGTCTCCAGCATCAGGTCCTTCAATTCCGTTTTGAGCCAGTTCTTGATGGGGATGGAGAAGCCCTCTTTCTGCCGGTGGATGGTCTCGTCGTCCAGGATACCCTCCATGGCCTTCTTGAAGAACCATTTTCCGGTCTCCCCGCGGACTTTCCATGCCGGGGGCAGCGCGAAGGCGAATTCCACCACCTTGGTGTCGAGAAGCGGGGCGCGCGTCTCCAGCGATGCGGCCATGCTCATGCGGTCGACCTTGACCATGATGTCGTCGGCCAGGTAGGTCTTCAGGTCGAGGTAAAGGTCCTGATTGATGCCGGGGAAGAGCCGGCTGCGCGCGAAGAACGTCCGGAAAGGCTCGCGTTCGTGCAGGTCCAGCAGGAAGCCTTTTTCCAGGAAATCCGGGGAATAGAGGCGGGACTTCTGCAGGGCGGAGAGAAACAGCATCCAGCGGAAATGACGGTCGGCGGGGGAATGGGCGAAGCCCTCGCTGAAGCGCTTGAGACGGTTGACCAGCCCCTTTTTCAATTCCGAGGGGGGGACGCGGCGCAGGGCACTTGCCACCAGCGATCGCAGGGGGCGCAGGGGCGGCGCATCGACGCAGCGGGCCAGTTTCTGGGCCAGGTAATGCTCGTAGCCCCCGAAGACCTCGTCGCCCCCGTCGCCGGACAGGGCCACGGTCACATTCTCCCTGGCCGTGCGCGAGACGAGATAGGTGGGGAAATTGGAGAAGTCTCCCAGGGGCTCGTCCAGGATCCGCGCCAGCTCCATGACCAACGAACGGATATCGGCCGAAAGGACGCGCTCGTGATGGTCGGTCGCAAACTTCGTGGCCACGCGCCGGGAATGGGGCAGCTCGCTGTACGACTTTTCCTCGAAACCGATGGAGAACGTCTGCACCGGCAGGGCGGAGGCCCTGGCCATGAAGGCCACGACGGCGCTGGAGTCGATGCCGCCGGAGAGGAACGCCCCCAGGGGGACGTCGGAGATCATGCGCAGGCGGACCGCCTCCTCGAACAATCCCAGGAACTCGTCGCGGGCGCGGGGGAAATTCCCGGGCCCTTCGCCCGGCCGAACGTCCCAGTACTCGCGCAGGGTTGCCCGGCCGTCCTCGTAGACCAGGATGTGGCCGGCGGGGAGCTTGCGCACCGAGCGAAAGATGGAATAGGGGGCGGGAACGTACTCCAGGGTCAGAAAGAGATCGAGTGCCTCCGGGTCCACGTCGCGGGCGATGCCGGGGTACTGCAGGATGGATTTGATCTCGGAGGCGAACACCAGCCCGCGGCGTTCATCCAGGGAGTAATAGAGGGGCTTCTTGCCGATGGGATCCCTGGCCAGGACCAGGCGGCGGTTCCTGCGGTCAAAGATGGCGAAAGCGAACATGCCGCGCAGCCGGCTGACGAACTCCAGGCCGAATTCCTCGTAGAGGTTGACCACGACCTCGGTGTCGCTCTGCGTGCGGAAGGAGCGGCCGCGGCCCTCCAGTTCTCGGCGCAGCTCGGAAAAATTGTACACTTCGCCGTTGTAGGCGATCCACGAATCGCCCGAGCTGGAGGCCAGCGGCTGGTGGCCGGTGTTCAGGTCGATGATGCTCAGGCGTCGGGCGGCGAGCCCCGCGCCGTCGGCAAAGTAGTAGCCCTCGTCATCGGGACCGCGGTGAACGATGCGGTCGTTCATCCGCTTCAGGGTCCCGGAATCGGCCTGATCCTGCAACTGGAAAAATCCGCATATCCCGCACATGGCTGATTCTTATTTGCGGCCGCTCGGCTCCATGCCGGCCGCCGGACTGCCCGGCGGCGCTTCCCGCCGGCGGCGAAGGCGGGAAGCGTTCATATCGGGCGCGCTAGTCGCCTCCCGGAGCCGGATCGGATGATCCTTCGGGCGCAGGCGAACCTTACTGGAAGCTCTTTACCGCGTCGTTTTCGTTTTCGAAGGTCTCGAAGACCGTGATCAGCTTGGTGACCATCATCAGGTCCTTGACCTTGTTGGACAGGTTGGCGATCTTGACGGCGCCGCCTTCTTTTTTCAGGGTGGTGTAGGAGCGGACGACCTCGCCCAGGCCGGTGGAGTCCAGGTAGGGGACATCGGCGAAATTCAGGACCAGATGCTTCTCCTTGGCCTTGATGGAGTCATTGATCGACTGCCGGAGCTCGTCAATGCCGTCGCCGAAAAGGATTTTCCCCTTGAGGTCAAGGATGGTGACGTCACCGCTCTTTCTTTTTTCTATCTTCATTTTGTTCTCCTTGTGCGGCCACAAATGTACTCTATAGCATAGCGCAAGAAAATTTTCAACTTATTTCCGCCGCGACCGGCAAAATCAGGATACCGTGGCCAGCTCGTACTCCGGGTTGCCGAAACCGATCTCGCGGGCATGCTCGATCTGGACCCGGTGGGGGATGTCGTAGGCCAGCGCGGTAAGCGGCTGGCCGGCACGCTGCTCCACCAGGTCCAGGGAGGCGGCGTCCAGGGCGACGGGATCGCGGCCGATGAGGATGCCGATGTCGGGGACGATCTTGCGGTAGCCCGACATGCAGTCGCAATCCCTGCTGATGCGGGTCAGAAAATTGATGTAGACGGCTTTGTTTCCCTTGGCGACGGCCACGCCGCAGGCGTGCTCGACGATCTTGCGCTGCAGCTGCTCGTAGGTCGCCGACCAGTTGTAGCCGATGGCGTCGAAGCGGCAAACCGTGAGGCACTGGGCGCAGCCGATGCAGGCCGCCTTGTCGATGCGGGCCACCTGATCCGCGAGCGTGATGGCCTGGGCCGGGCACCAGGTCAGGCAGGCGCCGCAGCCGGTGCACTTTTTCTTCTTCACCGAGGGGGTGGCGGTCGAATGCTGTTCGAGCTTGCCGCGGCGGCTGGCGCAGCCCATGCCCATGTTCTTCAGTGCCGCGCCGAAGCCGGAGGCCAGATGGCCGGTGAAATGGGAAACCACGACCAGGGACTGGGCCTTGATGATCAGCGAAGCGATCTTGACCCGGCGATAGATCCTTCCCGGGATCGCCACCTCCAGCTCCTCGTCGCCGGTCAGGCCGTCGGCCATGATCAGGGGCAGGCCGGTTTTCTCGAAGCCGAAGCCGTGGCGCTGGGCCAGCTCGATGTGGCTGACGGCCTGGTTGCGCATGCCGCTGTACAGCGTGGCCGTATCGGTCAGAAACGGCAGGGCCTGCTTCTTTTTGACCAGCCTTCCCATCATCGTGAAATACAGGGGGCGCACGAACCCTTCCGTTCCCTCTTCACCGAAATGGGTCTTGAACGCCACCATGTCCCGGGCCCGGACAAAGGAAAAAAGGCCGTGGCCGACGATGAAGGCCTCCAGCCTGCGGGCGATTTCCTCGTCCGCCTCGTTGTCGGCAACGGGGATGAAATGGATTTTTTCTTTCATGCTCGTCCTTCCGCCCCGGCGGGCTGATGTAAATTAATCAATGATATCGGGGATATCCGGGATTTTCACCCGCTGCCGCCCTCCATTTTCAGCGGCAGTCCGCCAGAATGCTACCATCCTGCGGGGAAAAGTCAATCGCCCGGCCCGGCGGGTCTTGCTGCCTGCGCGGCCGGCAATATGAAATCGATTAAGATGCTCCATAATGCTTGACTTTTCATTTTCCGCATGCTACATTTTTTACCAGCAGGAGGTCATCATGAATAAAAAATACCTGGCCGAAGACATCGCCAAGAGGATCTCCATAAAAAAGTACGAAGCCTACAACTTCATCGACCTGTTCATCGAGGTCGCCCTGGACAATCTGGGCAAGGGGCGCAAGCTCGTCCTTTCCAAGTTCGGAACCCTGATCATCAAGAAGAAAAATAAAAAAAGGGTCATCAATCCCATCAACCGCGAGCCGATGATCATCCCGCCCACGAAGATCGTGAAGTTCATTCCCTCGGAAAGCCTGAAAAAGAAATTCGAGGGAAATGGCTGACTTCGGTGAAGAGCAGCTAAAAAGAATCTCGTTTCACCTGCTGACCTTCAAGAATCCCAAGGCCCGCCAGCATATCCTGCGCCACCACGTCGAGATTTCCGATTTTTTCCGCCTGGAACAGCGCCAGCTCGAGGTGACCGGCCTTTTCCCGGATGAGATCAAGGCGGTGCGCGAGCGCAACTGGGCGGCCGCGGAGAAGGAAACGGCCCGCCTGGAAAAGAACGGCATCGGGATCGTTTTCAAGGGCGACGAGGGCTACCCGCCGCTCCTGGCCGAGATCTACGACCCGCCCGATCTCCTGTACGTCATGGGCGACCGCACGCTGCTGGCCGGGGAGAAGCTGGCCGTGGTCGGTTCCCGGCGCGGCGGCGCCTACGGGCAGGCGGCGCTCAACCGCATCCTCCCCCCGTGCTGCCGGGCGGGCCTGGTCATCGTCTCGGGCATGGCCTTCGGCATCGACTCCATGGCCCACCGCCTGGCCCTGCGCGAGAACGGCGCCACCATCGGCGTCAACCCCGGAGGCTTGCTGCACTTGAGCCCCCCGGGCAATTCCGCCCTGATCCGCAAGATCGTCGAGCACGGTGTCGTGATCAGCGAATTCCCCCTGGACGTGACGCCCAGGCCCTTCCTGTTCCCGGTGCGCAACCGCATCATTTCCGGAATTTCGCGCGCGGTGCTGGTGGTGGAAGCCGCCATGCGCAGCGGCTCGCTGATCACCGCCCGCCTGGCGCTGGACCAGGACCGCGAGGTCCTGGCCGTCCCGGGCAACATCGACTCGCCGCTCAGCCAGGGGACGAACTGCCTTCTGCAGCAGGGTGCCAAAGCGGTCACCGCTGCCGCCGATATCCTGGAGGAATTCGGGCTGGCGGCGCCGGCGATCGAGCGCTCGCTGGCCAACCTGGGCGCGAAAGAAAAGAAATTGCTTGACTTGTGCGGCGAAAATGAGGTAAAAGATATCGATTTCCTGGTAGAAAAACTCGAGTTGTCGACCGCCGAGACCCTTTCGCTGCTGATGGGACTGATACTGAAGAACCTGGTCGTCGAGGAAGCGGGCGGCTACCGAAGGACATTTCATGGCTAAGAAAACATTGCTCATCGTCGAGTCGCCCGCCAAGTCGCACACGATCTCCAAGTACCTCGGGGACGAATTCCTGATCAGCTCGTCGATGGGGCACGTCCGCGACCTGCCGGCGGCCGTCCTGGGCATCGACCTGAAAAACAACTACCGTCCCTACTACGAGAATCTGCCCAGCAAGGCGCCCCTGATCAAGGAATTGCGCCGCCTGGCCCGCGGCGCCGAGCGCATCCTTCTGGCTTCCGATCCCGACCGCGAGGGGGAGGCCATCGCCTTTCACCTGCAGCAGATCCTCCAGGCCGAAAATCCGCGCATCCTGCGCGTGCTGTTCAATGAGATCACCCGCTCTTCGGTGCTGGAAGCGGTGAAAAATCCGCGGGCCATCGATGCCCACAAAGTCGACTCGCAGCAGATGCGCCGCCTGCTGGACCGCCTCGCCGGCTACAAGATCAGCCCGGTGCTGCAGCGCAAGATCGGCGGGCCGCTCTCGGCCGGGCGCGTGCAGTCCATTGCCCTGAAGCTGATCGTGGAGCGGGAAAAGGAGGTCCGCGCTTTTGTTTCCGAGGAGTATTGGACCGTCGCCGTGGAGCTGCTGGGCTCGCGCAAACCCTCCTTCATCGCCAGGCTCGAGAAACACAAGGGCAAGGCGTTGTCCATCCCCGACCGGGAGCGCTGCGCCGCCGTCCTCTCCGAACTGCTGGGCCATGATTATGTCCTGGAGCGCGTCCAGAAGAAATCGCGGAAACGGAAAGCGCCGCCGCCGCTGATCACCTCCACCCTGCAGCAGGAGGCGTTCCGCCGCTTCAAGTTCCCGGTGAAGAAGACGATGCAGCTGGCCCAGCAGCTGTACGAGGGACTGGCCATCCGAGGCGGGGAAGCCACCGGCCTGATCACCTACATGCGCACCGACTCCTACCGCGTTTCCGACCAGGCCCGTGACCAGGCCCGTGACCATATCGCCGCGACGCTGGGCAAGGAATACTGCCCCGTCGCCCCCAATGTATTCAAGCGCAAGTCCAAGATCCAGGACGCCCACGAGTGCATCCGCCCGACCTCCCCTTTCCATGCTCCCGACGATATCAAGGAAGACCTGAATCCCGGACAGTTCAAGATTTACCAGCTTATCTGGGACCGTTTCTTCGCCTCCCAGATGGCCGATGCCGAGATCGAGGAGACGCAGTTCAACGTCAGGAACGGGGAATACCTGTTCGTCAGCAAGGGCGAGGTCGTGAAGTTCAAGGGGTTCCTGGCCATGTTGAAGCCCGATAGCGAGCAGGTGATCCTGCCCCAGCTGCAGGAAAAGGAGATCCTGCAGCTGCTCAAGACCGATGACAAGCAGAATTTCACCAAGCCGCCGCCCCGCTACAGCGAAGCGTCACTGGTCAAGGTGCTCGAGGAAAAGGGTATCGGCCGCCCCTCGACCTACGCCAAGATCATCGAGACGCTCAACAAGCGGGAATACGTTTTCAGCGAGGAGAAAAGGTTCGTCCCCACCGACCTGGGCATCCGCGTGGTCGATTACCTGGAGGAGAATTTCCGCGACATCATGAACTATAATTTCACCGCCGACCTGGAGAAGGAACTTGACCGGGTCGCCGAGGGCAAGCTCGACTGGGTGACCGGCATCGACCGCTTTTACAAAAAACTGGCCCTCGACCTGGAAAAGGTCAAGGACGGCAAGAAGGTGGAGCTGCTCACCGGCAGCAAATGCCCCGAATGCGGCGGCGACCTGGTGAAAAAATATTCCCTGCGCACGCGGGGGTGGTTCGTGGGCTGTTCCAACTACCCGCGCTGCAGCTATACCGAGCGGGCGGCGCTGAACAACGAGAAGGTCGGCAAGGACGAGATCATGGAGAAGCCGTGCCCCAAGTGCGGCAAGCCCCTGGTCAAGCGCTACTCGCCCAAGACGCGGCAGTACTTCGTCGGCTGCTCCGGATACCCCGCCTGCACGCATATCGAGAGCGATGGCGAGGATCTGGGCCCCTGCCCGCAGTGCGGCAAGCCCATGACCAAAAGGTTCTCGCGCAAGACCCGCCGCTATTTCGTCGGCTGCACCGGCTATCCCGAGTGCAAGTTCATCCGCAAAGGGTGAAAAAAAAGGTCACGATCATCGGCGGCGGGCTGGCCGGGGCCGAGGCCGCCTGCCAGGCCGCCCGCAGCGGCCTGGAGGTCGACCTGCACGAAATGCGCCCGCTGGTGATGACCGAGGCCCATCAGAGCGGATGGCTGGCCGAGATGGTCTGCTCCAATTCCCTGGGCTCCGAGGAGGTCACGTCGGCCTCGGGGCTGCTGAAGCGCGAGCTGCGCCGGCTCGGCTCCTTCTTTTTGCGCCAAGCCGAGCAGTCCAGGGTGCCGGCGGGGAGCAGCCTCTCGGTCGACCGCCTGCGCCTGGCCGCCGGCCTGACCCGCAAGCTGCAGGGCATGCCCGGGGTGCGCCTCATCCAGGGCGAGGTGCGGGAGGTTCCCGACGGCGACGGGCCGCTGATCATCGCCAGCGGACCGCTGACCAGCCCGGCGTTCGCCCGGGCCCTTTCCGGGCTGACGCTGCGCAAGCATCTGTATTTCTTCGATGCCACCTGTCCCCTGCTGCGGGCCGAGAGCATCGATTTCACGCAGTTGTTCGCGGCTTCGCGCTATGAAAAAGGGGAAGCCGACTTCTGGAACATCCCCCTGGACAAGGAGCGATACGAGGCGTTCGTCGGCGACGTCGTGCGCGGGGAGACCGCCGAGGTCCACGAGTTTGAAAAGAAGGTCTTTTTCGATGCCTGCCTGCCGCTGGAGGAGATCGCCCGCAGCGGCACGCAGTCGCTTGCCTTCGGTCCCCTGAAACCGGTCGGACTGGTGGATCCCCGCAGCGGCAGGCGCCCGTTCGCCGTCGTGCAGCTGCGCCAGGACGACCTGCAGAAGAACTTCTACCAGCTGGTCGGATTTCAAACGCGCCTGAAGCATGGCGAGCAGAAGCGCATCTTCCGCACCCTGCCCGGGCTGGAGCGCGCCGAGTTCGAGCGCTTCGGCCGCATGCACCGCAACACCTACATCAACGCCCCGCTGATCATCAACCGTTTCTCCCAGTGCAAGCAGGACGGCCGCGTCTATTTCGCCGGCCAGCTTTCCGGGGTGGAGGGCTACGTGGAATCGGTCGCCTCGGGGCTCGTCTGCGGGCTCTTCGCCGCCCGCGACGCCCTGGGCCTGGAGCGCCTCGAGCTGCCCCGCGAGACGGCCGTCGGCGCGCTTCTCGCCTACGCCGCCAATGCCGACTGGCGCGATTTCCGCCCCAGCAAGTTCACGTTCGGCCTGCTCCCTGAAGCCGGGGTGGAGGTCCGCGACAAGAAGAGGAAGAAGGAACTGAAAGCCGAGAGGGCCGGCCAGGAGCTGGACCAGTGGATCAGGGAAGCGAAGATCTGAACAGGTATATCGCCTACCTGCGCGATATCAAGAAGTTCTCCCCGCACACCATCCGGGCCTATGGCAGCGATATCCGCCAGTTCCTGGACTTCTTCTCGCAGCAGAGCCTGGAGCCGACCCGGGGCAATGTCCGCGCCTTCATCGCCCAGGTCTTCGCCCGCAGCCGGAACAAGGCCACCACGGCCCGAAAGATCTACGCCGTGCGCTCGTTCTACGGCTTCCTGGTCCGGAGCGGCGCCCTGGCGCACAACCCGCTCGAGGGGATGAGCACGCCCAGGCAGGAGCGCCGCATCCCCCGCATCCTGACCGAGGGCGAGCTGCAGGAGTTCCTCGACGCCCTGCCCGAGGAAAATTTCCTGCAGCTGCGCAACAAGGCCCTGTTCGAGTTCCTTTATGCCACCGGGCTGCGCGTTTCGGAGGTGACCGGCATGCGCAGCGGCGACATTCATCTTCGCGACCGGCTGGTGCGCGTCCTGGGCAAGGGCAGGAAGGAGCGCATCGTTCCCTTCCACGACCAGGCCGCCGCCGTCATGGCCCGTTACCTCAGGCGCCTGCGGACGGAGTTCCCCGACTGCGGCGACCGGGTCTTCGTCAATCATCGCGGCGGCATCCTGACCCCGCGCTCGGTCGAGCGCATCCTGAAGGCGGCCTACCGCGGCCTGTCCCGCTCCCAGCCGGGAATCCATCCGCACCTGCTGCGCCACTCGTTCGCCACCCACCTGCTGCAGCGCGGCGCGAACCTGCGCGCCATCCAGGAGCTGCTTGGCCACTCCAGCCTGGCCACGACCGAGAAATACACCAACCTGAACCTTTCCGACCTGATGCAGACCTACAAGAAATTCCACCCGCGTGACGGAGCCGGGCATGAATAAGAAGAACCTGTTTTTCCTGATCAAGCTCGTCTTCGGGATCGGCCTGCTGCTGTACCTGGCGCTGGTCATCGCCCGGCCCCGGGAGATCGCCGCGGTCATTGCCGCCGCCTCCTGGCCGCTGCTGGTCCTGGCCTTCGCCCTGCACGCCTTCGGCTTCCTCATTTCCGCCAGGCGCTGGAAGCTGATCCTGGACCGGCAGGGGGCCGGTTTCAGCCACGGCCAGCTGCTGCGCTCGCTGCTGGTCGGCTCCTTCTTCAACCTTTTCCTGCCCACGCGCTTCGGCGGCGATATCGTGCGCGTCAGCGACACGCGGCGCATCGGCAGCGGCGTGACCGGGTCGCTGGCGGTGGTGGTCTACGAGCGCATGAGCGGCATCGTGGCCCTGCTGCTCTTCGCCCTGCTCTCGTCGCTGCTGAAGATCGGCTTCCTGCGCCAGATGCCCATTCTGGCCGTTTCGCTCCTGGTCAGCCTGTCGGGCGTCCTGCTGCTGCTGCTGGCCTGGAAGAAACTGCCGCGCGGCTTTCTGGCCCGGCGTCCCTGCCGTCGCCCGTGGGGGCGCAAGCTGCTCGACCGGCTGGACGCCTTTCACGGCATCATTCTCGACTTCATCAGCCAGCGCGACCTGTCGGCGCGGGTCTTTTTCTGGGCCATGCTGCTGCAGCTCAACGTCGTGCTGCACTATTTCCTGATCGGCCAGGCGCTGAGGCTGGAGCGGATCCCGCTGCTGGATTACTTTTTCGCCATCCCGATCATGCTGTTTGTCCTGTCGTTCCCGATCTCGATCAACGGCCTCGGCGTCCGCGACCTGTTCCTCGTCCAGCTCTTCACGACGTACGGTTATCCGGCCCAGTTCGCCCTCGCCTTTTCGCTGCTCGACCTGGCTTTCAACGTGGTGCTGGGGATCATCGGCGGCTTGATCTACATCTTTCGCGGCAAATGAGCCGGAAAAGAAAGCTCCTGCCGCTGGTCGCCGCGCTGCTGCTGCTGGCCGCCGCCGCTGATCTGGGCGCCGGCAGCCAGGAGAAGCTGCGCGAGATCCAGCGCCGGATCGACGAGGTCCAGGCCCGGCTGGCGGCCAGCAAGAAGGAGAAGTCCTCCCTGCTCAACGACATCTATGCCCTGGAACTGCAGGCGGAGGCGGCGATCATCGAACTGAACAAGACCCAGCTGCTCCTGGTCGACGCCCAGGCCAAGGTCGAGCGCAAGCAGAGGGAGGAGGCGGCGCTGCGCGCCCGCATCCGCAGCTCGCAGGACAGGGTGCGGCGCATCCTGCGCGTCCTGTACAAGATGGGCGAACTGGGATACGTCAAGCTCTTCCTCAACATCGGCAGCGTCGACCAGCTGTTCCGCAACTACCGCCTGATCGTCGCCCTGATGGACGACAAGGTCGAGGAGATCCGCCGGATCCGCCAGGGCATCGTCATGTTGCAGCGGCTGCAGGCCGAGCTGCGGAAACAAGTGGCGCGCCTGGCCGACCTCAAGGCGGAAAAGGCCGGCAAGCTGGCGCGGTTGCAGGGCCTGAAGCGGGACAAGCTGGACATGATCGCCATGATCAACCGCCAGCGCGACCTCAACTCGCGCCTGCTGGACGAGCTGAAAACCGAGAGCGAGAACCTGACCCGTTTCCTGGACCGGAAAACCGTCGCCGCCGTCCCGGACGCCGTCGACCTGGGGCCGCTGCGCGGCCGTCTCGACTGGCCGCTGAAAGGAGCGGTCATCTCCAGCTTCGGCAGGAAGAAGAGCGCCAAGTTCAACACCTTTACCATGAACAACGGCATCGAGATCAAGCCCGAGAGCTCCGACGAGATCCGCGCCGTCGGCGGCGGCGCGGTCATCTTCGGCGACTACTTCAAAGGCTACGGCAACCTGATCATCCTGCAGCATGCCAACAATTTCCACACCCTCTACGGGCATTGCGATCGCTTCCTGAAAAAGCCGGGCGAGCGGGTGGCCGGCGGCGAGGTCATCGCCCTGGCCGGTTCATCGGGATCGCTGTACGGCAAGGCGCTCTATTTCGAGATCCGCCAGAACCTGAAGCCCCTCGATCCCTTGCTGTGGCTGGGGAAAAAATGATAGAATCTGCCATCCCGCGATGAAAAAAACGAAAGCGCAGCGCAAGAAGAACGCCGACTCCGGCCGTCGGGCCGCCGCGCTCTCTTTCATCGCCTTCGGCATCATCGCCCTGGCCATCGTGATCGCCCTCGAATTCCTTGACTACAAGGCGGGGAAGCACTCGTTCATTTTCAACCGCGTGATCCGCCTGGGAAGGTCGCAGCCGGCCGGCGAACGCTTCCAGCGCGACCTGGCCGCGCTGCTCGCCGAGCGCGGCGTCGCCCACGACTTCGTCCGTGACCGCGACGGGGTCTCCCACCTGAAGATCGACCTGCCTGCGCCCCTCTTCGAGCCGCTTTCCCGAGACCTGCGGCAACTGGTCGGGCGCCACGGCGGCGTCCACCTGCTGAGCGAAGTCCAGGGCATGAAGGACCAGGTCGTCTACCTCTACCAGGTCCGCTTCGCCGAACGGCTGACTCACGTCATTCTGGTCGGCAAGAGACTGCCGGCCCCGGCAACCGCCGCGCCGGCGGCAAAGACCTGGCCGGCCCGGAAGGCCCTCGTGCCGCGGGTGGCCATCGTGATGGACGACATCGGCTACGCCGATCTCGTCTCCGACCGATTGCACGAGCTGGGCATCCCCGTCACCGGGGCGGTCATCCCGGCCGCGCCCTACGCGCGCAGCGAGGCGCAGCGCCTGCACGCCTTCGGCCTGGAGGAGATCATCCACATGCCCATGCAGCCCAAGGACCCGGCCAACCACCACCCGCGCGACCAGTTCATCCTGACCGACTCGAGCGACGCCGAGATCACGGCGCTGCTCGACGCCGCCCTGCTGGCCGTTCCCTATGCCAAGGGGGTGAACAACCACATGGGCTCCCGGCTCACCTCGGACCCCCTGGCCATGCGCCGGGTGCTGGAGCAGTTCAGGGAGCGGGGGCTTTTCTTCGTCGACTCCAAGACGGCGCCGACCACCGTCGCCTTTTCCCTGGCCCGGCAGCTGGGAATGAAGGCCGTCCTGCGCGACGTCTTCCTCGACGACGTGCAGTCCTACGAACACAGCCGCGCCCAGATCCGCCGCCTGGTCGACCTCGCCCGCCAAAACGGCAAGGCGCTGGCCATCGGCCACCCCTTCCCCTCCACCCTGGACGCCCTGCGCGACGCCGTCCCCTGGCTGAAGCAGCAGAAGGTGGAGATCGTCTTCGTATCGCAGATCCTGGAATAGAAGTCAACGATCTCGGATCAGGGCAGACGGCTGACGGTGAAAGAAAGCAGGCGGAGTGTCGTGACGCGTGACGAATAACGGCATGAGATCGATCTTACGTGATTCGTAATTCGTAATTCGTAACTCGAAAGAGCAAGAGGTCGATCTGTTGCGTTTCCAGTTGCTCGTCACTATAGTTCTCTGAGTTTCCCGCCAACACCCGCACGATCACTAACACTATTCCCGGCGGTGCGCTATAATGAATTCAGCGCAATGAAGATCCTCTGGAGATACCTGAAGCCGTTCCGCGGCTGGCTGGCGCTGGCCATGGGGCTGGCGGCCGTGGCGCAGGTGCTGGGACTGGTCGACCCGATCATCTTCGGCAGGATCATCGACCAGTTCGCCGTCAACCCCGGCGGGCGCGGCGAGGCGGAGCTGCTGCGCGGCGCCCTGAAATGGCTGGCCCTGGCCGTGGCCGTCGGCACCGGCGCCCGGCTGTTCCACGCCCTCACCGATTACGTCACCCGGCTGATCGTGCAGAAGTTCGGCCTGTCCGTCTTCGACGCCGGGCTGCGCCAGACCCTGCGCCTGCCCTACCACGAGTTCGACGAGGCCAGCAGCGGCCATGTCCTCTCCCTGCTCACCAGGGTCCGGCACGACAACGAGCGCTTCATCAGCTCGTTCGTCAGCGTGCTGTTCTCCTCGCTGGTCGGCATCGCCTTCGTGGTCTGGTACGCGCTCACCAAGCACTGGGCGCTGGTCCCGGTCTTCCTCGTCGGCGTGGTGGTCCTGGGCGGCCTGACCGGCCTGCTCAGCCGCAGGATCAAGACCATCCAGCGCGCCGTCGTCGGCGAGACCAACAAGATGAGCGGCGCCATCACCGAGTCGCTGCGCAACATCGAGCTGGTCAAGAGCCTGGGACTGACTTACCCCGAGATCCGCCGCCTGAAGGGCTTCACCCGGCGCATCTTCGGCCTGGAGATGCAGAAGGTCAAGCGCGTGCGCACCCTGTCCTTCCTGCAGGGAGCGACGCTGCTGCTGCTGAAGGAGTCCATCCTCTTCGTCCTGCTGTGGCTGATCTTCCGCAACCAGTTGTCGCCGGGGGAGCTGATCTCCATGCAGTTCATCTCCACGCGCATCATTTTCCCCCTGCAGGACCTGGGCAACATCATCCTCTCCTACCGCGAAGCTCAGGGCTCGCTGCAGCTGTTCGACGAGCTCATGCGCAAGCAGCCGGAGGAGCGGCCGGCCGAGCCGGTGGAAATGGGCGAGATCGAGTCGCTGCGCTTCGACCGCGTCCGCTTCCGCTACAAGAGCGGCCGGCAGGACGCGATCAGCGATTTGTCATTCACGGCGCGCCGCGGCGAGACCGTCGCCTTCGTCGGCCCCTCGGGATCCGGCAAGTCGACGCTGGTCAAGCTGCTGGTGGGCCTGTACGCCCCCACGCAGGGGACGATCTATTACGACGACATCCCGGCCAGGGACATCCGCCTGAACCGCCTGCGCCGCCAGCTGGGCTTCGTCACCCAGGAAACGCAGCTCTTCTCGGGCACCATCCGCGAGAACATGCTCTTCGTCAAGCCCGACGCCAGCGACGAGGAGATCCACGCGGCGCTCGAGCAGGCCGCCGCCGACAGGATGGTCGCGGAAACCGGGCAGGGCCTGGACGCGCTGCTCGGCGAAGGCGGCAAAAAGGTGTCGGGAGGGGAGAAGCAGCGGCTGGCCATCGCCCGCGCCCTGCTGCGCCAGCCGCGCCTGCTCATCTTCGACGAGGCCACCTCGTCGCTCGACTCGCTCACCGAGGAGGAGATCGCCCAGACCCTGCGGGAGATCTCCGCGGCCCAGCGCCAGATCACCATCATGATCGCCCACCGCCTCTCCACGGTGATGCACTCCGACCGCATCTTCGTCCTGGAGAAGGGGCGGGTCGTCGAGGAGGGATCGCACGCGGCGCTGGTGAAGAAGAAAGGCCTGTACTACGCCATGTGGCGCCAGCAGGTCGGCGAGCGGCCGCCGGCGGCTTACCAGCGCCAAATGGAAATCAAAAAGAGCTGATAGTGTCAGTGACAGTGGCAGTGTCAGCCGGAGGCCTAATGAGCCAGAGGGATAGTGATAGTGGTAGTGGCAGCCGGAGATCGGAAAGAGCTCTTGTTCTTTCGCATAACGCGATAGATCATGGAACATGGAACGTGGAACCTGGAACATGGAACCTGGAACGTGGAACCTGGAACCTTTACATTCCGGCGTACTTCAGTTGCTGCCCAGCTCATTTTTATTGGGCTGCGCTGCCCCAATGATCGTATGATAACCTTTGAATGACAGGAGGTCCCATGACAGCGCATCAGATCGATTATCAGATCCATGGCGACGACATGCAGGTGGTGGAGATCGGGCTGGACCGCGGCGAGACGGTGGTGGCCGAGGCCGGCGTGATGAACTGGATGGAGGACGGCATCACCTTCGAGACCAAGATGGGCGACGGCTCCCGGCCCGAGGCGGGGCTGATGGACAAGCTGCTGTCGGCCGCCAGGCGCACCATCAGCGGCGAGTCGGTCTTCATGACCCATTTCACCAACAGCGCCGGCACCATGAAGCGCGTGGCGTTCGCCGCCCCCTACCCGGGCAAGATCATCCCCATCGACCTGGCCCGGCACAACGGCGAGCTGCTCTGCCAGAAGGACGCCTTCCTGTGCGCGGCCCTGGGCACCGGCATCTCCATCGCCTTCACCAAGCGCTTCGGCGCCGGGCTGTTCGGCGGCGAGGGTTTCATTTTGCAGCGCCTGCAGGGCGACGGCCTGGCCTTCGTCCACTCGGGCGGCACGGTCATCGAGAAGGAGCTGAAGGGCGAGACCCTGCGCGTCGACACCGGCTGCCTCGTCGCCTTCTCGCCGGCGCTCGATTACGACATCGAGATGGCGGGGAACCTCAAGTCGATGTTCTTCGGCGGCGAGGGGCTCTTCCTGGCCACCCTGAAGGGCCACGGCAGGCTTTACCTGCAGACCCTCCCCTTCTCGCGCCTGGCCGACCGCATCATCCGCGCCTCCAAGATCGGCATGGGGCGGCAGAAGGAGGAGGGCTCGGTTCTCGGCGCGCTGGGCAAGGTCATCGGCGGCAAGTAAGGCGCCCGGCGCCGTTGGCTGGCGGCCGGCACGCGAGGAAGTTGACAAAGAGGCATTTTGATACTAAAATTGATTCTTTCCACAAGGAGGAAGACATGTCACTGACGATTAATGATACCTGCATCAGCTGCGGCGCCTGCGAAGCGGTCTGCCCGGTCCAGGCCATCTCCCAGGGCGACCAGTATTACGTGATCGACGCCAGCGTCTGCGTCGAGTGCAAGGGCCACTTCGACGAGCCGCAGTGCGCCTCGGTGTGCCCCACCGACTCCTGCGTCAAGCTGTAAGCGCGGCTTTCCCCGCGTCTTCCGCCGCCCACGCTCCCGGTCCGGCGGTATTTTTTCGCTGACCCCATCCATGCTCCCGACATGACTGCCCGAAATTTCCGCCGCGTCGCCGTGCCGGGTTTGCTGTTCGCCCTGACCCTGTTCTTCACCTTGATCATCGGGGTGCAGTACCATGTCAGTTTCCACGACGTGACCCTTCCCGCGGGCCAGGGGTTCTGGGCATTCCTCTGGCGGCGACCCGCGGCCTGGATGTGGGGGCTCTCCTATTCCCTGCCGCTGCTGGGCATCCTGCTGGTCCATGAGATGGGGCACTTCCTCGCCTGCCGCCGCCACGGCATCGAGGCCACCCTGCCCCATTTCCTGCCCGCCCCGACCCTGATCGGCACCTTCGGCGCCTTCATCAAGATCCGTTCCCCCTTTTCCTCGAAGAAAGCCCTTTTCGACGTCGGGCTGGCCGGGCCGCTGGCCGGCTTCCTGGCCGCCCTGCCCGTCATCGCCCTGGGGATCTCGCGGTCGCGCCTGGTCGAAAGGGGAACGCTGGATGGCGGCCTGACCCTGGGCGAGCCGCTGCTCTTCACGCTGCTGGTGCGACTGCTTCTCGGCGAGGTGCCGGCCGGGCGCGAGCTGCTGGTCCATCCCATGGCCTTCGCCGGCTGGTTCGGCCTGCTGGCCACCGCCTTCAACCTCTTCCCCATCGGACAGCTCGACGGCGGCCACATCCTCTACTCCCTGCTGGGCAGGAAAAAAGCGTATCAGGCCGGGATCGCCGCGATCCTGGTCCTGCTCGTGCTGGGGATCGTCTTCTGGCAGGGGTGGCTGCTGTGGGCGCTGCTGGCCACCCTGATCGGCCTGCGCCACCCGCCGATCTTCGAGGAAGAGCGCCTCGATGCCGGGCGCAAGGCGCTGGCGATCGCCGCCCTGCTGGTCTTCATCTTTTCCTTCACTCCCGCCCCCCTGGCCGTCGCACCCTGACCCCGGGGCGGTTTTGAAACCATCCGGGACTATGCTATGATTTCCGGATGATAAGGGTTTTCGACCGCTACATCCTGAAGGAGATCGCCTCGCCGTTCGCCATCGGGCTGTCGGTCTACACCTTCACCCTGCTCATCAACCAGATCCTCATCCTCTCCAAGACCCTGATCGCCAAGGGGGCGACGGCCGGCACCATTTTCAAGATGTTCCTCTACCTGCTGCCCGACTTTCTCTCCTTCACCATCCCCATGGCCACGCTGATGGGGGTGCTGGCCGGCATGAGCCGCCTGAGCTCCGACTCCGAGATCATCGCCCTGCGCACCATGGGGGTGCGCAATCACCAGCTGCTGCGGCCGGTGCTTTGGTTCTCCCTGGGTACCTGGATCGTCTCGTCCTGGCTGATCATGTTCGTGGCTCCCGAGGCCAATTACCGCTTCAACAAGCTCTATACGGGGGTGGCGCTGGCGCAGACGATCTCGGGGATCAAGCCCGGGGTGTTCTACCAGGGCCTGCCGTTCTACAGCCTCTATTTCCCCGATCAGCAGCGCAATGGCGACTGGCGCAACGTCTTCCTCTATTCCATGAAGAAGCCGGAGGAGGACACCCTGGTGCTGGCCCGCACGGGGCGCTTCCTGTACAAGCAGGGGCAGAAGGACAATCACGTCGTCCTCAGCGACGGCGTGGTGCACTCCTACAAGAAGAGCGACCCGGGGAAGTACTCGCTGACCTTTTTCGCGCAGAAGACCGAGACAGTCAGCAGTTCGGTCACCTTCCGCCAGTCGCGGCGCAGCATGCAGCTGGTCTTTCCCGAGCTGGTGCGGCGCATGCGCGCCCAGCCCGGTGACGTGCTGCTGAGCCAGGAGTTCCACAAGAAGTTCGCCCTGCCCTTCGCCTGCCTGGCCCTGGGCTTCCTGGGCATGTCGCTGGGCATCTCCACCCGCAAGGGGGGCAAGACCAGCGGCTTCGTCATTTCGCTGGGCATCATCTTCATCTATTACGTGCTGATGACCGCCGGCCGCAACCTGATCGTCAAGCGCATCGTCTCGCCGTTCTGGGGCTCGTGGGCGCCGACGCTGTTCCTGGTCGCCCTGGGCATCTGGCTTTACCGCTTCTCTTCCCTGGAGAAGGCGATCCACTGGGACAAACTGCTCTCCTTCCACCCGCTGCAACGCAGGTTGCCGCGCGCCGGCGCGGAAACTCCGCCTGCCCGCTCTTCGTTCCGGCTTTCCAGGCTGAACCCGGTCAAGATCCTCGACCGCTACGTACTGCGGCGCATGCTGCTGATCTTTTCCCTGGTGTTTTCCTCCCTGCTGCTGGTCTTCTACCTCATCAACATATTGGAACAGGTCGACAACCTCATCGAGAACGGCGTGCCGTTCATTTACATCCTGAGGTACAACTTCTACGTCACTCCAGAGATCGTCACCATCATCCTGCCCATCGCCATCCTGACCGCCGTGCTGCTCACCTTCTCCCTGATGAGCAAGAACAACGAGGTGGTCGCCGTCCAGGTCAGCGGCATCAGCCTGGCGCGCCTGGCCCTGCCGGCCCTGTTCCTGGGCCTGCTCCTCTCGCTGGCCGTTTTTTTCCTCCAGGAGAACGTCCTGCCCGAGGCCAAACGCCGCTCGGCGCTCGTGCTGGACGTGATCCACAACCGCAAGTCGGCCGTTGACGTGGAATTCGCCCGCAACTGGGTGCTGGGCCGCGACAACCGCGTTTATTTCTACGATTTCTACGAGAAACACCGCGGGCGCTTCGTCCATTTCAACATCATCGACCTGGACGGGGAATTCCGCCTGCGCCGGCGCCTGACCGCCCTCAGCGCCACCTGGCATGGCGAACGGACCCTGCTGCTGCGCGACGGCTTCAGCCGGGAGTTCCGCGACCAGCTGCCGGGGGCGATGCGCCCGTTCCGCGAGCTGCGGCTGGATATCGCCGAGAACCGGAAGTTTTTCACGGAAAAGGTGCGCTTCACCGGGGCCATGAACAGCAGCGAGCTGCGGGACTACATCCGCTACCTGGAAGAAAAGCGCAGCGATCCGCTGCGCTACCGCGCCCAGCTCTACAACAACTACGCCTTCCCCTTTTCCTCGCTGGTCATGGTCTTCATCGCCATTCCCTTCTCCTTCCTGATGGGCAACCGCGGCGCCCTGTTCGGCATCGGCATCGCCGTCGGCGTCTCCATGATCTACTGGGGGGCCCTGGGCATATCCAACGCGCTCGGCACGACCGGCTCCGTCTCGCCGCTGCTGGCCGCATTCGCGCCGCTGGTCCTTTTCACGCTGGCCTCCGTTTTCCTTTTCTTCAAGATCAAGACCTGAGATTTTGGAAATCAGAAAAGATCGATTAATTGACTTTCTCGCTTCGTTGATCCAAAATAACCATATTTGAGGTTTGAATGGAATGGGATCTTATTGAAGAAGAGAATTTCGGGCTGGAATTTACGCCTATTATTTTCTTCTTTCAATTCATTCTGTTTATTTTCGCCATAGTTTATTTTTTACTTGTTTTGGTGGATGTCTTTTCGACCAAAAAGAAACTGAGGATCATACAAAATGAGCTTAAAGAAAAAAGTGATATGAAATCGGCAAAGGAATATTTATTTGCTCAGAAAGTTAAATATAGATGGAATAAATTGTTGTCTGTGTTTATAGATCATCTTTTATTTTGCGGGGAGAATATGAGTCAAATTGAAGTAAAAGCTCAACAGGAAAGGTTGTTTTCGTTTATAAGTGAAAAAACACTGAAGTATATTTTGATATTAAGATGGATGGCTATTTTTTCTTATGCGACCACTTTTTACTTGATTTATGATCAAATAACGGGCGGATACGGAATGGATAAGATTTTTCTGGCTATCATTATTCCATTGCTGGCAGCGATATTTTTTGTTTCTTCAATTTATCTAAAAAAGCGTTTTTCCGAGATCCTTGAAAAAAGTGCCACTGAACTTCAATTGGTTTTATTGAAAATGACAAATAGCGAACAAATTTAGTGTGCGTAAAGGCGCCATCATTCCGGGGTGGCGCCAAACCGGAGTTTTCAACTACCGCTTATTGTGATAGAATTCAGTATCTGAATGCCCGGATCCCCCAACACCCGAGGTGAAGCATGGAGAAGGAAGAAGCCAAGGCCAACCAGGACGCCCTGGAGCGGCGCGCCAAGCGCAAGCCGTCGCCGAAGCAGAACAAGCTGACCCTGGTCCCCCTGTACTGCAAGGGCTGCGGCCTGTGCGTCGACATCTGCCCCACCGGCACCCTGCAGCTCTACGATGACCCCAAGAACAAGTACGGCACGTCGGTGAAGATCGACGCCCCCGACTTTTGCATCGGCTGCCGCATGTGCGAGCTGCAATGCCCCGATTTCGCCATTTTCGTCAATTACGAGGACGGGAAGAAGGAAGGTGTGAAATGAGCGCGCGCAAGGTCCTGCAGGGCAACGTCATCATCGCCAAGGCGGCGCTGGCCGCCGGCTGCGACTTCTTCGCCGGTTACCCCATCACCCCTTCCTCGGAGATCGCCCAGTACATGTCGAAGGAGATGCCGAAGCTGGAGCGCACCTTCATCCAGATGGAGGACGAGATCGCATCGCTGGGAGCCTGCATCGGCGCTTCGCTCGCCGGCCGCAAGACGATGACCGCCACCAGCGGCCCCGGCTTCTCCCTGATGCAGGAGCACATCGGCATGGCGGTCATGGCCGAGGTGCCGGTGGTCATCGTCAACGTCATGCGCGGCGGACCCTCGACCGGCATGCCCACCAAGCCGGCGCAGTCCGACATGATGCAGGCGCGCTGGGGCACCCACGGCGACCACCCGATCATCGCCCTCTACCCGGCCTTTGCCGAGGAGATGTTCAGCGAGACGGTGCGCGCCTTCAACCTGGCCGAAAAATACTGGAACCCGGTGATCCTGCTCTCCGACGAGGTGCTGGGCAAGGCGCACATGGACGTGGAGATCCCCGAGCCCGGCAGCTACGAGGTCTATTGGGAGCAGCCCCGCCAGATCATCGACCTGAACATCTATGACCGCAATATCGGCGAGAACCCGCCGCGCGTCGACTTCTTCCACGGCTACCCGATCCATATCGACGGCCTGGAGCATGACGCGCACGGCTGGCCCTCGTTCGACGCCAGGACCGTGGACAAGATGCAGAAGCTGCGCATGCAGAAGATCTACCAGAACCTGGACGACATCATCCGCTACAAGGAGTACTTCCTGGACGACGCCGAGGTGCTGGTCTTCAGCTTCGGCATCTCGGCGCGCTCGGCCCTGGCCGCGGTCAAGGCGGCCCGCGAACAGGGAGTCAAGGCCGGGTTGTTCCAGGCCCTGACCGTATGGCCTTTCCCGCGCGCCGCCCTGCAGGAGCGCTTCAAGAAGACCAGGAAGGTGCTGACCGTGGAGATGAACATGGGCCAGATGAAATATGAGGTGGAGCGCATCGCCCCGCCCGGGGTGGAGAAGCAGAACCTGCTGCGCGCCAACGGCATGCCCTTCTCCCCCGACGAAGTGCTGAACGCCATCAAGGAGATGGTCAGATGAGAGACTACGAGAAATACATCCGCTACCGGACCTTCCCCACGCCCTGGTGCCCCGGCTGCGGCGATGGCGTCATCCTCAAGTCGATCGCCATGGCGTTTGCCGAGCTGAACCTCGATCCCGACGACATCGTGGTCGTGGCCGGCATCGGCTGCTCCGGCCGCATGCCCACCTACTTCAACACCAACACCCTGCACACCACCCACGGCCGTGCCCTGACCTTCGCCACCGGCATCAAGCTGGCCAAGCCCGAGAAGCTGGTGGTGGTCATTTCCGGCGACGGCGACGCCACCGCCATCGGCGGCAACCACCTGATCCACGCCGCCCGGCGCAACATCGGCATCAAGATGATCCTGATCAACAACGGCATCTACGGCATGACCGGCGGCCAGGTGTCGCCGCTCACGCCGCCCACGTTCTTCACCGAGACCACGCCCTACGGCAATATCGAGCCGCACTTCAACGTGCGCAAGCTGCTGACCGCCGCCGAGGCCTCCTTCGTCGCCCGCGAGACGGTCAACCGCCTGATGCAGCTCAAGCAGGTGATCAAGCGCTCGTTCCAGCACAAGGGCTTCTCGGTCGTCGAGGTGATGAGCAACTGCCACGTCAACCTCGGGCGGCGCAACAAGATGAAGAGCCCGCTGGTCATGACCAAGTACATCCGCGACATCACCATGAACATGGCGGAGTTCGAGAAGCTCTCCCCCGCGGAGCAGGCGCCGAAGTACCCGCTGGGGATCTTCGTGGAGAACAACGAGCGCCTGGAATACACCGACCTCTACTACAACCACATCGTGCCCGTCGCCCAGGGGTCGGGCGCCAAGGGGGAAAAATGAAGAAATTCGAGATACGCTACGGCGCGGTCGGCGGCCAGGGCATCATCACCGCCGGCGCCCTGCTGGTGGACATCGCCGTGGAGCTGGAGAACAAGTTCGCCATCGAAAGCCCCACCTATACCGCCGCCGTGCGCGGCGGTCCGACCAAGGTCGACGTCATCGTCTCCGACGAGGCGATCGATTTTCCCCATGCCACGGCCATCGATTTTTTCCTCTGCACCGACCAGCGACCCTACGACATCTACAAGGAGCGCCTGAAGGACAACGCCGTCGTCGTCGTCGACTCGCACCTGGTGCGCGAGCTCGGCGACACCCGCAACTGGAAGGTCTACCCGGTGCCGATCATCAACGAGACCAAGGTGGGGGCGGGCAACGTGGTGCTGACCTCGGTGGTCAGCCTGGCCGTCACCCAGAAGCTGACCCAGGTGATCAGCTACGACCACATGGTGGAGCACATCAAGCACTGGGCCCCCAAGGGCACGGTGGAGATGAACCTGAAAGCCATCGAGGTCGGGATGAACCTGATCAAATAGGATGGCTTTCCCCGCCGTCAGCGAACAGCTCGACCTGCTGCGCAAGGGCGCGCTGGAGATCATCAGCGAGGAGGACCTCGAGCGCAAGCTCGCCCGCTCGCTGAAGACGGGAAAACCCCTGCGGGTCAAGGCCGGATTCGACCCCACCGCCCCCGACATCCACCTGGGGCACACGGTCCTCATCCGCAAGATGAAGCACTTCCAGGAGCTGGGCCACACCGTCGTTTTCCTCATCGGCGACTTCACCGGGCTCATCGGCGATCCCAGCGGCCGCAACAAGACGCGGCCTCCGCTTTCGCCGCAGGAGATCGCGGCCAACGCCGAGACCTACAAGGAGCAGATCTTCAAGCTGCTCGACCCGGAGAAGACGGTGGTCGATTTCAACTCGCGCTGGCTCGGCGCCCTGACGCCGGCGGAGATCATCCGGCTGACCGCCGCCTACACGGTGGCGCGCATCCTGGAGCGCGACGACTTCTCCAAGCGCTACAAGAACGGCGAGCCGATATCGGTCCACGAGCTGCTCTACCCGCTGATGCAGGGCTACGACTCGGTGGCCCTGCGCGCCGACGTCGAGCTGGGCGGCAGCGACCAGAAGTTCAACCTGCTGGTCGGCCGCGAGCTGCAGCGCAGCTACGGCCAGGAGCCGCAGGTGATCCTCACCATGCCGCTGCTCGAGGGGCTGGACGGCGTGCAGAAGATGAGCAAGAGCCTGGGCAATTACGTCGGCATCCACGAGGCCCCGGCGGATATGTTCGGCAAGGTCATGTCCATCAGCGACGAGCTGATGTTCCGCTACTACGAGCTGCTGACCGATGTTCCCGGGAAGAAACTCATCTTGATGAAACAAGGCGTCACGGATGGCAAACTGAATCCGATGGAGGCCAAGATCGAATTGGCCAAGTCGATCATCGCCGACTTCCATTCAAAGGCCGCGGCCGAGGCGGCCGAGGCCGGGTTCATCAAAGTCTTCCGCAACCGGGAGGCCCCGGCCGACGCCCAGGTCCTGTTCCTGGAAAACGACGAGCCCCTGGTCGATTTCCTGGTGCGCCACGGCGTCCTCGCCTCGCGCGGCGAGGTCAAGCGCGTTCACGCCCAGGGCGGCATCTACCTGGACAACGAGCGGCCGGCCGAGATCACCCTGGTGCTGAAACAGGGCCGCGCCTACCTGCTGAAGGTGGGGAAGAGGAAATTCTACCGCATCGCATCCCGCCCCTGAGGCCCAGGCGGCGGGGATCCTCTAGATCGTCGAAAAGATCCGCCGCGCCTCGCGGCTGACGCGCATGTGGGGGTCTTTCGTCAGCTTGAGCAGGAGGTCCCGTACCTGCTCGCGCTCGAGCTTGGACAGGGCGATCAGCAGCTGCAGCCGCACCTCGACGTTGGGGTCGGCCAGCAGCTCGTCGGCCTTGCCCAGCAGCAGGCGGCTGCGGCGGTTGCCCAGGACCTCGACGATGGCCGCCCGCGTGTACCAGATGGAATGGGGCAGCTGGGCAAGCAGCTTGTCCTCGTCCAGATGCTTGCGACCCGAGAGTTCCTTGACCACCAGCTCGCGGACGCGGATGTTGTCCTCGGCCAGGAAGGAAAGCAGCAGGTCCTCGCCGGCCTGGCCCGTCTCGCTGACGATCAGCTTCACCGTCTGCAGCTTCTTCTCGTTGTTCTGGCGCTTGACCATCTCGCGCATGGGGACGAAGCCCATGTCCGGGCTCTTGTCGCTCAACGCCTTCTTGCAGGCCATGACCACCGAGCTGTCGGGGTGCTCCAGGAAGCGCTTGTAGAAGACGCGGTCGCGGAATCTCAGCTCGCGCAGGATCTTGAGGGCGCTGGCCAGGCATTTCGAGGAGCAGTGGCCGCAGTGGGCGAATTCCTTGAGGAATTCGATGCGCTTCTCGCGTTCCAGGGTGGCGAACTCATCGCCCTTGAGATACTTCAGCTGGCTGGTGGGGGAGAGCTTGAGGAATTCTTCGATCATGGCGTCCCTACAGGTTTTCGAGGAGATGGCCCATCTTTTCCTTCTTGGTCCGCATGTAGCCCAGGTTATCCTTGCCCGGCTCGATCTCCAGCGGCACGCGCTCGACGATCTCCAGCCCGTAGCCGGCCAGGGCGATGTACTTGGCCGGGTTGTTGGTGATCAGCCGCAGCTTCTTCAGCCCCAGGTGGCGCAGGATCTGCGCCCCGATGCCGTAGTCGCGCTGGTCGGCCTTGAAGCCCAGCTGGACGTTGGCCTGGATGGTGTCCAGCCCCTCTTCCTGCAGCTTGTAGGCCTTGATCTTGCTGGTCAGGCCGATGCCGCGCCCCTCCTGGTTCAGCAGGTAAAGCAGCACGCCGCGCTGCTCGCGGCTGATCAGCTTCATGGCCGTCTGCAGCTGCGCGCCGCAGTCGCAGCGCAGCGAGCCGAAGGTGTCGCCGGTCAAGCACTGCGAGTGGACGCGGGCCAGGACCGGTTCGTCGCCGCCCAGGTCGCCCTGGGTCAGGGCGATGTGCGTCTCCTGCTGGATGCGGTCGACGTAGGCCTTGATGATGAAGTCGCCCCACTGCGTCGGCAGCCGGGCCTCGGAGACCAGCTCCACCAGGGAATCGGTGTTCACCCGGTACTTGATGATCTCCTCGATGGTGATGACCGGGATGCCGAAGCGCGCGGAGAACTTCTCCAGGTCGGGCATGCGCGCCATGGTGCCGTCTTCCTTCATGATCTCGCAGATGACGCCGGCGGGGTTGAGGCCGGCGATGCGCGCCAGGTCGACCGAGGCCTCGGTCTGGCCGGTGCGCACCAGCACGCCGCCGTCCCGGGCGCGCAGCGGAAATATGTGCCCCGGCCGCGACAGGTCCTCGGGGCGGGTTTTCGCGTCGATGAGGCACTGGATGGTTTCGGCGCGGTCGTAGGCCGAGATGCCGGTGGTGGTGTTGCGGATGGCGTCGACCGACACCGTGAACGGCGTCTGGAAATGGGAGGTGTTGTCGTGGACCATCAGCGGCAGGTCGAGCTCGTCGCTGCGCTTCTCGGTCAGCGAGGCGCAGATCAGCCCCCGCGCCTCCCTGGCCATGAAGTTGATGCACTCCGGCGTGACCTTCTCGGCGGCGACCATCAGGTCGCCCTCGTTCTCGCGCTGCTCGTCGTCGACGATGATGATCATCCTGCCCTGCTGGAGGGCTTTCACGGCTTCCGGGACGGTTATGGTCATTTATCGGGTCCTGTCAAATGCAGATTTCCATAAAAAACGGCTTGGCCGGCTTCCCAGGCGATCCAGCTTTGATTTTTCATGGGTCGCCCCATTATAGGGCAAATAAAAAGGCAAGGCAAGCGAGCTTTGCATTGAAAAGGATGATCCCCCCGTCTTTATTGCCGCCCAGGTCGCAAACGGGTGTTCTTCGGCCGTTTCCGCGGGGGCGATCAATACCCCTGTCTTGACCGGGGGAGAATCACTGCTTCCGCCCCGAATGCTTCCATTTTCAGAATTTTAGTCGTCGAGGACAGGAACGGCTACACCCATTCTCCCAAAGCCAACGTCCCTTTTTCCTACACGCCGCTTTGAAACTCGGCGGACGCGAGATGGTTTTTCCCCGCCGCCGCTCCTTTTCGTCATTCCAGCTGCGTGCATATTCCAGCGGCAAATGAAAGACGGACATTCGATTTATGTGTTATGATCGGTCTCCGGCATAATTCAGATTAATCATTATCAGGATAATCACTCCCTTCCCAGCCGGCCAGACGGGCCAGCAGCCACCAGGCTGCGGATCCCTGGTCGGCCAGGTTTCCTTGACTCTGCGTGCCCTGGCTCATGCGGTTGGCCGGGTGGCGGACCGGCAAATCCTTCACCAGCTGCTGCTCGCCTCCCGACCAGCTCTCGATGTCGGCAATGTCAAGCAGGATCCCCCTGTTCAACAGCACCGACTCCCGCACCTGGCGGTTGAACTTGGCCAGGATGTCGTTCGTCTCGTCCATGCCAGCGGTGGCGCAGACCAGTTTTATGCCGGGCAGGCGACTTGACAGTTCAGCGATCGCGTTCAGGTAGCCGGAGGCATCGAGCCTGCCTGTCAAGAGCGCCTGCTCGTCGGGTCGCACAACTGCCACCGTCGCCTGGCTCTCCAATATGGTCCGCTCCAGGCTCCAGCGCCACTCCTGCGGGTCGAGCGCGGCTCCCTGCGGCAGCCAGCTGCCTTCGGTAAGCACAAGTCCCAGCTCGTTGGCCGATGTTGCCGGGGACAGCCTGGAGTCACGCTGGCCCAGCAGCCTCAGGCCCAAGGTCATGGCATCGTTGCCCGCAGCGCCCAGCACCAGCAGCCTGTGCTGCTTCGCTTGTTCCAGCCACTCGGAGGGGATGGAGTTTAGAACCGTATGATTATGGTCAATGATCAGGGCCTCGTTCTCGATCAGGGTCAGCGGGCCGTCGCTGTAGTCGTCCTGCGAGCCGTCGCCGGCCAGTACACGGATGGAATACAGGATGCCCGCCGGAGCCACCCCCGCCTGGTGCACACCCACCGTCCAGGCGTAGCTGCCCTGGTCGGCCGGCACACTGCCCACGATCTGCCCGATCTTGGCCGCCTTCTGGAACAGGATCAGACGCACGGTGCCGGAGTAGCCGTTGGCGTTCCAGGCGA